>JAZDPP010000068.1:0-4318 GCA_043797445.1 Pseudomonadota bacterium
GCACCCAAATGCAAATGACCAAAACTTGTTACACTTATGTGCGTGAATGTGTTTCGTATTTTGATTATTTGGATTTTGTACATTGTTTCGAATTTCGATATTCGGATTTCGAGTTTTGGTTCCGGCTTGTCCGGGTTAGGACAGACATAAAACCTGCCGACACCCTTAAAAAATGAAACAGCTTAAAAGGGAGGAAGAGTTAAATGAGCGCCTACAATCAAAAATTTAATCCGTTTAATCCGTGTAATCTGCGGATAAATGATTAAAGATACAAAGACATACCGGATTATCGGTTGTGCCATGGAGGTTCATAAGCACCTGGGATGCGTCTGGTTCCTTTCGCTTTCAGTGGATCATCAGTCGTTTGGGTTGGATGTCAAAACAATTGGGATGACGTTTGCGAACATGTTTAAAAGAGAAGGTATTTCGGCGGAGGGGGGGCTACGATGCGGGAGTTTATGGGCTCATGCAACGCCGCAAAGATGAAAAGACAAAAAAGATAAAATGGGAAGTTGCTATATTGTCCTTGCATGAAGGGATGATTTTCTATAAATTGTCTCCATGAATAGTGATAATCTTAAATACGTTCTTCGCCAGTTCGTTGAGCGGATGCTGCCTGCCAGTCGTCCCCGAGAGCTTGTTTTGCCGACGGGGTCGGGTAAGGTTGTCGGATTGGCCGGGGTGAGACGTTCCGGCAAGACCTTTCTTTTTTTCGATACCATTCGCCGCCTCACAGAACAGGGTGTAGACCGTCGCTGTATCGTTTATCTGAACTTTGAGGATGACCGGCTCAATCCCATACGTGCCGTAGAGCTGGATCTGGTTCTGCGGTGTTTGCAGGAGCTGTATCCGGAGACGCTGAATCAGCGGGTTTTTATGTTTTTGGACGAAGTGCAAAACGTATCCGGCTGGGAGCGGTGGGTACGTCGCATACAGGATACCGAGGATGTGGAGGTGTAAGTTACCGGCTCATCCTCACAACTGCTCACACGCGACCTGGCTACCGCGCTGAGAGGCCGCAGCATCACGCTGGAGGTTTTTCCGCTGAGCTTTCGCGAAGCGTTGGCCTTCCGTGGCATTGAGGTGATGCCTCATAGCGCCGAAAACGAAAGCCTCATCCGCGGGGCATTGGAAACCTACCTTGCCTGGGGTGGTTTTCCGGAAATTGTGCTGGCTGACGAAACGTTGCGGCCGCTCATTCTTGAGGAATACGCCTCACTCATGTTCTACCGTGACGTGGTCGAGCGATACGGTGTCCGCAATGAGAAACTGATGCGTGAACTGCTGCGCCACGTTTTCCGTAATACGGCCAGTCTGATCAACGTCAGCAAGTTGCACCGGGATTTCGGGTCACTCGGTTTCAATGTTTCCAAGAATACCCTGTTCGAATATCTTGGTTATCTGGAGGACGCTTTTCTGGTGTTCCTTGTGCCCAGGCAGGAACAATCCCTGCGAAAACAGGCGCACAATCCCAGGAAACTGCATGTCATCGATCCGGGCCTGGTGGCAGCCTTCAAGGCAAACCCGGGTCGCGATGTAGGCCATAAGCTGGAAACGGCGGTTTATCTGGCGGTACGTCGTACCCGTAAGGATCTTTTCTACTACAGCAACGGAAGCGAGGTGGATTTATGTGATGGCGAGGGAACCCTTTTTATCAACACCTGCTGGAGTCTTGCTGAAGCCGAAACCCGGCGACGGGAGTCCGGGGCGATGGCGCTGGGTCATGCGCGTTGGCCAAACGCTCATGGTCTCCTGCTTTTTCACGAATACACTCCTGGCGTCGAGCAGGAAATCCCCGAAGTCGAACCGGCATGGCGATTCCTATCGGGAAAACCGTGATCGATTTTCCGGTTGACCGGATGATGCGGCAAAGCACGGAAATATTTTGAATGGAATCCCGGTCATGCGCCTTGCCGATGCCCGGGCAACCTTTCCAGCCGCTGATGTTGTGGGCGGCGTGGGCAACCCGCAAATACGGCACCGGTCCGCCAGGCGGGTTTGAAACGGAAACCCGATACATTTTACAGCCGATTCCCTTTTCCGTTTAGAAAAAAAATCGCCAAAAGGGGGATGCAATATACCCCCTGTTTCATGTGAAAGTGGTTCGGTGGGTATCTGTTTTACCCCTTTTATACCCACTCTTTTTACTCCTTGACGGTTTCGCATAACTGGCGTAATTTCGTCGCATTACTTAAAATGGCGATGGCCACTCTTCGCCTGGCATGGAGATGTTTTCTTTATGACATGGGAACAACGCAAAACCCACCGGCTTAAACCCCAAAAGCGTGTCTTCGTATCTCTCGGCAGCAATTTGAGCCAAGTCGGGAAAGTCCTCGATATCAGCCCGGGCGGTCTTTCTTTTGAGTTTATCAGTGATAAGGAAGCAGAGGAAGGTGACACCCATGTAGACATTTTCACGCTGGATGAAGGCGTCAGCCTCCCCGGATTGCCCTGTTCGCTGGCCTATCAGCTGTCTGAAAGTCTTCCCGGCCGGAAAGAAGAAACCGACAAAGCGTTCATGGCAAGAAAATGCGGGGTCAAGTTTCATGGTCTCCAATGCGAACAGTGGTTCCAAATTCACAACCTCCTGGAAAGCGATCCGGCGGAGCAACCAACACAAGATGAATCCGCCGCCAAGAAAGCAGAACCATGATCACCCAATTAACATACAACCGTGAATACAAAATCAATTTTCGGAAAGGTACCGGCAAAGGCGCTGACGACTTAAAACCCATAACCCATAACCCATAACCTATAACCTATAACCTATCAGCAATTCTAATTATGGACTGGGTAGAGCAAAAAATATCGAGTGCGGATAGACGGCTATACGGTTCTCCGACTGTACAATTACAGATGGACAAATCAAAACCGGATTACCACACAGCTTGAAGTTTTCCCCTGATATCCACTCGCGCATCATTGAAATCCATAATCAGTTGAAATAAATTTAAAAGATAGCTCTGGACAATGCCCTGATCTTCTGATAACAGAAAATGGGAAAGCGTTGGTTATCATTTCTCGTACATGAGACGGACATGCGCTTACCCAAAGATCAGGAAATGGCAAAGACCGCGGCAGATCGCCGGCTGGATATCTCTTTTGATATGCTGATTAAGGAGCTTCGCCAGGCGATCTACAATTTTCCTGACAAACGGCGCGGCAATAACACACAATACAGCCTCGAAGATATTGCGCTTAGCGGCTTTTCGGTGTTGTTCACTCAAAGCCCTTCTTTTCTTTCCTTTCAAAAATCCATGCAAAAAAATAAGGGGGTAAATAATGCCCAATCTTTATTTGCAGTACAAAAGATCCCATCCGATAATCATATAAGGGATACCCTGGATGTGGTACCGCCGCAAACAGTATTTCCGGTTTTCCATTTCATTACTGAAAAGGCAAATGCTGCCGGCTACCTCGATTCCTTTCGCTCTTACCACAACAATTTGCTCTGCGCCTTGGATGGGACCCAATATTTTTCTTCTAAAACCATCCATTGTGAAAACTGCAGCACCAAAGAGCATAAGGACGGCTCCATCACCTATTCCCACACTGCCATAACGCCGGTGTTTATCAAACCGGGCTGCAACAAAGTGATCACCTTACCGCCGGAGTTTATCACCCCGCAGGACGGACATGAAAAACAAGATTGTGAAAATACGGCGGCTAAGCGCTGGTTAAATCAATTTGGTCCGCTTTACAAGGCACTGGGCATCACCATCTTAGGCGATGATTTATATTGTAAACAACCCGTATGCGAGGTGATTTTGCTCCAGGGGCTTGACTTTATTCTCAATTGCAAGCCCACTTCCCATAAAACCCTTTATCAGTGGATTGAGGATCTCAATGGCCTGCAAGCCGTTGAATCGGTAGTTGAAAAAAGGTGGACCGGCAAAAAACATGAGATTGATACCTATCGTTTTGTAAATCAGGTGCCTTTGCGCGATGGTGATAATTCTGTGTTGGTCAATTGGTGCGAACTTACCACAACGCGGCCTGATGGCACCATCATATATAAGAATGCTTTTGCTACCAATTTCGAAATCTCAAAGAACAATGTAAAACAGATTGTCGCAGATGGTCGGGCTCGCTGGAAAATTCAAAACGAAAACAACAATGTATTAAAAAATAGAGGATATCATCTTGAGCACAATTTCGGCCATGGAAAAAAGCATTTGTCTCAACTCATGCTGACCTTCAATCTTCTGGCATTTCTGTTTCATACTGTGCTTGAAATCAGTGACGAAAAATATGCGCTGCTTCGTAGCCAACTTCCAACACGGCAAACCTTTTTTGACGATATACGTGCTTTAACCCG
>JAZDPP010000069.1:0-2523 GCA_043797445.1 Pseudomonadota bacterium
TATATTCATCTTAGACATCATCAAGGTCTGCAGGGGGCAATATGAATGAGATTATGGTAGGTCTTTTGGCGATTGTGGTGCTGCTGCTTTTGTTTTCAACCGGAATTGAGCTGGGCTTTGCCATGGCGCTCGTGGGGTTTACGGGGTTTGCCTACCTCAACGGATTTCATGCCGCGATGAATCTTTTGGGCAGGGATATCTTTGATGTCATCACCAATTATGGCTACACGGTGTTTCCGCTCTTTATTCTGATGGGTCAAATCGGTTTCAATGCGGGTATCGCGGTGCGGTTATACGATGCGGCCAATAAATTTGTCGGCCATATTCCCGGCGGACTTGCCATGGCCACGGTCATCGGCGCCACTGGTTTTAAAGCGATTTGCGGCTCCTCGGCGGCGACCTCCGCGACATTTGCAAGCGTTGCCATTCCGGAGATGGACCGGTATGGGTATGACAAACGGCTCTCCACGGGAATTGTCGCTACCGTCGGCACCCTTGGCTGCATTATTCCTCCCAGCGTTGTTCTCATCATCTTCGGTATCATTACGGAGCAATCCATCGGGCAGCTTTTTCTGGCCGGCATGATTCCAGGCCTGATAATCGCCATCTTCTTTATCGGGATCATTTATGGGTGGGCCAAAATAAATCCCGCGGTTGCGCCGAGATCCGAGCGCTCGGCATGGAAGGCGCGGTTTCGCTCCCTGCCGGAAGTTTTCTGGATATTTCTTGTCTTTCTTTTGGTTGTCGGCGGCATTTTACAGGGGTTTTTCACGCCGTCGGAAGCCGGCGCGATGGGAACCTTTGCGGTACTGGTGCTGGCGGTAGTAAAAGGAGACATGCGATTCAAAGGCTATGTCACCTCGGTCAAGGGCGCTCTCCAGACGGCCGGAATGCTGCTGATGCTTCTGGCCGGTTCGACTATTCTGGGTCATTTCATCGCCGTGACCAATATTCCACAAAATGCCGCTGACTGGATCGTGACCCTGCCGCTGAACCGGTATCTCATTTTGTTTTTCATCTGTGTGATTTACCTGGTGGGCGGTTCCTTTATCGATGATCTTGCGTTTATGATCCTGGCCACCCCGATTTTTTATCCGGCCGTATTAAAGTTGGGGTTTAACCCGCTGTGGTTCGGAATCGTAATCGGAGTGGTGGTGATGATCGGGGTGGTCATTCCTCCCGTGGCCATATGTGTCTTTGTCGTAAAAGCGATAACCAAGGTGCCCACCGGCCAGATATACCGGGGGGTGGCGCCGTTTCTGATCTCTCTGTTCGTGGTTTGGGGGCTATTGTTTTTATTTCCGGGGCTGGCGCTTTGGCTGCCCTCCTTATTTTTCAAATGAGACGCGTAACGCGCACATAACACAGATAGGGGAAGGATATCCCGTCCATTTTGGATTGTGGGGTCTTGATCCTGGTTTCGGTCACGCCAGGGCATTTTTTCCAGCCCGGCAAGAACTCGCTATCGCTCAAACAGCTTGCCGGGCTTCCAAAAATACCCTGGCGTGACCTGTGCCCATCACTCCGGCCGGGCCGAATCGATAATCAAAGCCGATTGGTGTAATTGCCGGTGAGGGTGGGGATCTCCAATTTTTTCTGAATACTGAAGGTAGTGTATTGGCAGGTGTACACCATAAACTTAAAAGGGGGAGGACGTATGAGCAGAAAAATCGTATCCGTTGTATTTGCCGTTTCACTGTTATTCTTGACCAGTTCTTTTAGCCGGGCGGAGGAGCCGGTAAAGCTCAAATTCGCCAACTATTTTCCGCCGATGCACATGTGTTCGGTGATCATGGGGAAATTCTGTGAAGAATTGAATCAAAAGCTTGCCGGGAAGGTGGAAATCACCCATTACGCCGGTGGCACCCTTCTGACGGCGCCGAAGATAGCGGCGGGAATTGCGGCGGGAGTTGCCGACATCGGATTGGCGCATTGCGCTTACACCCGGGGCCGGTTTCCGGCCATGGAGATCATGGAACTGCCCATCGGCTTTCCGAGCAGCTGGGTGGCGACCCACGTGGCCAATGATTTTTACAACAAATACAAACCCAAAGAATGGGATGCCTATCAGCCCCTCATGTTCAGTACGTCTCCGCCCAATGTTCTGCAAACCCTCAGTAAGCAGGTAAAAACATTGGATGATCTGAAAAGCATGAAGATCCGGGGAACCGGCCGGATCGGGGACATCGTGAAAAGTCTGGGAGCCGTTCCAATGCCGATTGAAATCGTTGACACCTATGAATCCTTGAGAAGAGGGGTTATCGACGGCAACATGGGACCGCTGGAGCAGTTGAAAGGCTTTAAGATCGGGGAAGTTGAAAAATTCGCGACGGCGTCCTGGAAGATCGGAAGCGTGTTTGCCTTCTACGTGATCATGAACAAGGAGAAGTGGGCGAGTCTTCCGGCCGATGTTCAGACCACGATATCCGAATTTTCAAAAGAGTTTATAGAGAGATGGGCCGTTGAATGGAACAATATCGATATTGGCGGCGGGGAGTTTTTCAAGAGCCAGGGCGGTCAGAT
>JAZDPP010000070.1:0-23819 GCA_043797445.1 Pseudomonadota bacterium
ACGGAAGGATGAAGGACCGGAATGAAGCACTTCCAAAACGCTCGAAAATGGAGGGAACGTAACCCTTGATTTGGGATGTGGGCGAGTTCCAAATTGCGCGCAACAGAGTGGCTCTGTCGAGGCTATTTTTGGACGCCCTAGTATAAAGGTGCTTTATCTCAGTTTCTATTAGGGCTCGGTTGTATATTCTGACATCATCGATTATTCCAGGAAAATGAACGTTTTCTGCCTCATCCGACCCGCCAATTTTGACTGCAAACTGGCTTTCATTCAGCACATTGAAAGTTGCCTGTTGTTCGGCTGCTAATTGGCCATTTATGTACAAACGGGCAACCCCCCTGTAAAACACCCCCGCAATGAAAACCCATGTATCTTGTGTAGCCTGTTTGCTAAGAATAACGTTTTCAGTGCCATTTCCCCAAAGCTGAATTCCTAACCTGTCGTTATTTGAAAATAACGAGAATTGATCGTCATTAAGGCCATTCTTGATATATCTGCCAAGAATACTTGCCGCTGCCACGGATGAACTGCGTTTAAACCATGCCGAGGCAGTGAAACCACCAGATATATTTAAAGCGTTGTTCTGTGAGACGATGTAATCATCTATTCCATCGAAACTATAGGCACCATTTGAATTCAAGTGTCTGTCCTCAGTCAACACGGCGCCATAAACGGCAGCATGATTACCATTTTTGCTTTCATCTTTTGCATCGCCGTTAAAAGGGTAATAGGCAACGAGATCATTATTAATCAGCTCATCATCAACGTCCTGCTTTGCTGCATCTATGTCCGAGTCTTTGGTTATACCAAGCAGAACATCCTTGGCCTGCTGAAGTGTATCATTCGACCAGGTAATTCCGGACTCATCTATCCTGCCAGTGTAATACTCGGCCACCTGGATCTTGGCATTGATATTGTTCCAATCATCGGCACTGGCGCTTTGTCTTCCAACATAGGTGGTGTTGATGATCGTCGCGATGAAGGCGCCCGGGGTAGTTGCGCCAGATTCTAAAATTCCCATCCAATAAGCAAGGCCCTCAGCATCGGGAGCACGATCAAAGAGGTTTTGATAAATGGCCTCAACGAAATCTTGACGCATCTCGTCGGTAATAGGATTTTCCGGGTGATTGAAAACGGTATCAAAATAGGTGTACGCAGCCTTTCCCTCGTCCGAAATGGCAAAGTTTTCGGCAATGCCGGCAAAATCCAACGTACCTGCAGTATAGAAGCCTTCCCAGTAATCCAAACCACCAGGGTCCGCAGCTCTGCCCCAGTAGGCAACATAAATTCCCTCGATAAATTGCCGCTGGGTCATGGTTGGGCTCGGAGACGGAATGGGATTGTCCACATTGAAATAGAATTTGCCGCCATTGCTTTCGGTTTCGATAACCTGAACAATCTGGCCGGGAACAAGATCAAAGTATCCATCGCCCGGCAGGGGAAGATTCGACGAGAAGTTACCGTTGCCATCGGCGGTCACGGTTGTGGAGTACAGCATCTGACCGGAACTGGATTCGGAAATTCTAATTTCAAGGGTTTTTCCCGGATATGCCGGCGCGGTTCCGGAAACCACATTCTCAACGGTATCAGCGCTCGCCGAAATATTATTGGGAATAGTCAATGTCAATGATTCACCAGTGCCGGGGGATACGGTAATGACATCTCCGGGTTGGAGCTGATAGCTATTGAATTCCCAGACATTTTTAAAAAAATCGCCATTGCCGTTCGTCGTAATGGATGCGGTCAGGGTCGGGTCCGAGTTGATTGTCAGCGACAGGGCGGCATTGCAAGGCAGATCATGTCCCTGAATCCAATTGTGGCCCGCGCAGGCCTCCAGATAGGGTATTCCATTATAGGGGGCAATAGCGGTTTGATTGCCGTCTGAATCGATGAGTGTCAAGCATATTTTCAGGCCGGCTAACAAATCAAATCCGTTGTCCGTGAAAGTATTCAGCGAAAAAGCTCCCGTCGCCTCTACGGTGGTATCACTATTATATAAGGATTGAGAGCCCCACTGTTGGCTGATATTGATATAAATACCGCCCTCGGATATCGGCGTTCCTTCCGTTCCCGGAGTAAATGCCGTTCCGGTGATCAGGTCGGTATCCGCATCAACGGAAGCATTCAAATTCTGGATGATCATGGAAGTTTGCTGACCGTTATAGCCTGCCTGAATGCTATCGCCCCGTTGCAGAGCGTATTCCGGCCAGTATGCGGAACCGGTGGCCATAAAAAACCCATTGGCATCGGTTGTAATAAGAAAATTAAATGTGTTGCCACCTTGAATGTTGATGCTGACGTCCGTATCGGCTGGAAAATTTTGACCTTGTATCCAGTTGTGATCGATCATGGCTATCAGATACGGAATGGAATTATATACATTGAAATAGAGTTTGCCGCCATTGCTTTCGGTTTCGATAACCTGAACAATCTGTCCGGGAACAAGATCAAAGTATCCATCGCCCGGCAGGGGAAGATTCGACGAGAAGTTACCGTTGTCATCGGCGGTCACGGTTGTGGAATACAGCATCTGACCGGAACTGGAATCGGAAATTCTAATTTCAAGGGTTTTTCCCGGATATGCCGGCGCGGTTCCGGAAACCACATTCTCAACGGTATCAGCGCTCGCCGAAATATTATTGGGAATAGTCAATGTCAATGATTCACCAGTGCCAGGGGACACGGTAATGACATCTCCGGGTTGGAGCTGATAGCTATTGAATTCCCAGACATTTTTAAAAAAATCGCCATTGCCGTTCGTCGTAATGGATGCGGTCAGGGTCGGGTCCGAGTTGATTGTAAGCGACAGGGTGGCATTGTAAGGCAGATCATGCCCCTGAATCCAATTGTGGCCCGCGCAGGCCTCCAGATAGGGTATTCCATTATAGGGGGCAATAGTGGTTTGATTGCCGTCTGAATCGATGAGCGCCAACCATATTTTCAGGCCGGCTAACAAATCAAATCCGTTGTCCGTGAAAGTATTCAGCGAAAAAGCTCCCGTCGCCTCTACGGTGGTATCACCATTATATAAGGATTGAGAGCCCCACTGTTGGCTGATATTGATATTAATACCGCCCTCGGATATCGGCGTTCCTTCCGTTCCCGGAGTAAATGCCGTTCCGGTGATCAGGTCGGCATCCGTATCAACGGAAGCATTCAAATTCTGGATGACCATCGAAGTCTGCTGACCGTTATAGCCGGCTTGAATGGTGTCACCCCGCTGCAGCAAATATCCCGACCATTGGGAGCCGTCGGCAAAAAAAGAACCACTGGCATCGGTTGTAATGAGAAAATCAAATGTGTTGCCACCTTGAATGTCGATGCTGACGACCGTATCGGCTGGAAAACCTTGACCTTGTATCCAGTTGTGATTGATCATGGCTGTCAGATACGGGTTGGGGGGTGCTTGCGGCACTATCACATCCATCGAGCTGCCTGTTGCGCCGACGGCTTGCGCGTGCATAACAGGTGCGCATAAAAGGATTAAAAGTACCAATGACACAGCCATGGTTGTTTGGTATACACGTCTAAACATCATGAAATCTCCTCTCTCTCTAAGTTAGTGTCCATCCTTGCAAATAACTTTCTAAAACCAAACAAAAAAATACATTTTGTGGTGGCTCTTTCGATCTCTTTGAGGGCAATACAATAGGGCATTGCAACTAACACTTAATTTAGGCTCGAAGCTTAAACCGCCCATGGGGTCATCCGAATGCCGGGGGCGGCCCCAGAATGTTAGCGATAAAAAATTGCCCAAAATTCATAATTAAAGCAAAATGCATGCCTGAAATGAGCAAAATCTAAAATGTTTTTATTTCAGTAAGATAAAAAAGACCCTGACAATGACCTTGGGTAGAAATGTTACAAAGAGGCTTTTTTATGCGGTTCCATCTGTAACAAAAAGTTCCACGAAGTTGGGACATAAGCAAAACGAAACAGAATCCCGCCACGAAAGGTACTGATTGAACAAAAAAGCCAGTTTTGAGCCGGCTTTTTATCCATTGCATTGGGGGAATGCATAAGATTATGAGCCGGCCGGAACAAAGGACGGGGAAGTGGTGGTGTCCCGGATCGATATGGTATATACCAAAACTTGTTCAGTAATTCAGACAGGAGGATTTCGTGTACGAACAGTGCGGTATCCGGCCACCGAGCGAGGCCAACAGTCTGTTGCTCCGCGTTGCGCGCAACTGTCCGTGGAACCAGTGCCTTTTTTGTCCGAATATCGACCGGATTACGACCTATGCGCGTGCCACGACCATCAAAAGGAAGACCGCCGAGGAGATGCGGCAGTTAAAGGCGGCAGGGCTTTCCCGGATGCACATGGGGCTGGAGAGCGGATCCCCCACGGTGCTCAACCGGCTCGCCCGCTTCGGTGATCGACAGGGGTTTTCGCTGGTCGAATTGATGATTGTCATTGCGATCATGTGCACCTTGGCGGCGATTTCAACGCCCCTCCTTTCTTCTTATATGATGCGGGCAAAGAGAATAGTCGCTATCTCAGATATCCGAACGATAGATAAGGAGATTTCCGCTTTTGTTGTTAGCACTGACCGGTTGCCGGACACCCTTGCGGAAATCGGCCTTTCCGGACTGAAAGATCCTTGGGGTACGCCTTATCAGTACCTGCCCGTTGAAGGAACGCCCAAAGGGAAACT
The DNA here is from genome assembly GCA_043797445.1 of Pseudomonadota bacterium. Taxonomy (GTDB): domain Bacteria; phylum Desulfobacterota; class Desulfobacteria; order Desulfobacterales; family JAFDDL01; genus JAZDPP01. The sequence continues at coordinate 4,659 of JAZDPP010000070.1, forward strand.
GCGAAAAGACCACTTTTTAGTGCCCGTCAATACGGATTACGATCTTTACAGCATGGGGCCGGATCAGGATAGCAATGCGCCCTTTACGGCAAAAGCAAGTCGGGATGACATTGTAAGGGCCAATAATGGCCAATTTGTCGGGCCTGTTGAAGCATATTAATCATGGTGGATTCTATGAACCGAAGCGTTTCGATTTTTCGTAGCAAGGTAGCCCGGAGAATTTTCATCCTGTTCATCTGTTGCGCGTTGTTTCCGCTCTGTGTGATGGCCTTGCTGGCATTCAGCCAGGTTTCCACGCAACTCAAGGAACAAAGCGTTGAGCAACTGTCCAAATCCGCCAAGGCTCACGGAGTTTCAATTTATGAGCGCTTGCTTTTTATTGAAAACGACCTTCAGCTGATCGGGATGTCGGTATTTGAGAGAACCGATGGGGAAAAAAGCACCCAGCTATCGGAAACCCTTAATCAAACCCTGCTCCGGCGATTGAAGGCCGTGGCTCTGATTCGCTCCTCCGGTGACATGACGCCGATTCATGGGGATATTGCGTTTTCCCCGGAGGCGTTGCTTCAGAACGCATCAAGGGGGGATAAAAACGTCCTTAGATTTTCTTACGAGCCTTTATCTGAGTTTCCGGCCCGTGTGTTCATGCTTGTGCATTCGGCCGCCGGGAAAGCCACCCCTGACTGGCTTGTGGGTGAAATCGATCCGCTCTATTTATGGGGTATCGGGCACGAAAACATTCTTCCCCCCATGACGGATCTTTGCATTTTGGACCCATACAGAAAAGTGCTTGTCAGCTCTTTTGCGGTGTCTTCCGATCTGCTGCTCCGCGTCTCGGCCGGAGAGGCAACCGAAACGTCCCGATGGTTTGAATATTCCCAGGATAAGGACTCGTATATTGCTACCTACTGGCCTCTTTTTCTGAAATCCAATTTTATTTCGGATAATCTGATCGTTGTGCTGAGGCGGGCGAAAAGCGATGTGTTGGCGCCGCTGGCTCAATTCAAGAAAATATTTCCGTTCGTGGTGCTGCTCACCCTTTGGGTGGTGTTGCTGCTGAGCTTGATATATATCCGTAAGAGTTTAATTCCATTAGAAAAGTTAAAAGATGGAACGTTACGGGTGGCAGAACGCCATTTCGATACGCGGATCGGAATTACCACCGGGGATGAATTTGAAGAATTATCGCGGTCGTTTGATTGGATGACCAGCCAGTTGGATAAGCATTTCCATGCCCTCACGGCAAGATCGGAAATCGATAGAGCGGTTCTTTCGGCCGTTCGGACGAAAAAAATCATCGAGACCTCGTTGAAAAAAATCTCCGGTTTTTTCCAGTGCAACGCCATCGGCATGGGGCTTTTTCGTTCCAAGCAGCCCGATTCGGTTCATACCTACGGGTATACCTTCGGAGACGAAGAAAAGTTTATAGAAGACTATCTTCGAATTGTAAAAAATGAAGAGGAGATGCTTTCCAAAACCATCGAGCATCTGCAGGTGGATTTAAGAACGTCGCGGCCGAGCTATGTGAGCCCGGCGATAGCCGAAGGCATGAGGGCCGGTCTTGTTCTCCCCCTTTTCGTGCACCACGCCTTAATAGGATTTATCGTCATTTGCCATGTTGATGAAAAGGCGTATGAGCAGGACGATCTCAATCACGCCCGTCAGTTGGCCAATCAGGTTGCAATCGCGCTTTCAAACGCTTATCTGATCGAGGATCTTGAGAGCCTTAACTGGGGAACACTTGAAGCACTGGCGCGAACGGTTGATGCCAAATCTCAGTGGACAGCGGGTCATTCCGAGAGGGTGGCCATGTTATCGGTTAAAATTGCGCAAGTCATGGGGTGCGGGCAAAAGGAAATAGACCTGATTCAAAGAGCCGGCTTTTTGCATGACATCGGGAAAATTGGTATTCCCGTGTCCATTTTGGACAAACCGAGCGCGCTGACTCCAGAGGAATATGAGATCGTCAAACAACATTCCGCCATCGGCGCCAAAATTCTTGAGCCGATTGAAGCATATGCCGAGGTCATTCCGATTGTATTACAGCATCATGAAAAATATGGCGGCAAGGGGTATCCAAATGGGCTTTCCGGCGACGGTATCGTGTTGGGAGCAAGAATATTGGCCGTAGCGGATGTTTTCGATGCAGTCGCCTCGGACCGTCCATACCGGCAGGGCTGGATAGAAGAAAAGGCTATAAATCTTATCACTGAAAATGCAGGCAAGGATTTTGATCCGCTAGTGGTTGAAGCCTTTTTATCAACAAGAATAACGTAATATAGTGAGACAGCAAACCGGACGGTCCGGATTTGTGAACCATCGACCCTGAATCATCAGCTGTGAACAAAACCCCATGTCCCAGTCAGTTATAAAAATCAGAGGTGCCCGGCAGCACAATTTAAAGGGCATCGATATCGATATTCCCTTAAACCGCATCACCGTTATTACCGGTGTGAGCGGATCGGGGAAATCTTCCCTGGCGTTTGACACCCTCTATGCGGAGGGGCAGCGCCGGTATGTGGAAACCTTTTCGCCCTATGCCCGTCAATTCATGGAAAGAATGGATGGCCCGCGGGTGGATAGAATCGAAGGTATTCCGCCGGCCATCGCCATTGACCGCAAGGATCCGGTACGGACCTCCCGGTCAACCGTGGGCACGATGACGGAGGTGACCGATTACGCAAAACTCCTGTTTGCCAGACTGGGGCAGCTTCACTGTGAGAAATGCGGCCAACCGGTGAGTGCCGATACCCCGGCCGGTGTCTGGCGGTTTTTGAGTACGGTGGGAAAAGGGGCCGGCGTTCTTGTCACCTTTCCGGTGACGGCGGTTCCGGCGGCCGAGGCGGATGTAAGACGGGAGCTTTCCGCGCTGGGCTACGACCGGATTCTAAAGGACGGACAGGTCCTGGACCTCTCGCAATGGCGGCCCGCTTCGGACCGGGAAGTCCTTCAGGTCCTGGCGGATCGAATCCGCTTTGATCCGGCGCAGCGGGAGCGGCTCATCGACAGCATCGAGCAGGCGTTCCGGCTGGGGCACGGCGTCATTCAGGTTCACGTGGACGGGGTTTCCCATGCTTTCAGTCAGGCGCTCTCCTGCGCCGCGTGCGATATCCACTACCATCCGGCCCCGCCGAACCTCTTTTCCTTCAACAGTCCCGTCGGCGCCTGCGAGACCTGCCGGGGCTTCGGCCGGGTTATCGATATGGATCTCGATTTAATTATTCCCGATCCCTCCCTCCCCCTTGCGGACGGCGCCATCAAGCCCTGGGCCGGAAAGGTCGGCCGGCGGCTCGAATATGAGGATCTGGAAGCGTTTTGCAATAAGTCCAAAATTCCGCTCGATGTGCCGTTCAACAGGCTCAAGGAGGCCCAGCGGCGGGCCATCATCGATGGGACTCCGGATTACTACGGCATTCGCGGGTTTTTCTCGTGGCTCGAAACCAAGACCTACAAAATGCATGTCCGGGTCTTTTTGTCCCGCTACCGGAGTTACGAGTCCTGCACGGCGTGCGGCGGAACGCGGTTCAGAAAGGAGGCCCTTCAATACACGATCGGGGCGAAGACCATTGCCGAAGTCTATGCCATGGATATCGATACGGCGATGGCTTATTTTTCCGGTATGGAATTACCCGGAACAGACGAGGCGTCCCGGCTGGTATGGGGAGAAATCACCAATCGCCTCAAATATCTTCAGGATGTCGGTGTCGGGTATCTGACGCTCGACCGCCAGTCGCGCACGCTCTCCGGCGGCGAGGTGCAGCGGGTGGCGCTTGCCTCCTCGATCGGCGCCTCGCTCGTGAATACCCTCTATATCCTCGATGAGCCGAGTATCGGCCTTCACCCGAGAGATGCCCACCGGCTCATGCGGATCTTAAAAGGCCTGCGGGACCAGGCCAACACGGTCGTCGTGGTGGAACACGACCCCGAAATCATCCGCAACAGCGATTTCATGCTCGATCTGGGACCGGCGGCCGGTGAAAACGGCGGCGAAATCATGTATTTCGGACCGACGGCAGCAGCGGCGAAATCTCTCACGGGGCAGTATTTAACGGGCGAGCGCATGCTTCCCCTGCCGCTTAAAAGACGTGCTCCCCGGAAGAACCGCTATTTGATCTTTCGTGGGGCGAAAGAGAACAACCTCAAAGACATTACCGTTTGCATCCCGTTGGGGCTCTTTGTCTGTCTCACCGGAGTATCCGGATCCGGGAAATCCACCTTCGCGGAAGAAATCCTCTATAAGGCGATCCGGCGGGAAAAGAAAAAGGACGACGAGGGGCGGCCCGGCCGGTATACCGCCGTCACCGGTCTGGAGCTCATCAATGATGCGGTTCTGGTGGATCAGCGGCCCATCGGCCGGACGCCGCGGGCCAATCTTCTGACCTACACCAAGGCGATCGATCCGGTTCGAAAGCTGCTGGCGGCGACCCCCGAGGCCATGGCAAAGAATCTCAAACCGGGCTATTTTTCTTTCAATACGCCGGGCGGACGATGTGAAACCTGCCGGGGGGAGGGATATGAAAAGGTGGAGATGCAGTTTCTCTCGGACGTCTATATCCCCTGTCCGGATTGTGACGGCCGGCGGTTCAAGGGGGAAGCGCTTCAAATCCGGTATGCGGATAAAACCATTCTCGATATTCTCGAAATGACGGTCGATCAGGCGATTGCATTTTTCAGCCGTCGCTCCGCCATTACCACCCTGCTTCGGCCGGTCGTCGATGTGGGGCTTGGCTATATGCGGCTCGGGCAATCGCTCAATACCCTTTCCGGTGGCGAAGCCCAGCGGCTAAAGCTCTCGCGCTATCTGAAACGGACGGAAGACGGGAACCGGCTCTTTATCTTTGACGAGCCGACCACCGGTCTTCACTTTGACGATATCGGAAAACTCCTTACCGCCATTCAACGGCTGGTCGATGAGGGAAACAGCGTGCTCGTTATCGAGCACCAGATGGATGTCATCAAGACCGCCGACTGGATCATCGATCTCGGGCCCGAGGGGGGCGAGGGGGGCGGGGAAATTGTGGTGGAAGGGCCACCGGAGCTTGTTGCGGACCACGGCGGGTCTCACACCGGCCGGTTTTTAAAACCCTGTCTAACTCCAGCGGATAATTGGGCGGTCGTTAAAGAACCGGCACTGCCGGTCGCCGAACCGGCTTCCGAACCGCCTTGCGCCATCAGCGTTCAGGGCGCCCGGGAACATAACCTCAAAAATATCTCGCTTTCCATTCCCCATAACGAGCTCATTGCGATCACGGGTGTTTCCGGATCCGGGAAATCAACGCTTGCCTTCGATATTCTCTTTGCCGAGGGACAGCGCCGGTATCTGGAGTCCCTGGCCCCCTATGTCCGCCAATACATGAAGATCCTGGAGCGGCCCGAAGTGGACATCGTTTCCGGTATTCCCCCGTCGGTGGCGATCGAACAGCGGATCAGCCACACGAGCCGGCGATCCACGGTTGCGACTTTAACGGAGACTTATCATTTCCTGCGCCTCTTGTTTTCCAAGGTGGGGGTTCCCCATTGCACGGGCTGCGGAAGAGCACTTGCCACCCAGACGCCGGCCGCGATCCTGGAGAGTATTTCAAGCCGGTACCGGCGAAAAAAGGCCACGCTTCTCGCGCCAAAACTATATGGACGAAAAGGCTTTCATAAGGAACTTCTCGCCCGCCTGATGAAAGAGGGGGTTTCAGAGGCCCGAATCGACGGTCAACTGGTAACGCTTAGGGAGGGGATGGCCCTCGATCGATACCGGGAACATACGATTGAAGCGGTGGTCGGACGGCTTCCGGCAAGGGATCTGGAATCACTCGTCCGCAAAGCCCTGACGGAAGGCGGCGGCAGCCTGGTGCTGACCGGTCCGGGCGGACAGGACGAGGTCTATAATATCCACGGCGTATGCCCCAAATGCGGAATCGGCGCGGAACCGCCGGAGCCGAAACTCTTTTCCTTCAACAGCCCGAGAGGCGCCTGCCCCGCTTGTGAGGGGCTCGGAACGATTTGCGTCCCGGAAGAGACGCCCGGGAAGATCTGTCCGGCCTGCGGCGGCAGCCGGCTTAAAAAAGAGGCCCTGGCGATCAAGATTGACGGACGGAATATTCAGGATCTCGTTCATCTTTCCGCAAAGGACCTGTTTACGACCTTGACGGATCTTGAAATTCCCACCGCCTCCCGTCTCATCTCGGAGCCAATTGTCCGGGAGGTGTTAAGCCGGCTCTCCTTTCTGAACCGGCTCGGCCTCGGGTATCTTTCCCTCGATCGATCCGGGGACACGCTCTCCGGGGGCGAGGCGCAGCGGGTGCGGCTTGCGGCCCAGTTGGGATCAAACCTGACCGGCGTTCTCTATGTGCTGGACGAGCCGACGATCGGTCTGCATCCGCGGGACAACCATGTGCTTCTCCGCGCGTTGAAATCGCTTCGGGACCGGGGCAATACCATCCTCGTCGTGGAGCACGACGACGAGACCATCCGGTCCGCGGATACGGTGATCGATCTGGGGCCGGGCGGCGGGAAGGAAGGGGGCGAAATCGTCGCCATGGGGAGCCCGAACGGGGTCAAGCGATCCGCCCGATCCCTCACCGGCGCCTGGATCGATGGGAAGGCCCACCGGAACACCTCACGTGAGCGGGTTTATCGGGACCATGCGAAGATTTGTGTCCAAGGAGCCTTCGCCCATAATCTCAAAGCGCTCGATGCCGTTTTTCCGCTTCATACCCTGAGCGCCGTTACGGGCGTCTCCGGTTCCGGCAAATCGACGCTCGTAAAGCATACCCTTTTTGAAGGAATGAACTATTTATTGCAAAAAAAGGACTTGCCCGCGGGTCTGTGCAAAGCGATCACGGGATGGGAAAAGGTGGCCCGGATCCTTGAGGTGGATCACAGCCCCATCGGCCGGACTCCCCGATCCGTTCCCGCCTCCTATGTGGGCTTTTTAAATGATATCCGCAAACTCTTTTCTCTCACTCCAGACGCCAGAGCCCGGGGGTTCGGGCCAGGCCGGTTTTCCTTCAATGTTGCCGGCGGTCGCTGTGAGGAGTGCACGGGGCAGGGGAGGCCCAAGGTGAAGATGAGTTTTCTTCCCGATGTCTATGTGCCCTGTGATCGCTGCGGCGGGAAACGGTTCAACACCGACACCCTCTCCATTCTCTACAAGGGAAAGACGATCGCTGATGTTTTGGAGATGACCTTTGCGGAGGCAGCGCCCTTCTTTCTGGCGATGCCCTCCCTTCACCGGGCGCTCCAGCTGGTTTGCGATATCGGGCTGGGATATTTATGCCTGGGGCAGCCGAGTCCGACGCTCTCCGGCGGCGAGGCCCAGCGCATCAAACTCGCCGAACAGCTGGTGAAATCGACGAACGGCCATACGCTTTACGTGCTCGATGAGCCCACGACCGGACTTCATTTCTCGGACGTTCAGCGGCTGGTCAATGTCCTCCAGGCGCTTGTGGACAAGGGAAACACCGTTATCGCCATCGAGCATAACCCCGAATTCATTCAGGCCGCGGACTATATCCTCGATCTGGGCCCGGAAGGCGGTGACGGCGGCGGCCGGCTCGTCGTTGCCGGGTCACCGAAGGAACTGTTGGCGCGGCCCAGCGGCTCGCACACGGCCGTCTATCTTCGTAACCATCTTTCCGGGAATGCAGCCGGATGAGGCCAGAAGGAAGCTTTCACCTCAATCCCGATGACGCCTTTTCATTGTGTTGCCGCTGTTAGCTCCCTTCCCGGTTTTGTTACCCGAAGTCCCGTATTTTCTTGCTTCCATAACCTTCAAAGCTTATACTTTCCTTAATATCAAGAGCGGAATTTTGTCCGTTCACATTTTCCGGCCGGGTCTGAAAGCAAGCACCCTTGCGCCGCTTTCAAGGGCGCGAAACCATGCTTTACCGCCCCGGCTTTTAAGGAGGTACTTATGAAGGCAGCGACCCTATTTCGTCCAGCCTTCGGACTGTTCGTCATTTGTTCTCTTGTTTTCAGTCTCATGTTTTTTCCCCAACCGGCTCGGGCAGAGGACAGCGACGATTTGGAACCATCCGAAAAATTCAGCCAGGAGGAACTCGCCCAGATGCTGGCGCCCATCGCGCTCTACCCCGATGCGCTTTTGTCGCAGGTGTTGATGGCATCGACTTATCCCATCGAGGTGGTCGAGGCCGATCGCTGGGTTCAGAAAAATCCGGAGCTGAAGGGCGATGACCTCGATGCCGCGTTGTTGGACATGGAATGGGACTCCAGCGTCAAAGCGGTCTGTCATTTTCCGTCCATTCTGGCGTTGATGAGCGAGCGAATTTCCGAAACCACGGATCTAGGCAATGCCTTTCTTGCCCAGGAGGCCGAAGTTATGGATATGGTTCAGGAACTGCGGGCCAGGGCCCATGCACAGAACCGTCTTGCAACCGATTCCAGACAGAAGGTCATTGTCGAAAACGAAAAGATCATCATCGAACCGGCGGACCCCGGGGTTATCTATGTGTCATACTATGATCCCTCATATGTTTATGGCCCGTGGTGGTATCCCGCTTACCCGCCCTATTACTGGGGGCCGCCGGGAGTAAGAATCGGAGTCGGCATCTCCTACTGGCCCGCCTTTTATTTTGGCTTTGCTTTCGGCTCCTGGAGCCATTTCGATTGGCACCGTCACTATATTCATATGGATGTGGACCGGCGGCCGAGATTTGTCCGGCATGACCGGTGGATAGGGGGGCATGGCCGCTGGATTCATGCCCCCGAGCACCGGCGGGGGGTTGTTTATCGTGACAGGTCGACTGCCTGGAAATATCAGCAGCCCCATCGCTCCAGGGATTATAATCGCGATACCCGTATCCCTGAACACCGGGACCCGGATCGCGATCGGCGCGGTGGGGACCGCAACCGGATCGAACCGGGTAATCGCGGGGTGGACCGGACAAAAATGGATCATGATCGCCGGGAACGGGAACGGGTTGAGATCGAAAGGAAAGCGCGGGAACGGGTTGACCACGATCGGCGGGAACAGCAACCGGTCGACCGGCGCGGGCTGGAACGTGACCATGCCGATCGGAATAGAAAGATACATGAACAAGCCGAACAGAACAGGCCGCCGCGTAAAGATGCCGAAAACCACCGTCAGGAACACCAGGTTGTTGAGGCGGAAGTGAAGAAGCGTCAACGGGCAGAGCAGGAAAAGCCGCAAGTGCGGCCGGTCGATTCCGGCAAACAGGAACGTGATAATGCCGAGCACGAGCGCCGGGAACGGGAACGGGTTGAACGCGAACAGCAACAGAATAGCAACAATACGGTTTCTCCTCTCGTCGATCAAGGCAAGGAGAGCCGCCCTTCCGGCACGCGCGGCGGGAGCGGTCGGCCACCAGGCCCCGGTGACAACGCCCACGGCAAGAGTCGCTCTAGTGATACGGACAGGGGGGGGCATGACGACCGGGGTCACAACAGGCGGTGACAGGGTGAATCTGCTTTCGGCAATCAGAAGCGTTTTGCCGGCGGTTGTCTTGATGGGGTGCCTTTGTTGGACCGTTTTCGCTGACGCCAGGGAAGAAATTATCCTCGGGGTGGCGAGTTCTCTATCCTTTCTTGAAGGACGGGAAAGTCTTGAAGCCGTTCAACTGGCCGTGGACCAAATCAACACCCGCGGGGGGGTTCCGGTCGGGGAAAAAAGACTGCCCATTCGTATCGAAGCCGTCGATATCGAAGATGCATGGCCGAAGACCTCCATCTCCGATGTGCTTGAGCACCTGGAAACGTTTATTGTCGAGAAAAAAGTCCATGCGGTCGTGGTCGGTCCCTTTCGTTCGGAAACGCTTCTGGCCGGTATGGATCTTTTTTCACGCCATAAAATCCCCCTGCTGGGCGCCATTGCCATGTCGCCGGCCTCCGAAGCAAAAATTCTGAAAGACCCGAAGTATAACTATATTTTCAGGGTCGGCCTGAACTCCAAATATCTTGTGGATTATCTTATCAACACCATGAAGTTGTTGCGCAAACAGCATGGTTTCAACAAGGTATACATCATGAACCAGGATTCGGCGTGGACCAGAACCACGGCTTCTCTGATGGTCAGGCTGTATTTCGACCGGTCCGACTGGAAGATTATCGGTCTCGACACTTACCCTTCCGGGACTTCGGATTTTTCGGCGGGACTGATGAAAGCAAAAGATAACGGCGCCGAGATTCTCCTCCTCCTCTTCGATATGCCCGAAAGCGAAATACTGGTCAAGCAGTGGGATCGCATGCGGGGTCAGGCGCTGTTGTGTGGATTCATATCCCCCATGGTCGGACCCGGCGCCTGGCGGAGCTTTGACGGCAAAATCGCCTCGACGTTGAACGTCATTTTCGAACTCGGCAATATTCCCTCACCCCGATGGGAACCGTCGATGGCATTCCATAAGGCGTTCACGAAGAAATTCGGCAGGGAAATTGAGGCCGGACACGGCCCTGCCCCGGCATACGAGTCGGTTTTCATTCTTGCGGATGCCATCGAAAGAGCGGCCGGTCTCGATCCGGATAAAATCGTGACCGCGCTGGAAGCAACGGACCGGATCGGTGTCATGGGACGCATCCGGTTTCACCGGGGGCGCCAGGTCATTTTCGGCGATGATCTGACGAACGATGCCCTGGCATGCATCATCCAGTGGGGTAGGGACGGTCAGCGAAAAATTGTTTACCCCCTGTCGATCGCCGATGCGCAAATCGAGCTGCCCCCTCACGCCCCCTGATCCGGTTTCACCGGGGACGTCAGGTTATTTTCGGCACTTCGCAAGGGCGGTGGAAAGAGCCATTGTATTGTCGGCATCCGCCTTGATAAGGATATCAATGATATTTTAAAATCATATTGCTTTCAAATCACCGCTCTCCAGAGGGGCGTTGCTGGCCGACGAGGTCGGGTTGGGGAAAACTATTGAGGCCGGTCTCGTGCTTTCGCAGAAATGGGCCGAACTCAAGCGGCGCATCCTTGTTGATGAAATTACCCGTGAAGACTATCCGTGGGTTCAACAGTTTACAAGGAAAAGGGCAAGGGCTGGGCCTCTTGGACAACGCCTTTCATAAATTCAAATCTATTATTCAATCATGGTTTCCGCCTTTTTGAAGATATAACGTAAGGTCGTTTCCTTAGGGACATCGTATTTTAAATATACCACTTATCCTGCTCTTGCTCTTGCTCATGCTCATGCTCTTGCTCATGCTCTTGCTCATGCTCTTACTCATGCTCTTGATTCAGTAATCATGAGAAAGATTAAGATTAAGATTAAGATTAAGATTAAGAGCAAGAGCAAGAGCAAGAAGAACGGTAATACCGGTATTTTAATATTTTCTGATTCCCTTATGAGCCGGCGAAGCTATCGGCCAGAACGAAAAAACCAAGACAACTTAGGGCGTTGTAAGATTCCAATGTGTCGCTTACCGGAGGCAGACCGACTCGGTTTTCAAAACCGAGTCGGTCTTTCGAGAGGGATATGGACCGTTTTTCGGCAATTTCCAACTGCGGCAAAATACAGAAACTCACTTGGATCGGAAAAGCGGAGTGCCCCAAGTTGGGACTTTCTTTGCCGCCAGAAATGCAAGGTGGAGCTTAAAAACGCATTGAAAATAAAATAGTTATATCATAAGGTCTGATACTTACTCGGCCCGATTCTTAGCAATTCTGCTATCGCGAAGAATGGGCTGCCAAAATTCAAGGAAAAGGGGACCGTTGAGCCTCACAAATTACCAAGCCAATTATTTTGCCCATGAGTTAACTCGACGATTTCCACCCGATAGCGTCGAGAAAATCACGGCGGCTTTTGCAGGTGCCCAGGTGGATTTAAACCCCCATCAGATCGATGCCGCCCTGTTTGCTTTCAAATCACCGCTTTCCAGAGGGGCCTTGCTGGCCGACGAGGTCGGGTTGGGGAAAACCATCGAAGCCGGCCTCGTGCTCTCGCAAAAATGGGCCGAACGCAAGCGGCGCATCCTTGTCATCACGCCCTCCAACCTTCGCAAGCAGTGGTATCAGGAGTTGACAGAAAAGTTTTTCCTGCCATGCCGTTTGTTGGAAGCGAAGTCCTACAATGCCGCTGTCAAACAAGGCGCGTTAAGGCCCTTTGAAACACCGGAAATCATCATTTGCTCCTACCATTTCGCTAAGAGTAAAGCCGCAGATGTTCAGGCTGTCCCCTGGGATCTGGTCGTGATTGACGAAGCCCATCGGCTGCGTAATGTCTATAAACCTTCCAATGTTATTGCCAACACGCTGAAAATTTCCCTTGCCGGTAAAGATAAGTTGCTGTTGACGGCGACTCCGTTGCAGAATTCGCTGCTGGAGCTGTTCGGGCTGGTGAGTTTCATTGATGAGCACACCTTTGGGGATCTGAAGAGTTTTCGGGAGCAGTTCGCCAATCTCAGCCAGGAGCAGGTGTTCAAGACCCTAAAGACACGGCTTAAACCCGTTTGCCACCGCACCTTGCGCCGTCAGGTGATGCCGTACATTAAATATACGAAACGGCTGCCGATCGTTGAGGAATTCACCCCGGCGGAGAGCGAAGACCGGCTTTATCATCTGGTCTCAGAATACCTGCAACGGGATAATCTTCAGGCCCTGCCGGCCAGCCAGCGCTCTTTGATGACACTGGTGCTGCGCAAATTGCTGGCCTCATCGACCTTTGCCATAGCCGGCGCATTGGCATCCATCTCCAACCGGCTGAAAGCCAAGTTGCGCAAGGAGGAATCGGTCCAATCCCTTGCGGACGAGTTGGATCAGGATTATGAGGCGCTTGACCCAACCGCGGAAGAATGGGACGAGGACGAACCTGCGGAAAAACTTTCCGATGCCGACCGTAAGTCCATCGAAGCGGAAATCGCCGATCTCGACGACTTTACCCGTTTGGGTACTTCAATTGAACACAATGCAAAGGGGCTGGCGTTGCTGAAAGCGCTGAAGATCGCCTTTGCCAAGGCGGCTGAAATCGGTGCGGCCCAGAAAGCTGTAGTTTTTACCGAATCACGGCGCACGCAGAGCTACCTCTTGCGCCTTTTATCGGATAGCCCGTTTGCCGAAGGAATCGTGTTGTTCAACGGTTCCAACACGGATGAGCGCTCCAGAGAGATTTATGCGGACTGGTTTGCGCGCCACAAGGGAACCGATCGGGTAACCGGTTCGCGCACGGCGGATATGCGTTCGGCCCTTGTGGATTATTTCCGGGAACAGGGCCGCATCATGATTGCCACCGAGGCGGGCGCCGAGGGAATCAACCTCCAGTTCAGCTCGTTGGTGGTCAACTACGATTTACCCTGGAACCCCCAGCGCATTGAGCAGCGAATTGGCCGCTGCCACCGTTACGGTCAGAAGCACGATGTGGTGGTGGTCAATTTTATCAATCGCAAAAACGCTGCCGACAAACGGGTGTTTCAGCTTCTGGCCGAGAAGTTCCAGCTTTTCGAAGGCGTCTTCGGGGCCAGCGATGAAGTGCTGGGCGCCATCGAATCCGGCGTGGATTTTGAAAAGCGCATCGCCGCCATCTATCAGTGTTGCCGCAAGCCGGAGGAAATTCAAGCCGCCTTTGACGCCTTGCAGCGCGAACTGAGCATGGAAATCAACGACGCCATGACCCGGACGCGCCAGCAATTGCTCGAAAACTTCGATGACGAAGTGCGGGAAAAACTTAAAATCCGCGATGAGACATCCAAGGCCTATCTCAACCATTTCGAGCGCCTTCTCATGCGACTGACACAACATGAATTGAATGGGCACGCCGAGTTTGAAACCGATTCGGCCTTCCATCTGATTTCACACCCTTTTCCGGAGCAGGGTGACAAGATTCCGCTGGGGCTTTACGAGTTGCCGCGCCGGTCCGGCGAGGCGCACCTTTACAGGTTCAACCATCCTTTGGCGGAGGCCATTGTGGCCCGTGCTAAAGCCCACCAACTGCCGCCTGCGGAAGTGCATTTCGACTATGGCCGGCACGACGGCAAGGTGTCGATTCTGGAGCCTTTCATCGGACAATCCGGCTGGCTTAAGGCTTGGCTTTACACCGTCGAATCTCTTGACCAGGCGGAAGATCATCTTATCCTCGCTGCGATCACTGACAATGGACGTCCCTTGGATGATGAGACCGTTGCCCGGCTGCTCAGCCTGCCGGGCTTTGTTATTGAAACGATATCCGGCGGGATGACCAATGGCGGAATTGGATCGATTTTGCAGCAGCGCGAGGCTGCTATCCAAAAAGAGATTTCCGAGCGCAACGCCCGCTTTTTCGAGGCTGAATCCGACAAGTTGGATGGCTGGGCTGATGACCTCAAGATTGGGCTGGAGCGCGAAATCAAGGAACTGGATCGGCAGATCAAGGAAGCCCGCCGGGCGGCCTCGGCCGCGTTGACGCTGGAGGAAAAGCTGACCGGCCAGAAACAGATCAAGGCCTTGGAAGCACAACGTAATCAGAAACGACGGTCTCTTTTTGATGCTCAGGATGAGGTGGATCGTCAGCGGGAGGAATTGATTGCGCGGATTGAAGGGAAGTTGCAGCAGCAAACTGAGATTGTTCAGCTCTTTGAGATTCGGTGGAATTTGAGGCGGACATGCAATGGAGGCATTTATGGAAGTTCCGGAAAGCTATCGCAATCGTGAACAGGCCTTTGTCAAGCATTACTTACTCCGGACCTATCTGGAACGATTGTTCATGATTATCGGACAGTCGCAGAGCACTATCCGTTATGTGGATTGTTTTTCGGGACCATGGAACGAGCAAGATGAAAACCTTCAGGACACTTCCATCGGTATCTCCATGAGAATTATGCAAAAGTGCCAGGACGGTTTAAGGCACATGGGTAAAAACGTCAGATTCAAGGCGCTGTTTATCGAAAAAGACAAGCAGGCATTTGAAAAACTAGAAAGTTATTTAAGCTCAGCTATCTCTCCGGGGATAACTACCTCCGCCCGCAACGGTGAGTTTTATGACCTCAGAGGTGAAATACTCAACTGGTGCGGGCATGATGATTTTACATTTTTTTTTATTGATCCGAAAGGGTGGAAAAAGGTTGTAGAAATCCCGACGCTCGAACCGTTTCTCAGGCGGCCGAATTCAGAATTTTTAATCAACTTTATGTATGTTTTTTTGCTTCGGACCCATACCCAGGAGTCCTTTCAGGAAGAGATGCGAGAAATATTCGGCGAAGTTCCGGATACTTCCGGCATGGACTCAAAGCAGAAAGAAGCACATCTTATAAAACTTTACCGTGCCCGGTTGAAAGAAATTGCACCATCACGAGGTGGAAAACCGCGCACCGCGCATGTCCCGATTCTTTATCCTGTTAAAGACCGCACCTTGTACCATTTGGTCTACCTGACACGGCATGAAAAGGGTATCGCCGTTTTTATGGAAGCATCCGAAAAATTAGAACTTGTCCAAAGGCAGACACGAGCGCAGGCCAAGCAAGAAAGTCGTGAATCGCGTACAGGCCAGCTCGAATTTTGCCAATTTGGCAGGGTTGTCCAGCCGGAAAAGCGAATTGATTTGGAGGAGGTCAAATCATATTGGCTTGGCAGGTTGTCTCCTCATGCCCTTAGATTCGGCATGGATCAATTGGCCGATATGATAGAGGAGACAGGATGGTTTGAAAGCGAGTTTCAGGCGGCGTTCGGAGAACTGGCCAACCAGGGGATTGTGGCAAACTTGGATAACAAGACGAAACGACGCACAAAAAAATACGTACATTTTGATGCCCACCACAACCAGGGCGAACTCTTGATAAGGTTGATATTATGAGCACAAAAACATCCATCGAATGGACTGAACAAACCTGGAATCCGACTGTCGGGTGCAGCAAGATTTCGCCAGGGTGCGCCAATTGTTACGCGGAGGTAATGGCGAGACGCCTGAAGGCGATGGGAATGAAGGGTTATGAAAATGGATTCAAGCTGACTCTCTTGCCTATGCGGCTTGAAGAGCCTCTCAGGCGCAAGCAGCCGACCACCTATTTTGTCAATTCCATGAGCGACTTGTTTCACGAGAATATTCCTGATAGCTACATCCAAAAGGTATTAGCGGTTATCCAGCAAACTCCTCAGCATACCTTTCAAATTCTAACCAAACGGGCCAAACGGATGGCTGATTTTTTTCAAGGTCAGATGCCACCCTTCAACGCCTGGCTAGGGGTTACGGTGGAAAATCCCGCCGATGGCCTTCCCCGGCTCGATTATTTAAGGACAATTCCCGAATGCACCCGTTTTGTTTCAGCCGAGCCATTACTGGAAGACTTGGGCGAAATCGATTTAACCGGCATTCATTGGGTCATTGTGGGCGGCGAATCCGGCCCCAAAGCAAGGCCGATGAAGCCCGAATGGGTGCTGAACATAAAAAAACAATGTGATGATCAGCGAGTCGCCTTTTTCTTCAAGCAGTGGGGAGGCTGGGGGGCAGATGGCAGGAAAAGGCCGAAAAAGGAGAACGGCCGTCTCCTTAATGGCCGTACCTGGGATGCCGTTCCGGAACAGGCTATGACCCTTTGCGAATCGCGCAAGGAGTTTTGTGCCATGAAATGAGCATCCGATCTAAATTCAAACGAATATTTTGATGGGCACTACAAAATGGTCAATCTGGGGTCAAGAAGTGAAATCGAGGGTTGAGTAAAATGCAGGATCGACTATGAATGGTAAAAAGCAAAAACTGGAGTTAACCTGGATCGGAAAAGAAAATCGCCCAAAATTAGAGCCGCGTATTTTGCTGGAAGATCCGGAAAAGTCGTACCACGCCAAGCACAGGGTGACGGATAAGGATGTTTTTGACAACCGGCTAATTTTCGGGGATAACCTTCTGGCATTGAAGGCGTTGGAACATGAATTCGCGGGTAAGGTGAAGTGTGTATTTATCGATCCGCCGTACAATACAGGAAGTGCTTTTACTCATTATGATGATGGGATAGAGCATTCCATCTGGTTGAGCTTGATGCGGGACAGACTTGAAATCCTCCGGCGGTTGTTGTCGGAGGATGGTTCGTTATGGATTACTATCAACGATATCGAGGCCCATTACCTCAAAGTGCTGTGTGACGAAGTGTATGGGCGTGGAAATTTTGTGGCGAATGTAATTTGGCAAAAGCGGTTTGCACCAAATAGTACAGCCCAATTCATTTCTGATTCACATGATCACGTCCTTGTTTATGCAAAGGAAAAGCCTAAATGGAAAAGGAATCTTCTACCTCGAGATGAAAAACATAACAAGAACTATAAAAACCCTGATAACGATCCACGTGGCCTTTGGACATCAGGAGATCTATCTGCAAGGAATCCTTATTCTGCCGGAACTTATCCAGTAACAACACCATCTGGACGAGAAATACCTGGACCGCCAAAAGGCATGTACTGGCGTGTCTCTCACGAGAATCTGCTGAAGTTGGACCGAGACAATAGGATCTGGTGGGGTGATAATAAAAGTAATGTACCACGCCTTAAGAGATTTCTGTCTGAGGTGATGGAAGGAATTGTTCCTCAAACAATTTGGCTTCAAGATGAAGTCGGTCATACTCAAGAAGCCAAGAAAGAAGTTATGGCTGCAGTTCCCACGGAAGCTGAAGTCTTTCAAACGCCAAAGCCGGAGAGATTGTTAAAACGTGTTTTAAATCTTGCCACCAACCCCGGCGACCTCGTCCTTGACTCCTTTGCGGGCTCGGGGACAACGGGAACTGCAGCCCACAAAATGGGTCGTCGCTGGATAATGGTGGAGCTGGGCGAGCATTGCCACACCCATATCATTCCGCGTCTGAAAAAGGTGATTGACGGCGAGGACCCCGGCGGCATCACCAAGGCGGTCAACTGGAAGGGCGGCGGCGGATTTCGTTATTATCGCTTGGCGCCGTCGCTGCTGGAAAAGGATAAATGGGGCAACTGGGTCGTCAACAAAACCTATAACGCCGCCATGCTGGCCGAAGCACTTTGCAAGTTGGAGGGATTCACCTATGCGCCCAGCGATTCGATCTACTGGCAGCATGGCTATTCCACGGAGCAGGATTTCATCTATGTGACCACGGCCAACCTGACCCACGACCAGTTGCAGCAACTCTCGGATGAAGTGGGATCGGGGCGAACACTCCTGGTGCTCTGCACGGCTTTTCGTGCCCGGGCCGACCAATACCCCAATTTGACCGTGAAAAAGATCCCGAATCAGGTGCTTTCTCGTTGCGAATGGGGCCACGATGACTACAGTCTGCGGGTCGAAAACCTGCCCCAGGCGCCGTTGCCCAAGGGACAGCTTTCGCTGTTCGGCAGATCGGAGGTGTTATGACCGCTAACACTCCGGCAAAAGGTAATGATGCGCTGCTGCATGATCTGCGCAGCCTGATTGAAGAGACACGCTCGACCGTTGCCACAATGGTCAACGCTTCCTTGACCACACTCTATTGGCGTGTCGGCAAACGAATCAACGAGGAGATTCTCAAGGGGGACAGGGCCGAATACGGCGAAAAGATTGTGCACGCGCTGAGTACACAATTGCAACAGGAATACGGGGAGGGGTTTGCCAAACGAAATCCCTTCCATATGATCCGTTTTGCGCAGGTTTTCCCCGAGGAGGGAATTGTGTCCGCACTGCGTACACAATTAACCTGGACTCATTTCCGAATGCTGATTGCCATCGAAGATCCCCTGAAAAGAGACTTTTATGCGGAGATGTGCCGGCTTGACCGGTGGAGTACCCGCACGCTACAAAACCGAATGGACTCAATGCTCTTTGAACGCACGGCTCTATCCAAAAAGCCGGACGAACTGATTCGTTTGGAACTCGACGCCTTGAGAAGCGAAGATCGGCTGACGCCGGATATCGTCTTCCGCGATCCTTACTTTCTCGATTTTCTCGGCCTGAAAGACCGATACATGGAAAAAGACCTTGAAGATGCTATCCTGCGGGAGCTGGAACTATTTCTCCTTGAGCTGGGCGTTGGATTCTCCTTTATTGCCCGGCAGAAACGCATTCAGGTGGATAACGACGATTACTACCTCGATTTGCTCTTTTTCCATCGAAAACTCAGACGATTGGTGGCTATCGATTTATTATGTGGTCGACCACATAACAGATCTTGTGTGGCGCTCATTGTTATGTGGCGTTCATCCGACAAGCTTTGTCCGTGTTGGGGTTGCAAGAAAGATAAACGCCACATAATTAAAGTTCTCACAATGTTTTTAAGAAAGCCATTAGTCCCGCATCCTCGCTC
>JAZDPP010000071.1:0-4361 GCA_043797445.1 Pseudomonadota bacterium
GGTTCCTCCCTCGGAAAGAAACTCGTTACGAGCGATCTCGGGAAGGTGAGCTTCAGCCTTCCCGAAAAAGAGTATAAGGTTCGGGCCGACTATCTCGGGCAGCAGTACTGGTCCGAAATATTTAACGGGGACGATGAGACAGTTGCCATCGAAGCGGGGAAAGTCCTGCTGACGATTTCAAACATGGGTCATCCCCTTTCCAATGTCAAAGTCTATGTGTTCAACAGCACCGGGAACTATCTTGGCGTAAACGGACTGACCGATGGCGAGGGGCAGAAAGCGTTCCTGCTGCCGCCGGGTAGCTATAATTTTCGCGCGGATTATCTCGGGACCCAGTTCTGGAGCGGCGTCTCCACGATACTATCCGATATCGAAAATCCGGTCACCATCTCAACGGGCGGCGGCAACTTCGCCCTCACCGTGCTCAAAGGTGACGGGACGCCGCTTGCAGGAGTCAAGTGTTCCCTTTTCAACGCAAGCGGGTCGTCCAATCTGCACCTGATCGGCACCACCACCAGCGACGGCGTAGCCTCCTTCCCGCTGGCGGACGGGTCTTACAAAATACGGATCGATTATCTCGGATATCCGTTTTGGACCGAGGTGTTCGGTATCCCCCAAACCAATGCATTGACGCACACCATTGCCCACCAGGACGTGACGATTTCGGTAAATCGGAACTTTGCCGGTGATATCGAGCCCGGAAGCGGTCTGAAGCTATATCTCTTTACACCTGCAGGCGGTTATCTTGGGGTTCAAACCGTAACAGACAACCTGGGCCGGGCCGTATTCAGTCTCCCGCTCCAGGAATACAAGGTGCGGGCAAATTACCTCTCCGAGCCCTACTGGTCGGACAGTTTCCTTGGAACGGACAAAACCATAGTCATCAACGAAGGCGGGGCGGATGTTCAGGTAGCCCAAGGGCAAACCCCGCTTCCAAACGTTCCCGTTTATGTCTTTAATGACGCCGGAGCATCCCTCGGAATCAATGGCCGGACAACCGCCGATGGCCTTGCCGAGTTCCGGCTGCCGGAAGGCACCTATAAGTTCAGGGCCGATTACCAGAAGGGTCAATTCTGGGCCACCGAGCCGATCCTTTCGCATCAGGACAACATCGTCGATATCAACACCGGCGGCGGAGCCGTTACCGTGAAGGTTGAAAAGGCGCCCGGGAGCCCCTTGACCGGCGTTCCGGTCTACGTGTTTTCGGCAAACGGAGCGTACTTTGGGCTATCGAAGCAAAGCAGCGATCAGGGCGCCGTATCCTTTGACTTATCCGACGGGAGCTACAAGTTCCGGGTGGATTATCTCGGCTACAGCTTCTGGAGCAATACCATAAGCGTTCCCTCAACGCTTTCGGAAGTTGTCACCATTGCCCACCAGGACGTCCCGATTACCGTTGAAAGCGTGTATCGGACAAGCGCCACCCCGCTTTCGGGCATTCGGGTGTATCTTTTCACCGAAGCCGGAAAATATCAGGACAAATCCGCCTACACAAACGCGAGCGGACAGGCCGTATTTACTCTTCCGGCTCAAAGCTACAAGATCCGGGCGGATTATCTCGGTTACCAGTTCTGGTCGGATCCGTTTACCCAGTCCGCCGCGCGGGTACCGATTCCTTTAGGCCGCACGGCCCTTCACGTGACAAAAAACGGCCAGAATATCGTCAATGCGCCGGTGTATCTTTTCAAAGCATCGGGGTCTTCCCTCGGGAAAACGGTCAAAACGGATGCAACCGGAGTCGCGATATTTGATCTGCCGGAGCATGACTATAAATTCCGGATCGACTATCAGGGGGCCCAGCACTGGTCCGATGTCATCATCCCGTTACCGGACGAAGAGACCACGATCGAGTTAAAGCTCGATCTTCTGGCCCTGAACTTAACCAACAACCCGAATCCTGTCAGGGTTGACGAAAATCCGCCGGCGTTTAGAACCAAAGGGGTACTGGTGGCCTCCCTTGATGCGACGAGCGGGATTTTGAGTCAACCGGATCAGACGTCATCGCTGACAGAAAAAACCTACTTCTTCATCAACGATCATCTGGGCACCCCGCTTGCGCTCACCAATGAAGCGGGTGTAAAGGTGTGGGAGGCGGATTATCTGCCCTTTGGGGAGGTGCATCAGGAGAGTGGATCGGTGCCACAGGGGTTCCGGTTCCCGGGCCAATACTTCGATAGCGAAACCGGGCTGCATTATAATTATCACCGGTACTATGATCCGAAGACCGGGAGATATCTGACGGCGGATCCGATTGGATTGGTGGGAGGAGTAAATATCTACTCTTATACCCAAAATAATCCAGTAAACTTTCTTGATTCGTGGGGGCTTCGCCCTTTGACTGACATTGAAAAGAGTTATCTCACGCCATATATCCCGCAGCGAGATCTTGATAATGCCGATGTTCACGTTGGGGAGATGCCTGGATATGCTCCCTCATGGGCGGATGGCATCACACGGGGCAACGATGTTTATTTTCGGGATACAAATCAAACTTTTAATACTCCTGCTGATTTGGGACTACTTGGGCACGAGTTAGTGCATGTTGGTCAATATGCTGAAGGCATGACTTGGCTTTCGTATTTATGGGCAAATCGGAGTGGCTATGAAAAGAATCCTTACGAGATCGACGCTTATGCAATGGGGGCAAAAATTAAAGCTGAACTAAAAGAAAAATATGGTGACCCATGTCCAGAAAAATAATCTGCTCGATTCTTTTTTTCTTGTGTGGTTGCGTATCGAATGCAACCGATGTGCAACCTATCAAGGTAGCCAGTGACTTTTATCACAAGTATGTGTCGACCTCTGAACGGATAAAACAATTTAAAAATTACAGTCTTGAGGAGCAGTATGAAATATTTGAGTTTGGAAACCGCGTAGTTCACCCACCGGCTACTTATTTGGACTCCCCATTTGCGGAACAAGGACCGATCATCGTTCCATTCCTCAAGATGAAACTGGAAGCCACGAAAGATGAGGCAACAATCCGAAATATCGCGTTGATATTCTCTGAAGTGGCGCGATTGAAACTTTACGATTTCTCAAAGGATACCGAGCTTATGAACTTGCTAAATCAGAAGGTCAATAATATGCAAGGAAGTTGGAAAAATATCGCTCTTAAATTTCTTTCTGAGATTCAATCTGGGAAATTGGCCCGATAACCTGATAGGGCAGATAGAGGAAAGCACCTTTCTATTTGCAGGATCGGGGCACCTCTCCACTCTTCACAGACTGAATGGCAATAGAAGGTTTTTTCTTTAACTGTAACCGACGTTTTTGCCTGGGCCTATGCAGCGCTCAAGCATGCCGTTCATATGCCATAAAGACCAGGGGTGGTGTTCTCGGTCCCGGGATGTGCCCCAAACATTGGCTGAAAACACCTCCTATCTGCCCTTTGGCCCGCTGAAAGGCTTTTTATACGGGAACGGTCAACCCCTTACCAAAACATTCGATGAGATCTACCGGCTTTCCGGGCAGGCGGCGGGCGGCCTCAAGGACTACGCCTATGCGTACGACGGCGCGGGGAATATAACCGCCATCACGGATAAGCTGAACGCGGCCAAAAACCAGTCCTTTTCTTATGACATCGCGTATCGTCTAACAAGCGCTTCGGGTATCTACGGAACCGCCGGCTACACGTATGACAAGGCCGGAAACCGCCTCAGCCAGACCCTTGGTGCCAAGATTTCGTCCTACGGGTATGAACCCGGCACGAACCGGGTTTCGGCGGTAACGGGCGCAAGCCCCCAGAGCTTTTCCTACGATGCCCACGGCAACACGACCCGCCGGGGAAATAAGACCCTCACATATAATCAGGATCACCGGCTGATCGAGGTAAAGGAAGATGCTGCTTCGGACGCCCATTACGTATATGATGGCAATGGCCGCCGGATTAAGAAAGCAGCCGGTGGAGTGACCACCATTTTCCACTATGATCAATCCGGCAACCTGATCGGAGAGTCCACACCGGGGGGAGTCTTTACCCGGGTGTATTATTATCTGGGCGGCATGCGGCTTGCCCTGGCGGAGAAAGAGCCGGGCGATGAGTTGGAGGTAAAGGTGTCAACGAGCCTGGGCCGCTTCTTACCGGGCGTGAAGGTATATGCGTTCACGCAAAGCGGAACGAACACGGGCAAGACCGCCACGACGGATGAAACCGGCACGGCGGTGTTTGAAGCGGCTGATTTTTCAACCGGCACGTATAAGTTCCGGGCCGACTATCTTGGTGTGGATTTTCTTTTTATTTTACCTTTTTTGTCTCGCTCTTTTTTACCTGCAATTTGCACAAATTCAATTTAATGGACAGCGAAAAAGCTTTTTCATAAAGAGAACTGGTTCAAGAAAAAAGAAGATACCGCCTAACG
>JAZDPP010000072.1:0-6428 GCA_043797445.1 Pseudomonadota bacterium
GGTGCCATAAATTTTGTTATTCTCCACGGAGAACTTCAAGTCTTCAAGGGAGGCCTCACCTCGCATGACCCTGGCAGCATCCATAACAGCATCGACGATTTGCTGGTATCCCGTGCAGCGGCAAAGATTCCGGTGAGATTGGAACCAAAGTCTGGCTTGTTCTCTCGTGGGGTTGGGGTTACCTTCCAGAAACGCCACAGAGGATATAATAAAACCGGGGGAACAAAACCCGCACTGGACCGCCCCATGCTTGGCAAAGGCCAGTTGCAGGGGATGGGGAGTTACGGGGGTGCCGACGCCTTCGATGGTGATGATTCTGGCATCCTCCGGGATCCTTTTCATCTTTGTGATACACGCGAAAATGAGTTTCCCGTCCATGATGACATTGCATACGCCGCATTGAGCCTTTTCGCAGCTCTTTTTCGTACCCGTCAGATGAAGCTGCCCGCGGATAACATCAACCAGTGGCGCTTCCGGGTCAACAAGCAGCGTCATATAGGCGTTGTTAATAAATACCTTTTTCTTAATAAGCATTTTACCTCCATAATAGTAACTTGAGAAGAAGCGTTGCTTATGCTGTACTTGATTTTATCGGTACCAACCAAACTGCAGGTCGATACCAAATCCGATAGTTGCCGTTTCCCAATGCCGCAACCGGTATCGTGTTGATATTCAGCCCGACGTCCCCGAAAACCATTCACGTGAATGCGGGAGAAGATGATGGTGATTGCGCAAAGACAAATATTACATTGCTTTGTACAAGCAACAACCATACCAAGATGCATATCACATTGATTTTTCTATTTTTTTGACTAATTTATGGACAAATATTTCTGGCCAATAATTCCCATGTTGGCAAATATTCGCCATAATTATATGGATGAAGGTTGACTTTTTCTGCCCGTTACATATGATTATATCCGCCGTTGAATTCAGGAAATGACAATGGGAGGGCACAATTTGCAAGATTCCGGAAAGTCCGTCACCGATGGGAAATATGTGTGGGAAACACTTTCAAGTAAAGAAAAAGACATCCTTTTTTTATTCGCTTATTTAACCCCGCCCGTTTCGATAGACACGCTCATAGCCATATCCGAATACAGCCCCGTGGAAATCCTTAATTTTATGGAGTCTCTTAAGGAGAAAAAACTCTTTTTCGAAAAAAAAGAAGTTGGAAGGGGGTTCTATTTTCCGAATGATGCTAACCTTGCCAGGTTTCACCAGGTCAATCTGGATGGCACGCAACAAATGGCTATCATAAGGAAAATGATTGATTATTACCGTCTTTTGCCCGATCAGGGGCAGGAATCAACCCTTGCATTGGCGGATCTTTACATGAAATCGGAAAGCGATGCGCAAGGCTTGCCGTTCATAAAAAAAGCCGCGGATATCCTTTATGACTCGGGGATGAGAGAAAAAGCGATCCGCTACTATGATTATCTCATTCAGTATTTTTCCAAGACCCTGCCGAACAAGGAGGCATCTTTACTATATATAGACAGTGTATTCAAACGGATCTCCATGCATACGTTCTATACCACTATGCCATTGGAATTGAATTTAAAGCACGCGGAGCGCGCCCATGGAGTCGCCAAGAGGCATGAACACCACCCCCACCTGGCTAAACTTTCGTCAATGTTGGGTGTTCTCTGGCATTCCGCCGGTAATAAACATAACTCCTCATTATATATTCAAAATTTCTGGGAACTGGCCGAAAAAATCGATGAAGAAAGCATAACGAGATTCGGTGTCCGGCAAATGAGCGCCATTATGGTATTGAATGGGACTCTTTCCGAAGCAACCGCCTATTATGAACGAATGATAGGTGGACTGGAAAAATTCGGAAGTACCGAACAGGATTTAGCGGCAATCCTCATGGTGGCATCCAGCCACGTCTACTGTGGCCGAATCTCCCGGGGGCTTGGAATGATCGAGGCGGTGCGCACCGTATCGGAATCACTCAATATCCTGGAGGGGGTGTGCCTGGCCGATATGGCAATGGCCATAGCCTTAATTGATATACGCAAGCCGGACGAGGCCGAGTTATACCTCAACAGAATAAAAACAGCCGCCTTTTCGAACGATATCCTGGACCGGATCTTAATGGGGATATATCCAAAATGCAAAGCCTATATCCATTTAGCACGGGGAAACTATGCGGAAGCCTTTGAGAACCTCAAATTGGCGTATATGCAATCGGCCTCCGCGGATTCGCCTCCTTCTTATCATACGTCTCCTTCTCACTGGCCATGGGTCATAGAATGCCTTTATACATTAGAGTCCAAAGGCTTTTACGATGAGGACATGAACTTTGAGTCGGAAGTAAAGAAATTATGTTCCTCGGAGAATCCCTATATGAAAGGCGCCGCTTTAAGGTACAGGGCGCTCAAGAAAATGAGAAAACAATTGTCTGAAAAAACGATTCTTGAGGATTTGAAGTCGAGTGAAAAGTACCTGATGCAGGCCGGTGCAATCATCGAGCTGGCACGCACAAAACTCGCGTTGGGGGATTATTACCGGATGCAGAATCAGCCGGAACGCGCCCAATCGTACCAGAAAAAGGCACGGCTTCTTCTTTCAGGAATTGACGAGAACCTCTTTCCTAAAGACCTGTTGGAAAAGATGCCGTGGGAACAAAAGATCGGTATTATCATCGACAGGATCACTGTGATCAACTTAAGTCTCGGCACGGCAAGAGATGTGCCGGCTGTCCTCGAGAAAGCCATTAACGCTGCCATGGATTTTACCACGGCGATGCGGGGGGCTTTTTTCACCTCTAAAGGTGGCGACTTGGAGATAACCGCGGGCCGAAACATCGTTACGTCCCTTCTCGATTCCGATACAATCACCCCGGTAAAAAAGATTATTGCCGATGCCGCCAAAAAGGATAAGGAGCTTATCATACCGTCCGGCGAAGCTATCGATGAGCATTTTCGCCGAACCGGGATCACATCATTAATCGGTATGCCGGTAAAACTCGGTGAGCATTCATTCGGATACCTCGTTCTGGACAGCCAGCTTCACGAGACCCTCTTTTCCGAGTATAGCATTCACTTTGCCAGAATGCTTGCCAGCCAGATGGCGTTGCTCATTTTCAGCATAACCAACTATAAAGAAGCTATTGATTTAAAAAACCGTTTCCAGGATGAAACCATATTTTACAGGCGAGAAAGGGGGGGGGATACGCCCCTTAATATGATCATCGGCGAATCAAAAAAAATTTTGAAGGTTATCAACCAGATTAACCAAGTGGCCCCCTCTGACAGTTCCGTTTTAATTCTTGGAGAAACCGGTGTCGGTAAAGAACTCGTGGCAAAGGGAATTCATCATATGAGCAAGCGCCGGGAAGGGCCCTTTATCGCTGTAAACATTGCCGCCATGCCCCCGGATCTTGTGGCCAGCGAATTGTTCGGCCATGAAAAAGGCGCATTCACCGGCGCAAATGAGAGAAAAAAAGGGCGATTCGAACTGGCGGACGGTGGAACGATTTTTCTTGACGAAATAGGAGATCTGCCGCTGAATATACAGGTTAAGCTATTGCGCGTACTCCAGGAGGGAACCTTTGAAAGGCTGGGAAGTTCAAAACCGATCCGTTCCGACTTCAGAGTCATTGCTGCGACCCATAGGGACCTTCAGTCGGAAGTTCAAAAGGGAATGTTCCGGCAGGACCTTTATTACCGTCTCAAGGTTTTTCCCATTGAGGTCCCCCCTCTAAGAGAGAGGGCGGAAGATATTCCCCTTCTCACCCGACATTTTCTCGATATCTTCGAAAAAAAGGCAGGGAAAAAATTCAACAGCGTTCCCACCAATGAATTACAAAAGCTAAGGTTGTATAATTGGCCCGGGAATGTGAGAGAACTGGAACATGTTATCGAACGAGCCGTCATTCTTTCCTCCGGAAGGGGTATCCGATTCTCGGATCTGGAATCTACCGTAGTCGAACCGATCGCCGATGATAACCAACCGATTTTGCATTTGGCCGATATGGAAAGAAATCATATCAAACGTGCATTGGAAGCCTGCCGGTGGCGGGTGGACGGGCCGAAAGGCGCGGCAAAGATCCTCGGATTAAAAAGATCCACTCTGCGCTACCGGATGAAGAAGCTCGGCATCACGGCGATTTCCGGATAAATTCAGACTTTTACAAGCAGCTGCGCGGCGGCGGCAGGACAGAACCTGAAACCTTGTACCTTTCCAAACATGCCGGTAAAATTATCAGCCGTGAGCAGTTGTTCCAGAGTTTGCGCGGCATCGACTACGATGGGTTGAACCGTTCCATCGATCTTACCTTTGCGCGCATAAGGGAAAAAATCGGGGACGATGCCAAGCATCCCCAGATCATCAAACAGATCAGGGGGGAGGGATATTTACTGGTCAAACCCTTATGAAAATACTTCCGACCCATAGGGTCCGGCATTTTCCTTGAGCCGGTTGCATCCCACACCTTCTCTTTTTCGATAGAGAAATCGTCGTTACAACCCGTTACACACCGATACCAAATCGCAACTGACTTGGGCCAAAGGGACGTCGGGCCAAAGGGACGCCCTTAACTTATTAACTTTAAAAAGCGAAGTGTTACGTCAAGTTTATAAGTTAAGGGCGTCCCAATCCCACATACGAGAAAAGATTTAAATTCGATATATTAACAAATTATTTGCACAATAAGATTAATCATGTTAATGTGCATAAAATATGTTAACTTGACGTGGCGCAATGGAAAACCTGCTGAAAAAATTCGAGCGGTATTTGAAGGACGTACTGGATGTATCGGTATCGGCGGTCCCATGGGAACAAGCTGACCGCTTACCTTTTTATCTCCGGGATCTCTACCTTTTTTTCAAAAGTTCCATTCTGGATATTCACTGCCTGTTAATGGTGGTCCGCGAACCAAAAGAGCAAACCCCCGCAGTTGTTCGAAAACACTTGGACCAAGTTGGTAAACACTGGAACTCGGGGGTGATATATATTCACCCTTTGGTGAGTACCTATAATCGAAAACGTTTGATACAGCATAAAGTGCCTTTTGTGGTGCCGGGAAATCAGATGTACCTGCCCATGTTGGGTATCGATTTCCGGGAGCATTTCAGAAGAAACCGTTCCAGCGGTACTACTCTCAGCCCGGCTACACACACGTTGATCCTGCATGCGCTCTTGAACGCAGGGGAGGAGGTGTTTACGCCTTCAAACGCGGCAACTCGCCTGGGTTACAGCGCAATGACATTGACTCGGGCGTTTGATGAACTGGAATCAACCGGTTTGGCTGAAATTTCACTACAAGGCCGCGAGCGGATGCTTCACTTCAAGTGGTATGGGAGAGAGCTATGGGAAAACGCTAAAGCGTTTATGCGCAGCCCCGTAAAAAAACGAATTTTATTAAGACATCCCCAGGGAAATTGGCCCGGGATTGCGGCGGGGCTTGCGGCCCTGTCCCATTTATCGATGCTGGCGCCGCCCGCCAATCCTGTTTATGCTGTCTGCGCCGCGGATTTCAACCCGTTGAAAAAACGATATGATTTGCTGGGTTATTCGGATGATGCGGAGAAACTGGAGTTGTGTGAAATAGAAGTCTGGTGCTATCATCCGAGTCTTTTTGCGGCAAACAATTTGGTTGATCGCTTCTCTCTTTATTTAAGCCTCAGTAAAAGTGCGGATGAACGGGTACAATCGGCTCTTGAAATAATGATGGAATCTATAAAATGGTAAGAGGATTGGAACGCTTTAAAACACAATTCGAAGCGTTTGGTGACCGCTATATACTGATTGGCGGTACAGCCTGTGATTTGTCCATGAATCAGGCCGGTATTGATTTCCGAGCGACAAAAGACCTGGACATTGTCTTGTGTGCAGAAGCACTGGCCCCGGATTTCGTCAATGCATTTTGGGAGTTTATTCGCCTGGGAAGATATCAGAACCAGCAGAAAAGCACGGGCCGTAAACTATTCTACCGGTTTTATGACCCGGAAGATGATGCGTTCCCCTTTATGCTGGAGCTGTTTACCAGAATTCCGGAGGCCTTGCGGCTGAAGGATGGCAGCCGCCTGACGCCGATCCCCATGGGCGATGCCGCCTCCAGTCTTTCGGCAATTTTACTCGATGATACATACTACCGCTTCATTCTTGAGGGAACTCAGGTGATAGACGGGTTGTCGGTGGTCGGCCCAGAGCATCTCATTCCATTAAAGGCAAAAGCATGGATAGACATGACAGAAAGACGCCAGCACGGAGATCAAGTCGATAAAAATGATATTAAGAAACACAGAAACGACGTATTCAGGTTATACCAAATCATTTGGGTGCAGTTTTTCCTATCTCCCGCCTTTATCAGCATTTTTACTAACTAAGTCAATAAGTTGGGAGTGATATTTCTTCTTTGCTGTTTAAAAAGAAATTTTCGTTGCAGGCTTGGGCCTGCCTCCTTGTTTTGTCAT
>JAZDPP010000073.1:0-37236 GCA_043797445.1 Pseudomonadota bacterium
ATGGTTTATGGCATCAATGTAAAATTACAGATGTTATTGAAAACATTAAACAAGGCGTCATTAAAAAAGAAAATGTGCTTGTCGGCGACACCACTCATTACCATGCTTACTCGGGTTTTGAGACAGTCACGCATATCGACGGAAAGGGTAAAGAAAATCGAAAGTCACAGTCAAAAACCACTAAAAACTGCCGTTGCGAAGACAGATCCAATTGCGACCATCCATGGGAACTGGCTGATGATGGCGCTGGTACTATTGTGAAAGCTGTGCATAAATACTTTTGGGGACACAAAGCCGCTATCCTTGGCCTGCCGCTGCAGGGCATTCCACTGGACGCTATTGCCGTGGCAGATGCAGCGACATTCGATGGAGAGACATTCTTCCCCCATATAGTTCGCCTGTTTGCACAATACCCCGAAGTTAAATCCTGGATTGACACTGTTATTTATGACAGTGCCTGTGACAGCCAGGATCTTAAAGATAAGTTCCAAGAAATATTGGGTTTGCGGCTGAAAGCATCTCTCAATCCTCGCAGAAAACAAACAGTGACAGAAGATTTGCCCAAAGGGATGAGCAAACTCACGCCCTATGGCAATCTAATCTGTAGTGCAAACATTGAAATGGAATACAGAGGGATACGATATAAAGCTGAAAAATTTATTTTTCAAGCACCTCTCAATGCAAACGGCGAGAGTGTTTGCCATAGCTGCGAACAAAAAGGGGGGTGTTGCCCCAACGCAGAAAAGGGGCGTACTACTGAAGTGCCCTTCAATATGCTGCCACATATCGACTCACAAGATCCTCCAATGTCAAAGCGTTTCAAAGCTATTATGATGCGCCGGCCATCGGTAGAGCGAATGATAAAACGCCTTAAATGCGACTTGGGAGATGACAGATTAAAAAAACGTGGTAACGCATCATTCCAGGCATATCTTGATAAGACAATGATCGCTTTTCATATTCTTCTAAGAAACTGAGAAGCAATTCTACTACAAGAAAACACTTCCAACGGGATAGCTATGCTCAAAATTGGTAATTTCCAGCGTTTTTAGATTTTCTGAACGGAGAATTAGTCTTCTAATCATATTTGCAAAGAGCATTGGTTGTGTTAATGCACTTGAATTACCAAATTGTAATTAACTGCCGGCCATTAGCCGGTCATTTTCGGGTTTATGCGTAGGCTCTTTAGCTAAACATACAAGACTAATAGCAAATGCTACACACACTGCTTTTTGTCAATTTAAGTTGTTATGCGAAATGGCTTTTTAAAAATACTAAATAGTTCTAAATGCTGTTTGAGTACAATAGAGGAAGCATATTTGTTCAAAATCAGTGTTCTTGCATTCTTGCTATGTTGCTCAGCAATAGCATAATTATTAAAATAAAACTGGATAGCATTTGATATATCTCTTTCGTTTTCCACAATAATTCCGCATTCTGTATTCTGGATAAGGTCTCTTGATCCTGAAATGGCGGTTACAATTGAAGGAAGCCCAGAAGACATGGCCTCAAGTAACGCATTGGACATTCCCTCACTTTTTGAGGGTAAACAAAATATATCAGCCATTTGATAGTATATCTGAGGAATATCAGAATGCTCGACATGGCTTACAAAATCTTGGATGCTGTTTTCATAAATCCATTTATTAATTTCGATCAAAGTGCTTCCATCTCTATCAGGACCCAGTAATATTAATTGTATGTCCGCTTCAATAGCAGCGATTACTCTCTTGAACGCTTTAATCAACATTAGCGGCTGCTTACGAGATGAAATGCCACCTACAAAAATAACAGTAAATCTATTTTTCAAGTTATGCTGTTTTCTAAGAACGGCTTTCTGCTCAGGATTAACAGGTTTAAAAACTTCAGTATCAACACCATTTGGAATGCAAAATATTTTATGCTCCAAAACGCCTATCTTACTTAAATTGACTTTAATTGCTTCGCTAATGGCGATATAGCCGGTAATATGGTTTAGGTTAGAAATTCTATTTTTTGAAACACCTAACAACTTTGACAACCTGGAATGGCCAACAAGTCCACCTCTATCTCCAGTAATCTTAGAAAATGCTGGGATACCATTTTGTTCAAACCATAAAGCGGGTCTAAGGCTGATTTCATGGGCTCCTAAAACATGAACTATATCAAATTTTTTAAAATTTCTTCTAATCCACAAATAGCTACGAATCAGAAATAAAAGCTGGCTCACAAAATTGCCATTTTTTAGATCAGAAACAAAATATATCCCTTTAAAGAGGCCTGGGTAAGACTTTTGGTGCCTATTTCCATGCACCAAATACAACCTTACGTTGTGAGGCAAACCGATTCGGTATAAACGGTACGCACTCATCCCAGGGCCCCAATAGTGTTCACCTGCACCGAATGGTGCCCAAAGCAGAATATTCATTTTTTGCACGCAATTTTTTTTATTGTGATTTTAAGAAGATGTTTAATAATTTTAATTCCTTTAATTATTATTATTTTTATGTAGTAAGGTCTGTACTTTGTTTCAAAGACCAATAATTTGCTGTATGCTAAAGCATATCTATATTCATGAATAATTTTTATTTTTGGATTATGTATGGTTGAACTCCATGAATTTGGCACTCCTTTTCGATACGCACTCATTACCTCATTGATAAAACCAATTTCGCCCCTTTGAATAGCTAAATTATTAATCGCAGTATCTCCGACAGGAAAACGATAGAACCACTTTGGAATGTTTGTTATAAGTTGTCTTCTAAAAAGAATTGAATTGGTAGCAAAGTAGTCACCACCATTTTCAATTATGTTTTTAGGATCTAAAAGGTCTTTTTGAATTCCCGGAAATATTGAGATTTTTTGACCCGCAGCTGTAACTTTAAATGCACGATGAGCAACCATAATTGCTTTTGAATTATCTTCCAGAAAACCCACTTGCTTTTGTAATTTATATGGGTCTGTCCAATAATCATCACCTTCACATAAAGCAATGTATTTGCCTCTCACACGTGGGAAATTAAAGACTGCAGAGCCTCTCTTTCCTTTTGACCATTGATTTACGGTTTCATAAATCGGCTTTAAAATCTCTGGATATTTAGTCTCATATTCTTTAATAATGTTAGAAGTATTATCCGTCGAGGCATCATCGTGGATTAGAATTTCAATAGGGAAAATTGTCTTTTGCATCAGAAAACTATCAATAGCTTGAGCTATATAGCCTTCATGATTAAACGTTATGCAAGAAATACTCACTAAAGGAGCTGTCTTATCAGCTCTGCTTTGACTTCTATGTGCTTTATTCATTTCAATTATCACAATATTTCTTGAAAGATAGGATTATTTATTTCTTTTTTCATGTCTTCAAGCATCTTGATATACGGGTATCGCACCACATAACCCAGATCTTTTTGAGTTCTACTAATATCATATAAGTATGATGTTTGTGAGGGCTTATAAGGTTTGTAAATCAATTCAGATTGTTTTCCCGGTGTGCCAAACACCTCAACAATTCCCTTAATCTGTTGCTCAAGTGTCGTAGGAATACCCGTGCCTACATTATAAATACCTTGAGCTTTTTTACTCTCCACAGCTCTTTCGATAATCTGAACAAAGTCTTTTACATAAACTATGTCTTTTTCAATCTGCGGATTTCCCCATATTTCAATAGGTTCTCCCTCAATCGCCTTTCTTATAAACACAAGATATGCCATTTCCGTCTTGGATCCATTGACAAACATCGTTGAGTCAGGCCAATAACAATATATGGTTGGTAGCCTAAACACCACATTTTGAATTCCATACTCCTGATGGTAGTATTCAATTAAATCTACAGCCGCGCATTTGCTGATGATATAGACGGCATGATCGCCTTTTAGTTTTATACTGCGGATTTCATCAGCCTTAATATAGTTGCCGGTATTCCAATGCCCCGCTACGTCAGAATGGGATTGCGCAAAGATGATTTTAGAAATACCGATGTTTTTGCAATATTCTAGTGTGTTCAGTGTTCCGGTGATATTTATATCAATATATTTAAATGGATCGTACCCTTTCATTCTTCCCGGCATTATCCCTGCCAGTAAAATAACACAATCTACATCCTTTTGCGGCAACTTCAAGAAATCTTCCCGACGTGCTATGTCTAAAGAACAATATTTAATGTTTCTTTGCCTGTAATAATCAGTGCTTCTTTCTTTATACCCTGTCGCAAATACCTTGTACCCATTATCACTCAAGTGCTCTGTTAAGTTGATACCTGTAGAACCCGTAGCCCCTATAATCACAACTTTTTTCATATATGCCCTCCTACCTTTTTTTCTTATAGTTTTAAATTAATTCGTAATTATTGAGCAAACTATTTATAGCATCAACCGGATTAAACATCATTACATCAATAATTGAAAGAGAAGGAATAAAGTCATTATTGAATTGTTTGTAAACAATAGAGGCGGTTTTAATAAATTTAAGTTCAATATGGTTCTTTGAAAATAAAATTTTTGAGTATAGTTGCGTCCCTCCGATTGCATTATAAAAAATATTAGCTTTCTCATATTTACAAACCTCAAATATCCTAGCTACCTTTTTATCAATAGAATTATCGCTATAGCATTCATTAGAATGTGTTCCACCCCCCAACAGGAGATTTTCAATGAATTGATATTTTCCAGAGTTTGATTCAATAGGTGTGTTTATTTTCAGGTAGTTACATATATTTATTATAAGATTCGAATTAAGAATTGATAGTTTATTTGTTGTTAAATTAATACATTCCTCTATTAATGGATATACCTCTTGGAACATTGGAGCTTTTTGATAATTTAGTGAAATTGTTTTAAGAATTTTTTCACGCCAGTTGACACTTTCATCTGTTTCAATATTCTTAATTAATTCGAATGAGCTTTTATGTTTTAATGGAACAGTTATATATGTAGTTCCAGAATTTTTAACTAATACTTTATTGCGATTAACCCAACCGTACTTTATAAAGTTTAAGTTATCATATAAAATATACTTATCAACAGCGGTGATCAACTGGAAATAGCCGATATACGGGAAAAAATACGGCTGCATTATTGCTATTGAGCGATTCATATACTTATTCCTCTGATCACATCAACGACAAGAGATAGCTGCGCATTGGATAAATTTGGATAAATTGGTAAACATAATATTTTACGTGAAACATTCTGTGCAACAGGCAGGTTGTCTGTAGATGCAGACGGCAAACCTCTATACATTGGGAACTCACTAATCAACGG
This sequence comes from Pseudomonadota bacterium, assembly GCA_043797445.1. Classification (GTDB taxonomy): domain Bacteria; phylum Desulfobacterota; class Desulfobacteria; order Desulfobacterales; family JAFDDL01; genus JAZDPP01. Next base: position 5,241 of record JAZDPP010000073.1, read on the forward strand.
ATAAAAATAGCGACGTGCGTAAATCCCATGTTGTCTAAGTGTTTCATAGAGCCCATCACGAGAAAAGGGGTATTCTTTTTCAACGAGTATCGGAAAGTAACTATAATTGCGCGTTGTTTCCGCAGTCAAAGGGAGGCTGCGGATGCCTGAAATAGATGACAGTTGCTCGCGATATTGAACATCTATTTCACGCCTGTATGCAATCGCCTTTTCTATATGCTTGAGTTGTAATAACCCAAACGCGGCCTGTACTTCATTCATTTTTCCATTTATGCCTGGGGCAACGACAGTTACTTCGTCATGAAAACCAAAGTTTTTAAGATCATCTATTCGTTTTTTTGTCTTGGCATCGGGACAGACAATAGCGCCGCCCTCAAATGTATTAAAAACTTTGGTAGCATGAAAACTTAGAATTGAAAGGTCCCCATGCGATAGAAGGCTTTTGCCCTGATTATGTACACCAAAGGCGTGAGCAGCATCATAAATAACTTTTAGGCCATAGAGATCGGCAATTTCTTGAATACGGACCACATCACACGGTTCACCATAGACATGCACAGGAAGAAGCGCGGTGGTTTGAGGTGTTATTGCCGCTTCGATCTTGTTTGGATCAAGATTGAAGGTTTCCGGATCGATATCCACAAATACTGGCTTTATACCGTTCCACAGCAAGGAATGAGCGGTCGCAACAAATGAAAACGGGGTGGTAATAACCTCGCCGGTTATACGCAACGCTTGTAACGCGGTAACTAGAGCAAGAGTCCCATTGGCAAAAAGCGCAAGATGTCTAACCCCAAGGTATTCGGCCAGCGTTTTTTCAAATTCCTGATGAAACGGACCGGCATTTGTAAGCCATTTGTTCTCCCATATCTTTTCAAGATAAGGCTGAAACTCTTCCAACGGTGGAAGATATGGCTGAGTTACATATATCAGATTCTCTAATGTTTTCATTTTACCTCGCAGTAATAGTTATCCTTTGAAAATCTGTCTCTTCAAAAAAGCCGAATCAGCATTGGGAGCAGCATCTTTCCATCACAATTCCGCTCATCTCCGTGCAGTACTTAATGCAACAATGGGCCGCATTTGTGAAGGAAAAAGAAATATACTTTACACTCATGAATTTGGTAAGCTCACTTTCAAACTGCTGGTGGAAAGGACCATTGTTGGGCAATATCTTATTTTCCCATATCTGCTCCAGATATGCGATAAATTCTTCCAGCGGGGGCATTGCTGGTCTTGTAACATATATAGGTTTACCCATCATCTGCTTCCTTATTACCCCTTTCCACCCTTGAATCTGCTCAAGATCATTTGTTTTATATATAGATAATTCGCCATTTTTAGGAGCTCTGCCATGCCGACGGTTATTAGGGCACCTGCCGCCACCTGAACGATCAATGTTATAGCCGGTGTCCAAGCGGAAAACAGGCCAATTAAATAAGCGGCGCTGCCAGTGAAGCAGGCCAGCATGAATGACGGCAGAATATCCCGTATTTGCTCTGCCATTTTGTATCCGATAAACCGTCCAGACCAGTAACTGTTTAGGTAGTAGGCAATGAGAGTATTGACCATCATACCTACGATCATGGCCTTGATCCCCAAAGATATACCGATGATGATAATAGGGACTGCCAATATCTTTTTTATTATTTCAAGACGAAGGAACAGATCGGATCTACCCTGTACTTTCAGCATGTTCAGGTTGAGTGCATGAAGCGGGTAAAACATTCCTACAAAGCATAGCAACTGTAGATAGATTATGGAAGGTCGCCATTTTTCTCCGATCAGCGTCAGCACCATCGGCTCAGCCACAGCCGCCATTCCCATCATCAAAACACATGATATCAGCATGGTGCTTCGAATTAGTATCTTGTAACTCGATTTTAACTGCGTTGGATTGTTTTGAATGGTCACCAGAACAGGATAACTGACTCGTTGAATGACACCCGTTATTTTTTGGGAAGGAAAGTCGTTGAATTGACACGCGCGTGTATAATATCCCAATTCGACTGCTGAAAAATATTTACCAATGACCAAGAGGTAAATATTCCTGTAGGACGTATCAATCAATCCGCTGATCAGCAAACGGGAACCAAAAGCAAACATCACTTTAAAGCGATCCCAGTCAAACAGCCATGCGGGGCGCCATCCATTCCATAGCCAGAGAAAAAACGAATTGAATGCCGCCATCGACAGGGACTGGACAACCAGACTCCAGACCCCATACTCATGGAATGCCATGCCTATGCCTATAGCGCCGGAGCCAACCGAGGCGATAACCGATATGCGGGCCTGAAGCTTAAAATCGATACGTTTGACAAGCTGGGTCCTTTGTACAATGGTTAACGCATTAATAATGAGTGCGGAACCTAGTACCTGTAAAATAAACTGAATCTGAGGTTCCTTAAAAAACCGGCTGATTGGACCTGCAGATACAAACAACGCCAGATAACAAAGAATCGCGATCAGAAGGTTAAAATAAAAAACAGTGGAATAATCTGCCTGAACGCAGTCGTTCTTTCGAATGAGGGCCTGGCTGAATCCGCTATCAATAAAGGACTGCGAAATGGCAATGAAAATGGTGATCATGCCAATCAATCCAAACTCACGAGGCGATAGAAGCCGGGCCAAAACAATTCCAGCAACAAACTGTACCCCTTGATTAGCGAAACTATCGATCACACTCCAAATAAGGCCATTGAGTGTTTTTTCTTTTAAGGACATAAGGAAAGCTGTGGCAACTGAATGTGACAGTAAGCAGATTAGGGCCATTTGGGGTGGGGCCATTGCGGAAGAGCCACACGATAGCGTGCAGAATTATCACTGAAAAGGTTACACAAAAAAGCAATTAAAACAACAATATCAATGTGTTATGTTTATAAATAAAAAAAGTCCATGAACGGTGAACGTGTAAAACTGTGAACGGATAATGATATATCGGTATGCGCTGGTCACAACCAGCCATTGTCTTCTCTCCATTGGGGTTGAGCCAAGATTTTTTAACACACGCTGCGTGAATCCGGTTAAACAAACTGATTTCCAGTGCCCCCAGCAACAATAAACCAGAGATTCCCCAAGGTCTTCTTATTGCACTCAAGCGGTATGTCTGTGTCATATTTGACGACGCGTGCCCCAGCGCAAGTGACGATGGCCTGACCGGCGACCGTATCCCATTCCATAGTGTGGCCCATGCGCGGATAAATCGCCGCCCGGCCCTCGGCCACCATGCAGAATTTAAGCGGGCTGCCTGCGGGGATAAAGGTTACGGTTGCGAATTCCCGCCGTTTGGCATCAACAAACGCCTCCAGTTCCGGCGTGGCGTGGGAGCGACTTCCAACGATAATAAAAGGATTCTCCGTTGGAGCTGACAGGGGAAGTCGTTGGCTTCCCGCAATTACTTCAGAAAGCTTCAGAACTGGTAAACTGAGCTTTGCCGAACCAATCTGACCCAAGAGAGCCGGATTTCCAGCTTAAAAGAGCCGATGGTTTTTTCCGCGAAATAAGCAACTCACAATACCGGGGCAAAGATGACACCCATCACCGGGATGCGAACTTTAGTCAGGGCGATATTTACCGTGAATTCGCCGTTTCGTTTTATGAATTCCTTGGTTCCATCCAGCGTATCCACCAGGCAGAAGGTGGCCCACGCCTTTCTTTCCCCAAATGGTATGTCCCGCCCTTCCTCACTCAGGATCGGAAAGCCAGGGGGTTGCGCGATTAGTGCGCGATTAGGGGACGTCCATTAGATTATTGGATTATGGATGCCCAATGATCACTCAGGGCTTTTTGATTCTTTTTCGCCAGCAGGGAAATTATTTCATCAAGCCCGCCCTGCAACACCCCACAATCCCCGCTTTCCATACCCGTCAATTTCCTTTAACGGAAACTACCGCTTCCGACCAATATGGGTTCCATCCCAACTCAGCAAAAAGGCACCAGCAAGTCGCCCCCACATGCGACCGCCGGTAATACTTCCACATCATATTCGGCCCCCACTCCTCTTTCGGGAAACCGGTGCTCAGCTCTTGCGGATCTGTCGCAAAAACTCCTTCGCCGCTCCTCGCAGAAAAACCATGGTTTCGTATGTTTTGAAGACAATTCGCCGCCTCCTGATCGAATCCCGCCATTTTCATAGCCAACTGCATCTGTGCCGTACCTTCCCACCATATCCCCTTGTCGACCTCACTGCCCGGTGGCATCCATTTAAAATCAAAACCACTGACACCGGTGCCCCCCGAACCCGTTGAAACTTTGCAGTTTCGCATCGCCCAGCGGACGCCTTCGGAAAATTCTTCCACATCCTTGAAAGCGAGTATCGCCCAAGAATGGACATCGAGCGGAACCGGCTTTTTATTGACCGTATGGCCGTCCGGATCGGTTCCAGCCCAAAAATGGCCCTCGGCAGGGTCCCACATCTTGCGAACAAACATTTTGGCATGTTCCGCCCGATCAATCCATTCCTGCCGCCCCGTCGCCCGCGCAAGACGCATAAAGGCCACATAAATATCGATGTTATGCTCGGTCGATTTCCATCCCACCTTTGCCGGCTCTTCTCTATTTTCCGCTGACGGTTCCCAGCCATAAACCCCACCCGTGTAGCCGCCGGGACCAGTTTGGCTGAAATTGTGATGATGAATCCATTCGGCCATCCGTTCGGCCGACCGCAGATAGTTCGAAGCCGGTTGAGGATCTTTTTTTTCCCAGTAGCTTAACAACGCAATGACCGTCCAAGCCATGTTGCCGCAATCACTGCTGTTACAATACTTATCCTCACACCATTTTTTTTGCTTGTCGTCGTACCAGCCGGGTAACCGTGCCTTGCCGGTTGAGGCACCCAGCAGATCGCCGCATGCATATGCATTTCGCAGACGACCGTCACTGAAAAAACGATCGTTATTTTGCACCGACACAAAAGCATCCGCGAGAAGTTTTGCGCGAAACAGATCGTCACTACCACCCGTTGATAGAAATGCGAGCAAGGCCAGCGCCTGGTCATAGATGTAACAGGCATTGCGGAAATACATATCCGGCTTTCCCGCGGTTTTCGGTTCTAAACTCCGGATGAAGCGGGGTTCAGAAAGACGCTTTTGAGTGCCACTGGCGCCAAATTCAACCCGGATATCGTCAAGGTAGAAAGTCGCGCCTTGAGGATTCAAATCGTCATTTGCAACCCAACAAAATCCCCCGATCACATTGTCGATGGCGGCACGGGTTAAATCCATTCGGTATTCCTGCCAATCAGTGGTCAATGAAAGCGCTCCCTGGGAGTAACTGTTCGCCGGCGTAATCGGGCCAAACGAATCCTGATATGGATATTTTTTATTGGAGTCAGGAAAACGATTAATACCGCCCGCCTTGAAAGAGACGACTTCGCCACCTCGCGCGCCGCGGGCAGCAAAGATCAACCTCACCGTTTCACCACGGACGCCATAGGCTGAAAGATCATATCCTTTGTATTGTCCCCAGTTTTCCTCAGGGAACTGAAAGTATACGCCACCGAAGCGATTTTGTCGTATTCGGCGCACCGCCGCCGCCGGATAGATTGCTTTGATGCATGTTTGGCCGGATCGAGGGGTTTCAACACATCCGTCGTGTACGGCAGGTGACGCCGGATTGTTGTTGGCGGGGGACGCAAGGTCACCCATCCATCCCGTTCCAAAAAAATGAACCCCGCCTGAATCCCGATCGTCATAAACGATAAAGCTTTTATGGAAAAGGTCTTGCGAATTTTTTAAAAATAGAAGGGCATTCTCGACAACTTTCGGCTTCGGTTGCGATAAATTCGGTTGCGATAAAGAAGTTGCAATTTTAGTTGTTTCCGCTTTTGGCGGGGCCAATGGAAGCGTCTGTGCGTGGTTGAAGCCTTGCGAACAACCGTTAATCCATATTAAAGCCACAACGAAACGCACAAAAGACAACACGTCATTTTTTCGCGGAAAAGACCGGATTCCTTTTCTATTCATGCTCAATTGCAGCCTCTGCGTATTTGTTCATTAATCGGTGTGTTTCTTCTTTTCTCTAAACGGGGCTTCTCTTTGCACCAGGAAGCAGGCAGATATACCCACAACCACCCAAATAAAACACCAAACCCACCACCCCAAGTGTATGTACTGAAAATGGATCCCCGCCAGCGCAAATACGACAAACGAAATTGAACCGCCCCATCTGCTGACTTCCAAGGCAAATTTCCCTCCTTCACTCAACACAAAGGATGTACGAGGTTTTTTAAAGAAGATACCGACGGTTATAACCAGTAAAAGTAGAGTCAGAAGGTGGACATTCAACCTCAGAATCGGATAAATACGGGCGCTGAAAACCAAATTTTCGGAAACATACCGCTCCCAGCCGATAACCTTTGTCGGAAGTAAATTCGCCTCGACATTAAGCTTAATCCAATCTCCCAAAGAAACAATGAAATCACAATGAAAAAGAATCCTGCAATCGATTATGCTGCTGGTAATTACCGCGGCCCAAAAAAACGCCGCCGCCTTCGGAGAATTTTTAAGCTGATAAAGATCCGTCACGGAATCAGGAGAAGATGCCTTCTCGGACGTATCTTTCCATATATGGTTAAAAAAGAGCGCCAGAACAGCGCCTACGATACTGAATTTAAATCCGAACAGCAGACATTCCTGGTTCACCCGCGCACGAATTTCTTCGACGGCATTTTTATACTCAAGTATTAAAAAGTCCCGCTGCTCGGGGCTCAGTGGTTGGGCGGCACTTATAGCAGGTTTCGGATTTTCCACTTTCCAATAGTTAAAAACCGTTGCCCAATCAAGCGACAGTGCAATCGCGGCGGTTATTATAACGGTTAGAAGAAACGGATTAAAGAAAGTGGAGTATTTGTTCAATGTCGCTTTATCCATAAATGGAGCCGAGGTCGTCCATTGGTTTGCTGGATTTAAGTCGCTAATTATTCTCTTATTGCAAAGGTTGACGAAGATTTGGGGACGGAAGATTTGGGGACGTCCATTGGTTCATTGGAATGTCGCTGTTTGTTCGCCAAAAAGGCCTTGCCTTCATTTGTAACGGGATGTTTGCTCAGGAGTGAAAACCAAGAGCTATACCCATTGGGTTCGGGCCACGCTAACATCAGGGGGGAACGGGGTTAAAGCCGGGAACTGTGTTAAAAGCCGTGAACCGTGAACAGAAGGGCCGTGAACTGTGAACTGTGAACGGAAGAGCCGAAGAGCGGAAGAGCGGAAGTTGGGAGGAGCCGAAGTTGGGAAGAGCCTGAGGGCCGAAGTTGGGGTCGGTTGACTGCATGCTCTGATCCTCTTCCCGTCGAAACGGCCATGATCGCCTTGTATTTTTGTAATAGAGACGAATTCTTCCGGCATCATGCGTATCAGTTTATGATCCGTATCGTCAGTGCCGTAAACCTGAAAGGCCTAATTTTTATGATCAATCGGCCAGAGATCCTCAACATGCAAAATTGCCAGCAAAAACCCTTCGGGGCCCCGAAGCGCCAGAGACTGGCCTGCCTCAAGTCTCCGGGAAACTGTTTCCGTCGCATCAAGGCAAACCGGAATAGGCCATAGTGTGGTTATCCTGAAGCCGCATACGATCCAGAACGGATTCGTAATCCCCGCTTTGTTACCAAGAGCGACATCGCACAAATGACAACTTTGCAGCCAGAAGATGTTAAATGCGGGCTGAGACGTCCATTGGATCATTGGATTTTATCCGCTTACTTTTTCCCGTATTCCAGGAATTCTTCCTTTATATATCCGATTTTATTTTTCGGATTGCTTTCCAAAGATAAAAGCTGGTCAAGTGTTTCAAAAACAATCCGGAATTTTCCATCGGTATTTGCTTTGAGATTTTCAATTTCCCTGCGGAGCGCATCATTATCCAAAAGGTGATGCCGGAGTTTTGTGAATGCCCGAATGATTTGAATGTTAACCTGGACGGCTTGTTCACTGTTCAATACACTTGACAGCATTGCCACACCTTGTTCCGTAAAAGCCATGGGGATGTATTTCGAATGTTGCCCTCGCTTTAAGATCACATTTTGTGATCTTAAACGAAGATTTTCCGCAAGGGTCAATTCGAACATGAAATCTTCAGGAAAACGCTAAGTATTCCTTCTGACCGCCTGTTTCAAAACCCTAGTTTCAACGCCATACAGAGCTGACAGGTCTCAGTCAAACATAACCTTTTGTCCACGGATCAAATAAATCATGCCCGCGATGTCTTCAATAGGGGTGAGGTCGGTCATGGGATTCCTGTGTTAAGGGTCGGGCCACGCCAACATGCTCAATTTTCGGCGCATACATCTCATAAATAGCCGTTTTACGACTCAATTTCATTGTTTTTGCGTCGAAATGATAAAAGCTGTGAACTGTGTTAAAAACCGTGAACCGTGAACCGTGAACCGAAGAAAAGGTGAAATTGGGTACAGGTATTAATATATTATTTGTAAGGAAGCGGGAGGAGTTTAAGCCTGTCTCCTATCTGCTCAAATTCGGGATCCTTATGGACCAGAGTTGCGCTTCTCTCCTTCGCCAAAGCAGCAATCCATGCGTCAGCAACAGACATACGATGCTCCGCTTTCAGCTTGGCGGAAACGATACTAAGGGAAGCCGAGGATTCAACTCGCGTGATCGGCAAAGACTCCATGAGGCGCAGACGGGTAAGAGCCTCCTCTATTTCGCGTTCCTGCAATGTAATATAGAACACCTCCATAAAGCTCATAAATGACACAAGGACTGTGGCATTTCCAGACGCCGTTTTTTCGAGAAGGGTTTGAACCATCTCAGCGCCAGGCTCGTCCTCGATCAAAGTGAGCCAAGCGGAAGTATCAAAAACATAGACCGTTTCATTTTCACTCATCAAGTACTTTATCTTCCCGTCGAGACTGAAGAAGTTTCTCCACCAAATGCTCGCCCTTACCTCTTCCACGCAAATCCATGATCGAAAGTTTAACCTCATCTGTCTTACAAAGAGTCATTGCTTTATGACCTCGTTCAACCATGAAATCAATGAAATGAATAACTTCTTCAAGCTGTTGCGGAGGAAGTTTTTTTAACCTTTCAATTATTTTCTGTTCGTTATATGTGTTTATTGCTTGTCCCATGCGCAAATCACCTCCGTGGATTAACAAATTGTCTGAGCGAAACATAAACCGTGCCGGGTGGGAGGTCAAGGGTCTCGATTGGGCTTGGACCAAGAAAAATCATCTGCTTTTTGGAAAAGTTTCAATCCCGCGACGCCCGGTATCGTTTTGACTCGACCGCTTCGCACCTCGTTACGACGCTTTTAGTCTCCCGGTGCCATCTGACAAAAACCACCGTAGCCCACAGAAGGGCCGTGAACTGTGAACTGTGAACGGTGAACGGTGAACGGTGAACGGTGAACGGTGAACTGTGAACTGTGAACGGATGGGGGCATTATTTGTTTTCGGAACCAGTTCAACTTTCCAAGTCTTCACGGCCCAACCCCTCTGCCTTCAGTAAGTCGTCAAGATTTACTGAAGGTTTGCTGGCACTGCGATTTTTTATGAGTCCAAGACAGATAAACATGCTCAGGTATTTCTTTTGCTTTTCCCGTGCGTTCCCATTCATCGAAGGGAAGAACTGCTGCCTTCTTCTTCCCTCTTGAATCCGTGATAAATTGTATTTCCATCGTCGGCCCCCATCTATAATGGTCAAAATGTACACTATACAGTTGAAATTTTACAGCAATTAATGACCATCCACAAGGCACCAATTTGAAATTTTGTGTTTTCCATTGGGGGCCGACCATGCCAACATGCAGAATTATCGCTGCATACGTTCCACGGATCGCCGTTTTTCAAAACTGTGAACGCTGGACGGAGGGGCCGTGAACTGTGAACGGTGTTAAGGGCCGTGAACTGTGAACAGAAGAGCCGAAGAGCGGAAGATCGGAAGTTAGGAAGAGCCGAAGTTGGGAAGTGGCTGAGAGCCGGAGTTGGGGTCGGTTGACTGTATGCACTGACCCTCTTCCCGTCGAAACGGCCATGATCGCCTTGTAATTTTGTAATTGAGACGAATTCTTCCGGTATCATGCGTATCTGCTTATGATCCGTATCGTCAGTGCCGTAAACCTGGAAGGCCTCCTTTTTATGATCAACAGGCCAGAGATCCTCAACATGCAAAATTGCCGGCAAAAACCCTTCGGGGTCCCGAAGCGCCAGAGACTGGCCTGCCTCAAGTCTCCGGGCAACTGTTTCCGTCGCATCAAGGCAAACCGGAATAGGCCATAGTGTGTTATCCTGAAGCCGCATACGATCGAGACGTCCATTGGATTATTGGATTTTATCCGCTTACTTTTTCCCGTATTCCAGGAGTTCTTCCTTTATATATACGATTTTATTTTTCGAATTGCTTTCCAAAGATAAAAGTTGGTCAAGTGTTTCAAAAACAATCCGGAATTTTCCATCGGTATCTGCTTTGAGATTTTCAATTTCCCTGCGAAGCGCCTCATTATCCAAAAGGTGACGCCGGAGTTTCGTGAAAGCCCGCATTATTTGAATATTGACCTGAATTGCTGTTTTGCTGCGTAAAACACTCGACAGCATCGCAACGCCTTGTTCTGTAAACGCCATTGGGTTGTATCGCAAACCCATTTTGTCACGATTGGAGGTCGCAAATTGCGACCTCCAATTTAGAAATTCTGACTTGGAAAGTTCAAACATAAAATCTTCTGGAAATCTTTCAATATTCCTTTTAACTTGTTCCTTCAGTCTCTTTGTTTCAACACCATAAAGTGTGGCAAGGTCCCGGTCCAGCATGACCTTTTTACCTCGAATCAGATATATCAGATCGGTAATACTCTCTACAGGGACAAGTTCTGTCATCCTTGCCTCATAATACCTATTCCAAAGAAATTTGAAAATGCAATCAATTCATCGGTGTCCTGCTTCGTGACACTGCCCGCATAGTCATATTCTATGATATTTCGCTTGCATCCGCGGACATCAAGGTAAGCCGCTTTCAGCTGACCAGGTTTCTCAATTCTGAAGGTGAATGGTGTTAAGGCTGTGAACTGTGAACTGTGAACTGTGAACGGATGTTGAAAACATCAAGGCCTTGGTTTCAAGTGCGATTGAATCAACCGGTTCAGGTGCGCCTGGGCCGTTGCCTCCCCGTTCACCAGTTTGATATCTCCCGGCCGGACGGCCGCCGCCCATTGCAACAGCTCCTCGCCGTCGGCATTGGCGGAATACCCGCCGAGGGCATGGACGGACGCGCGAATGCGGCGGGATTCACCGTCTATCCGCACATGACCGCCGGGTTTTCCGGCGTATGTCAAAATATCCCGGCCGGTCGTCCCCGTCGCCTGGTAGCCCACGAACAAGATATCGGTAGCGGGATTTTCCAGATGCCTTTTCAGATGTGCGACAATCCGGCCGCCGGTGCACATGCCGCTTCCGGCGATAATGATGGCGGGGCCTTTGAGTTCCAGCAGTTGTTGATGGTCGGCGTAGCCACCCCGTAAAGATGATCGAAATCCAGATTTAGCATTGAAGGGTGTGGTAATAGAATAAAGATAGTTATTCGCCAATTTTAGCCAGAAAATGGGTAACGGTGCTATTCGAATACCACCGGCCTTTTTGAATCATTTCTCTGAGTATCGGCGAGACGTTAGCGATTATTCCTCGAGATTTTGCCGTTGCCAGTATAGAAAGCGTCCGTACAACTGAGAGTCCGAGATGCTTTGCAACATCATAACCTATGCTTTCATCGATAATCACAATATCCGCATTCAGCTCTTTTCCCAGGGCAATCACTTCAGATTCCCCCCGGTCAAGATCTATCTCAAGAGCCTGGACAAGAGCCCGGTTTTTTACGTCAATAATATCAACCCAGTCGTTTTCACTGAAATCAGCACCCGGTTTCTCCGCAGCTTTTAATTCCTCATCCACCGCTCTCGGTATAGCAATCCGTTGAAAAAGGGCTTGAAAGATATAACTTTGCTTAACGGAACTTAAGCTAATAATTGGTGTCGTATCCGCAACAACGAGTTTAGGGGACATTCAATATCTCTTCAAGACGAACAGAATCGAGGTCAATTTCTTCAAGTTCGTCGGTGGTATAATCGAATACGGATTCACCACAGAATTTAAGGAAGTCGATAAACTCAACCCGCGAAAAGCCGGCAAGATCGGCAGCCTTACCCAAAGAAAGTATCCGCTGCTTATAATAGCGAATTGCGGCCTGTCTCCTAATATCTGTTTCCACATCTTCAAGGCGCTTATGAAGGATTATGGGTAGCTCATGGGGGACTTTCATTTTTATTACATGCGGTTGCATTGTATTCCCTTTCCCTTGCATTCAGGAACTGATTCATTCATGAATGTCTTATGTATTACATGAAGGTAATACAACGTCAAGATCTCAATTAATGGCATCCTTGTCGGTATCACGCTCATCTCCTTCGGCAATGTTGCCCGGCACACTCACAGAGGATCCTCGCATCTGATCCGTCAATCCATAATCGCGCCTGAAACAGTCTTTTCCCGTGAGCGTATAAACCTCCACCGCCAAATCCCTTGCTTTTCGCCATACCACCAGATCTTTAAATCTCCGGCCCATCCCCTAAGCTCCCATTGCCCATCGCCCCTGCATCAAGGTAACACAACGCCAATCCTTGGACTTTTGGGTTCGGGGTTATTGGAGGGAAGATGAAAATATCAGGGCCTTGATTTCAAATGCGATTGAATCAACCGGTTCAGGTGCGCTTGGGCGGAAGCCTCCCCGTGCACCAGTTTGACATCTCCCGGCCGGACGGCCGCCGCCCATTGCAGCAGCTCCTCGCCGTCCGCATGCGCGGAATAGCCGCCGAGGGCATGGACGGACGCGTGGATACGGCAGGATTCACCGTCCAGCATCACATGGCCGCCGGGTTTCCCGGCGTATGTCAAAATATCCCGCCCGGTCGTCCCCGGCGCCTGATAGCCCACGAACAGAATATCGGTGGCGGGATCATCCAGATGTCTTTTCAGATGCGCGACAATCCGGCCGCCGGAGCACATGCCGCTTCCGGCGATGATGATGGCGGGGCCATTGAGTTCCAGCAGTTGTTGATGGTCGGTGAAACTTGCAACACCGTAAAGATGATCGAAATCAAGGGGGTGATCGGCGTTGGCTAAAAGCGCCTTTGCCTCCCGGTCCCAGCCCTCCGTCAGGTCGGAATAGATCCGGGTGATGGCCAGCCCCAAAGGCGAGTCGATAAAAACCGGCAGGTGACGATTCTCCTTGGAGAAAGAACTTTTCGGATTCGAAAAGAGACGATCGAGTTCGTAAAGTAATTCCTGGGTACGGCCCAGGGCGAAGGCCGGAATCAGGACCTTTCCGTTGTCGCCGAGCGCCTTTTCAAGAATACTTTCCAGCCGTCCGATGCGGTTCCCGCGCTCCTCATGACGCCGGTCCCCATAGGTGGACTCCATCACCAGCAGATCGCAAGGGGCCGGGATGTCCGGATCCGGAAGAATCGGCGTGTTCCGGGCCCCCAGATCTCCCGAAAAGACGATGCTCTCTTTTTTCGGCAGATCAAAGCGGATCCAGCAGGAGCCCAGAATATGGCCGGCCCGGCCGAGGGTGAACGTGATGCCGCGACGCAGGGAGAAAACCTCCTTGTACTCGAATCCCCAGGATATCTCTTCCAGATTTGAGAGCAGCTTTTCCCGCTCGTCCCCGCCCATGCGGGTGAAACTCAAGGCATCTTCCAGCATGGGCGATAGCAATGCCTTGGTGGCATGCGTGCAAAGAATTTCGCCGGAAAACCCGCTCGCGATCAGTTCCGGCACGCGGCCGATATGATCGATGTGGGCGTGCGTCAGGAAGAGAAAATCGATGGCGGAAGGGGCCACCGGCCATTCGTCCAGGGGAAGGGCGCTATCGGCACCCTGGCATATCCCGCAGTCCACCAGGATATTGAGCCCTTCGGCCTGAAGCAGATGACAGGAGCCGGTGACGGTGTGTTCTCCGCCGATGTGGGTTAGGGTGTAGGGCATGGTTTGTTGGGGTAGAGCCGAAGTTGGGAAGAGCGGAAGAGCGGAAGAGCGGAAGTTGGGAAGAGCGGAGGTTGGGAAGATCCGAAGTTCGGAGGGGCCGAAGTTGGGATCGGTGGTTGTATGCTCTGATCTTGTTCCGTCGAAACTGCTCTTGTCGCCTTGTTGTTTGCTTATTCCAGTAGTTTTTTCTTTTTGGCGGCGGTTGGGGCCTCTAACTGGGGCACCTGGTCGTAGCCTTCGTGTTTTAAGGAGGCTCGGAGGCGTTTTAAGAGCTCGGCTCGGGATATGGCGCCCAGCGTGTCCCTGAGATGCTTGCAGAAATAATAGGTGAAGGCGCCGTTATAGCTGCCGCCGATATAGGCGTCCGCCGAGGTCTGATTGTCCCGGCATCCGGAAAAGAGGGCATGATTTGTGGGATTCACGGCCTTTAAGATCCGGGTGAGCGGTAGATCGTCCTCATCCATCTGGCGGCAGAGAATGTCCACCGGCGGGGCGAGGAAGCGGGGGGTGACACGGCGGGCATCGGGCAGCATCAACAGGGCTTGGGCCTCGCGGGTGCCGGTTCCGGAGTGGCATGCATCGAGCAGCACCTCCAGGCGAACGCCGGCGGGAAGCGTCGAGAAGATTTTTTTCAGATCGTCATCTACGATATAGGTGCCGTCCCAGTCCATATCGTGCGGGCAGACGATTTCATCGAGCCCGTCCTTTAACTCATCGCCGTCCCGGTCCCGGATCTGGGAGCCGTGGCCCGAGAAATGAAAGAGCAGGCGGTCGCCCGATTTTGCGTCTTTCACCAGCCAGTTCAGCCGGTCGAGAATGGCTTTCCGGGTCGCCCGGCCATCCGCCAATACCCGGATCTGCTTGACGGAAAAACCGAAAAATTTGAGCAAGACATCCCGGACATTGGTGACATCGTTAATGCAGCCCTGAAGATCCGATCCGGGGAGTTTGTAGCGGTTGACACCGACGAGAAGCGCTTTGTTGGCCATGGGGCCTCCTTGTGGAATGGTGAACGGTGAACTGTGAACTGTGAACTGTGAACTGTGAACTGAAAGGCGATTTGGTAGCATTCGGAATTTAACGGAAGAAGAGATAAAGAGAACGGTAGCTGGTGAATAAAGGGAACGGCGGGAGCGTAAAGAAAAGATAGCTCCGCTTGGTCAGTTACAACTGCTTCTTTTTGCGGCACTCTGATTTTGATTCGTGCCCTAACCGATTCCGTAAAATTTACTTTTTCTGATCGCAGGCGTTGTCATCCCGTGACGACTCCGCCGGGTCCATCAAGGTATATTTTTTTATAAATTCAGCGAGATTGCTCCACTGTTCGCTGTTAAGACCTTCATACTTCAGTTCGCATCTTCTTGCCATTAAGGCATTTTCCGCATCTTCTTTTATGCCGGGAATCGGTACGGCTGACTGGTGGATAAGCGAGCAGGGTAGTCCGGAAAGCGAGTATTTTCCATCCAGAGTAAATATATCGACATGGGAATGGTTTGTCAGGGCCATCTCGTCACTGAGGAATTCAAAGGTAAGACCACTCAGGCTGATGTCGATAACTTTACCAACCTGGCTCAAATGGCTCCCAAGGGATGCGAAAGTGCTTTTTTTGGGCGTAAACCGAAAATTTTGGTTTTCGTAGCGTGTCATAAACTCATTTCTCGATCCGCAATGAAACAGCTATTACCCACTTCCAACAGGGCGCTTCTCTCCGGGAGGTACCGATATAGGGCGTTTTTTCGTGTCGAAATTATGCTGTTAAAAAAAATCTGTCAAGGAGTAAAAAAGGGTAGTAAAAAGGAGGTATATTTGATACCTCCTCATGTTTTTTAAGAAATTAAGGAGGTATTTAACATACCCACTTTGACAGGTAATCCAGGATTAAAAAAGGTAGGATTCGGAAGACATTGTTGAATTCTTTCACCATGTTCTCTATCAGAAATACAGCCGCACGGCAGGCTTTGGGGCTGAACTGCCGGGTCTATAAGCTTTTCATAAAACGAAGGCAACCTAATCGGCCATCCTTGCTTTCAAGAACAAAAAAAGATTTTCATTGCTACCATAAATCGGCAACTTTTTACGAATATTTTTCCGGTGGGTTTTAACCGTATAGGCGGAAACGCCGAGCTCAGCCGCTATTTGGCTGGTATCAAGCCCGTCTTTTATCAGGGCCGCCACACGGGTTTCCGCCGGACTCAGGGTGGTAAATACCTGCTTGGCATTCCCCAGTCGGAAGCTCAGGTCATGAAGGTTTGCGGCTATCTCATTCAGCTCCGATCGAATCGGGGTTGATTTCACATCCTGGCGCAACCGTTCAACGAGAGGTATAATTTTTTTGTGGACCATAGTCGCAATGATTTTCTCGCTATCAATCTTTCTTTTCTCCAGCGTTTTTGAAAAGATCGATACGGCTTTGATGGTTTCCAGCAACTCCCGGTTCAGTTTTTCCAAGTCCGCCTGTTTTTTTCCCACGGCTTGTAATTGTGAAACAAGTTCGTTATCTGTTTGACCTGAGATTGACACGGCTTCCTCACGATCGGCAGCATAAAACAAAAGCTGCCATTTAATCTTATCATTCCGACCTCAGCGGGAAACGCCTTCGTGATTTGAAAAATCGTCATCGCTGCTCCTCCCGTCAACTCCTGGTGCACCCTTGTTGGACTTTACCCGTCTGTAGGCGGCGTTCATGTTTGATGGATGGATAATCCCTTCCATAAGGGACTTCCACCCTCAAGATACTCATCGTGCCTGGCACACAAAAATAAAAAGCCCGGCCACACGGACCGGACTTTTTAAAATTTTGGCGGAGAGACCGGGATTCGAACCCGGGGTGCAACTTTCATCGCACACTCGCTTAGCAGGCGAGCGCCTTCAGCCGGCTCGGCCATCTCTCCTAAGTTTTTTCATGTCAACACCCGGCGTTGTTTTGACACGTTATCATCGGATTGCCAAGGACAAAACAACGTCGGCCTTTTGGCGGAGGGAGTAGGATTCGAACCCACGGAACTTTCGCTCAACGGTTTTCAAGACCGCCGCCTTAAACCACTCGGCCATCCCTCCAAAAGCAGGGCAACCAATTACCATTTAACCCGGGGCAGGTCAACACCTTTGTTTCCATGAAGCCGGGACACCCCAAAAACCATGCCGGCATATGGGGAATATTATGTTCCGCTTCGGATCTTTTTCTTTAAATCCTCGCCGATGTCGCTTGACAGGAGATCTTTTTTATGGTTACCGGTGGGTGCAAAAAAGCTTGGATGGTTGTAAAAATATGCACCGAGAAGTTGGAGGAGACCCCCATGCGGCATAAGTATATCATCACCCGAAGTCCGGAAACCGAGGAACTGATATTGCAAGAACTTTCCGAACTCGACAAGGACGCCTTTTCCCTTGTCTGCGAAGAGCGGTTCCAGAATTCAGCCATCCAGTCGGCAGCGAATTTGGGGTTGGAAGCACTTGTAAACGAAATCAGAACCACAAACTTTTTCCCCTGTGGGGTATTTGCCGCCAAAATCGCGGAATCCGTTCTGAGAGTGTACGATCCGCAAAACGATTCATCTGTTGAGGTACACTGTGATGATGCGGACTACCTGTCAAAGAAACGTGTGGCGCCTGAAATCATAGAAGAAATCGAGGAAGATGCGGCTGATGTCGATGCCTTGCTCGAAGATGATTTTGATAGTGAATTCGATGATGCCATTAAAGCCCCTGGAATCGAAGCCTCTGTTGATGACTTACTGGAGGACGACTTTGATAGCGATTTTGATGATGACCTGGATGCCAAAGACGCTGAATCCCCCCTGGATCCGGACTCGAACGATGACACCGGCATCAGTGATGAACTCTGAACGCTACATACGGCCATAGCATTGCCCTCCCGAAACATATGTGCTAGAACGGTTAAGCTTACTCAGTAGATAAAGCCTTGGGCAAGGGACCGTATGACAAAAGCACCTTTAGTGACAATCCTTGGGGTCGGTAACTTTCTGTATACGGATGAGGGGTTCGGCATTCATGTGGTGAAACGGTTGATATCGCGCTACCACTTCCCTGATCATGCGCGGGTAGTGGACGGCGGGGTGCTGGGCATCAATCTTTTGGGAATTATCTCGCAGCCGCGACATCTTATTGTCGTTGATATCGTACGAAACGGTCAGCCACCCGGCACGTTTCACCGGCTGGCGGGAACGGATATTCCCCGGCGCATCCGCACGAAAAACTCGCTTCATCAGATCGATCTGCCGGAAGCCCTGGCCTTGTGCGCCGCCCTGGATCATGTCCCGGAAACGGTTATTCTCGGCGTGGAACCGGAAGACATGACCTCCATCGGTATCGTCCCCACCGCCCGGCTTCAGGCGCTGATCAACCCCATGATGGAACGGGTACTGGCGGAGCTGAGGTTGTTGAATGTCCCCTACTGGAAAAGGAGCGGGGAAAAATGTGCTTAGCCATCCCCTCCAAAATAGTGCGTATCGACCGGGAAATGGCCGTCATTGATGTGGATGGCGCCCAAAGAGAGGCGAGCCTGCTGCTGCTTGAAGACGCAAAAGTGGGCGACTATGTGATTGTGCATGCCGGTTTTGCCATCCACAAGATCGATGAAACGGCCGCTATCGAAACGCTCGACCTGCTTCGGGAGGCCGTCGGTTTTACCGCATCCATGAATGAAAAGGCGCAGGGGGGGCCTACCGAAACCGGCACATGAGAGAAAAGTCCATTGCCTTGGGTGTTGAGGTTTGCGGAATTGTTCAGGGCGTCGGTTTCCGGCCCTTTGTGTATCAGCTGGCCAACCGGTTTGGCCTGAAAGGGACAGTGGGCAACACCACCGCCGGCGTCACGATCCATATTGAAGGCGGGAAACAGGATATCGATGCCTTTTGCGCCGGCCTATCGAATTCCCCCCCCCCCCTGGCTCTTATCACGGACATCGTCGTTCAACCCAAACCCCTCCGGCGCCTGCGAACCTTCACCATTATGCCGAGCCGCCGCCAAAACGATGCGGCAACGTTCATCCCTCCGGATGTATCGGTCTGCAACGATTGCCTTCTGGAAATGGCAGACCCTCTGAATCGGCGTTTCCGCTATCCGTTTATCAACTGCACCCACTGCGGCCCCCGGTACACCCTCATTGAAGACATTCCCTATGACCGGGCGAACACCACCATGAAACATTTTTCAATGTGCGACCGATGCCGGGCCGAATATGAGGATCCGTCCAACCGAAGATTTCATGCGCAACCGAATGC
The DNA here is from genome assembly GCA_043797445.1 of Pseudomonadota bacterium. Taxonomy (GTDB): domain Bacteria; phylum Desulfobacterota; class Desulfobacteria; order Desulfobacterales; family JAFDDL01; genus JAZDPP01. The sequence goes on from JAZDPP010000073.1 coordinate 24,468, forward strand.
CTGCCCGAAATGCGGCCCCCGAATCACGCTCGTTGACAAGCGACAACAGCGCATTCCAGCTGCAGATCCCATAAAAACCACCATTTGCCTTCTCAAAGAGGGCCACATCCTCGCCATCAAGGGACTGGGCGGATTTCATCTCGCCGCGGACGCCGAGAACGATTCGGCCGCCGCAACGCTTCGCGCGCGAAAGACGCGGCCCGATAAACCGTTTGCCCTCATGTCCGGATCCATTGACATGATCAATCGGTTCGCCCACATCTCCCCCGAGGAGGCGGTCCTCCTTTCCGGCATGGCAAAACCCGTCGTTCTTCTTGAAAAACGGCTTCATCATCCGCTTTCCCCGCGGGTGGCGCCTCAAAACCCGTATTTCGGGGTGATGCTGCCCTATACGCCGCTTCACTATCTGCTTCTGGAAGATCATTTCACGGCCCTCATCATGACGAGCGGAAACCGGGGCGGCGCCCCCCTCTGCATCGACAATGACGCGGCCTTCAACCAGCTTTCCGGTATCGCGGATTATTTTCTCGTTCACGATCGGCCCATTTATCAGCGTAACGATGACACCCTCGTGAACATGGCAGGCGGAAAGGCCCGGTTTATCCGGCGCGCCCGGGGGGCCGTACCCTCACCGATTCACCTGCCGCATTCGGTGCAACCGACTCTCGCCTGCGGAGGTGAGCTTAAAAACACCATCTGTCTCGCTCAGGGGGAAAGCGCTTTTTTAAGCCAGCATATAGGCGATATGGGGAACCTGGAAACTCTTGATTTTTTCAAGGACACCATCGATCATCTGAAAAAAATCACCCGAATTGTACCCGAAATCGTGGCCCACGATCTGCACCCGGATTATCTCGGTACCCGGTATGCGAAAGGACTTTCTCCCGAGCAATGCATCGGGGTTCAACACCATCACGCCCATGTGGTAAGCTGCATGGCTGAAAACGGCCTCGACGGCCCGGTAATCGGGTTAGCGCTGGATGGAACCGGTTTCGGAACGGACGGGGCGATTTGGGGAAGCGAAGTGCTGGTGACCGAACGGGCGCACTTTACCCGGGCTGCGCACTTTTCCTATATTCCGATGCCGGGCGGCGAGGCTGCCATCAAGGAGCCCTGGCGCATGGCCCTAAGTTACCTATATCATGCGTTCGGGAAAGAGTTGAACTTTCCGACCCCGCCCTTTTTAACGAGGATCGATGCCCGTCAGTATCAGGGAGTGATCGAAATTCTATCCAAACGACTTCGGTCTCCCGATACCTCAAGCCTCGGTCGCCTCTTTGATGGGGTTGCGGCAATGACGGACCTTTGTCATCATGTAACCTTTGAAGGCCAAGCCGCCATGGCGATTGAAGCTAGCGCCGGCGGCCGGTTGAATGAAACCGGCGACGCCTATGACTGGGACGTTCACCCCGCCGGCGACCGGTGGGAAATCGGCATTGCCCCCCTCATTCAACAGATAGCCCTGGATATCGCCGCCGGAAAAGATACCGGCCAAATCAGCCGGAAATTCCACCGGACCCTCATTTGCCTCTTTGGCGATCTCTGCGGTTCCGTCCGAAAGGAAACGGGGATCAATCGCGTTGTCATGAGCGGGGGGGTCTTTCAAAACAAGCTCTTATTTGAAGGGTTATCGGCGCTTTTACGCAAAGAGCGCTTTGAGGTTTTCTCCCACCATTCCGTTCCCACCAATGACGGCGGCCTTTCTCTCGGACAGGTGGTTGTGGCGGCGGCCAGGGCTGAAAACGGTTGCGCATCTTGAATAACGAACGGTGTATGGGAATCTTCCACGTCCCCGTGGAGATAGAATTGAATGCCATGAATCATGTAACGCCTTATCGGAACCCGATCATAGCCGGGCAGTGGGTAACTCGCATCCGGCAAACGAGCCGAAAAAAAATACGGCTGATGGAGGTCTGCGGGACGCATACGACATCGATTTTCAGAGGTGGTATCCGATCCCTGCTGCCGGAAACCGTGTCTCTGATATCCGGTCCCGGTTGCCCCGTCTGTGTCACCGACCAGCGGGACATCGATGCCTTTGTCGAACTCGCCGGAATGAAGGACGTCATTGTGACCACTTTTGGCGATCTCATGCGGGTACCGGGCAGCCACAGCTCGCTCCTTGAGGAGCGGGCAAAGGGAAGCGATATCCGGGTGGTATACTCGCCTCTAGACGCGTTGGCCATTGCCCGGGAACACCCGTCTAAAAGAATCGTTTTCCTGGGCGTCGGATTTGAAACCACGGCGCCCACCATTGCGGCAACGCTCGCAATAGCGCGACAACAGGAGCTTCAGAATTTTTTCATCTACTCGGCCCATAAACGGGTTCCCCCGGCGCTGATGGCCCTCATGACCCTGCCGGGGATTCGCCTCGATGGATTCATGCTTCCGGGACATGTTTCCGTGATCATCGGCGCCGGCGCTTATCGTCCGTTGGTCATCCGGCACAAAATACCAGCGGTCATCGCAGGGTTTGAACCGACCGACATCTTGCAGGCAATTGCAATGCTGGTGGCGCAAATCGAGTCGAACAACGCCTGCCTGGAAAACGCCTACCCCCGGGTGGTCTCGGAAGCGGGTAATCCAAAAGCGTTACAGCTGCTATCGGAAGTCTTTAAGACGGTGGACGCCTCCTGGCGGGGACTGGGCGTTATTGCCGGTAGCGGCTTGAAGCTTCAAAAGGCATACGAATCGTTTGACGCTGAAAAAGCCTTTGATCTTGCCATGTCCGAAGCCTTCGAACCAACCGGTTGCGCCTGCGGTGAAATCCTCACCGGCCGGAAAAACCCAAGCGACTGTCCGCTTTTCAGGAAAGCCTGCACGCCGGAGCACCCCATCGGTCCCTGCATGGTTTCGACGGAAGGCACTTGCGCTGCGTATTATCGATACGATGTGGAGGGATGAAATGATGAAACCCGATAAGATTCTGTTGGATCATGGCAGCGGAGGGGCAATGTCCCATCAACTGATAACGGAAACCTTGCTGCCCGCCTTTATGAATCCATTTCTCTCCCAACTTCACGATGGCGCCGTTCTTGAACCGGAAGAAAACCGTATCGCCTTTTCCACCGACACGTTCGTAGTCGATCCGATTTTTTTTCCGGGCGGGAGCATTGGGGATTTGGCCATCAACGGCACCGTGAACGATATTTGCATGTGCGGAGCGGTGCCGAAATATCTCAGTGTCGGGCTGATTCTGGAAGAGGGATTTGCCTTTGCGGATCTGGAACGAATTTTATCCGATATGAAACGGGCGGCCTTTGCCGCGGAGGTTCTGATCGTAACGGGTGACACCAAGGTGGTTCCCCGAGGTGCGGTCGATAAGGTATTTATCAATACCACCGGCATCGGCTTTATTCCGGCGCGGGTTCAGGTGGCGGCATCGCGCGTAACCGCCGGTGATCAGATCATTTTGAGCGGCTCCATGGCGGACCATGGCATGACGATTTTAAGCCGGCGGGAAAATCTCTCCTTTTCGGGACCGATAAAAAGTGATACCGCCCCCTTAAATCACCTGGTCAAAAAAATGATCGGCACCTGCCCCGATATTCATATGCTCCGCGACCCAACCCGAGGGGGCGTTGGCACCACATTGAACGAGGTAGCCCGGAGCGCCAACCTCGGCATGCGGATAAAAGAAAACCAGCTTCTCGTGAGAGATGCCGTGGCGGGAATATGTGACCTTCTGGGAATCGACCCCCTATATGTCGCCAACGAGGGAAAGCTCCTGGCGTTCGTGCCGCCGGCACAGGCCGAAGCCTTAATCGCCGTAATGCAATCGGACCCCCTGGGTGCGGAGGCTCGAATCATTGGCGAGGTGATAAACGATCATCCCGGGCAGGTAGTAATGCAAACCCGCATCGGGGGCAACCGAATCGTCCGGATGCTCACGGGGGAGCAGTTGCCGAGAATCTGCTAGCGTTCTTACCTGAAGGCGAGAGTGGGACTACCTGATTCCAACCGTAAGAAATCAGCGGATGGAAATTTTCACCTCACTGATACGCTTTCGGCGCGCTTTTCGTTTGAGTATTTTAATATCCTTGGAGAGGTGCTGGGTCTGGACCCTGTTGACGCAATCCGGACACAGCGCCGCCACCTCCTTGGCCGTCCGGTTCCTTCCCTCGGAAGGGTCGATAAAAAAGCAAGCCATCAACCGGTCTTCGGCCCCGTTTATCGGGGTATCACACAACTCACAAATCCCATCGGCCCGCTTTAGCGCGTACTCTTTCAGCTCCTTTGCCGATTGAACGACCGGTGGGCTTGAGTTGCCGGAGGAATCGGGTTCGGGCTTCAATTCGAGCCATTCTGTTTTTCTTATCGGGTCCCGGCGTTGCACTCGCTTTTCAATCCGCGGGATGGGAGGAGCATTGCGTTGAGAATGTTTGTCAATCCGCTCCCCCTGTTGCGGTTCCACCGAGACCGCTTCGATCCTTCCGCTTTTCTTGCGAACAATCCGTTTGCTGTGAACAGATCCGCCGTTATCGGCCAATCGAATCCATTGGTTCTGATTTTCGCGTTGCAGGCTTTTTAAAAGATCTTCCTTGCTAGCGGATGGCGGGTAACCAATTCCCATCTGTCGCAAAGTTTCCTGCAACTGTTTTTTATTGAGAGACGTATCCACACGTTTTTCCTTTTTATTCCAGGGGGGGAACCGGGTCTAATACAGGGGACCCACCTCATCCTAATATTTCTTAATATTTTCAAGACCTGTATTGGGATGGAACCAATAACCTACTGATCAAGCGTCAGCACTTGCGCTCCCTCGGGGACCACAAACTGAAATAAGCTCGGAAAAAACGTTTGATTGAACTGATAGTCGATGAGTTCAAAGCGCGTTTCATCCCCAAACGTGTTTAGGGTCACCAGAGTGGTTATTTCAAATGTGGCGCCGGCTAGAGTGAGATAAATGGTGGCGACATCGAAGGTCTTGTTTTTCGGTATTAACTTTACTCTGGGATTGCCCGCGGAATCCGGTTTGTCCAATGAGACATCGAAATCTTTTCGAATCCGGGTGATATCCGACAGAAACCCGGCGCCCTTGCCACCACCGAAAAATGCCGGCGCCGCGCCGTGCATGACCTGATTGTCTTCCGGACGGTAAATCCAAAGATCTTTGCTGTCGGCGACTATCACCTGCGTCGTCGGGGTTTCATATTCCCAGCGCATCATTCCGGGTCGCTTGACAAAAATGCTGCCGGTGGCCGTGTCGGTAATTTCCATCGCTTTCAAAGTGGACGTCTGAAGAAATCGAACGGAAAAACCGGGACCTGCATATCGGGCCTCCACCCGGTCCATGACCGCCTCAAGGGACATCGTCCCCGATGTAACCGTTTCTTCGGAAAGAAGAGCTTCGACGGTTAAAAAAGACACCACCAATCCGATCAATGCTATTATGATGATTTTTTTCATTAACGTTTACCTTGTTTATTCATGTTAGGGAGCTCGCGTTTTCTAATATCCGTTTATCTTGCTCCGGCGCCACCCCCTTGTTCTGAATCATATCTCGCTCTTATTATTTGGATTTAAATCAGGAGCAAGCGTAAGATCAGGAACAGGAAGAACCGCATGGCTGGTATTTTAGTAGTTGCTGAATCTATTGGCAGCCGAATTCAAGTGACGCCGGTATCCTGAAGCTGATACCGCATGAAAACCGGTTTGTAAATAAGCGCAACGCAAAATTTTGACAATTCTGCAAATGTATTGCAGAATTGCCACGGATGACTATCCGCGGAGCGGCTTGGCTTGCCTTTGATCGGCCGGCCTTGATCATCGTACCGGCCACGCCAGGATATTTTTTCCAGACCGGCAGGAACTCGCTATCGCTCAAACAGCCTGCCGCTCTTCCAAAAACACGAGGAGCTGCGCCGCAATGAACGCATTTACCTGTTTTGCCCACCGGGGCGCCAGCGGCCATGCGCCGGAAAACACCCTCATGGCCGTGCGAAAGGCGATAGAGATGGGAGCCCCGTGGATAGAAGTGGATGTCTATCTGGTGGAAGGGGAACTGGTGGTGATTCATGATCGACGGCTGGACCGGACAACAACCGGAGCCGGGGAGGTGACCCAGCAAAGTTTTTCATATCTTCGCTCTCTCGACGCCGGAAAAGGCGAAAAAATTCCGTTGTTGCGAGAGGTTTTTGACACGGTTTCAGGTTGCGCAGGAATTAATGTTGAACTCAAGGGGGAAGACACGGCCGGGCCCGTGGCTAAGCTGATTGGCGAGTATGTGGCGCAGGGGAAACTCGAGTATGACCAGGTACTCGTTTCCGCATTTAACCACGCGCTTCTCCTGGAGGTGAGGTTATTCAATTCCAAAATCCCCATCGGTGTTCTGGTGGAAAAAATTACCGAGGAAACAGTCCCGGTTGCCGAGAAGATGGGGGCTTTTTCCATTCATCTTCATTACAACGCCGTCACGGCCGGATTCGTGGCCGATATCCACCGCCGGGGAATGAAGGTGTTCGTCTATACGGTGAACCGAGCGCAAGGGGTCCGGCGAATGAAGAAGCTTGGCGTGGATGGCGTTTTTACAAACTATCCGGAGTTGTGTGACGAATAGATTTTTACCGTGACACTTATTTCCCCACGGAGAATCAAAAAGATGCGTCGTGAAGAGATAATCCATCGAATGTCGAATACCAAAACCGTCTGGGATATGATCGTAATCGGTGGCGGCGCCACCGGCCTTGGGGTAGCAGTGGAAGCCGCTTCCCGGGGGTACACCGCGTTGCTCCTGGAGCAGGGGGATTTTGCCCAGGGAACTTCCAGCCGCAGCACCAAACTCATCCACGGTGGCGTACGATATTTGCAAACAGGCGATATCACCCTCGTCCTTGAAGCGCTTCACGAGCGAGGACTCCTGCTGCAAAATGCGCCCCATCTGGTGCATCATCAGGCGTTTATCGTTCCAAACTACGAGTGGTGGGAGGGGCCGTTTTACGGGGTGGGACTTAAGGTATACGATATGCTGGCCGGAAAGCTCGGGTTCGGGCCGTCGCATCATTTGTCCCGGGAAGAAACATTAAAAGAGATTCCCACGTTGGAGCCGGAAGGGTTGCGGGGAGGCGTTATTTATTATGACGGGCAATTTGATGATGCCCGACTGGCGGTGATATTGGCGCGAACACTGGCGGACCTGGGGGGCTTCCCGGTCAATTACGCTCGGGTAACGGGGCTAATTAAGAAAAAGGGGGTAGTGCGGGGCGTATTGGCGATCGATCGGGAATCCGGCGCAGAATACCGCATCGCCGCCCGTGTGGTGGTCAATGCGGCGGGTATTTTTGTGGATGATATCCGTAAAATGGACATCTCCGATTCTCTCCCGCTGATTTCCCCCAGCCAGGGAGTTCATATTGTTCTGGATAAATCCTTTTTGCCGGGCCATTCGGCGATCATGGTCCCCCACACCGATGATGGTCGGGTATTGTTTGCCGTTCCCTGGCGGGATGTGGTGATTGTCGGCACAACGGACACACCGATTCCAAAGCCGGTGCTTTCGCCCCGTCCCTTGCCGGAAGAAATAGATTTTTTGCTGACCCATGCCGCCCGATACCTAACCCGGGACCCGACGGTGAAAGATGTGCGAAGTGTTTTTGCAGGAATTCGGCCGCTCATCCAGGGTACCGGCGCCTCGGGAACGGCGCTTCTTTCCCGGGAACACCAGGTGATGGTCTCAAAAAATGGGCTCGTTACCATTGCCGGCGGCAAATGGACCACTTATCGAAAGATGGGGCAAGACACGGTGGATATGGCGGCCACCATCGGCGGACTAGAAAAACACCCCTCAACGACCGAACGGTTGCACCTGCATGGCTGGGTCGGGGAACCGGATAAAATCAGGCCGTTTCCCGAACACGGCGCCGATGCGGCGGCGCTTGAAGCGCTCATGCGGACCCGGAAAGATCTCGAGGCGCTCATTCACCCGGAATTACCCTACCGGTATGTTGAAGTTCTATGGGCCATCCGGTATGAAATGGCTCGAACGCTTACCGATGTCCTTTCGCGGCGCTTGAGGGCACTCATTCTAAATGCCCGGGCCGCCATGGCCGCGGCCCCAGGCGTTGCAGCACTGATGGCCAAGGAATTGGAATGGGATAAAGAGGTTGAAAAAGAGCAAGTAAAGGAATTTTGTGATATCGCCCACGGCTATTTGCCCCAGGCGTTATATCCGCCCCACAAACCATGAACCTTTTAATAGAACCAGGGCTTTTATCATCTTCTCGGCCACGCCAGGGTATTTTTTCCAGACCGGCAGGAACTCGCTGTCGCTCAAACAGCCTGCCGCTCTTCCAAAAACACCCTGGCGCGGCCTCCCTGCCGCGGGAAATTGGCCGAAACGATGATCAAGGCCAGAACCAGCAACATGTTAACAGGGGTGATGATAGAAGCTATTGACACTTGAAACTTAGAACTTGAAACCTCCGGTAAAAACCGGACACGGAGAAAAAAAATGAAAAAAATTGCATTTGCCTGTATGGTTTTATTGCTCGCAACCGTTCCTTTTGTGTTCGCAAATCCCGAAGCGCCACGGGTACAACTTGAGACGGATAAGGGCACCATTACCCTGGAGCTCAACCGGACGGCGGCGCCAAAGACGGTAGATAATTTTCTGCAATATGTGGATAGCGGATTTTTCAGCGGTACGATTTTTCATCGCGTGATAAGAGGATTCATGATTCAGGGGGGCGGACTAACCGCCGACATGGCCAAGAAAAAAACACTATCGCCCATTCAAAACGAAGCCGATAATGGTCTGCCCAATCTGCGGGGCACGGTGGCCATGGCTCGCACCCAGGATCCCCATTCAGCCACGGCCCAGTTTTTTATCAATACGAAGGATAATGCGCCCCTGAACCATACGGCAAAAACAGATCGCGGGTGGGGATATTGTGTGTTTGGAAAGGTGGTGGACGGCATGGCTGTGGTGGATGCCATAGAGAACGCTGCAACCGGTTTCAAAGCCGGACACCAGGATGTGCCCGTTGATGCGATTACCATAAAAAATGCGGTCTCGATTAAATGACCGGAATCAGAATGCAGCCCAACCCATCCGAATATAAGATGACTATTTTTTTACAGCCGAGCGAAAAGAGAAAAACCAGCTTCACGGGCAACGTCTCTTCGCTGTTTCTGGGGATCTGGTTCCTGCTGATTGTGTCGGGTCCGGTGGCCCACGCCTATTATGATATTCCCGAGCACCCCCCAACCAACTTTGCACAGGAAGAGAGGCAGAACGCCTCGCCGGGTGTGAGGGGTACTTTCGTTTTGTACGAACATGTCGATCCGGCCGTTTCCGGCATGCTCAAGCCTCCCCCTCTGACATATTTCTCGGACCGGTTTATCCCGGCGGATAAGATTCCCGCAAATCAGCCAATCCATATGGTCCCGCGCCGTCCGATTGATCCCGCGAACGAGGTCGCCAATTCCCTGTATGCCAATCTGAAATTGAAGCTTCTTCTTGAGGAATACGCGGAACTTCAAACGCGCGCACGCAAGATGCTGGCCGGTTTGGAACACCCGGCGACCGGCTTGGAAAAAGGATCCGGTCCCGAGGAACACCCGGTCAACCTCCATCAGCTCCGGGAGAACCTGAGACTAAAGCAACTCATGATTTCAAGGGCGTTACCGGTCATGGCATCGGCTGTAAATTCGCCCGGAGATGTCGCTATTGCGGCTGGAGGGGGGGCCCCCGCGGCAACGGTGATGGACAGCTATCGGGTAGCGGATTCAGCGGGGATGCCCCCTGGGGAAACAGCCGGACTCTCCTCCGGATCAGCAGCTGGAAGAGGGATCGGTACACGGAACACGGAGGCCTCTTTGCCCTGGATAATCGAAGCCGCGTTTACCCTCCTTGCCTATCTGCAAGCGAATAAGGCGGAAGCGATTATCTATGGCGTATTACTTATGACGATTCTGATGGGGGTTTCGACTTTACGCAGACGGTAAACGACCCTCTTTTACAGGACAGGGAACCCGAAGTTATTTATGGCCTGGATGTTTTATATCTGGATGTTTTATATAGTGAATCGTTTTCCCATGCTTAAAATCGCCTTTGCTTTTTGCATTTTATTTGCGCTATCCGGTTGCACGGAAAGTCCGGATGATCGGTTTATGCACCTTAACCGGCAAGGCATCGATCATTATGCGAGGCGAGAGTATCCGGAAGCGATTGCAGCCTGGCAGGCGGCACATTTAGCAAAGCCGGCCGATGGATCGGTTCTTTTGAGTATCGCAACCGCCTACCTCAAACTGGCTGCCCTGCCGCAGGCCATCGAAACGCTGGAGGAGGCCGTGCGCCTCTTTCCGGGCAGGGTGGACATGAGATGCGAGCTCGTTCGGCTGTTACTCATTTCACGGAATATCACCGCGGCTGAAACCCAGCTTCAGGAAGTCCAAAAACAGGCGCCGAATGCCCCTCAGACAGAGATCCTGAACGGAGATTTATTTCTTTATAAAAACCTCCCCGACCTTTCCGAGAAATCCTATAAAATCGCAGCCTCCTATTCGGATTTTTCAGATATCGCGCTCATCAAACTGGCATTTACTTTCCTTGTTCAGGGGAAAACCGGGGACGCCGGGAAAACCTATCAACTGGTAGCGGATATGGCGCCCGCGCGGGCGCCGGTGCTTCTCCAAATGCACTATTTCTGGAAATTCAAGGAGGATTTTGAAAAAGCGGAAGCCTTTATTCAGCAGGCCCTTGCCTTGGAGCCTGACGACCTCTCACTTCGTTGGGAACTGGCCGAGTTTTATTTCTGTGAAGGTAACTATGAGATGGCGCAAGCCTGCATGGTAAGGATTCTCAAAGAGACTCCTGAAAACCGATCCGCGGTCATCTTTCTCATTGAAATTCTCATGGCCCGAAACGAATTGCAGGCGGCGGGCACAATGCTTGACAAATTGGCGGCGGCAGGGAAATCAAGCTCGGGGATAGCGCTTTTGCAGGGGAAATATCATCTGCTTTCGAATGCACCGATCCTGGCGGTGGATTGTTTCAAAAAAGCGTTGGATCTTAATCCAACCCTGACCATTGGCCATTATCTGCTCGGGCTATCCTATCTCGCCGATGGCCGCCGGCATTTGGCCAGAGCGAGCTTAAGCACGGCACTGAAATTAGACCCTCTTTTTACAGATGCCGAGCTGCTGCTGACAGATCTGTATTATGAACAGGATGAATTCGATTTAGCCCTGATCCATGCCGCCCGGATTGCCGACCGGGAAAAAGAAAATTATCGGGCGCACCTTATTCTGGGACATATTCATTTAGCGAAGGGTCAAATCGACCCTGCCGGCGCCGCTTATTCGGCCGCCCGGAAATTGCATCCGGATTCAATTGCCGCGATCTATTACAGCGCTCTTGCCGCTGAAACCGCTAATCAGAGGGAGAAAGCGTGTGCCCTCTATAAAAAGCTCCTTGATTCCAATCCGGGACTGGCGGATGTGGGACTACGATATTGTCGGCTTCTCATCCGGATGGGGGATGCGGGCAATGCGAAAGCTTATTTTGAGCAGGCAGCTCAAAAAGATCCTGAAAACGGCTATCTCCTTTATATCCTTGGCGAAGCTTATCTTGCGGCTGATCAACCCGCCAAAGCAAAGGACGCTTTTCAAACGGCGGTGACACTGACCCCCCACCTGGTGTCCGCCTATCGCCAGCTGGAGATAATCGCTGAAAGAACGGGTGATCTGCAATCCCATATCCAGCTGCTCAATACCTGCATTGAAAATAATCCGACGGATATTACGGCTTATCTGAAACTGGCCCAACTCTACCGACGGGAATGGCGCTGGGAAAAGGCCTCTAAACTTCTTCAAAACGGTCTATCACGAAATCCGGATTCGGCATGGTTGGAAAATTCCCTTGCCTGGATTTATCTTGAACAGGATCTGGAAATAAACAAGGCCTTGGAACTTGCCAAATCCGCACACGAAAAGCTTCCGGAAGCTGTTTCCATATCCGATACGCTCGGGTGGGCATTTCATAAAAAAGGTCTTTACCAGCAGGCGGTTTGGGTATTGAAAGAGGCTGCGGTAAAAGATCCCTTAAATGCCATGGTTACATTTCATCTCGGTCTGGCGCAACATGCCGGTGGCGAACTGGAGACCGCCAAGGAGAATCTTCAACACGCACTGGCACTGAAATTGACAAGCCCGTATCGGGATGAAGCCGAAACCCTTCTGGAAAAAATGAATCACCCTCCGGAAGTCTCCTCGGAAGCTCAATCGATATCTTTTGAACCACGAACGCCCGACACCAACACCGCTACCGATGGTTTAAACAAAGTGTTCAACGACATGGCGCCAAAGATGCCGGCGACGGACATCTCCATTGATGACGTAACCAGGACTTTCAGTCAGACGGCGCCCGGGGCCATGGACAAGGGACTTGAAGACTTGAAACCGGAAGATCCGGAAAGAAAATAGAGCCGGCCCAAAACGGCATCCATTTTAAAAGGATTCCGAACTTCCGGCCCCCGCTTTGCCCGGCGTTGACATTCGAGGGAAATATCTTATTATGGGACCAGCATCGGGCTTGTTTTCAGCCCGATTTTTTTATGCCTGAAACAGAAAATAGGCACGAATTTTCCGGAAACATCCGGAGGAGCCACGCCCTAATCTGTTTCGAAAAAAGGCCTTGATCATCGTTTCGGCCAATTTCCCACGGCAGGCAGGCCGCGCCAGGGTGTTTTTGGAAGAGCGGCAGGCTGTTTGAGCGATAGCGAGTTCCTGCCGGTCTGGAAAAAATATCCTGGCGTGGCCGGTACGATGA
>JAZDPP010000074.1:0-54199 GCA_043797445.1 Pseudomonadota bacterium
GTCTATTGTTGATTTGAGCAAATATGACCCTGCCATTGATGAGGTCTATTTCCCCAACACGGTCGCCTATTACTGGTCGTCCACTACCTTCGCAGTTAACTCCGACCGCGCGAGGCACATGGGTTTCGACTACGGCTACGACTACGTCTACTATAAGTCGAATAGTTACTATGTCCGCGCCGTGCGTGGGGGACAGTGATTGGTAATTGGGTTATTTGATCATTTGGTTCTTTGCGGTTTTACCCGCCAAAATGACGGGGAATTGCCATGCTGTCATTCGATTTGGGGAGGGTTGGGAGATGGCAATTACGAATTTACCTTTACGAAACCCTGTCCGAAACAGGATGGGCAGGATGAAAGGATGATCAGGATGGTTGGGGCGCTTCTATCCTGGGTATCCTGTAAATCCTGGCCATTCTGATTCAGACAGAGGGGGATAAGATCTCCGCCAATGCAATAACAGATAAACGGTATATTGGAAATTACGATGTCCCTAAGATGATCAAACAAGGTTTTTTTTCTCCGGTTCGAAGCATATCCGACATCATTTGATTCCATAAAGAGAGACCATTGCAAGAGGTGAAGATTTTTTGGATTATAGGCTTTGAGATTTTTTTAAGGGCGCAAAGAATGATTCAGTGAGCCCCTCTTCCCTTCATTGCCCGTTCTTTTTGATGAATCCTTGTCGTCCGAATTGGCGACCTACCTGAGATTCCGCTATCGCGATGCTCGACGCAATCCTGCAAACCTGAAAGGGGAATTTGCGCGGTATGCAACCTTTTTTTCACCCTGAGGATGCCGTCGCTTCATACGGAAAAGCGGCCATGATATTTCAATGACGTTTAAACCTTGTGAAAAATCACTTCTACTGATAAAATAACCTGTAAAAAAATCGGTTTTTAAAATTTTACGGCGAACAGGCAATGCCGGGTAATGTATAGATCCGCGCTGGATTATCTTATAACATGGAAACGCAGAGAGAGGCGAAAACCCCTTGTCATCCGGGGGGCGAGGCAGGTGGGGAAATCGCATCTCGTTGCCATGTTCGCGGAAAAAAATTTTTCGGATTTTATTGTCATCAATTTTGAAAAAGACCCGGGGGCCGTCGCCTTATTTTCCGGGACACCGGAAAAGGCGATAAAGCTGTTAGAGCTGAAATATAACAAACCCATCGATATCGGCAATGCGCTCCTGTTTCTGGATGAAATTCAGGCGGCGCCGGAAGTGTTTGCAAAACTTCGGTATTTTTATGAAGATTTACCCGGGTTGCACATCATTGCCGCCGGCTCCCTGCTGGAATTCATTCTGGAAGATCATTCGTTTTCCATGCCTGTCGGAAGAATTGAGTATTTGCATCTGGGTCCGATGAGTTTTGAAGAATTTCTGGCGGCAAATGGAAAGTCCCTGTTGAATGATTTCATTCAAACCTATTGCGTTTCAGAAGAGTTGCCGGATGCCGTTCATTCCGATCTGGTGTCTCTGTTCAAAACCTACCTGATTATCGGGGGAATGCCGGAGTCGGTCCTGGCGTATTCCGAGACGCACTCTTTTCATGAATCCGAAATTATCAAAGAATCTGTATTGCGAACCTATGAGGATGATTTTAACAAGTATGCTTCGAGAGTCCATCACTCACGGATTCTGAAAGTTTTTCAAAAACTTCCCCTGATGGTGGGCGAAAAGTTCAAGTATGTGAATGTCGACCGGAACGAACGCGCACAAGATGTTGAAAAGGCGTTGCATCTGCTTGAAATGGCAAAAATTACCTATAAAGTAAAACACAGTGCCTGCAACGGGGTGCCCCTGGGTTCTCAGGTGAATGAAAAAAAGTTTAAAGTTCTATTCCTGGATGTCGGGCTTATGGCGGCGGCTTGCGGCATGAACATGATGGATATAGAAAAGGCTGATGATTTAATGATAAGCAATTCAGGAAGGTTATGTGAACAGTTCGCCGGACAGCACCTTCTTTATTCGGATGAATACTATAAAAAACCGGAATTATATTACTGGGTCCGGGAGGCAAAAAGTGCTTCAGCCGAAGTCGATTATATTGTTTCATCGGGTTCGAAAATCATTCCCGTGGAAATTAAGGCGGGAAAAACCGGCCGCTTGAAATCGCTGCACCAGTTTATAAGTGAAAAAGGGGTTGATTGCGCCATTCGGATTAATCTTGCAAAACCCTCTTTTTTTCAGGATTCAAATAAATTACCTGGCGGACAGTCCGTTGAATACAGCCTGCTTTCAATTCCTTTTTATCTTATCGGACAGATTCGAAGACTGGTGCGGGAACAGTCCGGAAAGGGGCAGGCGGCATCCGGACAAAACCACACGGCCTTGTAACCCATCAACTTCTTAGGCAAAAGACCGTACATGAATGAAAGAGGATGATGAACAATCAAGGCCCATACCAACCGCCCTACCCGCTGACACCGGCCATCTTGCAATTGGTGGCCGGGATCGGCGAGGCGATCGGGTGTCTGTCCGCACAGGCGGACACAACCAAAGCGCTCCGGCTGAGGCGCATTCATCGCATTCGAACCATTCAGGGGTCTCTTGCCATTGAGGGAAATACCTTAAGTGAAGTGCAGATCGCCGCGATTCTTGATGGTAAGAGCGTCATTGCACCGCTTCGGGAGATTCAGGAAGTCCGGAACGCCATCGCCGCCTACGACCGCTTCGAACGCTGGCAGCCTCATGCTGAAAAAGCGCTGCTGGAGGCCCATCGCATTCTGATGGCGGGTCTTCTGGATGAGATAGGACGCTACCGGCGTAGCGGCGTGGGGGGTATGGCGGAAGGTAAGGTTATCCACATGGCCCCGCCTGCCGCTGGACAGGCCGGTCACTATGGAAGAAAAAAACCATCAACGTTTATGAAAAAGCCCTTGCCAAAAAATCGTCTTGATAAAATTAAATAAGCCAAGCCTGCCCCCTATACATTGACAAAGGCACCACTATGATGTACAAAATTACGGGCGGGTGATAAAAATTTAATGGAGATTGTCTCATGGATACAGCAACTGAAAATAAAAATGAACGGATCAACCTTCGTTTAAAAAGCAGTGCAAAGCGCCTCATAGACCTTGCCGCAGGTTTTGAAGGCAAGACTGTCAGTCATTTTATTTTGACCAGCGTTTTAAAATGTGCAGCGGAAACAGTACAGGAACATCGAGTGATGACATTGAATGAAAAAAATTCAAGAGCTTTTTTTGATGCCCTGGCCGCACCGGTTCGTTTCAATGAAAAATTGACAGCGGCCTTTGACGAGCATGATGAATGCGTTATCAGCAAATGATGAATTACCATAATCTGGTTATAGCACCTCTAAACGCCATCCATGATAGAAAAAATTTCCATTGCGATGTAGAAACGCTGGATCATTATATTCACAGGCAGGCAGGGCAGGATATCAAACGCCGCATCAGTCGTGTTTTTATCGCATCACTGCCGGACAGCCCCAAAGCGGTGCTCGGCTACTACAGTCTGAGTACATTATCCATTGAGCTCAGCCAATTGCCGGAAAAACTGGCCCTGAAATTGCCGAAGCATCCGATTCCTGCTGCCTTGGTTGGAAGATTGGCTGTCAGCAAAGATGCCCGAAAATGCGGAATCGGCAAAATGCTTCTGGCGGATGCTGTAAAAAGAACCCTGTCAATCAGTGAACAGATCGGAATTTATGCCATGGTTGTGGATGCCATTGACGACAATGCCGGAAGATTTTATGAGCAATTTGGGTTTACCCGCTTAAGCGATGATAGCCCAAGACTGTTTTTACCTTTAAAATCTTTTGAATAAATTGGGGTCAGGCCCGGATTCTTTTCACAAATCCAGGCAAACTATACGGGAAATTGCGTGTTGAGGACTTGGAACGGAATGATTACGTGTCGTCATTGCGGAACCGTCGGCTGAAGCCTTCTATCTGACTGGGGGTATTGAGCGCTATGGCACCGGATTTGTGAGAATCCAGACCTCGTTATACTGAGGCAGTTATGCCGCCGCATTGAATAGAGAGGCCCCAAAATATGAAATTTCTCGAAGGGCTATCGGAAGATATTAAAAAAAATCTTCTCGAACAGCTTAAAGTATCTTGGACCCATACTTCGACGGCTATCGAAGGCAACGCGCTTACCCTTGGGGAAACGGCCTTTGTCTTAAGCGAAGGACTGACCATAGGGGGAAAATCGCTTAAAGACCATCGCGACGTTCAAGGCCACGCGCGAGCGGTCGATTCCATGTATGCCCTTGTCGGCAAAGACGAAATAACGGCCTCTGACTTGTTCGACTTGCACAAGCTGGTGATAAGCGAACAGATTCTTGACGTCTATAAACCGATAGGCGGTTGGAAAAGAGAGAACAACAGCGCCAACATAACGGTCAAAAACAAGCAAACCATGATTGAATACGCTAATCATTGGGAAGTCGTCGAACTTATGGCGAGTTGGCTTGATATGCTAAACAAAGAAATCCAAACATCAAGGGAACGGCAAGACGCGCTGAATGCCTATGCAAAGTTGCATATGTCGTTCGTGTGCATTCATCCTTTTGGGGACGGCAACGGACGCATAGCCCGTCTCGTTTCTAATCTGCCTTGCCTAAAGGCGGGATACCCCCCGATCATCATTCCAAAAGAAAAGCGTTATGACTACATCATGGCGCTGGCCGAATATCAGCTTGCGCACGGCGTCCCCTCTCTTAAAACGAATCTTGTGCAGGAAGGGCCTCTTTTGAATAGGTTTCAAACTTTCTGCGAGCAAAGCTGGCGGCCAAGCATGGCGCTTGTCGAACAGGCCAAGGCGCTGCAACGGAACAGAGACACGAAAGCGCGTAACGCCTTCACCCCATAACCGATCCCCTCAGGGAGGATTATGATTACAAAGCCTGCCGGGAAGGCAAATGATCCTTGTTGACACATCCGTTTTAGTGGATTTTTTTAAGGGCGCAAAGAATGATTCAGTTTACTGTTTGATTGACGTTATCAAAAAGCAAATCCCTTTTGGAATAACCGCTATCGTTTATCAAGAACTTCTTCAGGGAGCGAAAACTAAAAAAGAATCCCCATTGGCCCCTGTGATCTTTGCCAAAATTACCCATGGCTATCCGATCGCGTCTTGCAGGGATGCGCGTTCTTGCCCGGTGGTCTTTGTCAGGACGTGAGAAGCCACTTCCACAACGGTTGTATCATGATTTGCTTCCCGTCAAGGGTCACGGTTTCCTCATGGTCTTTCGTTAAAAGATATCCCCGGTTGCAATCAAAAAAAGTCAAGGCTTCCCAAAGGCCGCTGAGTTCTCTTTTTCGTGTTTTGGGGGCATCGATATCATAGCTGATGTTGGCGATTATCGGCTCGCCGTTCGTTTTGCAGTAAAAATCAACCTCTTGATGTTGCAGAACGTAATACACCTCTCTGGATTTACGCCTCAGATGCAAAAATGCCGCATTTTCATAAAGCCTTCCGTAATCGGGTGACAGAGAAACATCGAAAATGGATTTGAAACCATTGTCCACGGCATATATTTTTTTGGGATTACGCTGTTCTTCCCGAACGGAATTCCTGAATATGGGCACGCTGAATACGGCAAAAGCATCGCCGAGATACGAAAAATATTCGAACAGGGTATCCTTGCCAAGTTTGAATTCCTGGGATTTGAAGTCGTTGTATAGCCTCGTCATGCTGGCGGCCGTCGCCATATTGGAAAAGCAGTATTTGACGAGATGTTTCATCAGCGCATGATTTTTAATGCCATGCCGTTCAACAATGTCCTTATAGATAATCAACTCGGCGTAATCTCTGAGTATTCTTGACCGGATATCCGGCATGACGCCTATGGTTTCGGCGAACCCGCCGTGATGGAGGTAGTCGTCAAACGCATTGGCAATATAGCTCAATGATGATGACGAATACAAATGGGTTTCTATTCCCCGAAAGCGTAAATATTCGGAAAATGAAAAGGGAAATGTGAATTTTTTTTTCCTGAAAGTCGGTAACGATTTTTTTAAAGGTTTCCTTTATCATTTGTCCCTCCATGTAAGGACCAAAATCTATTTTTTATCCTTTTTGTCAAGGTCAAAAAAGGGGGGAGGAGTTTGGACTTGACTTTTAAGGGAGATCGAATTTGCTAATATACAAGCAATGGCATTCTTCTTGCTCTTGCTCTTGCTCTTGCTCTTGCTCTTGCTCTTGCTCTTGCTCTTGCTCTTGCTCTTGCTCTTGCTCTTTCCCTTAATCGTTCTTGTGTTTGCTGGATCAAGAGCATGATTAAGAGCAAGAGCAGGATAAACGGTATATTGGTATTTTCCAAGTCCCTTACCTGATTAAAAATCGTCCACAACAGGTGATTGAGCGCTTCCGGCAGCATTCGCCCGGGGATGTCGCCATCTCCACAATCACACTGTTCGAACTTCAATATGGGATCGAAAAAAGCCAATACCGGCAGCAGTCGGAATATGCTCTCGCTAAATTTCTTCAGCCCTTGAATATTATAGAGTTGGACCGTTCTTCAGCCATGGACGCCGCAAGCATCCGCGCCCAACTTGAAAAAACAGGAATACCCCTTGGCCCCTATGATCTTTTCATTGCAGGTATGGCCAGATCCAGGGGCATGATACTGGTGACCGATAACACAAAAGAATTTCAGAGGATATCCGGGCTGGAACTGGAAAATTGGGTATGTGCTGTTGCATACGGTAGGGGCGGACCTGTGTGTCCGCCCTGAAAAGGGCAGACACATAGGTCTGCCCCTACAGTGGTAACGGCAACGACGAGGGCAATGGACGAACACGCGGGTTCGTCCCCGCACCGTTTCTTGAGGATCTGGACGGGCGGGTCGGCAGATTGCTGTTCTTGTGCGTTGACAACAGCAACACGGTTTTTGTATGATTCCATGTACAGACATTCTTTTAACTGGAGATGGAACCATGATTCATGAGGATACTGCGGCAAGCCGGCGAACATCTTCAATCAATCTTCGTGCGTTTCCCTCGCAGCGAGAACTGATCGATCGTGCTTGCGAGGAAACGCATAAAAATTTGACCGATTTTATACTTGAAGCCGCTTGTCGTGAAGCTGAGCATGTCCTTTGCGACCGCCGTTACTTTGTCTTGGATGAAGGATCATTTAGTGCCCTTGAGGCCGCTTTGGATGTGCCATTGAATGAAAATAAAGTTGATTCGTCGGGCACTGAAAAATGTCTACAGCGGTGGTTCGCGAACTTATGTGGTATGTGACGGCAACCCGGTTGCCGGTAAAAGAATATATCTTGGAAATCATCTCATCTCCCAACATCCGGTATGATCGGAGAATCATCATTTCTTTTGCCTTGTTAGCTCTCCTGACGGTGAGCTGTCATACCTTTGTGGAACGCTACGAAAAAAGCGGTCCTGAAATGCTTTCGGATCATTGGGACCCCCGCCCCTCCCCGGGCGGCAGGGCCGAGATAGACAGAAACGGGCTGCTCCTCCTGTCCTCCTCGGATGAGAGCAAGAGTGTCAGTATCCTGCAGGAGATTCGACCCGTTGAGCAAGGTTCCATTTTAAGATTGTCCGCTGATATGCAATGCGAGAATGTACAGCCCGGAAAAAAGGCGTGGAACCGGGCAAGGTTATTGGTCGTGCAGCATGACGGGAAAAAGGACCGGTGGGACCGGCCGCATCTGGTGTCCGCGCTTATCGGAACCGAGGCATGGGGTAGCTATCGCAGCTTCTTTACGGTCGGTTCCCCGACGGAAAAGATGCGGGTGATTGCGCAATTGGGTCAATGCACCGGGTCTTTCCAGCTCAGAAACCTTCATCTGGTTCCGGTAACGCAAAGACCGCTCTACCTCCGGGTAAAAACAGGCATCCTCTTCTTATGGGGTGTTTTTTCCATTTTCCTGCTGAGGGCCTGTTTCCTTCACGGTCAAAAGCAACGGGTGCTTCAGGTGATGCTGTTTCTGGCCCTGGTCGCTATCATCATCGGTACGACCATCCCCGGCGAAATGAGAAATCAGGTGTCAAACGAAGTGAAGAGCCAGATTCAGGCTACCGGTGAGGTGTTTAAACAGACTACCGGTGAGGTGTTTAAACAGAAAGTTTCCTGGGACCTGTCCAAGGTCGGGCA
The DNA here is from genome assembly GCA_043797445.1 of Pseudomonadota bacterium. Classification (GTDB taxonomy): domain Bacteria; phylum Desulfobacterota; class Desulfobacteria; order Desulfobacterales; family JAFDDL01; genus JAZDPP01. The sequence goes on from JAZDPP010000074.1 coordinate 8,091, forward strand.
TTTCTGCTTTTTTGCGGTGTTCGGTCTGATTCTTGCTTTTCTGATGAACCGGAAATACGTTCTTCCGGTCCTGATCCATATCCTTTTGCTGGCCGGCGGCACGGAGATGGCTCAATTTTTTGTCGACGGCCGGACGCCGCTACTGCGGGATTTTGCCATCGATGCCGCCGGTGGCCTTTCGAGTATCATATTGCTTACCCGGATGCGCACCGGTACATTGACGGATGTGGACGCTACACCAATTGAGTGAATCGGCATCGCCTTCGGAAACGTTATTGGCATTACAATGTCGTTAGTGAGTTACCAAACCGTAATTGAATTACCCTTAACCGTTCTTGCCCGGCAGGACCCGGGCCGTCATGTATTCTAAATATTATAAGGTAGCCGGTATCACCCTGGAGGTAAGATCGGAAGTCCCCATTACGGCGAACACGTTTCATCCCAAGTTTCGACTCTTTGAAGTCGAGGGGGCGGGGGATGACAATGTGTTGATTCGCCATCATGTTTCTTCATCTCATGTAGCCGGTGTCACCGAAACAAACAAAAAAGAGATCTATCATAAGGATCAATGGCGGATTTTTAAAACGGATGAATCGTGGATTTACGAATTCAAATCTATTTTTCCGATAGATCCGGGCCACTGCGCGATGGGGGTATTCAGTGAGGATCATCGGACCGTGGATATTTATCCCTATGATATGAAACCGGAAACCTATCAGAATGGCCTTTTTGGCGCTTTGACGCTGTTCAATAGCGATCAGGTTCTTTTTTCAAAACTTCTCTGCGATAGAAATGGATTGATCATTCATTCCAATGGGTTTGATATCAATGGGCAAGGGATTCTGCTCGCCGGGGAATCCGGCGTGGGGAAAAGCACGCTCTCCGCGATGTTGAAACAACAGGGCGCCAAAATCCTTTGCGACGACCGGATGTTTGTTACGGCGACGCAATCCGGTTGCCGGATTCACGGCAATTGGTGTCACGGCACGGTCCCCGATACCTCCGCCGGCTCGGTACCGCTGGCCGCGGTGCTCTTTCTCGAACAGTTCGCGGGAAATCAGATCGAAGAAATTCATGAAAAAAAGGGCGTTACCCGGCATCTGCTGCGGGCCCTCGTGCACCCGTTCCTGCCGCCGGAGGGGTGGGATAAAACTTTTGATATCATTGCGACGCTGGTGCGGCAGGTCCGGTGTTACCGGGTAAAATTCGATTTGTCCGGCAATATCGGCGGCATGATCGGCGCGCTGGTGGAATCGCCGGATCGCCCTGGAGTTCAGGGTGGGAAGCCATGATGCCTCCAATGGAAAAACAAATTCCATGCTTATGCTTATTTGCTCCTGCTCCTGCTCTTGCTCTTGCTCTTGCTCTTGCTCTTGCTCTTGCTCTTGCTCTTGCTCTTGCTCTTAATCTTAATCTTAATCTTAATCTTAATCAAAATCAAAAAACCCCTTGACTATGAACAAAATCTTTGATCACGAAAAATTAAATGTTTACCAATCGGCCATCAACTTTATTGTCTGGCTTCAGAAGATCATGGAAGGTGTCCCAAGGAAGCATGCTGTTTATGATCAACTTGATCGATCTTCAACGTCAATAGCGCTCAACATCGCGGAAGGAAACGGTAAATATTCGAAAAAAGATCGATGCCGCTATTTTGACATTGCACGCGGTTCCGCACTTGAGTGTGCGGCAGCTTTGGATATCCTTGCAGCTAAGGCCATAATAGAGCATTACGAGATAATATCCGGCAAGGAGATGCTGAAACAAATTGTCTCTATGCTGGTCGGATTGATCAAAAGCCACTCTGACAATCGGATTGGGGAGTTTGTTTCAAGTTATGGGGATGATGAAGGGTGTTGAGCGGGAGCTGGAGCTGGAGCTGGAGCTGGAGCAAGAGTAAGAGCAAGAGTAAGAGCAAGAGTAAGAGCAAGAGCAAGAGCAAGAGCATGAGCATGAGCATGAGCAAGAGCATGAGCATGAGCATGAGCATGAGCAGGAGCAGGAGCAGGAGCAGGAGCAGGAAAACTAATAGAAACAACTTGTTGTAAACAATATCATTCCCGAAAATAGATTATAATCAGAACGGATTGGAAAACTAAATGACTATAAAGTTAACGACCTGCTACCGGGTTTCACCGGACGTGGTCGCAAGGGAAATTGAGGGGGAGCTGGTCATTGTTCCGTTAAAATCAGGGCTGGGGGATCTCGACGCCGAGATGTATGCTCTGAGCACAACGGGCATCGCTGTCTGGAACAAGCTGGATGGCGACACCCCGCTTGACGATGTGATAAAAGCGCTTTCAGCGGAATACGGTGCCGCTTATGAGGAAGTCAGGATGGATGTGGTGGAATTAATGGAAGAACTCCTGAGAAAAGGTCTTGCCATTGGACCGTAATGCCCCGGATTCGCACCTGGCGATCAAACGCTTTGATAGCATTGCGCTCTCCGGAAAGGCATTGGGGATTCTGGTTAAAGCCTTTGTCGAAACGGGCAGCGCAATTCAGTTCAGCGCCAGGGGCGAAAGCATGTTTCCCTTTATTAAAGACGGTGATATTATTCTGATTTCTCCGTATGGCGATGTTCCGCCCCGGCCTGGCGACATGGTTGCCTTCATTGACGCTGGAACGGAAAAATTGATTGTCCACAGACTGATCCGCGTTTCTCCGGAGGGGTTCACGGCAAAGGGCGACAACTGTTATCACCTGGACGCGCCTCAGCCACGGAATAATATTCTGGGATATGTCTCCCGGATTAATAATCGTAATGATTTTTTGTGGGGAATTCAGTACATAAAAATAAGGAAAATTGTTACATTTTTTTCCCTGTTCGGATTGACGGCGATATTGGGAAGAATGTTGCGAAAAATTGATAAGTTAACATCGCCACGAGAGGGGTATCGCCTCTTTTGACTGTGTAAAATTTTTCCTAACTGCCTGTGTGCCATGTGTTTTTAAGCGAATCGCCGTCGCCTGAATTCAAGAAGTTTTTTCCTGTTTTGAATTAAAAATAACCCGTGTTATTGGAGGGATACAGTTATTAAGAAATAAGGCTTGATTTATTTTTTGGGGTACCTGGTCTTTTGGTATGATTGTTGCTTCTTTTTGGGTCATTTGTAGCTTCATTTTTGGGTATTGGCTGAACATTCAAGGAGGGAAATAATGAAACAAGAAAATTGCGGTAGAAAATGGGAGAAGCCGGAACTGACAGCGATATCTGCAGGGCAGGTTAGTGAGACTGTATTGAGTCCACAAAGCGGAGGTAATCCGAGGGTGCCGCCACCAGGTCTTCCTCCGGTGTCTCCTCCTTAGCCGTTCTATCGGTAATAAATGAGTGCGGGGTTCGGATTCAATTACTTTTTCACAGTTAAAGGGGTAAACATGAAAAAAATATTATTTTTATTTTTCATCTTATTTATTTCTGCCAGTCAGTCATATGCTTCAACGTGGGCTAATCCATTTTACGTAGCCAATCTGCCCCATGTTGGATATTTATTTTACAGCGTAGAAGGAGGGTCATCCGCTGGTCAGATGGGTGTGGATGTTTATGAAGGTAACCCCGGGGCTTGGACGCTTGAATTCAGTTCATTGGTTGCATTCTGTATAGAGCCTACGCAACCAGCACGTAACGGTTATGTCGATGTGTTAGATTTGGACCAATATACAAAATATACGGCTATTGGCCTTGAGGATTTGAGACAAGCAGCATGGCTTATTGATAACTATTCTTTGACAAGTAATACCTTTGCGCAGAATGCAGGGTTGCAATTGGCTATATGGGATGCACTTTACGACAACGAATTTTCCGTAATCACTGACCCTTCTAAAACAAATCCGGACGCACTAACCAGTTACCTCAGCTATTATTCCGGAAGTAATAGCGCCACCCTTGAGTATACGGGAGATGATTTTAGGGTTTTAGAATTCTTGGATAGTAATAATACGCCGTTGCAGGACCTGATCGTTCGGGCGCCCATTCCCGAGCCAGGCACCATCCTCCTGATGGGTCTTGGCCTCCTGGGCCTTGCCGGCAGCGCCAGAAGAAGAAAAACCCAAAAATAAGTAATAGTGTCGCATGAGCAGTGAACCAATGAGTTACCCCCGTTGCCGGTGAATGTCGACCCGCTGACAACAAAAATAAGAAACGCCTTCCGCATGGACAGGGCGGTGCGTTTCGTGTGGCGGGCGAGCCCCGGATGGACGGTTGCTTCCACCGTCCTTATCGTGGTTCAGGGCGGTTTGCCCCTTTTAACCCTGTATCTTGTAAAGCTGATTATTGATGCCGTTTCCGCGATGGTTTTTCCGGGAACGTTGGAAACCCCGGGAGTGGGAGATGGGTTTTCTTCAATAGTCTTTTATATCGGCATCGCGGGCGGGGTGGGGCTTTTAACGGCCGTTATTCGTTTTTTCGCCGATTATGTCAAAAAAGCGCAGGCTCTTACCGTCACGGACTATATGTACGCCGTGCTCCACGAAAAATCGGTCGCCGTGGATCTGGCCTACTACGAATCCCCCGCCCACCGGGATACGTTGCATCGCGCTCAACGCGAAGGGCCTTACCGGCCCACGAGTATCGTCAACGGGCTGGTGCTGGCCGGCCAGAGTGGGGCGTCTCTTGTTGCGATTGTATGGCTGCTCGTTGTTTTCAATCCCGCATTGCCATTGATCCTGCTCGCGGCGGTTGTTCCGGGAATTTTGATGCGTCTGAAATATTCGGACAGCTATTATTCCTGGCAGAAAATGCGGACGGAGGATGAAAGAAAGGCGTATTACTACAGCTGGATGATGACCGACGGCGGGCATGCCAGGGAGCTGAGGCTCTTTGGGCTCGGCGGTCACTTTGGCGCGCAGTTCAGGAAGTTGCGCGATACGCTCCGGGGTGAAAAACTCGGGTTTGAGAAGCGACGGGCCCTGGGGGATTTAGTCGCGCAGTCCAGTGCCACCATCGCCGTGTTCGGCTCTTTCATCTACATCGCATCCGGAACCGTGCAAGGGACCATTACGCTGGGCGATATGGTCATGTATTTTCAAGCGTTTCAGAAAGGGCTGACATATCTGGGCGCGCTGGTCGAGGGGGTGGCGGCACTTTACGAGGACAACCTCTTCCTCTCCAATTTTTATGAATTCATGGACGTTCAACCGGAAATTCAAGATCCGGAGAAACCGGAGCGAGTCCCTGATGTCATAAAAAGCGGCGTTGAGGTGGCAAATATTACCTTCCGGTATCAAAACTGTGAAAAAAATGTAATAGAAAACTTGAATTTTTACATAAGGCCGGGGGAGATTGTTGCGCTGGTGGGAGAAAACGGCGCGGGGAAAAGTACCATTGTAAAGCTTTTATGCCGCCTTTATGACCCCACGGGCGGAATGATCAAGGTGGACGGAACCGATATAAAGCGGTTCAAGGCTGTGGATTACCGGAAAAGAATCAGCGTCGTTTTCCAGGACTATATCCGGTATTTCCTGACGGCTCGCGAAAACATCTGGCTGGGAAATGTGGATCTCGATCCGGCGGATGCCGGAATCGGGCGGGCGGCCCAAAAGGCGGGCATCGGCGACTATATGAAGTCCCTGCATTCCGGGTTGGATACTCCCCTGGGCAGATGGCTCCAAGGGGGGGAGGAGCTGAGTGTCGGGCAATGGCAGATGACGGCACTGGCAAGGGCTTTTTTCAGGGACGCCGATCTGGTCATTCTGGATGAGCCCGCAAGCAGCCTGGATGTCACTACCGAGTTTCGGGTGTTTGAAAAATTCAGGGAGCTGATCAAGGATAAATCGGCCCTGATTATCAGCCACCGGTTTTCGACCGTGAAAATGGCGGATAATATCCTCTTATTACACGAGGGGCGGGTGGCGGAGCAGGGAACTCACGATGCGCTGATGGCGCTGGACGGAAAATACGCGGCGCTTTATCGCAAACAGGCGGGACAATATCAGAACTCCTGACGAGTTCGTTCTTGTGTTTAAAAAGTGTTTAGAAAGCAATGGTATTAAAGTTGCATGGAATATGCGCAGGAAATGCTGGAAAATTAACGTTCATAGACATGTTGGTAGAAAACTGGAGGGAAAATGAAAAGGATAACATTATTTGTTTCAATGCTGACGATTTTTGTCATGGTTTCCACAACGCTTTTTGCTGAAAACTCACGTACGGATGATGCCTGGCGGAACGAATATTTAGCATCCCTGAAAAAGGGAAAGGCGGTTCAGTTGCCGGCGGGGCAGACCCCGGCTGCCGGGCTTGCCTATACGCCGCCCGAGGGAGTCGTTCTTCAGGAAGCGATTGCGAAAGCGCTGGAAAAAGGAAAAGAGGATCGGGTCTGTGAATGCATGAAGATGGCCGTTGACATGGAGTATAATCCGTATCTGGTCATAAAAACCATCTATGAGGCCGGCGGGGATTTGAAGATTGACCAGCTCTGTATGTGCGCGACTGAAGCCGGGGTCATGAAGGCGATTGTTGCCAAGGCGGCTAAGGAAGCGGTTTCTCCTCTGGGGGGCCCGGTGTTCGCCCCGGACGAGATAGCCCAAACCACTTGTTTCCGCGGCGAGGAGGGGCTTGCGTTTACGGAGGCTACGGGGAATGCTCAGAGTGGTTTTTCTCAGGTTTTGGTGGGGTCGAGCCAAAATACCAGGAGTTCGACCCTAAATACTAAGGGCTCTGCCATAGGTGCTTATGATCCTACGCCCACTGGTGCTAAGTAATGAATAGCCGCTGGCTTTCGGCGGCCTAACCGCTTTTCAAAGAGTTTATGCGATGTGTTAGGGATATCGACAAGCCGAAAAAAGTTGTCCGTGGAATTAACCCCATAGCTGCCAATATCTTAAGGCATGCCCGGTTTGTAAAGGGAAAAACCCCTGCATGATGCCATGCAAGGGTTTTTTTTATTGACAAATCAGGATATTGAAAGTTATACAGCGAGAAATGTTATGGTTGATGATTCCATGCCTATCCGGTCAACCCCCACAAAAGAGCTTTTGCTATGATGGAGCTACGTGTTTGCACCATGGAGCCACATCACCAATGCCTGAAACCGAGGTTTGGGGGTTAACCGGATAGGCATGGATGATTCTTGTTCCTGCAATTCCAGCAAATTTTTTTACAAATCAGGAGGCTTTCGTGACCAGACGGATTTCGGTATTGTTCTCTTGCCTTTTTATTTTTTTCAGCTTTTCCGGAAATATTATGGCTGCGGATGGTTCAACGGCGCAGGGGCAATCCACGCCGGCGGCCCAGATACCCGTCGGACAGGTAAAAACGGAGGTGCTTCCCGCTGACGGCCGGACGGGCGCGGAAGTGTTCGGCAAAAAGGGGGGTTACCTCCACCCGTTTTTGCTTCTTGAGGAAAGATATACGGATAATCTTTACAATACGGAATCCGGCAAGGAGGATGATTTTATCACCACCGTTTCTCCCGGCATCTGGCTTGCCCTTCCTTCAAACAGGGAAAAACTGCTGGAGATGGGGACGAGCACCACGTCTCCGGGAGGTCTCGAGGTAAGCCGGGTCAAGCCCGAGTCAACCAGGCGATTTCAGAGCTATTTGCTTTACGCGCCCGAGTTTGTGTATTATGCGAACCATTCAAGTCTGGATTCCGTTAATCACAAGGCGGAAGGGATGCTCCAGTACAACTTCAACATGGGACTTTCCCTCGATGTCGTGGATCAATTCAATCGACGCTCCGAAGTAAATGACAACGGGATTTCAAGGCGTATCGATGATTATCAGGATAATCTTTTCGATTTCCTGGCGGTCTATGATTCTTCGGAAAAGTTTCGCTTCCGGTTTGACTACTCCAATTACGCGCTGGATTACAAAGACGATATCAATGATTTCAGAAACCGGATCGATAATTCTTTCGCGGCCTATGCCTTCTATAAATTCAGCCCCAGGGCATCCGTTTTTGCCGAGTATGAGTTTGCCGATATCAAGTATGACACATATTCGGATTCAGACAGCACGGAGACCCGGTATTATACGGGGTTTGAATGGGAGGTTACGGCAAAGACCAAGGGCCGCATAAAGCTGGGGTATATTGAAAAAGAGTTTGATTTGGCGGGTATCGATGCGCAGAACGCCTTTTCAATGGAAATTCAGGGGCAGCACAATTTCAATCCCAAACGCGCCCTGAAAGTGACCGGCTTCCGTAAATTTAATGAATCCAATATGATAGGTTCTTACACGTCGCTGTCGACGGGAATTTCCGTTGCATGGCTTCAGCGCTTCACTGAAAAATGGTCGGGGACCTTGAATGCCGCTTTCACACGGGATGAGTATAAGGATTTTTTTATAACCAGTCCCGTTACGGATGAAAGAGAGGATGATATTTTCAGTCTGGCGCCCGCGCTCAGATATAAGTTCAGGGACTGGTTGCTTTTTGATCTCGCCTATATCTATTCCCTGCGGAATTCAAACTACGATATTTTTGATTTCACCAGCAATACCATCTTCTTACGGGCCAATTTTTCTTTTTAACCCGAAAACGATATCGTAATCTATATCTTGAATGGGCGTAAATTAAGTTTTTTCACCACAAAGGCACAATGACACAAAAAAATCTGATTATAACGGATTTTGGGGAGATCAATGCATAGTCCCGACAGGGACGACAGAGAATAGCTCGGCAATTCATTGCCGGGGATAAGATAAGTCCCGGACATAAAAACACAGTCCCGTAGGGACGGCAGAGTACCGTTCCTCTTTGTGGCCATATAGGCAATACAATGAACATAAATACAGGTGTACGAATTTGCCATATGCAGCCTTTATTCCGTCGGTTTCTATCGTCCCTACGGGACTGTATGAAATCGGATGACCCATCTCCCGGCAATGAATTGCCGGGCTATTCCCTGTCGTCCCTACCGGGACTTGGTTATCAGCTTCCCCAAAATCCGTTATAAACAGAAAAAAATAGGCAGTTGTTGCTTTGTGGCGTTGTGCCTTTGTTGTGAAACGCAGCCGATGACCGGTCAAAGTATAGCAGCGGATATTCTTTATCTTGCTCTTGCTCTTGCTCTTGCTCTTAATCTTGCTCTTAATCAAAAAAAACCCTTTCAAGAGAAATAAAGTGTTTTTTATTGACAAATCAAAATATTGAGGGTTATATGGCAAAATCTGCCGTGGTGTTGATGATCCTTTTTTGAAAGAGGGGGCTGTTGTGATCAAGCGGATAGCGATTTTGTTCTCTTGCCTTTTTATCCTTTTAATCCTGTTAACCAACTTATCCGGTGACGTAATCGCTGCCGATGGTCCGCTGGGGCAGGCATCCCCCGGGCCGGACCAATTGCCCGTCGGGCAGGTAAAAACCGAAGTATTACCCACCGGAGGCCAGACCGGAGCGGAAGTGTTCGGCAACAAAGGGGGATTTTTCCATCCATTTCTTCTTGTCGAGGAAGAATATACGGATAATCTTTACAATACGGAATCCGGCAGGGAGGATGATTATATCACCACTTTCTCTCCCGGCATATGGCTTGCCTTTCCTTCAAACAGAGAGAAATTGCTGGAGATGGGGACCAGCAACACGTCGCCGGGGGGGCTCAAGGTAAGCCGGGTAAAACCCGATGCGGCAAGGCGATTTCAGAGCTATTTGCTTTACGCGCCCGAATTTGTGTATTACGAGACGCATTCCGATCACGATTCCGTCAATCACAAGGCGGAAGGGCAGCTTCAGTACAATTTCAACATGGGACTTTCACTCGATGCCGTGGACCAATTCAATTCCCGCTCTGAAGTGAACGACAACGGGGTTTCAAGGCGTCTCGATGAATACCAGGATAATCTTTTCAATTTTCTGGCGGAATATGATTCCTCGGAAAAGTTTCGCTTCCGGTTTGATTACTCCAATTACGCGCTGGATTATAAAGACGAAATAAATGATTTCAGAAACCGGGTCGATAATTCCTTCGCGGCCTATATTTTTTATAAGTTCAAAGCTAAGACATCCCTTTTTGCGGAGTATGAGTTTGCCGATATTAAATATGACACGGATTTTGATTCAAACAGTAGTACGGAGGACAGGTATTACGCGGGGCTTGATTGGGAGGTTACGGCAAAGACGAAAGGCCGGGTAAAACTGGGCTATATCGAAAAGGTGTTTGATGCCGCGGGGGTTGATGAGCAGAGCGCTTTTTCAATGGAGGTTCAGGGGCAGCACAATTTCACCCCCAAGCGCGCTCTGAGAGTGACAGGCTTTCGGAAATTTAATGAATCCATCATGATCAGTTCTTTCGCTTCGCTTTCGACGGGGACCGCCCTTGCATTGCTCCAACGGTTCACTGAGAAATGGTCGGGAACCCTGAATGGCAGCTTTACCCGAGATGAATACAAGGGCCTTTTCGTCATCCGGGGGGCGGTGGATGAAAGAGCGGATGATATTTTCAGCGTGGCGCCGGCACTCCGATACAAATTCAGGGACTGGATGTTTTTTGATCTGGCCTATGTCTATTCCCAGCGGGATTCAAATTTCACGCTTTTTGATTATGAAAGCAATACCGTCTTTTTACGGGTGAATGTTTCTATGTAACTAAGGGGACATCGATGTTACTAACATACCGGCAATGGCGTTCTTCTTGCTCTTGCTCTTGCTCTTGCTCTTGCTCTTGCTCTTGCTCTTAATCATGCTCTTGATCTTGCTCTTGATCTTAATCATGCTATTGATCCAGCAGACATGAGAACGATTAAGAAAACGATTAAGAGTAAGAGCAAGAGCAAGAGCAGGAGCAGGATAAACGGTAAATTAGTATTTTCCTATGCCCTAAAATGAAAAAAACATAAAAAAAACATGAAAAAAAAATTGATATGCTATTTTGTTTACGGGATGCTCCTGCTGGCGCCGTTTTTAGCGGTTGCCTCGGAGTACACGGTGGGGGATGGCGATGTCGTCGCCATCAATGTTTATGAAAATCCGGATCTCTCGACCACCGTGAGGGTGAGCGCCAACGATACCATCCGGGTTCCGCTTGTGGGGGAGGTCGGTGTGAAGAATCTCTCGGTCTCCCAGGTCGCGGCAAAACTGGAAAAACTGCTTGCCGATGGATATCTGGTAAATCCCCAGGTGGATGTTTTCATCAAGGAATACAGAAGTAAAAAAGCGGTTATTCTCGGCCAGGTTAAAAATCCGGGATTATATGAACTCCGGGGAGGAACCACCATTCTGGAATTCATCTCCACGGCCGGCGGCGTTACGGCTGAGGTGGGGAGTACGGCAACGATAAAACGCAAAACCACCGACGCCGGTGAGGAGGATCAGATCGTCGTTGATCTCGATAGCCTCATTAAAACGGGGGATACGGCGCTGAATCTTCCCATTCGGGACCGCGACAGTGTCTATATCTCCAAAGCGGATATCTATTATGTATCCGGGGAGGTCGTCAAACCGGGGTCTTTCAAACTTGAATCGGATGTAACGGTCATCAAGGCAATTACCGTGGCGGGCGGTTTTTCTAAAATCGCCGCCAAGGGCAAGGTTCGTATCATCCGGATTGTTGACGGGCAAAAGCGTGAAATTGAAAATGTGAAAATGGACGAACGCGTTCTTCCGAATGATGTTATCGTCGTACCGGAGAGTTTTTTCTAGCCTATGGAAGAAAAAGAGATACACCTCAGAGATTATGTCAGGGTCATCAATAAACGGAAAAACACGGTGTTGACGTTCCTGATAATAACGTTCACCGTTGTCGTAATCGCCACGTATACGGCAACCCCCTTGTATGAGGCCACCACGAAGGTGATGGTGGAGAGAAACGCTTCCAGTTCTCTGACGAGCAGCTATGGCTATGTTCCCTATGACCCGGAGTTCCTTGAAACCCAGTACCAGGTAATCAAGAGCGCCGGCGTTGCTGAAAAGGTCGTAAAGCTTCTCGACACTGAAAAAATGTATCCCATTTTTTTCAAGGATAAGGACAAGAAAACTTTTATCACCCCGGTGATCGCCTGGATTAAGGATCAGTATCAGTCGGTTAAAGATGCAATGGGAATTGAAATGCTTCCCGCCTCCTCCGAGAATGATGAGGAAGGTGCGTTCTTACGAGAGGTGAGTGTTCCGCTGACAAAAGCGCAGGAGATGGCGCTCGTTATCCGGAACTCGATCACTGTTGCGCCGGTGGCCAATTCCCGGGTGGTTGAAATCAGTTATCTGTCCGAAAACCCCGGACTTGCGATGAAGATCGTCAATTCCGTCGCCCAGGCGTATATCAATGAACTGCTCGATATGCGCATGGCGGTTTCGAACTACAGTATCAAGTGGATGACCAAAAAGGCGGATGAACAGAAGGAAAAGCTGCAACGCTCTGAAGACGCTCTCCAGCGGTATCAGCGGCAACACGATATCGTAACGATACAGGACAAGGTGACGGTTCTTCCCGAGAGACTTTCAGAACTGAGCACCCGGTTGACGACCTCAGAGACTGAAAGAAAGCAACTCAACGATGTCTACAACCAGATAATACAACTTCAGGGCGGCGCCCTGGAGACGATACCCGCCATAGCCACCAATACCGCCGTGGATTCCATAAACAAACAGATTCTGGTGGCGGAGCAGAGTATCTCCGAGCTTTCAAAAAAATTCGGTGCGAAACATCCCGCGATGATCAACGCAATAGACGAATTAAAGGGGTTCAAGGCGAAAAAAGCGGAAGAGATTCAAAAAGCGGTGCAGACGATCAAAAACCGGTATCAGCTTGCCAAATCCAATGAGGATAATTTAAGGGGGCTGCTCGATCAGACAAAATCCGATGCCGCCAACCTGAGCGAGAAGCATATCCAGTTGGGGATACTGAAAAGAGAAGTAGACTCAAATCGAACTCTATATGACGCGCTTTTAAGCAAATTAAAGGAAAAGGGAATCACCGAGGAGAGCCACAGCGTTGATGTATGGGTTATCGAAGAGGCGCAGCTGCCGGCACATCCCGCAAAGCCGAATAAAAAAAGAAATATATTGCTGTCTCTCATCCTGGGTCTTTTCGGCGGCGTCGGGCTCGCCTTCTTTTTGGAGTATCTCGACAATACGGTAAAAAGCCCCGAGGATATCGAAGAGAGATTTGATTTACCGGTAATCGGGTCCATTTCTCTTTTTAAGGATCAAGCGGAGACGATTGTCAGCAATGCGTTGAAATCGTCCGCCTCCATGATGTCGGAGAGTTTTAAAAGTTTAAGAACGTCCATTTTCCTCTCCGCCGCTGACAAACCGCCGAAAACCCTGCTGGTGACCAGCATGTCCCCGGGAGAGGGGAAATCCTCCATATGTGCGTGCCTGGCGGCGAGTGTTGCAATGGCAGGTAAAAAAACACTGCTGATCGATGCGGACATGAGACGTCCGGTTCAACATAAAAATTTCAACCTCGATAACGTTTCCGGACTCAGCTCCTTTCTGGCCGGGGTCACGACCGCGGATATGGTTCAAAAAGGGCCCGTTGATCATCTTGACATCATTGCCTCCGGTCCCGTCCCTCCCAACCCGTCAGAGCTTTTAAGCTCCGAAAGAATGGGAAAAATGATCAGAAAATTATCGGATGTCTACGATATGATCATTATCGACTCCCCTCCTGTTTTAAGTGTCAGCGATCCCCTCATCATCAGCAAAAATGTCCAGGGCGTTATCATTGTAACCTGGGCGGGATCAACCACCTACGATGTCCTGGATAAAGGGTTGAAACTCTTTAAGGAGATTTCGGCTCATCTCATCGGCGTGGTGCTGAACCGGTTCGACGCCAGAAAGAGTGGTTATTACTATGGTTATGGGGATTATTATTACTCCTCATCGAAATCCGAGTCGAAATCCGATGACGAGAAGAAATAAAGCGTCGAAACCCCACGCCGGAAATTGGAATTCAGATAACAGCGCATGACAGGGATGTTCATGGCGGTAAGGGCCTCTGAAAATACTAAGGGATATCGCATTTTCCAATATACCGCTTATCTTGCTTGCTCCCGCTCCCGGTCTTGCTCTTGCTCTTGCTCTTGCTCTTAATCTTAATCTTCCTCATGACTACTGAAATAAGAGCATGATTAAGAGCAAGAGCAAGAAGAACGGCAATACCGGTATGTTAATTTTTTCTGATTCCCTAATATACCGTTTATCCCGCTCCTGCTCCTGCCCCTGCTCTTAATCGTTCTCGTGTCTACTGGATCAAGATCAAGATCAAGAGCAAGAGCAAGAGCAAGAGCAAGAGCAAGAGTAAGAGCAAGAGCAAGAGCAAGATCAAGATCAAGAGCAAGAGCAAGAGCAAGAGCAAGAAGAACGGCGTTGCCGGTATATTTGTCAATTCGATGGCCCTAAGCGGCAGGGAGTGATAATCGGTTGTTTGGCATATTTATTTTTCTGATTGTGTTTTCTCCCCTCGCATTCGGCACTGTGGCGCCATGGTCGTACGCGATCATGGAAATTCTCTCTTTTTTGGTGCTCAGCATCTGTTTGATCCGGGGGGGAAAAAATAAGGAAGCGCTCAGCGCCGTTCCCGGCATCACCCCCCTGATTTTCTTTCTGTTGTATATTATCATCCAACTGGTTCCTTTCCCACAGGCCCTGATAAAGGTTTTATCCCCCCATGCCCATTTAATTCACCTGAATTCAGAGATGTTATCGGGACCACGCTCCTGGATGACGCTTTCCATTCATCCTGGCGCGACGCTGGCTGAGTTCTTCCGCTGGGCAACGTACGTCGGGTTTTATGTGCTCACTGTGCAGCTCCTGAGAAATCGCGAATTACTCAGAAAGACGGTTGTTGCGATAACGATTTTCGGAGCGCTGTTATCCTTTTCCTCCATTCTCCAGTTCTATTTGACCACGGACAGGGCGCTTTGGTTTTGGCATGTTCCGAAAAATTCAATGATTGTCGGTCCCTATATTTGTCACAACCATTATGCGGGGCTGATGGAGATGATTTTCCCGGTTATTCTGGCGCTTTTCTTTTTTCACCGGCCCCGGGTTCGCAATTCCTCTCTGATAAAGGGGATTGTTGAAATTTTAAGCCAGGAAAAGGCAAATATTCACATATTGATTGGCGCGGCTGCCCTGCTGACGGTTACCTCCGTATTTGTAAGTCTTTCACGGGGCGGGATGTTGAGTTTATGTCTTTCTCTTGTTCTTTTTACCTATCTTCTCTTTAAGAAAATGATCAGCAGAGGCAATGCGATTCTTATCATTGCCCTCGTGGTACTGGCGGCTTTGTCCATCGGATGGTTTGGATGGGATCAGATATTTGAAAGATTTGAAAAGCTTAAAAATGCCCAAGGCGTGATTCACGAGTCGCGTCTTGATTTTTGGAAAGATAGCGTCAACATTATCAAGGATTTTCCCCTTACCGGTTCGGGCATCGGTACTTTTATTGATATTTATCGGTCCTATCAAACGGTTAGCGGCATCTTACTGATTTCCCACGCTCACAATGACTATATTCAGCTTGCCGTTGAAGGCGGAATAATCGGTTTTCTCCTTGCCGGATCCTTCATCGTGACCCTGTTTTATAAAACCTACAACGTCTTTCTCGCAAGAAAAGACGCATATTCCGTGTATTTATACATGGGAAGTCTTACCGGTTTATTCTCCATCCTGATTCATAGCGTAACGGACTTCAATTTCCACATCGGCGCAAATGGGCTATGGTTTTTCTTTTTGGCGGGACTTGCGGTTTCCGCCGCAAACACGGGGATGAGAACCGGCAGTCGCATTACGCTCCTTGCACCCGTACAATCGCCACCGGTAAAAAAGGCCGCCGTCGTGACGGTCTCTATTATGATGGTCGGCGTTCTTTGCTATCATGTCCTGATTTTGACGAGTAAATTTTATTTTTCCCATATTCGCTATTATGTCATGGACGCAAAGAGCCCGGTGGAAGATCTCCAGAATATAAAAAAAATATCGGGATATGCATCCCGCTTGGATCCTTTAAACGGGGAGTACCCCTTCGCCAGGGCCAATGCCGCGGTTTTCCTCAAAGACGATGACGCTGCGATAACGGATTTTGAGAGAGCCGTTTATCTTAACCCGGCATATGGGTTTTATTTAAAAAAGGTAGGGGGGTTCTTTGCAAATAAGGGCGATAATGAGCTGGCCGGAAAATTCCTCGCGGCCAGTGTCTCCACCGATATCAGCAGCGCGGAAAACGCCTTTGGCTATGGCGCCTGGCTTCTTTCACAGCACAATATTTCACAAGGGGTTGATTATCTGAAAAAGGCGGTTGAGTTGAAGACCAAGCTGATTGACAGCGCCCTTACAACCATGGCGATACATGACGTGAGCGATGAGGATATGCAGCGGGCTGTTCCTCAGCTTCCCGGACCGGCCATTGCCTACGCTGATTTCCTTTATAATTCGGGAAAAAAGGAGGCGGCCGAAACGCAATATCTACTCGCTTTGGGGTATATTGAGAAACAGGAGAAGATCAGTAAATGGCAGATCGAAAGGATTTTTAAATTTTTTATCAAAAGAGGCAATACGAAAGAAGCCTTAAATGTGATGAACAGAGCGGCCACGGCCTTTCCTTTTGATGCGGGGATTCGGATTAACCTGGGGGATCTCTATAAGGATATGGGCATTGCCTACAGAGCCCGGGAAGAATATGAGCAGGCGCTATTTCTTGACCCCAATAACAAAAACGCAAAAAAGCGGTTGGAAAGTTTGAAGGAAATCAATCCGTAATATGGGTTTCGGCATATTGCGCCAGCACCTCATGTATCTTGGGGGGCGGTGACACGGTAAAGTAGTGCTCCGCCACCACATGACCGATTTCATGCGTCACCACCCTGAGCGTGCCGTTATTTGCCGAATAGAAAACCGTGTTTTCTTTTGGAGAGAAAAAAGCGATATAATCGACTTCCTTATTATAAATGCGTTGAAAATCTTTTTGAACACCCGCCGTCGACGAATGAATCACGATCGAGAAATTAATCCTGCCGGGAAACATGTCCAAAACCGTTTGAACTTTCTCAACAATCAAATCGATCTTGTCTTTTACCTCATCCTCTATGGTGTCACTTTCGCCACTGGGCATCTGATATTTAAGCTTGCCCATGAAAAGTTCCCGGTTAAATTTACGCAAGACATCGATACTGTCATACGTAATCGTCGTATATCGGGTCTTTATTTCATCCGCATCGGCCGGACGTGAAATGAGAGCGATCATCCAAACGGCGGTGAACAGGAGTTTCAGTCTTTTTGATGCCATGCCGAATTATTCTTTAGTTAAATTAAATTCATCGAGAATTGAAATCGTATTCAGGTTGTGTTGTTTTATCTTTTGAAGTTCCGACTTGAGAAAAGCGATATCTTCCCCATTGCTTTCATTGGAATCGATTCGGTCATGACAAAGAACGATCTGATCGGCATTAGACCGGATCCGGTTTAGGCTGGATGAAATCACCTCGTTGAAATTATTTATTTTTAAAGCAAGCTCTTTGCCCTCGTCCTTTGGGCGAAGGGTGACACGGACGGAAATGTCCTTTGCCGTCATCGCGTCCAGCGTTTTTTCAAATCTGAAAAAAGGCCCTGCGACTCTATGGCTCAAAAACAGGGTGATAATGGTGATGAGGAGTCCTCCCAGTACAATGACGAGCCATTGGCCGCTCACAATTTTATTCAGCAGTATCCCTGGAGTGGTGCCAAGTCGAAGCTGGTAGTTGTCATAAGTAATGGAAAGGGTATTGGACGAAAAGAAAGTGAAAACCAGGGCGAACAGGATGCTGCCGAAAGCAACCAGCAGGAAGGCATTGAAAATGTGTCTGCCTTGAAACTCTTTGTTGATAAAATAATTTCTACGCTTGTAGGCTGCGGTCATGACGGGTCTCCTTACGGTCGTTCCTTTTTAGTCAATACCTGAATTTTGGCGCTGGTTTTCAACTGTTCCAGCCAGTTGTCAAACTGGATTCTTTTGTTCTGGTGAAGCAAAAAATCTTTTATTTGGGCAGCATCGGTAACCGGTTCGGCGCCGGCGACGGTGGAAGAGTCCTCGAGACGATAGGTAACATAGCCCGCTTCAGTTGGCTCGGGAGGAGAAAATTCCCCCTGTTTCAGAAAAAGAAGTGAAAATTTTAAGTTGTCGGACATATTTTCAAAATCATAGCTCAATTCCACGGACGACTGAGGGGCGCCCTTTTCCATGTCCTCTTTATTCCGAAAAATAGATTTGGTAAGGTGCAGGGTTTTTCCGGAAAGGGTTGTGTATTTTGCCACCATCTCATCCGTTATGACGGGGTTTAGAGATTGGAATTTTCGGTCGATTAATATTTTAACCAGGGATTGTTCATAAAAACTTTCAACTGATTTTCTAAAGGCCTCCTCCTGGTTGATGCCCTGTCTAACGGCTTCCTGAATTAGCAGCTCTCGCGTGATGATGGACTCCAGAAATCCTTTCCCACGGCTGTGGTATGATCCGGATTTGGTGCGCTCATCGAGCTCCATTTCCGAAATGATTTTGTCGTTGATAACAATGGCCGGCTCTGATATTTCAACTTTCAGACGGGTCAGCTGGAGGGCAACGCCGATGGTTAAAACGATTAGAATGCCGAGAATATAAAAAATGTATTTCATTCAACACCTCTTATGCTTGAAAAAGCGGAATCCGTGTTATTAGCGGCTATCTAACAGCTAACAGCCACTTCAATATCTTAAGCTCAAATTGTCAACAAAAAACAACCCTCCCCTGCTGAATTTTATAGAGAAAATCTGATTATAACGGATTTTGGGGAGGTCGATGTCCTAGTCCCGACAGGGACGACAGAGAATAGCCCGGCAATTCATTGCCGGGGATAAGATAAGTCCCGAACATAAAAACACAGTCCCGTAGGGACGGCAGAGCTGGTGTACGAATTTGCCATATGCAACCTTTATTCCGTCGGTTCTGTCGTCCCTACGGGACTGTATGAAATCGGATGACCCATCTCCCGGCAATGAATTGCCGGGCTATTCTCTGTCGTCCCTACCGGGACTGGGGTATCAGCTTCCCCAAAATCCGTTATAAGCAGGAGAAATTTAAATGCCGCATTCCCTTACCACGCCAAAAGAGAAGGAAATGAGCGCTGTGCTTACAAGATGGATGGTAGTGATGACGGTGCTGTTGGCCATTGCCGGTGGCGGGTACGCCGAAGAGGACCCCAAGGCGGCGCTGTTCGACCAGGGAGTCAATGCGTTCAAGGAGGGGCGATTCCAGGACGCTGTCGATCTTTTCTCAGAACTCCTTGCGGTTGCGCCCGATGATGCCAAAGTCTACAAAAATCGGGGAGTCGCGCTGATGAACCTGTCGGAAATCGATTTGGCCATTGCGGATTTCAATAACGCCATCCGTATCAATCCCGAATTAAAAGGGCTTCACAGCAATCTCGGGGCGGCGTGGCATTTCAAAGGCGAGTATGAAAAGGCAATCGCCTGTTATGATATCGATATTTCCCAAAGGCCGGACCTGTATATCACTTATTTCAACCGGGCGCTTTCCAAGGCTGCATTGAATCAGCTGGAAACGGCCCTTGATGATATCGATCGGACGCTTCAGCTCAAACCGGCTTTTGAATCCGCCAAATCCGCAAGAGCGGATCTTCAGGTAAAACTTCAGGGAAATCGACATGAAATCACTTCGGGAAACTATGCGGTTCAAACCGGTGCGTTTCTCGTGGAAAAAAATGCGGTTGAAATGAAAGAGGCGCTGGTGAAAAAAGGATATGCGGTAAGCATTGTACGGATGCCGGATTCAAAGCAGAGAAGCTGGCATGTGGTCCGGTTCGGGAACGATTCGGATCGGGAAACCGCGGAAAAAATTTGCAGGCAATTAAAGGAGCGGGAAAATATCGATGCCATCGTTCGTCCGTCCGGAAAACTTTAAATCCCTTCTTCGGTGTTTTCGACAATTTCGCCCGTGTTGGCAATGACCTGTATGGCCCTGTCATCATAGAGGAGGATCATCCCGTAATCCTTGGTATTCGTTATCTCGAATTCAGGAAGTCCGTTTTCTTTCAGCCATTTTTTAATAATCGGGATTTGCTCGGGATCGGATGCTCTTGCGGTGAAGATTTTGATTCTGTGGCCATCTTGTATCAATTGATTGACACGATTCAGCATTTTAGGGACAGGGCTGCCGATTTTTAACGGATTCAGAAGGGTGTCGGATCTGGCGAGCGTGCCGTCGAGGTCAATTCCGATCCACCCTTTTTGGGCATGTTCCTTTTCCCCGGAGCCGGTGGGAGAGGCGATGTCCCTGATCATGGGGTCGAGATGATAATCCCTTGCCGCCTCCTGTTTTGCTTTGGCTATAAAATCCTTAATTATACTAATAAGTTTCATTTTTTCTCTATAATCGTTTCCCGCGGCTAAATCAACATGAAAGCGTGCGGGTTTCCCTCTTTGTTGAAACGATTCGCATCTGTTGCCGAAAGGCTTTGATCATCTTCCGTTGTCAATCTTAATGACATTTCCATGATAGTTTGGTAATGAGTTATCAGTTTGTAAAGACCGTTTGTTGAAAAAATAGTTACAGCTCATTTCATTCAACGGGGTGGCCCTGTCGCATGTGATTTCGCGTACACAATTTCAACTGTCAGCCGGCCGAGGAGGATTCGAAAAAATGAATGATTTTATTCAACCCATGGACCAGGCAATGAAAGCAATGGTCAAAAAGGAAGGCAAATATCTTTCTTTTTCTCTGGCAAGTGAGGAATACGGAATCGGTATTCTCAAGATCAAGGAAATTATCGGAATGATGACGATCACCAGCATTCCGCAGACGCCTGATTTTGTGAAAGGTGTCATCAATCTTCGCGGCCGGGTGATTCCGATCGTCGATCTGAGGCTTAAATTCGGCATGGAACCGATGGCCTATACGGATCGAACCTGTATCATCGTCGTTGAGATCGTTGGCCAATCCGGGACGATTCAAATCGGGATCGTCGTGGATTCGGTTTCCGAGGTGCTGAATATTCGCGCGGAGCAGATCGAAAAACCGCCCACCTTTGGGGCGAGTCTGAATACCAATTTCATCGCCGGAATGGCCAAAATGGAAAGTGGTGTGAAAATACTCCTGGACATCGATCAGGTGCTGGCCGCGGAAGAAATTTTAGCGCTTGAAAAAGTGAGTTGACCGGGCACCGGCCGTTTCAGTTTTTATTCACGCGCAAAAAAGCGTCCAGCGCTTCAATCACGACATTGGTCAGGCTTGTTTTATTTGCGGCGGCATATTGCCGGACGCGGGATACGAGTTCGCAAGGAATAGGGAGATTAAGGTCCTCACAGGCCATTTTGTTGTCAGGCGAAGCATTGCTGTTCATATTGTTCCCCATTTGTGATTCACGGGCTCCTGTTATCAAAATATTATTAATTTTTCCTCTTTAGCCTGAAATATTTTTTTTTTCAAGGTGCATCACTAAAACGATCTATGCGCGGATACAAAAGTTGGGACTGATCATCGTTTCGGTCACACAAGGGCGTTTGGGGGTGCTCGAAGTTCAGAAGCGGATTTCAGGGCGCCAGACGGCCTCCTCTTCGAAGAATCTGCTCACCAGCTCTTCGTACTTCTTTACGGCAGTCACCTTTTTCATTTTTTTGAAAAAGGCCTCTCCGGTTTCAAAGGAGCGGAAAAAATACAACCAGTAGCCTTTCATTTTATCCACCAGATGGGACGGTCCGCTTAGCTCCGCCCGGTATCCTTCAAAGAGCTCATCGTGAAATTTTTTAAATCTTTTCACCGGTTCAAAAATTGTCTCTTCTCCGGATCGAAGGATTCCCGGCAGGAACGGATTGGCAAGAACACCTCTTCCGATAAGCCAGCGGGAGACGGTCCTGAACCGGTCCCGCAGGCTGATAAAAGAGGCGTAGTCAAAGATATCGCCGTTATAGGTGACCGGAAGGTTCAGAAGCGCCAGGCATTGCTCGAAGGTGTCCAGGTCGACCGCTCCTGTGTACATCTGAACGCCGGTCCGCGGATGGAGGATGATCTCTTCAAGGGGGTATTGATTGAAAATGGGAAGAAGATGAAATATCTCCTCTTTTTTTTCTCTTCCGATTCGGGCTTTAATCGACATCCGCGTGGGGATGCGCGGAATGACCGCGTCCAGAAACGCCGCGATCATCCGCGGATGCGGCAGCATGCCGGAGCCCCGCCGCTTTTTGGCCACCATGGGAAAGGGGCACCCCAGGTTCCAGTTTACGGTGGGGTAACCCAGGTTGTGGAATGTCGTTGCCAGCTGAATGAACGCGGCCGGATCATTGCCGATAATCTGAGGGACAACCGGCATCCCGTTGTTGTTTTCCGGCAAAATATCTTTGATGTGAGCCCGGTTGATCTGTTTAGCGCAAAGGGTGGTGATAAACGGGGCGATCGCGGCATCGATCCCTTTAAAATGCCGGGAATAGAGATTGCGATAGAGGGCGTTGGTAAAACCCCGGATGGGGGCAAGACTGAGAAATAGGGGCATCGGTGATTTGTCTTTCTGTAATATGAAACCGGTTCACGGCAAAAGCTCCCCTCCGGGAGAAAGCATTCTAATTTAGACGTCCATTGTCCGAGGCCAGGGGAAGGATGAATTCCCCCGGCTGGAGCTTTAGGGAGTTGGATACTTCCAACATACCGTTTGTGCTTTCCCGAAAGACCGACTCGGTTTCAGAAACCGAGTCGGTCTGCCGCCGGTAAGCGGTAAATTAGAAAATGCAATGTCCCTTAATACCTTTTCTCGGTGGATCATATCGGCGGGGCGATGGTCACCAGGATACGAAGATCGGTAATGGCCCGCACCCCGTGGGGTTCCGCAATCTCGCTGATGAGCACGTCACCGGGTTTTGCCGGCAGGACCGCGTTGTCCGCGCCGAGAAACTCCCCCTCGCCTTCGAGAATGACGATGCTGAGTTGCCCTTCAACGTCGTGGTTGTGTATCGGCAGCTGCTGGCCTGCCTTGAAATTGAAATTGATGATTTTAAAATAGGCCGAATCATTCACAAGAAGCTTTGAAAAGGCCTTTTCAGTAAATCCGTTGGCGTCAAATAAGTTGATTTTTTTCATTTGGATTCTCCTGTTGATATGAAGGTGATTTTTCCCTTCGGATGGAATTGAATATAGCACGAATCTGGGGAAAGATCGTTAGTGGCCTTGATCTTTTCAATTATTCGCTCCCCGCGGGGATGCGGTGCAAAATCTTGTTGACCGCTTCCGGGTTAGCTCTCTATTATAACCGACGATCATTCACCTTTTTCCGGCTGCGCTTAAAGGGGAACCCATGGCGACTTCCATTGTTAACAGCATCGGTATGGAACTGATTCCGGTACCGGCCGGCACGTTTATCATGGGAGGGGTCTGGGGGGATGAGCAGGCCGACGAGAACGAATTGCCGCAGCATCCGGTCCGGTTTGATGCTACGTTCCATATCGGCAAATTCACCGTTACCCAAGCCCAGTGGTGCTCCGTGATGGGGCGAAATCCCAGTCAGTTTACCGGCGACGATCGTCCCGTGGAAACGGTATCCCATACGGACGCGCTTCTCTTCATCTCCGCGCTCAATAAGAAGGAGGGTACCCGCGTCTACCGGTTGCCCACCGAGGCCGAGTGGGAATATGCCGCCCGGGCGGGATCAAAGAGCGCCTTTTGCTTCGGTCCGGAGAAGTCAAAACTGGATCGGTACGCCTGGTATGGAAAGAACAGCGGCGGGGAGACGCATCCCGTGGGGCAGCTGTCTCCCAATGCCTGGGGCTTATATGATATGCATGGAAACGTTCACGAGTGGTGCGCCGACTGGTTTGACCGCAAATACTATGCGCAAAGTCCTCCGGTTGATCCCCGGGGGCCGAAAAAAGGACTTGCGCGATCGTTACGGGGCGGGGACTGGGGATCGGCTGACAGCTGGTACTGCCGATGCGCCATTCGAAGTTTGAGTTCCCCCGACCGTCGCAGTCCCCGGGTGGGGTTCCGGATAGCCGGAAGCCTTTAGGGAATCAGAAAATTTTAAAATACCGGTATTACCGTTCTTCTTGCTCTTGCTCTTGCTCTTGCTCTTGCTCTTGCTCTTAATCTTGCTCTTGCTCTTAATTATGCTCTTGATTCAGTAATCATGAGAAAGATTAAGATTAAGATTAAGATTAAGAGCAAGAGCAAGAGCAAGAGCAGGAGCAGGAGCAGGATAAGTGGTATAGAAAATACGATGTCCCTTAATGAAAAAAACAGAGCGGGAGGATATACGCATGTCTGAACTCGATCCATTCGAAAAGAGCCTTGATCCGGCCGTGAACCGGATGATTGAAAAAGCAAAAACCGCCGCGGTGGAGACCGTTTGGGACCGGTATGCGGCTATGAAACCCCAGTGCGGGTTTGGGGATACCGGCCTGTGCTGCCGTCACTGCCTGCAAGGGCCCTGCCGCATCGATCCGTTTGGAAACGGGCCTTCGACCGGCATCTGCGGGGCCACGGCGGACGTGATGGTGGCGCGGGGGCTTGACCGCGCCATTGCCGCCGGAACGGCGGCCCACTCGGGGCATGCCAAGCATCTGGCCCATACCCTGATGAAGATGGCAAAGGGCGAGGCGGGCGCGTACGCCGTTAAGGAGCCGGAAAAGCTGAAGTCGGTGGCCGCAAGGCTTGGCATCGCGGTTTCGGGCCGGGCAGAAAATGACATCGCAAGGGATGTGGCGGCCGCGGCTCTGGCGGATTTCCATGAAAAGGACACGCCGGTTCTCTGGGCTGCCACCGTGGTCAACAAGGAGCGGGTGGACGTACTGTCCGGACTCGGCATTGTCCCCAAGGGGATCGATCATGAAATATCGGAAATCATGCACCGGACGCTCTACGGCGTCGACGGGGACGCGGTGAATCTGCTCCTGGCCGGTCTTCGCTGCGCGGTTGCCGATCTGGCCGGCTGCTATATGGGAACGGATCTCGCCGATATTCTCTTCGGTATCCCCAAACCCGTCCTCTCATCCGCCAATCTCGGAACGCTTAAATCCGGCTTCGTGAACATCGCTCTTCACGGGCACAATCCGGTCGTCTCCGAGGTGCTGGTGGCGGCCGCCAACGGCCTGGAAGCAAAAGCGAAGGCGGCGGGCGCCGCCGGTATCAATCTCGTCGGGGTATGCTGTACCGGAAACGAGATTCTCATGCGCCACGGTATTCCCGCCTGCACGCATTCGGTGAGCCAGGAGATGGCCCTCATGACGGGTGCCGTCGATGCCATGGTGGTCGATTACCAGTGCATCATGCCTTCCATGGCCACGGTGGCCGAGTGCAACGGCACCTCGCTCATCACCACCATGGAGATCGCCAAAATCACCGGTGCCACCCATGTGGCCTTTTCCGAGGAGGCGGCGCTTGAAAAGGCGGAGCAGATCATCGGAATCGCCATAAACAATTTTTCCCGCCGAAAAGGCAAACCGGTCGATATTCCCGATATCAAGGAAACGGTTGTGGCCGGATTTTCGGTGGAAGCCATTGTGGCGGCGCTTGCCAAACTCAATGCCGAGGCGCCGCTTAAACCCCTTGTCGACCATATCGTTTCGGGAAATATCCGGGGCGTTTGTCTCTTTGCCGGGTGCAACAATGTGAAAGTTCCCCAAGACCGGAATTTTATAGCCATTGCCAAACGGCTTCTGAAGGAAAATGTCCTCGTGCTGGCGACCGGGTGTGGCGCCGGGGCGCTCATGCGGCACGGATTCATGGATCCGAAAAATGTCGCCGGCCTTTGCGGGGATGGACTGGGCGCGGTTCTGACGGCCGTCGGGGAGGCAAACGGTCTCGGGGGGCCGCTGCCGCCCGTTCTCCATATGGGATCCTGCGTCGATAATTCCCGCGCCGTCGCCATGGTGGTGGCGGTTGCCCAATATCTCGGCGTCGATACCGACAAGCTGCCGGTGGTGGCATCGGCGCCCGAGGCGGTTTCGGAAAAGGCCGTTTCCATCGGGGCCTATGCCGTGGCGGCGGGACTTCCGACCCATGTGGGGGTAATGCTGCCGGTGCTGGGAAGCGCGCTGGTGACCGAAATCCTGACCGATAAGGTGAAGGGGCTCACCGGCGGCTATTTCATCGTCGATCTCGATCCCGAATCCGCGGCGGAAAAACTGCTTGCCGCGATAGACGAGCGGAGAAAGGGCCTGGGGGGTTAGGGACTATAAAAATATACCGTTTATCCTGCTCCTGCTCCTGCTCCTGCTCCTGCTCCTGCTCTTGCTCCTGCTCCTGCTCTTGCTCCTGCTCCTGCTCTTGCTCCTGCTCCTGCTCTTGCTCTTGCTCCTGCTCTTGCTCTTGCTCCTGCTCTTGCTCTTGCTCCTGCTCCTGCTCTTGCTCTTGCTCCTGCTCTTACTCTTACTCTTACTCTTAATCGCTCTCGTGTCTGCCGGATCAAGAGCATGATTAAGAGCAAGAGCAAGAAGAACGCAATTGCCGGTATATCAGTAAATTCGATGTCCCTTAGTACCCAACAAACCCAAAGAACTCAAAGAACCCTAAAAACCCAAACGGAGCCCCCTATGACCCAGCCAAAGGAAATCTTTGCACGGCTTGACCGCTGCCTGGGCTGCCATTCCTGTGAACTGGCCTGCGCCGTGGCCCACTCGCAGTCCAAATCTCTCTATGCGGCGCTGCAGGAATCCCGGCCGCCGAAACGCCGCCTCTTTGTCGAGGGGACGGATTCGGGAAAAAATGTTCCGATCCTCTGCCGGCATTGCGAGGAGGCTCCCTGCCTTCACGCCTGCATCAGCGGCGCCATTTCCCGGACGGCCGAAGGTGTCGTTCGTACCGACCCGGACCGCTGCATCGGGTGCTGGACCTGTGTGATGGTTTGTCCCTACGGGGTGATCGGACGGCTGAACGACACCCGCAAGGCGTATAAATGTGACCGTTGCCCGGATCTGGAGACGCCGGCCTGTGTGAGCGCCTGCCCCACGAAGGCGCTCGATTACCGAACCGTCGACGCCCATTCGGCGGCGATTCGAAAGAGTGCCTCCGCGAAGATCGTGGCGGGAGGGTGAGGGCGCCATGGCCGAAAAAGACATTACCCGTTATGTGATCATCGGGGGAAGCGCGGCCGGCATGTCCGCCGCCCAGGCGATTCGGAAGACCGATTCCCGGGGGACCGTCACGGTCCTCTCCGCCGAAACCGACGCGCCTTATTTCCGGCCGCTCATTCCCTATCTCATCAGCGGTAAAAAAAGCGCCGCAGAGATGATGATGGCGGGACGGGGTCCCTACGTCGGGGAAAATATCACTGTCTGGACCGGCGCTCCCGTCACCGCGATCGATGTGAAAGGAAAGAATGTTTCCATCGCGGAAGGGGAAAAGATTTGTTTTGACCGGCTTCTTCTTGCCACGGGCGCGAGTCCCGTAATTCCGCCGGAAATCGAGGGGACGGATGCGGCGGGCGTCTTTGCCCTGCGGACCCTTGCCCAGGCGAGGGAGGCGGCAAAACGGGTCGAAAAGGCCCGGCACGCTGTCCTGCTGGGTGGCGGGCTGTTAAATCTCAAGGCGGCTTTCAGTCTCCTGGAGCGGGGAATTGCCGTGACCCTCGTGGTTTTTTCGCCCGAGGTGCTCTCCCAGCTGATGGAACCGGCCGATGCCGCTCGGATTCGCGGGGCGCTCACCGCCGCCGGTCTTAACATCATGACCGGCACGGCTGCAACGGCCGTTTGCAGCGATCCCGGCGGCGTCACCGGCGTGTTGCTGGATAACGGCCGCTCGCTTGCCTGCGAGATGGTTTTTATCGGAAAAGGCGTGGCGCCGAACACGGCGTTTTTAAGGGGAAGCGGAATCGGGCTTGCGGAGGGCGTCATCGCCGATGACTACACCCGCACTTCCGCCGCCGGTGTGTTTACCGCCGGGGATGTGGCGATGACCTATGATCCGGTGCTGGAAAAGCGCATCCATACCGGGCTTTGGACCCATGCGGTTGAGATGGGCCGCTGCGCCGGGTTCAATATGGCCGGCAAACCGACCGCCTACACCGGCACCCTCGGCATCATGAACGCGACCCAGATCGGAAATGAACCGTTTGTCTCCATGGGGATCGTCCACACGACGAACACCGATTATGAAACGCATATCTCCTCGGGTTCCGGTTTTTACCGGAAGATCGTGTTTTCGCCGGATGGCCGTCGTCTCGCCGGCGCTGTTCTCTCCGGGGATATTTCGGGCGCGGGGCTTATGGGAGCCGTGATGCGGCGGCGGCGGCCGGTGGACGCGTTCAAATCCGCCATTATCAACGGCCGGCTTCATTACGGGTATTTTCTTTCTTGATTCCGGTCCTAATGTTTTTTCAAATGCATTGACAGCCGTTTGGAAAACGGCGCCTTGGATTGGGATCTCGCAAAAAGGACGGGTGGAAAGCAGAAAGAAAGATAAAAAGTCCTGCTTATAACGGATTTTGGGGAAGCTGATACCCTAGTCCCGGTAGGGACGACAGAAAATAGCCCGGCAATTAATTGCCGGGAGATGGGTCATCCAATTTGATACAGTCCCGTAGGGACGACAGAAACTCTGCCTCTGCCGTCCCTACGGGACTGGGTTTTTATGTTCGGGACTTATCCCCGGCAATGAATTGCCGGGCTATTTTCTGTCGTCCCTGTCGGGACTATGGCATCGACCTTCCCAAAATCCGTTATAATCAGAAAAAGTCAATGCGGAATTCTCCCGGAATCGTGCTATTGGCCGTTTTTAAGGAAACTCGTCACCCGCTGTGCCACCTGTTGCCCGTCCATGGCCGATGAGACGATGCCGCCGGCATAGCCGGCGCCTTCACCGCAGGGGAAAAGACGGGCCACTTGGGGATGCATGAGCGTTTCCGGGTTTCGAGGGATACGCACCGGTGCGCTTGTCCGGGATTCCACCGCCACCAGAAGGGCCTCTTCGGTGATAAAGCCTTTGAGCTTTCGGTTGAAGAGACCAAAGGCCTCCTGAAGTCGGCGAACCACCGCCGGCGGCAGGAGCTCGTGGAGAGGAGAGGAGACCACTCCCGGCAGATAGGAGGTTTTGGGGAGACCGCCCGATATCCTGCCCTTTATAAAATCGGTCATTCTCTGGGCCGGAGCGATCTGACCGGCGGCGCCCCCCATCTCAAATGTTTTCCCCTCAAGCGCCTGCTGAAATGCCATCATTGCGAACGGCCCCTGTGATTGAAACGCGCCGAGGTCTTCGGGGCGCAGTTCCACCACGACGCCCGCGTTGCCAAAGGGACCGTTTCGGCCGGAAAAGCTCATCCCGTTGATGGCCAGCTCATTGGGGGCGGTTGCCGTTGGCACGATATACCCGCCGGGACACATGCAAAAAGAGTAAACGCCGCGCCCATCGCACTGACAGACCAGGCGGTAGGTGGCGGCCGGCAGCTTGGGATGGCGAGGCTGGTGGTGATAGCGCATGGCATCGATCAATGCTTGGGGATGCTCGACCCGGACCCCCACGGCCAGGGGTTTTGCCTCGATCAGAATTCCGTTGTCATGAAGCCGGTGATAGATGTCCCGGGCCGAATGCCCGGTGGCGAGAATGACGGCATCGGCCGATACCCGAGCCCCGTCGGCGAGCAGAACGCCTTTTATCTCGTCACTCTCCAGCAAGAAGCCGGTTACCCTGGTATTAAAGCGAACCTCTCCGCCGCAAGATAATATGGTTTCGCGAATCCGCCGCACGATTGCCGGGAGCTTGTTTGAACCGATATGGGGGTGGGCGTCCATCAGAATATCGGTGGAGGCTCCGTGAAAGACCAGTAGTTGCAGAATTTTTCCGATATCTCCACGCTTTGTGGCGCGGGTGTAAAGCTTTCCATCGGAAAAAGTCCCGGCGCCGCCTTCTCCAAAGCAGTAATTGGAGGTGGGATCAAGGCTCCCGTCGCGTAAAATCCGGGCTATGCGTTTCCGGCGGGCGTGAACGTCTTCCCCTTGCTCCAGCACGATCGGTTTGATTCCCCGTTCGATCAATTCCAGGGCGGCAAAATACCCGGCGGGACCGGCGCCGACAATGATGACGGACGCAGCGGTGTGAACCGGCTGGAACCGGAAGGAAAT
Organism: Pseudomonadota bacterium; assembly: GCA_043797445.1. Classification (GTDB taxonomy): domain Bacteria; phylum Desulfobacterota; class Desulfobacteria; order Desulfobacterales; family JAFDDL01; genus JAZDPP01. Next base: position 38,033 of record JAZDPP010000074.1, read on the forward strand.
TTGAGGTGCACCCGTTACGGATGCGGGGTCAATCGCCACCTGAAGAACGAAATGGGGGAGTTTCCGGCGGGCGTCAATGGAACGCCTCATGATCCGGTAGCGTCCCGCGGCCTCGGGCGCTTTTTCAAGAATGCGGCGGTGAATATAGGCCGCATCGTCGATGAAATCCAATGGAATGGTGATTTCGAGGTAATTCGTCATGCCGTTCGTCCTTCGGTTTTCAGGTAAGAGGTAAGAGGAAAGAGGAAAGAGGTAAGAGGTAAGAGGAAAGAGGAAAGAGGAAAGAGGAAAGAGGTTAGAGGTTAGAGGTTAGAGGTTAGAGGTTAGAGGTTAGAGGTTAGAGGTTAGAGGTAAGGGGGTAAGGAGTCCGGATGCAAAATCGGAAAGAATCCTTATCTATTCTGACTTCCGGCTTTTTTTTTTAGGTCACTTCACTCAGTTTCGAATCTCAGATTAAACCGGCGAACGGCCAGCAGCTATGCTGACTCCCTGATTCCGACTCCCATCTCCTAACTCCTTACCTCTAACCTCTAACCTCTAACCTCTTCCAAGTAACTTCCAAGTCACTTTATGATAAACCCCTGCCGTGGGCGGGGTGGAACGCTAACCTCTAACCTCTAACCTCTGACCTCTGACCTCTAACCTCTAACCTCTAACCTCCAACCTCCAACCTCCAACCTCCAACCTCTAACCCCTATTAAAGCACCTTGCAGTAGGTAACCCTGGCATCACCGGGAGCGTAAAAATCCTCCAGGACGGAGGCCACCCGATAGCCGCCGTGCTCGTAAAATGACCGGGTGCTGTCGTATTGGGGGCGCTGGGAGGTTTCCGCGTACATTCGGGCGCCACCGGCCTCGCGGGCTTTTTGTTCGGTTGCCGCCAGGAGTTTTTTACCGAGCCCCTTTCCCTGAACGTCAGGGTGGACCGCGATCCAGTAGAGATCATATGAGGAGGCCGTGCAGGCAATGGGGCCATAGCAGGCATAGCCCGCCAACTGACCGTTACTTTCGGCAAAAATAAACCGGTACCCGCTGGCCTCTCCGATATTGAGATAGGTATCGACAAGTTCCATGGCGACATCGACTTCATCGGCATTGAAAAAACCGGTGATTTTAACCAGCTGGCCGACGCGTTGCGTATCTTCAGGCATGACGGTGTTTCGAAGCCTTGGGGAGGAGGAAGATTCCGATATACCGTTTACAGGAGGCGAATCGATAGCAAGCGGCAGACCGACTCGGTTTTCAAAACCGAGTCGGTCTTTGGAAAAAGCCGCGGCCGCCAGGATGCGGGCGACGGCTTCGGTAAACGGTATGCCGGCCTCTTCCAGGGCGGCCGGAAATCCGGCGTCCGGCGAGAGGCAGGGATTGGTGTTGACTTCCAGTATCCACGGGGTGTTGTTTGAATCCACCCGAAAATCCACCCGGGCATACCCTTCGAGTCCGAAGCATCGCCATGCCGAAAGGGCCAGTTTCTTTAAGTTCCGAAGGAGGGGCCGGTCTTCTTCCGGAAAATCGAAGTGCCGGGGCGTGTGGGTGTATTCATAAGAGTCGCTGTCCCATTTGGCCCGGTATCCGACGATGCGGGGTTTTTCCGGACCGTATCCGACAAAGCGGATCTCCGCCGGCGGCAGCACCACCGGGCCGTCCGGACCGGTCAGCAGGGAGAGGTTAAACTCGCGGCCGTCGATAAATTCCTCGGCAAAGCAGGCGCCCCCCAAATCCGTTGCGCGCCGCGCCATTTCCGTTAAAACCGTATCGGCCGGGCCGTTTTTTACGAGCCATTCCTCATCGAGCCCGATGGAGGCATGTTCCCAGACGGACTTGATGATCCAGGTCTTATTTTTCCGGCTTTGGGGCGCCCCGATTTTCTGCAAGGGGGTGGGCTTCGCCGGATAGGGCCCTATCCATTCGGCGGTCGGCAGCCCGGCGGCTCGCATTCGGGTCTTTGCCATGATCTTGTTGGAGGTCAGAAGCGTCGCCTCGGCTTGCGCTCCGGTGTAGGGAATAGGGAATCCCTCCAGCAAAAACGGAACCAGATGAATGAGAGCGCCTCGTGCGTCAAGGGATTCCACGAGGTTAAACACGGAATCCGGTCCGATATCGGTTAACTGCCGTTTCAGCGCAGATAGATTCAGATCGCAGGGAAGTACGGCAAGCTCATGTCCCAGTGTCATCAGGGCGGCGGATATGGCCGCAACCTGGGCCAGGACATCTTTTTCATCCGCGCTGCTTCGGTCGTGAACGGCGTTGTGGAGAATGGCTACGCGCATTGTCAAATTTCCAATTCGGGGGCTTTCATGCGGCGGATGGCGGAGGAGAGAATCCGGTCGATGAGCGTTGGATAGGAAATTCCCAGGTATGAGCAGATAATGGGAAGATCCGAATGCTCCGGATGCAGTCCCGCCAGCGGATTTACTTCCATGAAGAGGGGCCGTCCCGCCGCGTCACAGCGAAGATCGACCCGGCCCCCGTCCCGGCACCCGAGCGCCCGCCAGGCGGCAAGTGAGACTGCTTCGGCCTCTTTTACGGTCGGGTCCTGGTCCGGCCGGCCCATCCGGTAGGTCACCCGCTCTTCGCTTTGCTCCTTATTGATATAGGAGTAAACTTCCGCCTCGGCGGTTTCCAGAAGCAGGACTTCCATGGTGCCGAGCACTTCGGCGGCGCCGCCGGTTCCGATGATGGCGACAGTAAATTCACGGCCGGGCAGAAAGGGTTCCACGATCACGGCCTGCCGATAGGTGGCGATCATTTGCCTGCAGGCAGAATCGAGTTGCCCGGGGTCGCGAATGATCGAGGCAGGCGTTACCCCCTTACCGGTTCCCTCCGCCACGGGCTTGATGAAATAGGGGGGGGGGAAGGGAATCTGGTCGCTGTTCACCTCGCCGTCAACGACGATAAAATCTGAGGTGGGGATGCCGTTGTCCCTTACCACTCGTTTGGCCAGCGCCTTATGGAGCGTCAGACTCATCACCAGCGGGTCCGAAAAGGTGTAGGGAATTTCATAGAGGTCCAGAATCGCCGGAACCTGGGCTTCCCGGCCAATGCCGAAAAGTCCTTCCGCTATGTTGAAAACGAGATCCCAGCGGGCACCGGCGGCCAGCCGCCGGGTGAGTTCGCGGGCATTTCCGATGCGATCCGTGTCATGCCCCAACGATGCGAGGGTTTTCGCAAGCGCCGCAACCGTTTCCTCCCGGTCAAATTCCGCGGTCTCTTCTTCGCTGTAGCCCATGGCGAGGTATTCGGACCGCAGGTCATACGTCAATCCGATCTTCATTAATAAGGTGCTCCTAAGGTAATTCGCTGCCGCCTTCGTCTAAAAAGCGCAGTGCCGCAGGCTCACAGGGTTGCCTGATGCCCGGCACGGTGCTTTTGATTATTGAGAGCTTTAAAGTTTCATTATTTTTCAGTGTCCGGATATCGAAACACCTTGTTTTCGTAGTTTTTCAGCAAGACATCATTTGCATCCCGGCCCGCCCGGTATTCGGGCAAGAGCGGGATTTTGCCGCCGCCTCCCGGCGCATCCACCACATAGGTGGGTACCGCATATCCGCTGATAAAACCGCGAAGGCCCCGAATGATCTCCAGTCCTTTGTCGATGGAGGTGCGGAAGTGTCCGGATCCGGTTATGGGATCGCACTGGTAGAGGTAGTAGGGACGAACACGCATTTTTAGAAGGTGGTAGACCAGATCTTTCATGGTTTCCACTTTGTCGTTGATGCCTTTGAGCAGCACGGTCTGGGAGCCCAGGGGAATCCCCGCATCCGCCAGCATGCCGCAGGCCCGGTTCGTTTCCGGGGTGCATTCGTCGGGATGGGTAAAGTGAAGGCTCATCCACAGGGGATGATGCTTTTTGAGCATTCGCGTCAGCTTGGGCGTGATGCGCTGGGGCAGCACGGCCGGCACTTTGGTGCCGATGCGAATAATGTCGAGATGGGGAATCTGCCGTAACCGGGTGAGCAACCAGTCAAGCCGGTCATCGTTCAAAGTTAAAGGATCTCCACCGGAGAGTATGACATCATGGATCGCCGGTGTTCGCGCGATATAGGCGATGGCCTGCTCCAGGCGTTTCCGGCTGGGGAAAATACTGCGCCGGCCCACGACCCGTGACCGGGTGCAGTAGCGGCAATAGGTGGAGCAAAAATCGAGCACCAGCAGCAGGGCGCGGTCGGGATAACGGTGCACCAGACCGGGAACGGGGCTTTGGGCTTCTTCGTGAAGCGGATCATCGGCTTCACAGGGCATTCGCAGAAACTCGTTCGTGGTGGGGATCACTGTCCGGCGCAAGGCCTGCATCGGATCATCCCCGGAAAGCAGGCTGGCATAATAGGGTGTTATTCCCAACGGCAGCTTGGTCTCCGGTTGAGACAGGGCGATAGTTTCATCCTCGGACAATCGAACCAGCGAATTTAACTGCGCCAGCTTGCTGATGCGATTGCCGATCTGCCATTGCCAGTCATTCCACAGCTTGTCTGAAATATCGGGATAAAATTGCTTGCGGAAAATTCGGGTCTTTGGGGTGGTGCGGTTCAGCCGGATTGCCCGGGCTGTCGGGGAGGTATCGAGGTTGATGATGGATGCAACGGAAGGCGTTGCCACGGAAGGCGGATCGGGACTCGGAGGCTCCTCTACTTTCTCGTCGGACTGGTCTTCAACCGTGGGCCGGACTTGCTTGAATGTCTGCATGTTTTCCCCTTCAAATAGAATCAAAAACGTTAATGATCAGGGCCGGTTCGGGGGGATTCCCCGTGTTGCTACCCGCCCTACAGCAAAAAAGATGCCAACTTTGTAACATGTTGAAAATAAAGGAACTCAAGATAATGGTGTCCATTACGAGAACTTATGGTTCCGATATGCCATTATTTCAGAAAAGGTGTCTTTCCACATGGCTGCCCCTGTGACCGTTCCGATGCATTACCCGGAAATGCCGACTTTTCATGCATTATAGCGGATAGCCCGGCGTGAAATGCCATTCTATCCATATCTACGGCAAAGATGGATGATGATGCCCATGCTACCACCATTTGAAGAAATGTCAACGGAGGCTCGACCCGTTTCGGAAGGCCTTTTTGCCGCGTTTGATATTCGCTTACCGGATGGAAGAGGCGGTTTCGAATGATAATCAAAAGGAGGTTCAACATAACTACAAGAAAATATTTGTTAAAATTTTTAAAGAACCCGGAGTTCTGTTTCTGGTCAAAACGGAACTGGCGTGTCCTTTTTTGAGGGGACTTTTTCATTAAAAATAATTGATATCGTGGGAAAATCTCCCTTTAATCGGTGAGGGGGGTTGAGCGGAAGGAAAAACGGGAAAAGATTAAGGTATTGACAGGGGGGGGAGCAAAATAGCATAGTACCGCATCCGCAAGGGAAGGTAATTACGTTATGGTTTGATTTCTTTCCGAAAATCCGTTAGGAGAAAAAAATGGTGATAGAATTTCCGCGATGCGCCCGTTGCGTGTTAAAGCGCTTTGAACGTGTTTGCCAGAATGAAAACGCCAAGCCTGTAGACGACTGTCCGACCATCGCTTACGATGAAACGATTCGCCAGTCGGTTGCAACCCTGCGCGAGGAGCCCGGCATCCTTAATTTTGCACGGCAAGCTTCCATTCAGGAAGGAGAAGGGTTCAATGAGGGAAAACCGGTTACCCTCCGCATTGCGGAAACCATCGCGTTCGCCCAAAAAATGAAATTTTCCCGTCTGGGCCTCGCCTTTTGCATCGAACTGCAAAAAGAGGCCAGGATCGTTGAGGCGCTTTTGACGGAGAAGGGGTTTGAAGTGGCTTCAGCGTCGTGTAAGGTGGGCCGGACACCCAAGTCCGTGCTGGACCTGGAAGATCATCAGACCCTTTGCGGCCACGCTTCCGAAGCCATGGGTAACCCCGTGGCTCAGGCCATGCTGCTAAATGAGGTGAAAACCGAGTTTAACATCGTTATGGGGCTTTGTGTGGGGCACGATTCGATGTTTTTTAAATATGCCGATGCGCCCAGCACGGTTCTGGTGGCAAAAGACCGGGTATTGGGGCATAACCCGATGGCGGCTGTTTATACATTCGACACCTATTATCAGTCCTTAAAGTAAATCCGACATCCTCGTCATCGTAAGCATAGTGGGCCATGGCAGCCGCTTCTTCCAAGTGTTAACTCAGTTAAGTATTCGATAAGTCTATATATCCGATAAATCCGCTTGACAGGGTATCAAACAATGATACCCTTAATTATTATGCGCGGTCTTCAACGTGGTTCCATCCGGTGAAGTCGCGTCGGCTGACACCCGGTGACCTTCCCGTTCGGAGGGGCTCAGATGTTTCTAAGCGCAAGAGAAAAGGATGACATGCTCAGGGCGGTATTCGATGCGCTGCCCTCACTGGTTTTTGTAGTCGATCAAGATGTGAGGATTCAGGAATACAATGCCTCCGCTTCCGATCAGAACAGAGCCCTTGTCCTGCTTGTGATTGAGGATATCAGTGAGATAGCGGAATTGCGGCGCATAATCCCCATCTGTTCCATTTGCAGGAAAGTTCGCGACGACACGGAATCCTGGACACGGGTCGAAGCCTACTTTAAAAATAATTGGGATGTTGATTTCTCTCATGGTCTTTGCCCGGACTGTTATAAGATCGAAAGGGACAAGCTGGAATCATACATCGAAACCGATAAAGACGCTGATGGGACGGACAAGCCGGGCGACTGAGCGACCCTGACAGTCAACGGGCCATCAGCGGACGGATCGGGACAAGCCCCGAGCGTTTCGTTATCCAACAAAACAGCGGGAGAGAATCCATGACCGGACGTGAAGTGATAATCGTCGCTCTGTTCCTTTTGCTCGGGGTTCTTCCCGGATGTGACCGGGAACCTGAAGGAAAAGGGCCGCAATTCGGGGAAAATCCGTCATCTCCAGGCATACCCGTCTATCGGCTTGTGGTTCACCCCCTGCATAATCCCGCCAAACTCATGCAGGCCTATCAGCCTCTCGTCGATTATCTGAACGGCCGGCTGCAAGGCGCGGCCCTGGCCCTGGAGGCATCACGGGACTACGCCAACTTCGAGGAAAAGTACCGGGGCCGCAAGCCCGAGTTTCTCCTCCCCAATCCCTGGCAGACCCTTGATGCCATGAAGGCCGGCTACCGCGTCATCGCGATGGCCGGAGATCCGCGGGATTTCAAGGGGATATTCGTGGTGCGCCTGGACAGCGACCTGACGCGCCCCGCCGATTTGAAGGGGAAATCGGTGAGCTATCCCTCTCACACGGCCCTGGCGGCCTGCATCATGCCCCAGTACTTTCTTCATAACCACGGCATCAACGTTCTTACCGACATCGAAAACCGCTACGTCGGCTCCCAGGAGTCCGCCATCATGAATGCCTTCCTCAAACAGACCGCGGCTGGCGTGACATGGCCGCCGCCATGGCGCGCATTCCAAAAAGAGCATCCCCGGGAAGCGGCGGAGCTGAAGGTCATTTGGGAAACCGAATCGCTGGTCAACAACTCCGTCATGGTGCGGGGCGACGTCCCCGCGCCGGTGGGGGAACAGGTCCGTGCGCTCCTCCTGGGGCTTGACGGGACAAGAGAAGGCGAGTCGGTTCTTGCGGGAATGGAAACGTCCCGCTTTCTTCCCGCTTCGGACGAGGATTATGATGGGGTGCGCCGATACATATCCCGCTTCGAGAGTGAGGTTCGGCCGGTGGAAAAGCGATGATGAAAACGATGGAAACACTGTATGGCTTCCTGACCGGTACGCTCCGCGGTCGCCTCATTATCGGGGTGGCCGCGGTGCATGCCGTCATGATGGCCCTTTTCATCGGTGATTCGACCGTACGCCAACGTGCCATGCTGCTGGACCGTCAGATCGAGGAGGCGACCGCCCTGTCCCAGGCTCTCGCCACCTCCGCCGCGGGATGGATTGTCGCTGATGACATCTCCGGCCTGCAGGAGCTCGCGGAAGCCCAGCGCCGCTACCCCGAAATTCTCTTCGCCATTCTCGCGGACGAAGCCGGGCGCGTGCTGGCCGACACCGACAAGTCCAAACAGGGGTTATACCTGCTCGATTTGCCTCGTGATGTGCATCAAACGGTGCTCTCAAAAACCCCCGCGTTGGTGGATGTTGCGATCCCGGCCATGATCGGAGGCCGCCATGTCGGCTGGGCGCGGGTCGGCATCGGACAGAAAGCGGCCGGCGAAAAGCTTGCCGAGATCACCAGGGGCGGTGTTGTCTACGCTTTGGCGGCGATTCTCATCGGTTCTGTCATTGCCTGGTTCATGGGACGCCGGATCACCCGAAGGCTCTACGCCGTCCAGGAGACCATCGACGCGGTTCGATCCGGCAACCATTTGGCCCGCTCATCGGTTTCCGGCGTTGACGAGGCGGCCGTCATGGCGCACGAGTTCAACGCCATGCTGGATGTGCTGGCGGAGCGGGATGCAACGCTGGCCGCCACCGAGAAAAGCTACCGGTCGCTCGTGGATAAAGTCCAGACCGCCATCGTGCTCCATGACGGCCAGGGTCGTATTCTGATCTGCAATCCCCTGGCCCGAAAACTGCTGGGGCTTTCCGATGACCAGCTCCTCGGCAGGTCCCTGATCGATTCCGAATGGCATTTCCTGCGGGAGGACGGTTCTGTTTTGCCTGTCGCTGATTATCCGGTAAGCATCGTGCTTTCCACGCGGCAGCCGCTTAGGGGCTATGTGACGGGAATCATGCGGCCGGACCGCGACGATATCGCGTGGACGCTGGTGAATGCCGAGCCGGAAACCAACGATGCGGGGGAAATAGTGCTCATTGTCGTTTCTTTTGTCGACATCACCGAACGCAGGCGGGCGGAAAAAAATATTCACAAGCTCAATCTGGAACTCGAACAGCGTGTCATAGAGCGAACCTCGCAACTCGAGGCGGCGAACAAAGAGCTGGAAGCCTTTGCCTACACGGTCTCTCACGACCTGCGTGCGCCGTTGCGCCACATAGACGGGTTTTTGGAACTGCTCCAAAAGAGAACGGATGCGGCGCTGGACGAACAGAGCCGGCACTATATGGTCACTATTTCCGAGTCGGCAAAGCGCATGGGCGACTTGATCGACGACCTTCTGTCCTTCTCCCGGATGGGACGCAATCAAATGTCCAGACAGCGCGTGGATCTCGGCGAACTGACCCGGGAAGTCATCCGGGAATTTGAACCGGAGACCGGGAACAGGAACATTCACTGGCGGGTTTGCGATCTGCCGGCGGTAACCGGGGATCAGGCCATGTTGCGCATCGTGCTGGTCAATCTGATTTCGAATGCCTTGAAATTCACTCAGCCGCGTCCGCAAGCCGAAATCGAAATTGGATGGAGACGTGCCCAGGTATCCGAAACCGTGATTTTCGTGCGTGACAACGGCGTCGGCTTTGACATGACCTATGTGGACAGACTTTTCGGTGTTTTTCAACGGTTGCATCGCCCGGATGAATTCGAGGGAACCGGCATCGGATTGGCCAATGTGCGCCGGGTTATCAGCCGTCACGGCGGCCGGACCTGGGCCGAAGGGCAGGTCAACAATGGGGCCGTATTTTATTTTTCACTCCCTCAACCCCTTCAGGAGACATGATTTATGGAAACACTCAAGCGTATTTTGCTGGTTGAAGATGATCCAAACGATATCGAGCTTACCCTCACCGCGCTGGCTGAAAACAACCTGCGTAACGAAGTCGTGGTCACCCGCGACGGCGTGGAGGCGCTGGACTATCTGTACCGCCGCGGACCATTTGCGCAGCGACCCGTCGGGAACCCGTTGGTGATCCTGCTCGATCTCAAGATGCCCCGGCTGGACGGCGTCCAGGTCTTGCGACAACTCAAAGCGGAGGGGCAACTGCGTCTGATTCCGGTGGTCGTCCTGAGCTCGTCACGCGAATCGCAGGATCTGGAAGAATGTTACCGGCTGGGCGCCAATGCCTATGTGGTGAAACCGGTTCGCTTTTCCGAATTCATCGAGGCGGTTAAACAAACAGGTTTGTTCTGGGCGCTGATCAACGAATCACCGCCGGAGAGCGTGAAAGGGCCGTGACCCCCGACGCACGTCTCCCTTCGAAAAAAAGGATACAAAATGGACCCATTGATTCGCATTTTGCACCTGGAAGATGATCCGGCGGACGCGGAACTCGCTCGGGCCAGGCTCGATGAGGCCGGCCTGACCTACCGGATAACCCGTGTCCAGACGCGTGTTGAATTCGAGAAAGCCCTGCAGCGGGAAAGCTATGACATCATCCTCACGGATTTCCAGCTGCCCCTGTACGACGGCATGTCCGCACTGCGACTGGCGCTGGAACGATGTCCCGATGTTCCGTTTATCTTCGTCTCCGGCACCATGGGCGAGGATGCGGCTATTGAGGGATTGATTGAAGGCGCGACGGATTATGTCCTCAAGCAAAAACTGTCGCGTCTTGCGCCGGCTATCAATCGGGCTTTACAGGAAGCGGAGAACCGGCGAGCGCGCCGGCGGGCCGAGGAGCAATTGCACAAGCTGTCTCGCGCCGTGGAGCAGAGCGCCAGTACCGTCGTTATTACCGATCCCCGGGGGTATATCGAGTTTGCCAACCCCAGATTCACCGAGACCACCGGCTACACCCTGACGGAAGCGATCGGGAAACACACCCGTGTACTGAAATCCGGTCACACCCCTGCGGAAACGTATACACAGTTGTGGGAGACCATCACCACCGGCAAAGAGTGGCGGGGTGAGTTTCTGAACAAGAAAAAGAACGGCGAGCTTTATTGGGAATCCGCTTCTATTTCACCGGTAAAAAATGCGGACGGCGTCATCACTAACTTCCTGGCCGTTAAAGAGGATATTACCGGGCGAAAGCGTTTGGAAGAACGGCTGGCACAGGCCCAGAAAATGGAGTCCGTCGGTCGCCTGGCCGGTGGTGTGGCCCATGACTTCAACAATATGCTGGGGGTAATCCTCGGTCATACGGAGTTGGCCCTGGACGGGATGGACCCGGCGGAGCCGCTCTTTTCCACCCTGCGGCAAATCCGGAAAGCCGCCGGGCACTCCGCCGATCTGACGCGGCAACTATTGGCCTTTGCCCGCAAGCAGACCGTCTCCCCCAGGGTGATAGATCTGAACGAGGCCGTCGAAGGGATGCTCAAGATGCTGCGGCGGTTGATCGGTGAGGACATCGTTCTCGCCTGGTTGCCGGGGACACGGTTGTGGCCGGTTGAGATGGACCCCTCCCAGATCGATCAGATCCTGGCCAACCTGTGCGTCAATGCCCGCGATGCCATCGCGGGCGTGGGCAAAGTCACCATCGAAACGGGCATGGTGAACTTCACCGCGAACGATTGCATCGGCTGCCCCGAGTTGATCCCGGGCGATTTTGTGAGGCTCACGGTCAGTGACGATGGCCACGGCATGGATAAGAAGACCCTGGATCAGGTTTTCGAGCCATTTTTTACCACCAAGGAGATAGGCAAAGGCACCGGCCTCGGACTGGCCACGGTCTACGGCATCGTCAAGCAGAACAACGGCTTCATCACCCTCTGCAGCGAGCCGGAACACGGCACGACTTTCAAGATCCACCTGCCCCGGCACGTATCCAAACCCGGGCAAATGCGAACGGAAAGCCCCGCAGCACCTGCCGTGGGGGGGGACGAAACCATCCTCTTGGTGGAAGACGAGCCCACGACCCGGGACATCGCACGGCTGATACTGGAAAAATGGGGGTATCGGGTGCTGGCCGCCTCGACGCCCGGCGAGGCCGTCCGTGTTGCCGGGGAACACCCCCTCGAGATCCACCTGCTCTTAACCGACGTGGTCATGCCCGAGATGAACGGCCGGGACCTGGCGAAAACCATAGCCTCTTTTTGTCCGGAAATCAGGACCTTGTTCATGTCCGGCTATACGGGCGACATTATCGCCCACCAGGGGGTGCTGGATGCGGGGGTCCATTTCATTCAAAAACCGTTTTCGATGGGGGGCCTCGCAGCCAAGGTGCGCGAGGCGCTGGACAGCAACTGAGTGTTCCGAAAGGTGACGTGTTTTTGTAGAATCCGTCGAAAAAAGCCGCGGGAGAGCATCCATCGGAAAAGGAGATCAAAATGCTCGACAGCAATAGGGCCGGACGGCTCTCCTACATCGGCTCCCTTACCGCCGTCGTACTGGGGCTTTACCTCAGCAGCCGCTATAGTTATCTGCTGTTCCACAGTCTTATCGAGCTCATCACCATTGCAGTCGCCTTTACGTTTTTCATGCTCACCTGGAACACCCGCAGATATTTAACAAACAGCTGTCTTAGGCTGATCGGCATCGGCTACCCCTTCATCGCCCTGATCGATCTGCTCCATACGCTTTCCTATAAGGGGATGGGCCTATTTCCCGGTTATGGGCCAAACCTGCCGACCCAGCTCTGGATCGCTGCGCGCTATCTGCAGGCCGTCACCCTCTTTGCCGCACCGCTCCTTCTTGAACGCAGGCTGAACCATCGCGCCATTTTCGGCGGATATGCCGCGGTGGTCGCGGTGCTGGTGGCGATGGTGTTTTCCGGCCATTTCCCGGACTGCTTCATCGAAGGAAAGGGCCTCACCTCCTTCAAAATCGGCAGCGAGTACGGGATCACCGCCCTTCTCCTCGGTGCGTTGTATCTCTTTTTTGCGAAGCGTCAATTTTTCAACGACAGGGTTTTCGTCCTCACAGCCGCTTCAATCGTCTGCACGGCCTTTTCCGAAATATCCTTCACCGCCTACGTGAGCGTGTATGGTTTTGCCAACATGGCCGGTCATTTTTTCAAGCTGGCGGCTTTCTACCTCATCTACCGAGCAATACTGGTAACCGGTCTCAGGGAGCCCTTTGAGCTCATTTTCAGAGAACTCAAGCAGGCGGAGGAAGCTCTCCGGAAGTCCCAGGACTCCCTGGAGGAAAAAGTCAGAGAGCGTACCGTGGAATTGCGCGCCGGCGAGGCACGGTACCGGTCTCTCATCCGGAACGTCCGGACCGCCATCGTGCTTCATGACGGCCAGGGCCGCCTGCTGGACACCAATCCCCTGGCCCGGGAGCTGCTGGGGCTTTCCGCAGACCAGCTCCTCGGCAAGTCTCTGATCGATCCGGAATGGCATTTCCTTCGGGAGGACGGTTCCGTTATGCCTGTCGCTGAATATCCGGTGCGCCTGGTGCTCTCCACACGACGGCCTCTCAGGGGCTATGTGATGGGAATCAGCCGCCTGGACCGGACCGAGGTTTCCTGGGCGCTGGTAAATGCCGAGCCGGAATACGACGATGCGGGGGAAATAGCGCGGGTTATCGTTTCTTTCGTGGACATATCCGAACGCAAACGGGCGGAGATCCGGCTGAACGAGCAACTTCTTTTTCTCCAGCAGTTGATCGATTCCATCCCCATTCCCGTCTATTATAAGAGTCCGGAAGGATTGTATCTTGGCTGCAATGCGGCGTTCGAGGTCTTCACCGGCTTGGCGAGAAAGGACATTGTGGGCAAAACCGTGCACGAAGTGGTACCGAAGGAGCGCGCTGACAAACACCATGAGGCGGATTTGGCGTTGCTTTGCCACACGGGTATGCAGACATATGAGGTCAGTGGCATATTCAAAGACGGGAAACACCATGATGTGATTTTCAACAAGGCGACATTTGTTGACGCGAATGATTGTGTGGCCGGCACTGTCGGCGCACTGATGGACATCACCGAGCGCAAGGCGGCCGAGGAAGCTCTCCGCCAACTCAATACGGAACTCGACATGCGGGTCCTGGATCGCACGGCGGAATTGAAAGCGGCGAACAAGGAGCTGGATGCCTTTGCCTACTCAGTGTCCCATGACCTCAGGGCGCCGCTGCGCCACATAGACGGTTTTCTGGAACTGCTGCAAAAGAAAGTCGGAAAAACGCTGGACGAACAGAGCCGGCATTACATGGACGTCATTTCCGACGCGGCCCAAAAAATGGGCATGTTGATCGACGATCTGCTCTCCTTCTCCCGGATGGGGCGCCAGGCCATGTCGTTCCAACCCGTGGCGCTGGAGTCCCTGGTGCGCGGCATCATCCGGGAACATGCGCCGGATGCCGCCGGCAGGACCATTGCGTGGCGCATCGGCGAGCTTCCCGTGGTCGGCGGCGATGCGGCCATGCTGCGCCTTGTGCTGGCCAACCTGATCTCTAACTCCTTAAAATTCACACGGCTTCGGCAGCGGGCCCAAATAGAGATCGGGTCGCTGCCCGGCCCGGCCTCCGAAACCGTGATTTTTGTGCGCGACAACGGCGCCGGGTTCGACATGACGTATGTGGACAAGCTGTTCGGCGTGTTCCAGCGCCTGCACCGCGCCGATGAATTTGAGGGCACCGGCATCGGGCTGGCCAATGTGCGCCGCATCATCGCCCGGCACGGCGGCCGCACCTGGGCCGAAGGACAGGTCAACCAGGGGGCCACGTTTTTCTTTTCGCTGCCGAAACCCCTTCAGGAGGCTTAACTTATGGAAACACTCAAGCGTATTCTTCTGCCGGTTCGCTTTTCCGAATTCACCGAAAAGATACAAAAGGATACAAAATGGACCCATTGATTCACATTCTACACCTGGAAGATGATCCGGCGGACGCGGAACTCGCTCGGGCCAGGCTTGATGAAGATGGCCTGGCCTACCGGATAACCCGTGTTCAGACGCGTGAGGAATTCGATGAGGCGCTGGGCCGGGCCGGGTATGATATCATCCTCGGAGATTACCGGCTGCCCACCTACGACGGCATGTCTGCGTTGCGACTGGCGCTGGAACGATGTCCCGATATTCCGTTTATCTTCGTCTCCGGTACCATGGGCGAGGAGGCGGCTATTGAAGGATTGACTGAGGGCGCAACCGATTATGTACTCAAGCAGAAGCTGTCGCGTCTGGTGCCGGCTATCAAGCGGGCTTTACAGGAAGCGGAGAACCGGCGGGCGCGCCGGTGGGCCGAGGAGGCGCTTCGGGAGAGCGAAAAGAAGTATCGCGAGTTCGTGGAGAAGGCCAACGAGGGGGTCTGGGCGATCGATGCCGCGGAACGGACAACCTTCGTAAATCGGCGTATGACCGAGATGATGGGGTATGCGCCTGAAGAGATGTTGGGGAAAACCGTTGAATCGTTCATGCTTGACGAGGAGTTGCCGGAACACCGGGACCAGATGGCCCAACGCAGACAGGGGCGTGGCGGCGCCTTTGAAAGACGCTACCGGCGCAAGGACGGCAGCGAGGTTTGGACCCAGGCATCCGCGACCGCTGTTATGGACGCGAAAGGTCATTTCACCGGTGCTTACGCCTTATTCACGGACATTACCGAGCGCAAACGGGTAGAAGAAGTTCAGGCCTTTCTGGCGCAAACCGGCAGCGGGTCGCAGGACGAGCCATTTTTCAATGGGCTGGCCCGATTCCTGGCCGGGAGCCTCGGCATGGACTTCGTTTGCATCGACCGCCTGGAAGGGGATGGATTGACCGCCCGGACGGTGGTCGTCTGGCACGACGGCCATTTCGAGGACAACGTGACCTATACCCTGAAGGATACTCCCCGCGGTGAGGGGGTGGGCAAGACGGTTTGCTGCTTTCCCGCCGGTGTATGTCCGCTCTTTCCGGGCGACCCGGTGCTCCAGGATCTGCGGGCGGAGAGTTATATTGGTGTCACGCTCTTTAATCACACCGGCGAGCCCATGGGTCTCATCGCGGTCATCGGCCGAAGCCCGCTCAAAAACCAATCGTTGGCTGAAGCCACGATGAAAATGGTGGCGGTGCGCGCGGCGGGTGAACTCGAACGGCTGGATGCCGAGGCGGCGCTGAAGGAAAGTGAGGCAAAATACCGTTCGATGATGGAAGCAATGGAGGATGCGGTGTATATCGGTTCCCCGGACTTTCGTGTCGAATATCAGAATCCGGCCATGACAAAAAGAATAGGCCGTGATGCCACCGGAGAGCCTTGCTACAAGGCGGTGCATGGGGTGGATGAAAAATGCTCCTGGTGCATCCACGAAAAAGTCATGGGCGGAGAATCCATAAAAACGGAAACGATGAGTCCTCTTGACCGTAAAACCTGTATCATTTCTCATTCCCCCATTTTTCACTCAGATGGATCCGTATCAAAATTAGCGATTTTTCACGATATCACCGAAACCAAAAAAATGGCGGAGCGACTCGATCAAGCGCAGAGAATGGAAGCCATCGGAACGCTTGCGGGCG
>JAZDPP010000075.1:0-12258 GCA_043797445.1 Pseudomonadota bacterium
AATCTCATTATCGCTCAAACCCCGGCGGGACGCCTCGGCACACCCGAGGAAATTTCGTCGATGGTGGCTTATCTCGCGTCGAACGAGGCCAGCTTCATGGTCGGCCAGATTCTCAGCCCGAACGGGGGGCTTGTTATCTAAGGCATCAACGGTACGGTTGCAGTTGTTTAATTCCTAACGCTGGCTATGCCCGCAACCCCGTAGGGGCGAACCTATGTGTTCGCCCTGATTACGAAGGGCGAACACATAGGTTCGCCCCTACAGATCGTTCTCCGAAATCAGGGGGACGAGATTAAAATTTTCTTTTTTTTTTGACAGGAATGAATCTTTAAGGCACTAAAAATATAGGGGAGGTATTGTTATGAGAGACGTCTACATCATCGGTGTGGACACCCTGCGGTATGGCAAGTACGAGACCACGTCTCATGTCGAAATGACGAGACAAACGGTCTCAAGCTGCCTTGCCGACGCACAGCTGGACTCAAAGCATCTGGATTCGGTCCATTTCGGAAATGGTCTTTGGGGGTATACGGACACCCAGGTCGGAATTCGCGGGCAGGTGGCGATGCGGGCCATTGGTATCGACACCATCCCCGTCACCAACCATGAGGCGGCCTGCGCCACGGGAAGTCTGGCCCTGCACTCGGCTTACAAGGATATTCTGACCGGTCTCTTTGAATGTTCGCTCGCCGTCGGAATGGAAAAAGTCATTCAGCCGGACAAGCAGAAGATGCTGGCGAGCTTCGGTCTGTACATGGATGTCGCCCACACCCGGGAGTTTTTCGATAACTGGGATGCCTGGGCCGATCGGACCATCAAGGTGCGGCCGCCGGAAATACCCGAAAAAGAGCGCAGCCCCTTCATGGATATTTACAGCTATATGGCCCGCTGGCATATGGACCGATTCGGAACGACGCCCGAGCATTTCGCCATGGCGGCTTCGAAAAATCACTGGCACAGCTCGATGAATCCGAAGGCGCAGTACCAGTTCGAAGTGAGTGTCGCGCAAGTTCTGAACGATATCCCCGTTGCCTGGCCGCTGACGCGGTCCATGTGCGCGCCGGTCGGCGACGGCGCTTCATCGGCCATCGTGTGCTCCGGCGATTTTTTAAAACAGCTGCCTGATGAGGTCCGAAAACGTGCCATTAAAATCAGAGCCAGCGTCTATATGAGCGGGGATGACCGGACGCTCGATGAACAGCCTCACGGCAGCCGCATCGCCGCGCTGCGTGCCTATGAGTTCGCCGGACTGGGCCCCGAGGACATCGATGTGGCCGAGGTGCATGACGCGACCATCGTCGGAGAGATCATGCAGATTGAAAACATGGGCTTTTGCCCGATCGGCGAAGGGGGCCCCTTTACCGCCTCCGGGGCAACCCGGCTCGGCGGGCAGATACCGGTCAACACTTCGGGCGGCCTGGTTTCCCGCGGCCATCCAGTCTCCGCTTCCGGCCTGGGAATGATGCACGAACTGGTGACCCAATTGAGAGGGGAAGCCGGTAAGCGGCAGGTGGCAAACGCCCGTATCGCGCTTTGCGAAAACGGAGGCGGCGCCATTGCCTACAAGGAAGCGGCGGTGGGGCTTCATATCCTGGAGGGGCCCGGCCGGTAGCCGGGAATATTGACCACCCCGAGAAAAAAACCCGGGCACAATGTTTTTACTATTTAATCATTGTGCCCGGAAGAAATCGACGTCCGGATGTTCTCCCAAGTGCTCTCGGTTCCAGCGCCCGGCTGAATTGGGACGGGGATTTTTTCTTCTCCGTATCAATGATTCCCCGCCTCCTTTTTAACCCGCACGGCGATCTTCAGCAGAAAGGTCAGGCAGAGAATGCCGACGCCGTAAATCCCCATGGAGATGACAAGTTCCGGCGGCGTTGGCACATATTCGGTTATCCGATGGAGGGCGGAGGGTATAAAACCGCCGGATATAAGCCCCACCCCCTTGTCGATCCAGGTGCCGGAAAAGACCATCACACAGGAAACGGCCAGGATGCCTTCATTGCGCCGGGTGCTGGGAACGAGCAGCAGCACCATGGCGCCGCCCATGAAAATCACGGACAGCCACATCCATGATACAAGGCCGCCCTTTCCGTGAAGCCCCGCGTATAAATAGATGAAATGATCCATATGTTCCGGAATTTGAGCGTAAAAGACGACAAACACTTCGCAGAAAAGAAAAAAGAGATTCGCCAGCAGGCCATAGGTGACAATTTTCGAAAGAGAATCAATGGCCTGCCTTCCCGGATCAAATCCGGAAAATTTATTCAGCAGCAGGCAAAGCAAAATCAGCAGGGCCGGCCCCGAGGCGAAGGCCGAGGCAAGAAATCTCGGTGCCAGGATGGCCGTGAGCCAAAAGCCCCTTCCGGGAAGCCCGCAGTATAAAAAAGCGGTTACCGTATGGATGGCAAAGGCCCAGGGAATGGAAAGATAGATGAAAGGCTTGATCCATTTGGGCGGCAAAACCCCGTTTCGCTCCGCCTCAAGCACATTCCAGCCCACAATGATATTGAGAAGCAGATACCCCATGAGCACCATCGCATCCCAGAAAATGACGGAATTCGGCGTGGGATAAAGAAAGATATTCAGCGCTCTTGCCGGCTGCCCCAGATCGACAAAGAGAAAAAGAAGGCACATGCAGATCGCGCAAACGGCGACAAACTCCCCCACGATGGTGATTTTTCCGAACACCTTGTGGTTATGCAGGTAGTAGGGCAACACCAGCATAACGGCCGAGGGCCGCAACCCCCACGAGAAAGGTCAGTTGGGCCACATAAAACCCCCAGGAGACATCCCGGGAAAGCCCGGTGATTGCCAAACCCAGTTTCATTTGCCATGAATAACAAACGAGTCCGGCCCCGATGACGATGCCCAGTAGCCCGATCCAGGCCCGGTATTTTTTGTCTCCCGTTAACGCCAGCTCCAGCATGATTGCCTCCCTTTTCGAATAGTAAATGGTCATAAATCGCGAGGCGCAACGCGACGTTGATTCAGCCCCGCCGAAAGGGGTCATTTACAACAAATGAATTAATCGGCAATTAATCGGGGATACGCGCGAGCCGGAGAGGCGGGACCGGAAGCTTCAAAACGGGTTTCCATCAAATGCCGGTAGAGCTGCTCAACCTCGGGTCCGGGGGGAGTGCCCAGCTCCGCCGTAATCAGGCTTCGGCATCGGTTAAAGGCGGCTGCGATCCGGGCGGTTTCGCCCAGGGCAAAATAACAGCGCATGATCGCGCAATGAACCGGTTCCGATGCCGGCTCGATCGCCAGGTATTTTTCGGCAAAGGAGAGGCAAGAAGTCCAGTTCTCGTTTAGCTCAAAAAGATGGAGGAGTTTCGAGAGGACATGAAGATAGCACTGTTGAAGCAGGATACGATCGGAAATGAAGGCATCCACGAAAAGATCTTCTTCAAGCAGCGCGCCGCCGTGCAGGGACTCGGCCGCAAGATACCGGTTCATGGCCGCGGCCTCATCGCACTTTTCAATCCGGTCCGCCGCATCGATTTCGCTTAAAAACGCCTTAAAATCGATGCGTCCGCCAGGGCCGGTTTCAAGCCGGTAGGCGTCGTTCAGCCGCAAGATATAGGCGGACGCAACGCCCCGTTTCAACCCCGGCTCGAGAAGTCTTCTTAGCGTGCTCAAGGCCACATGAAAGCGTTTATTGGTTACTTCCGGATTTTCTTCCGGCCATAAAAATTCCAGCAAAATGTCTTTGGGTACAAATCCCTGGCCGGTTTTCAGAACAAGGAATTTAAACAACCGGGCAGCCGCCAGACTTCGCCAGCTCCCGGAAGGAATTTCGCGCCCGTCAACGGTTACTTCGAATTTTCCGAGGCAACGCATGATGAGCGGCGGGAGTGCCTTCTCGGGAAAAATTGCCGTCAATTTATCCGCTGCGCCGCGCGTCTGGCCGTCAGGGGCACGTTTCAACGCCTGCAACGCGGATTTTCCCCGGTGGCCCGCCTGCCGGAAAATCGCTTCGATATACGCCGGCATGATACCGAGGCGATAGCAGCCGGGAAAAAAAATACGATGACTTTGTTCTATCCCGGGAAATCAGAGCGCATGCTTTTTCAGTCTCAACCGGGTGATCCCCGACAGCGACAGGGAAGCCGAATTCCGCCGTTTCCGGTTCCCGAATCAACCCGAGATTGATATGCTCTCTTATTTTCATATCCGTTCACGATCCGCAGCCGAAACTCGGAAAACCCGGCGTTTTAGGCTAACCGCGTATTTCTGTTTGCCATCGTCAGCGTTGTTTTCTATAATGCCCATAGCTCTCAAATTCACAGCGCGCCGAAATTTCAGCAGGACCCATACATACACACTCAAGCCACTTTTAATGAAAGGATGGGAATATGTCTCGTTGCCGGATTGGAAGGTTGTTTATGTTGTTTTTTTTCTGCATCATTGTTGGAACAGCGATGGCGGAAGAGGTAAAAGTCGGCGCTGGAGCCGCACCGGTTGAAAACATCTTCGAACGAATTAAAGTTCCAATGGAAAAAGAAATCGGACTATCACTGATCCTTAATCCAAGCGGGCCGGTACAAGCGCTGAAAGATCTGGATGCCGGTCTTATTGACGCAGCGGCAGGCGGAATCTCTTTTCAAGAATGGATCGGAATGATGGAAAAAGACAACTATTCGATCAAGGATAAAAACGTTTACCGGCATCAGGCAATCGGGAAAGATGTCGTGAAAGTGATAATCCATAAAGAGATCCGGATTCCGCAGCTTTCCAAGGATCAGCTTACGGGGATTTTCACCGGAAAAACAAAAAATTGGTCTGATGTGGGCGGCCCGAATCTTCCGATCATCGTCGTAACCGGAACCAAAATACCGGGGACTCTAAAAGTGTTTCAGAGCCAGATTATGAATCAGGCCGGCTATACCGATCAGGCCCTGGAATCAACCACGGCGGAAGAGATGAAAAAAAAGGTGATATCAACGCCGGGGGCGGTGTGTTTGGGGACGATGTCAGCCGTCGATGACACGATACAAGCACCGGATATTCCGGTAGTTTGGAGACCCATCACCCTTATCACCAAAGGCGAGCCGGCCGGCAGTGTTAAAAAAATGATCGACTATATCAAGGGAGACGGACAGCGGTATATCCTGAAATAATCGATCGATTGTCAATTTTTAAGCCGGACCGGCTTTAGACCCTCGGAAAGATTCCTTCTCCCAATGAACCGGGGCATCGCCTGCGGCATTCGAAGGGGCTCGGCCGGTCCGGTTACGGTCAATCCATCCTAATTTCCCCCGAAGGAATCATCCGATATGTCGACGGCGGCACCGCATGGGTCGGCAATGGCGCTCATACGGCCTAACGTTACCGGAAGCACGGTCTTTATAAAGTATTCAGCCGATTTCAGCTGCCCCTCATAAAAAGAGGTGTCCCTTTTGTTGCAGCCTTTTTCAAGCTTTTGGGCCGCAAGGGTTGCTCTCCATAAAAGCATCCAGGCAAGGGTGACATCCCCTGTGACATGTAAAAACGGATAGGCAAACGAAAAGATCTTTTTGGCGTCCGGGCCTGTGGCCGTCCTTCCCAACCGCACGGCCACAACACCGAGCTTTTCGACCCCAACGGCCAGCTCTTCAGCCATTTCCTTCACCAAATCAACACGTTTGGCTTCGGCGATGGTTTTTTGCATCCGGCCTAATAGCGTTGCAAAGAGCTTTCCTTTTTTCATGCCGAGTTTTCGCCCGAGCAAATCCATTGCCTGAATCCCGTTTACCCCCTCATAAATCGGGCCAATCCGTACATCCCGGAGCAATTGTTCCATCGGAAATTCGGAAGTATAACCATAACCGCCGAACACTTGAATCCCCATATCGCAAATCTCCACGGCACGATCGGTCACATACCCCTTTCCGATGGGAATCAGCACATCGATCAGGTCCTGATAGGTTTCTTTCTCTTCACCGCTTTGAACAATATGCTTCTTATCCTCACACAGACCGATAAAAAATAGAAGACTTCGGATACCCTCGATGTACATTTTCATGGTTAACAGCATGCGGCGCACATCCGGATGATGGATGATCGCCACGGGGGATTTATCCTTTGAAGCTAGCTCTGCCCCTTGAATTCGTGACCTTGCGTAGGAAAGAGAATGAAGATAGCATGAAGAAGCGCACGCCAAGCCTTGCGAGCCTACCATCAAGCGCTCCTCATTCATCATGAGAAACATGGCGGAAAGCCCCTTATTTTCCTCCCCAAGCAAGGTTCCAATACATTTCCCTTTACTTCCCAATGCCATCGTACAGGTCGAGCTGCCGTGAATCCCCATCTTCTCTTCTATGCCGGTACAGACAATATCATTTCGTTCTCCGAGGCTGCCGTCGTCATGGACCCGATATTTAGAAATCAGGAATAACGAGATACCGCGGCTTCCTTCGGGTGCGCCTTCGATTCTCGCCAGCGTCGGATGAACAATATTTTCCGCCAGATCGTGCTCACCGCCTGAAATAAAAATTTTATTGCCGGTGATGCAATAGGTTCCATCCGGATTTTTCACGGCGACGCTTGTCAGCGCCCCCAAATCCGATCCGGCATCCGCTTCGGTTAGCAACATGGTGCCCGTCCAGTCACCGGAAAACATCTTTTTCAAAT
This sequence comes from Pseudomonadota bacterium, assembly GCA_043797445.1. Lineage (GTDB taxonomy): Bacteria > Desulfobacterota > Desulfobacteria > Desulfobacterales > JAFDDL01 > JAZDPP01. Next base: position 6,616 of record JAZDPP010000075.1, read on the forward strand.
AAAGCGCTTTTTGTTTTTCAGTGCCGAACTCCTCTATCAGCCGCGCCGCTCCGTGGGTGAGCCCCGCATACAACAGTAACGCCATGTTTCCGCCGATGAGATAATCCTTTGCCGCTAAAGACACGATCTCAGGCATTCCCTGCCCTCCCCACCTCGAATCCCGCGTAAGCGCCAACCATTCGCCTTCTTTTAAGAGCCGCCAGGCCCGCTTGAATTCTTCCGGCGTCTTCACCGTTTCTTTTTCATAAGTGCATCCGCTTTTATCTCCCGCTTTAAGCGTCGGAAGAATTTCCTTGATCGCCAAATTGCGCGCCTCGGTAATGATCATGTCCACCGTTTTTTTGTCAAACTCCGCGAACCGGTCCGTTTTGCTCAATTCTTCAACTTGAAATTGTTCATGAAGAACAAAATCCACATCCCTCCGGTCTGCAATTACTTGTGCCATACGACGCTTCCTCCTCATACCTCTTCTGAAATATATCACCCGCCGGAATTTCTCAGTTCACCCAGCGCTCACGGCCCTGCCACTCTTTCTCTCTCAATAGGTGCGTCGCGTGTCGCCGTATACGATCGCCACTTTCTCCGGATACACCTGTGCAGTGCGGGATAGAAATTTTACCGGGCTCAACACATCGTAGTTTACGCTTGGCTCGTTCATGCTTTTTTCCTCCTTAAAATCGCGCTGAAGTTAAAACACCCCGCCGATAATGCAAAGCGGCCGCGTGCCGGGATAGAACTTGCGACCCAATTCAATATCCGGATCAATCCCTCGATCAAAAAATAAAAAATGCGGAGTAAAATTCATGAACAATACCTATTCCATGCCCGGTCCGGTTTCAATCGGGCAGCGCCTTATATTTTACTGATATTTCCCTGCAGGTGGACTAAGTTTTTAACCTACGCGGCCGGGAGCGCCGTGCTATTTTTGGCTTGTCTGCGACCAGAACACGGCCATTTTGACGAGCTGCGTGTAATTCTTCAGCCCGAGTTTTTCCTTGATATTTTCACGATAGGTCCCGATGGTCTTGGCACTCAGATGCAGCCTGTCGGCGATCTCCCGGGTGGACAACCCCTCCGCGATCAATCGGAATACTTCCAGTTCGCGGTCCGTCAGGATATCCACGGAAGACCGATTGAACGGTGCATGCTGCGCCACCAGACGCTGAAAGGCTTTTTCCTTGACGTTGTTGCTGGCATACAGGTCTCCTTTTAAAACCTGACGAATCGCCTTGACAACCAGTACCGTCGCCTCCTGTTTCATGATATAGCCACGCGCACCAGCCAGCAGCGCTCTTTCCGCATACAGGGATTCATCATACATGGAAAGCATCAATACCGGAATTCCGGCAAATTGATGGCTGATCTCCTTGACAAGATCGATTCCATCACTTTCCTTGAGCGAAATATCGACGATGACCAAATCCGGCTTTAGCCTGGCGATCGATTTGAGGGCCTTCCCGGCACTCTCCTCGCTCCCGCAAACCACCAAATCGGGCTCCCTGTTGATCAATTCGCTCATTCCGAGACAGAAAATGGGGTGATCGTCAACGATCAGAATTTTATATTTATCTCTATTCATTTTATAGCGGTCGATCAAATTACAGCGATGGATCCAACACGGGCGGCAACTTTTTTTTCAGCACCGCCTGAACCATGGTACCACTCCAGTCCTCACTTTTGATATCGAAATCAGCGCCAATCATTCTGGCACGATACTGCATGATTTGCAATCCGATTCCCGCCTTGGGGATTGAAATAATGGTGATAAATGCCTCGGCCCTTCGCCATGAATCGCTCCCCCATACATCGATCGGCTTAACCCTCCGGTGTTTATTTTCGATATAGAAAAACAGCTACGATTGCAACAGCAAATTGGCCATGAAGTCGCATTGATGCAAGGGATGCCGCTCGCCGGTAAAAATCAGATTCTTAGGCTTTCGACCTATCGGCAATGCGGTTTAAACCTTCTTCCCCATCGGCCAAGGTCTCACCCGAAAATCGGTAATCGGCCGATTGTCAGTTTGCCCTCGTTTTTCTAAGAAAGGATGGTTCTCGTAGAAAGCGACCCGGTATCAAGCCCCTTTTACATTTATATCAAATTAGAATTGGAGGAGACCATGATGAAAATGAGATTGTATCCAACTCTCTACGTTGTGTTTGCTTTTTTGTTTTTTTCTTCCGTAGCGTATTCAGATAACGACACACGGGATTATGTCCCATTACCGCCGGGAACCATGCTGATGGCCGCCTATTTTAATTCCATCAGCGCGACGGATATGTACCGGAATGGCGACAAAGTGAGCGGTAATGCGAATCTGGATGCTACCATCGGTATTATCAGGCCCGTATATTACACCCAGATAGGGCCGTTTACGATCGACCCCCAGGCATTAATTATCTTTGGAGACCAGCAATTGGACGGCGCCGCTGTCGGAGGGGTGGAAATGAGCTCCTCCGGAATGGCGGACTCGATTCTTGCAGCGACTTTCTGGTTTATAAACGATCCGCAGTCGAAAACCTGGATGGGATTCACCCCTTTCATTACGATCCCTATCGGTGAATATGACCGGAACAGCGGCCTCAATCTCGGGGCGAACTGCTGGGCCTTTAAAGGCGAAATCGGTTATGTGAAAGGATTTGGCAAGCTCTTTGTGGACTTGACCGGGAATGTCGAATTCTACACGGACAACGAAGATTATACCGCCGCCGGTCTGACGCTCAGCAAAGATCCTCTCTGCACCTTCGAAACACATCTGAGTTATAATTTCACCGATTCCTTTTTTATGGGAATGGATTATTTTTACCATTTCGGAGGTGAGACTGAAGTCGACGGCATCTCCAGCGATGATGAAAAGGATGACCATGCCCTACAGGCCGTTTTCGGGTTTATGCTTTCCCCATCTTTTCAACTTTTGGTCAAATATAAAAAGGCGTTTGAAGTGGACAATGGTTTGAAGACCAACACCTTTGGTGTTCGCTTGGCCCATTTTTTCTAACGACACATCGTGCAGGGAATGGATATAGTGATAAAAACGGCAACCGTCAGAACAAGGGAGAGATTCACACGGCGATCCGGGCAAAAGATGGGGGGGAGGCGCTGACAAAACGGTTGGCGCATGCCCCCGATGCCTGCTGGCTTTTCTGTGCTCCAATTGAAGGAATGGACCACCTGCTCCAGGGGATCCGGGAAAGCACCGGAACCGCTCTTGGGGAAAATATTCCGATCTCCGGCGGGAATGCCGGTGATAACGGGCAGTATCAAAAAACGATGCAATTCGCCGGGGATCGGGGTCACACCGATGCCATTTGCGGTATCGCGTTTTACGGCGACTTACGTTTGGGGACAGGGATAAATAGCGGCTGGGTTCCAGTCGGTTTGACTAAAAAAGTGACCCGGGCGGTAACTTTTTTTTCAGCACCGCCTGAACCATGGTTCCACTCCGGTCGTTACTTTTGATATCGAAATCAGCGCCAATCATTCTGGCGCGATACTGCATGATTTGCAATCCGATTCCCGCCTTGGGAATATTGACCGGTATCCCTTTGCCGTCATCGCGAACCCTTAAGTGGGGTTTTCCGCCCTCATTGAACAGTTCGATGACGATGGTCCGGCCACCGGCGTGCCGAACCGCATTGTTGACCGCCTCCTTTGCAATGTAAAAAAGATGGGTAGCCACCGTATTGTCTTTCAGAGCGACGGCACCGTCACCCACAAAGCGGCAAGCGATGCCGGAAACGGATGCGGTATGATCCGCCAGATCCTGAAGGGCCGTTTCCAGACCATGGGAAACCATGTGCACCGGACACAACCCTCTGGTCAGGCTGCGCGTCTTATCGATCGCCTGGCCGATCAAATCCAGGACCTTGCGGGCCAGCGGGGCATGGCACGAAGCGATCTCTTCCAGGTTGGATTTAAGAACGGAGCTCAACCCCTCGATTCCAATGAGATGCGGGCAAAGATCGTCATGGAGGTCCTGGCCGATCCGCTGCCGTTCACGATCCGCAATGTCCATGACCTCTTTTTGCAAACGTTTGGACTGGGTGATGTCTCTCAAGACAATGACGCTGCCGACCAGCTTCCCGCGGCGATCGCGATAGGTCGCGCCGCTGATACTGACATGCACGAGGCTGCCGGCCTTGTTGTACCGGCGGGTCGGTGTTCCGGTGAGCGTTTCTCCGGCGATAATCGACTGAATCATTTTAAACGTCTCTTCCCAATTCTCTTCAGCGACAAAATGATCCATTTTACGGCCGAGGCACTCTTCCGGCGTCCAGCCGAATATCCGGGTAAAAGCTGCGTTCAGGTAAGTTACACGTCCCTGCATGTCATAGGTTACGATGGGGTCGGGCGCCGCCTCCATAACCGAGCGGAAGCGATCTTCACTTTCAACGAGATCTTCCTCGGCTTTCCGGCGAGCCTCGATCTCCCGTTTCAGGCTCTGGCGGCATTGCGCGAGTTCTGTCTGAATGCGATTGAAACAAGAATGACGAATGCCTCGGTTTTTGAACATCGATGGCGCCCCCAAGCTTCGATTGGCTTCTCTGCTCCGATATAGTTTCGATATAGAAAAACAGCTGCGATTGCAACAGCAAATTGGCCGCGATGCCGCCTCAATGCGACGGATACCACCCCCCTGGATGCAAAAACGGCGGAGGCGATGAAGCACGAACTGAAAATCAGTCTGCTTCTGAGTGTGATTTACTTTTCCTTTCTGCTGGGGGTAACGGTCCTGAACTACACCTCGCCGGGCATCATGAAAACGATTCTATGGGGCGGAATGACCGTTACCTGGTTTGCCACATCGCTTCTGGCCATGTTCATGGTGTCATTCATCACCTGGCTGCACGTGCGTTACTATCAGAAAAGATCGATCCAAATCACTCGCAAACGGGAGGTCAAATAAGTCATGGAACCCAAATATCTCTTTACAGTTATTCTTCTCGGAACCATCATCGCCATCACTTACGCCACTAAAAAATAAGCCACCAGCACTGTCGATTTTTGCGTCGGCGGCCGCAGTTTCGGCTGGTTCCTCAATGGGTCCGCCATCGCCGGTGATTACCTGAGTGCCGCGACGTTTCTTGGTCTGGCGGGTCTGACGTTCGCATTGGGCTATGACGGCATTTTCTATACCTTTTGTTTCTCGGTCGGATTGACGTTGCTGGCCCTTTTTGTAGCCGGCCCGCTCCGCAAATTCGGTCGTTTCACGGTTCCCGTCTTTTTGGCGAAAAGATTCCATAGCCGGTCCGCCCGTCTGTTCGCGGTAATCGTGGTACTGGCGATCTCGGGTTTCTACGCGGCGCCGCAGATATTGGGCGGCGCCCAAATTCTGCATTCGAAATTTTCTATTGAGCCAATTGCTTCTGAAAATCCGAAAGCTTGCGGATATGGCCTTTTTCCTGCTCGATCAATTCCGCAACGATCTTCTGGTCGGATTCGGTCAAAAAAGGTAAAAACTCTCTGAAGTATAGAATCGCGTCCTTCTCAAAACCGATGGCCATGCGAAAAACGTCCTTGTTATTCAGGGCTTTTTGTACAAATTCCTTTGAATCTATTTCGGAATAGAGGCGATCGTCTATCACGGAGTCCATATAGGCCGCCATTTCTTCACTGTACTCTGCCGCCCCTTTTTCCACGGGCAG
>JAZDPP010000076.1:0-18670 GCA_043797445.1 Pseudomonadota bacterium
CAGGATTTTTTCTATTTATTGCAACGTGTACGTATTTTTTTAATACGCACATTATAGAAATGGAGAGAAAGTGCCCGATTTTTTAACAAAAAACCGAATTTATGAATCTTAAAGTGCACGCTTTATCCGATTTTCAGGATACCACTGCCACCAATTGAGGAACAAAAGAAAATCGCCGAAACCCTCAACACTGCCCGCCAGGAAATTGATTTGCTGAAAAATCAAGTTGAAGCCTACCGCAAGCAAAAGCGCGGGCTGATGCAGAAGCTTTTGACCGGAGAGTGGCGGGTTCGGTTGGGGTAGTTGGACGGCATGGACTGCATGGACGAGCTGGACGTTATGGACGGGTTGGGGCGAAGGGGGTTGTTTATGGCCGATGGTGTGGGCTTGATTACCAAACATGGCGGTTATCGCAATCTGAAGAGCTTTCAAATTGCACAACTTGCTTATGATGTCACGGTGCGTTTCTGTGACCGCTACATCGAGAAACGGAGCCGCACCCACGATCAGATGGTGCAGGCGGCACGTAGCGGCGTGCAGAACATTGCCGAAGGGAGCCAGGCCTCGGGCACATCAAAAAAGACCGAGCTGAAACTGACCAATGTAGCACGCGCCAGCCTGGAAGAGTTGCGCTTGGACTACGAGGACTTTTTGCGGCAGAAGGGCTTACCTTTGTGGGACCGGGAAGACCCGCGCCGCAAGCGGCTGATTGCCCGGCGATGTGCCACCGCTGATGAGGTGGCGAAGTGGGTGATGGAAATCAGCAAGGAAAGCCCTGGACAAAATGGATCTCATGGACTTGATGGACGGGATGGACAGTCCACCACGTCCATAATGTCTATAACGTCCATGTCGTCCATCCAAAGCGCTTACCCCGAAATTACCGCTAACGCCGCCCTTACCCTGATTGCAGTTGCCTGCTCTTTACTGGACCGGCAAATAACTGCGCAAGCCACTGCTTTTGAAAAAGACGGCGGCTTCACCGAGCGGCTTTTTCGCACCCGCAGCCAGGCCAGGAGAAAATCATGAACAGCTTCCACTTCAACGAAAAATACCTCTCCCAAATCCCAGCCCTCCAACTCCTCATCAACCTGGGCTTCGAATACCTTCCCCCCGAACAGGCTCTAAAGCAGCGCCAGGGCAAGACCGGCAACGTGCTCCTGGAAAGAATCCTCCGCGACCAGTTGAAACGCCTCAACCGGATCAACCACAAAGGACGTGAATACCTGTTCAGCGAAGAAAACATCCAGACCGCCATTCAAAAGCTGAAAAACGTCAAGTACGACGGCCTGCTTAAAACCAACGAGGCGGTTTACGATCTGATCACCTTGGGCACCGCCTTGGAACAAGCCATTGAGGGGGACTCGAAAAGTTTTAATCTGCACTATATCGACTGGCGCAACTGGGAGCGAAACGCCTTCCATGTTACTACCGAATTCAGCGTGGATCGCTCCCGCAGCACGGAAACCGCCCGGCCGGATATTGTCCTGTTTGTCAACGGAATCCCGCTTGCGGTCATCGAATGCAAATCGCCCAATGCCGGAGTGGAACAGGCCGTCTCCCAGTCCATCCGCAATCAGAGCGATGACTTCATCCCCAAGCTCTTCGTCTATGTGCAACTGGTGATGGGAATCAACAAAAATTCAGCGCAGTTTGCCACCACCGGAACAGCGGCTAAATTTTGGGGCATCTGGAAGGAGTTACGGGACAAAGAGACCGATGTTGCCAGGTGCGTCAACACGGTGCTTTCTTCAACTCAAAAAGATCTGCTTTTCAGCGGCCAATTCAGCATTGCCCGATCGTTTTTCGATACCCAGGAAGCAGAAGGGAAACGCCTGGTAACGGAACAGGACAAGGCACTCTTCAGCCTATGTCGTCCGGAGCGATTGGTGGAACTGGCCTTCAAATTCACACTCTTTGATGGCGGCATCAAGAAAATTGCCCGCTATCAACAGTACTTAGTCGTCAAATCGACCCTGGAGCGCGTTAAAAAGCTGGACAGCGCCGGGCGGCGCCGGGGCGGGATCATCTGGCATACGCAAGGCTCCGGTAAATCGTTGACCATGGTGATGCTCGCGCGCAATCTGGCGCTCGATCCATTCGTCGCAAACCCGCGCATTGTGCTGGTGACGGATCGCGATGACCTGGACAGGCAGCTCGGCAATACCTTTGCCGCCTGCGGTCTTGACCCGAACCGGGCAACCTCCGGTCGGCACCTGATGGAACTTGTCGCGGAGCACAAGGCAACCATCGTCACCACCTTGATTCACAAATTCGACAAGGCCCTCAATTTTAAAAAGTTTCAGGATGAGTCCCCCGATATCTTCATGCTGATTGATGAGAGCCACCGGACGAACTTCGGCAATTTTTCCTCCCGGATGCGGCAGATGTTCCCCAATGCCTGTTACATCGGTTTTTCCGGAACCCCGCTGATGAAAAAGGAGAAGAACAATTTCAAGAAGTTCGGCGGATTGATCGAACCCCACTACTCCATCAGGCAGGCGGTGGCGGACAAGGCGGTAGTCCCCCTGCTCTATGAGGGACGGCATGTGGAGATGGAACAGAACAAGGCCGCCATTGACCTCTGGTTTGAACGCCACACCCAGGGATTAACCAAAGAGCAAAAGGCCGATCTGAAACGCAAGTATGCCAAAGCTTCGATGCTCAACAAGGCCGAGCAGGTCATATACATGAGGGCGTTTGATATCTGCGAGCATTTTCGGTCGAATTGGCAGGGCACCGGCTTCAAGGCCCAACTGGTGGCCCCGACAAAGGCGGTCGCATTACAGTATCATGAACATCTACAACATATCGGATTTGTGTCATCGGAAGTCGTTATCTCGCCACCGGATGCCCGTGACGGATACGAAGAGATCGATGATGAACCGACGGATGAGGTGATCCGGTTCTGGACCAAGATGATGAAACGTTACGGCAGCGAAGAGGAGTATACCAAACAGATCATCAACCAATTTAAGTTCGGGTCGGAACCGGAAATCCTGATCGTGGTCAGCAAGCTCTTAACGGGCTTCGATGCCCCCTATAACCGGGTAATTTACCTTTGCAAAGAGTTGAAAGAGCACACACTGCTCCAGGCCATCGCTCGGGTCAATCGTTTGGCGGAAAACAAAGATGAAGGTTTTGTTGTTGATTACGTGGGGCTTTTGGGAGAACTGGACAAAGCGATGACAATGTACAGCGCCTTTGAGGGCTTCGACGAGGATGACCTGAAAGGAACACTGAATTCCATCAATGAAGCAATAGAAAAGCTTCCCCAACGATATTCCGACCTGTGGGACCTCTTCAAGGAGGTCAAGAACAGTTACGACGAAGAGGCCTATGAGGTCCTGCTGGCCGATGATGCCATCCGGGAGAGGTTCTATCAGCGCCTGGCTGAATACAGTAAAACCCTGGGGATTGCCCTCTCTTCAGAGGTATTCCTCATGAAAGTTGATGAGGCCAAACTTCAACGCTACAAGGCCGATCTGAAACGCTTCTATTACCTGAAATCCGTCGTCAAACTGCGCTATGCCGAAGCCATCGACTACCGGGACTATGAACCGAAAATCAAGAAATTGCTGGATACCCACATTCAAGCCAACGAAGTCATCCGGTTGAATGAACCGGTGAATATTTTCGATGACAAGATGTTCAATGGGGTTATGGAGAAACAAGCGGTTTACGGCATGACAACGGCGGCAAAGGCCGATGCCATTGCCCATGCAACCAAAAAGGTTATTACCGAAAAGATGGACGAAGATCCGGCATTCTACGAAAAATTTTCCAAATTGATCCAGCAGGCCATCGAGGACTTTCGTGCAAAACGTATTTCCGACCTGGAATATCTTGATTCTGTTTCAGAAATTCGCACCAAGGTGGTCACTCGCCAGCATGACGATATCCCCACCGGCTTAACCGGAAACGATGAGGCCATGGCGTACTTCGGTGTCCTAAAGCCTATCTTTTCGGAACTTAATCTGGGGCAAGAGGCGTGCGATACCATTTCCACCGAGATAGCCCTGGAAATTCAGGCCATACTGGATCGTCACTGGAAGGTGCAGTTCTGGGACGATGACGATGCCCAAAAACAGGTAAAAAACGACATCGACGATTATCTGTTCGACGAGGTAAAGGGCGTCAAAGGAATTGAGATCAGCCTGGATCTTATGGATGCGCTCATTGAGCGGACCCTGCAAATATGCAAACACCGGAGAACCCATTAGATATGTCCCTCTGCTCGATCACATATGGCAGGGAGGTCATCCATTTCAACGTACTCCACGGTGCCAGAAAAACGTTGGCTATCGAGGTACTTCCTGATGGCAACGTTGTGGTTAAAGCTCCCATCGGAACCGATCTGGAAGAAATCGGCAAAAGAGTCCGCAAACGCGCCCGATGGGTGATCAAACAACAGCGATATTTTCGGCAGTTTGACCCCAGAACACCTCAACGACGGTTTGTCGGCGGCGAAACCCACCTGTACCTTGGACGGCAATTTCGTCTGAAGGTAAGTGAGGGCAACCAAGACGCTGTAAAGTTATCGAGAGGTCATTTTATAGTAGCGACAATCCAATCGACCGACCCCGATAAAATTAGAATGCTGTTGGAGAAGTGGTATGCCGAAAAAGCCACGATTGTATTTCATGACAGCTTTGATCGTTGCTGTCCGTGCTTCGCAAAGCTTGGATTGACAGCCCCCCGGATTCAAATCAGGCGAATGAAGAAACGCTGGGGCAGCCTTTCCAAAGGAGGATTACTAACCCTCAACACGAATCTGATTCGTGCCCCCAAGGAATGCATTGATTATGTCATCACTCACGAACTCTGCCATCTCCAATGCCATGACCACGGTTCAGCGTTTTATCAACTCCTGGAAAAAGTGATGCCTGACTGGAAAAGAAGGAAGCACAGATTGGAACTGGCGCTGGTTTAAGGCATAATGCAAAGCCCACTCTGAAACCTGATCCATAACAATAACCGATTAATCATATCCAAGACATGGCGCAAAGCTCATTAAAAACCTGATCCGCAACAATCCGAAACGCCCTATTCCAATCCTTCACCCATATTTGCACCCATATGACAAAAAAAAGGGCTTAGATTGGTCATCTAAGCCCTCGATATTAATGGCGCACCCGGCAAGATTCGAACTTGCGACCTACGGATTCGTAGTCCGGTACTCTATCCAGCTGAGCTACGGGTGCATTGCAATTAGCATTTGAATTTCGGACCGTTCATAAGCTATACACGAGCCGATGTCAACGGTTTTTGATATTCGAAACAATAAACCACTATAATTGAATTCGTAAGAAGCCTGTTATGATCGGATGAAGTCAAATGGATATGGATCATTTTGCGATGATGGCGCTGGCCATTGAGGAGGCAAAAAAAGCCGGGGCAAAGGCTGAAATTCCGATTGGCGCGGTCGTTATCGATGCCGGCGGGAACATTCTCGCTAAGACGCACAACCAGACCATCACCCTTCAGGATCCGACGGCCCATGCCGAGATTTTAGCGCTTCGGGAAGCTGCCCGAAAGATAAACAACTATCGATTGTTAAACACCACCTTGTATGTTACGGTAGAGCCTTGTGTCATGTGCATGGGCGCCATCGTGCATGCCCGGGTGGCACGGGTGGTCTTCGGTGCGCCGGATCCAAAGTGGGGGGCCGGTGGGTCCCTGTATGACTTTTGCCGGGATGCGCGCCTCAATCACCAACCGGAGCTAATCGGGGGCATCCGGGAAGATGAGTGCCGCGATCTGATACAAGGCTTTTTTCGTTTACGCCGTAAGGAGTTGAAGCCGGATAAACCCTAATTTTAGAACCATACTCGTGAAATTGAGCATGTGGTAAAGGAGCATTTCGTGGCAAACATCATCATTGTCGGGACCCAGTGGGGCGATGAAGGCAAGGGCAAAATCGTGGATCTTCTGTCGGCGGATGCCGATGTGGTGGCGCGCTTTCAGGGCGGCAACAATGCTGGGCATACCATGGTGGTGGCCGGCCGGCAGATCATCAGCCACCTGGTGCCATCCGGCATCTTGCAGGGGAAGCTGTGCCTGATCGGAAACGGTCTCGTGGTCGATCCGGAAGTCCTGCTGGAGGAGATCGACTATCTCAGCGAAAAGGGCATCGACACCAGCCCGGAAAAGCTTCTCCTCAGCGATCGAGCGCATCTCATCATGCCCTACCACAAGGAAATCGATATGGCCCGGGAGCTTTCTAAAGGGGACGGTAAAATCGGCACCACGGGGCGCGGCATCGGGCCCGCTTACGAAGACAAGGCCGCCCGTGTCGGTATTCGCTGCGCGGATTTACTCGAACCCGATTTCCTGGCTGAAAAAATTGAGTCCGTTTTACATGAAAAAAACTTTTATCTGGAAAAATACCTGAACGCCAAACCGCTGCCGGCAGCACCCATTATCGATCAATTTATGACGTTCGCGGAACGGCTCGCACCCCGTATCACGAACGTCTCCGTGGTGTTAAACGATGCCGTCCGATCCGGCAAACAGGTCATGTTTGAAGGCGCCCAGGGGACCCACCTGGACATCGATCACGGCACCTATCCCTTTGTCACGTCTTCGGCCACCCTTTCCGGCAATGCCTGCTGCGGGACCGGTATCGGCCCCGGAAAAATCACCCACGTCATGGGCATTGTGAAAGCCTATACGACCCGGGTCGGCGCCGGCCCTTTCCCCACCGAGTTGACGGATGAAATCGGAGATTATATTCAAAAAACAGGCGCGGAGTTCGGGGCCACCACAGGCCGGAAACGGCGCTGCGGATGGCTGGATACGGTATTGCTCGAAAACGCCGCCCGGCTAAATGGTCTCACCGGACTGGTGATCACCAAGCTCGATGTGCTCACCGGCCTCGAAACGCTCAATATCTGTACCGGATATGAGCATAATGGAAAACATTTGAAACATTTTCCCACGAGCCTCAACGTTCTATCGGTTTGCAAGCCCGTTTATGAGACGCTGCCCGGCTGGTCGGAGGAAATTACCGGTATCCGCAAACACGAAGATCTTCCGGAAAATGCGAAGCGATATCTCAAGCGGATTGAAGCACTCACCGAAACGCCCATTGATATAATCTCCGTAGGCCCCGATCGGGAACAAACCGTGGTCCTCAATAACCCTTTTTGCTGAACATCCCTTGCGGAGAGAAACGGGCGCGGGAAACGACGAATCGAAGCATCGTAAATTATTTTAAATGGCGGCATCAAATTCTGTTGACAAAAACAGGCGTGTGGCATAAAAACCCACCACTGTCGGGACGTGGCTCAGTCTGGTAGAGCACAGCGTTCGGGACGCTGGGGTCGCAAGTTCAAATCTTGCCGTCCCGACCATATTTTTAATAAAAAGGACATCAAAAAAAGGTTCTTTTTTACTTCCCGAGTCCGGTATTATGCTGCTTCATAAATGACATGCCCTTAACTCTCAGCGCCTGATCTGATCAGGGTTGGGAGTTTTTTTATTGACAAATATTAATAATCCCATATTAATATATTTTTTTTACCGTACTAATTGTGTCTTTTTCATGAAAAAGAGGAGAGTAAAATGGCAAAAGGGATCGTAAAATGGTTTAGCGACCAAAAAGGGTTTGGCTTCATTGAGCAGGAAAACGGGCCGGATGTTTTTGTACATCATTCTGGGATTAATGCGAGTGGCTTCAAGACCCTGAAAGAGGGTGACCGGGTCACATTCGACATTGAGCAGGGCAAAAAAGGCCCGGCCGCAGTGAATGTGACCGTGGTTTAGGGCTTCGACCACCACCAAATAGAAAGGGCGCCCCATCAACACCCGAGGGGGCGCCCTTTATCGATCGCACAAAAAGTGAACACGTCCCGAGCCTATCGCATCGCTCATCTCCGGACTATGCGGATACGGAAGAGATCAGAAGGAATTGGTACGCAGTCCGAACAATATCCGAAACAAGCTCTCCCCCCCATTCCCAAAGGGTTCCGCGCTCAACTCCTTACAGCAACAGAAATTCCTTGAAATCCCCTCGCATGCAATGATTAGATGACATTGAAGAAGAGTAAGCACCGGCGTTTATCAGCGCCAGACAATCGCCTTCAAATAACGGCGGTAAAGTGACATCCGCATACCAGACATCCAGCGCCTCATTAATATTACCCACAACCGTCACTTTCCGAGGATCTCCCTTGCGGAGGAGTGCGGGGACCGGATGAAAAGGCAGACCATAAACCGCCGGCTCAACGGCGATATTAAATCCGGCGTTAACGCCTACGAAAACGGTATCTTTCTTCTTTTCAACGGTATTTACGGTCAGCAGCAGCACGCCGGCATCCTTGACAAGATAATCTCCCGGCTCAATTTCAATGGAGAGAGGTCTTGATAAAAAATGTCCGGCCAGTATCCGGGACCACCGGGTCAAATCGAGCGCTTCATCCTCTTCGGTATGGGGAACCCCCAACCCGCCGCCCACATTCACAATTTCAACTCTGTCCAGTTTATTCACAAACCAGAGGCAAGCATCGATAATCTCATCCCATGTTTCCAGCTGCGGCGTCAGATACCCGCAGCCGGTATGGAAATGAATTCTTTTAACCGTTAATCCATAGTGGCGGGCAACCGCAACGGCCTCTTCAAACTGCTCCCTGTAAATGCCGAATTTGGTCGTATTGCTCCCGCTGTATTGGAGTTTTTCGTTATGCGCCCGGCCGATGCCCATCGCGGGATTGACACGGATACCGATATCCCGCCCGGAGCCAAGTTCTCCCCACTGCCGGATGGTGCGAATGGAATCGCAGTTCATCCCCAGCCCCTTTATGCGGGACAATCGCTCCAAATCCCGAACAGACAAGCTGGTGGCGGTAAAAGAAATCTCTTCCGGCCGAAAACCGCAGCTGATCGCATGCTCCACCTCGTTTGGAGAACAGGCATCAATGCCGACAAGGCCGGTGCTTTTCAAATACGTCAGCAAGGGGGCAAATCGATTTGCCTTCATTGCATATTTTATGTTGTATCGACCCGCAAAGCCGATGGTATCGAGAGCTGACTTTATTCGCTCGATATTGTAAGCTAATCGATGGCCATTATAGAAAAATGCCGGCGTTCCGAACTGGCCGGCAAGATCAGCTACCGCATGGCCGCAAAAAAGAAGCTCTTCCCCTTTAAAGCGGAGATCTTCCCGCTCCCACCAATCATTTATCGGCATTTACCCTCATCCAACCGCTTCTCTCGGCAACCGCATTTCAGATGAGAGGTAAGCCTGCTCATCGACAAATTCTTTCCGGCCGGTAATCCAGCCACGACATTGGGCTGAACCGCAGCTACAGGGAAACTGCTTGAACAGCTCATCTTCGGTTTGGGCATAATCCATCAGCAAAAATTCTTTGGGCTTGATGTCCTTTATGGCGTAAACGAGCCGGTTTTTCATATCGAGCTCGATATTGGGCGAACATGAGTGCAAAAAATAGCCGGAAAAATAGATATCATAAAGATGTTTACCAGGCTCAATTTGAAGGCTGTGTTGACGGATATCATAAATGATATCTCCTGCTATCGCGCTGATCAGGTCCCCTTTGGCAAAAAATTTATAGGTCATTACCCCTAAGCCACTAACCTGATCCTTCAACACAACTCTAAAGTCCTTGCTCCTTGGAAACAATGGATTATTTCCAAAATTTGGTGGATACATTCCTTTTTTCCTTCCAAATTAATATTGAGTGATAGCCAATCTTTATGACAGCAATTATTAAAAGATGACGGCGCGTTGCTTACACTTTTTAGAAAGGATAATCAATATATTTTTTGTGATGAGGCCGATTATACTTATTTTATGATATCAATTCGGTTAGTTAAAGAGCTTACTCCCGGGGAAAAGGATCGGAAAAGGGCGCGAAAAAAGCGGCGGTTTTCGTCTTTTGGAAAGGAGCATTTTGGATAGAGAGAGTTTCGGACCTGAATCGTTCAAAAAGGGGGGAAGCCAGGGGGGGTAACGGGAAGGATCGCTTCATAAAAACGATACCAGTTTTTCCCCATAATGTTTTCGATTGCGGATAACGAATAGCCACTTTCGTGCATCAGACGGGAAAGCGCCGGCAACCGGCCGGGATTTTCAAGTCCGTCGGCGGCAATATCAAAGCCCCCGAAATCGGTCCCGAGCGCCACCGGGTTATCGCCGTATTGTTGAACCAGCCAATCGATCTGCTCAAACACTTGAGAAAGCCCTGCCCGCTGATCCATGGCCAACATCTCCGGGTTAACGCTCACACCGATCATTCCGCCCCGCTCGATTAACCCCCGCACCTGGCGGTCGGAGAGATTTCTCGGTAAATTACAGAACCGGCGAAACCCCGTATGAGACGAAATCAGCGGACCTGAAAAAATACCGGTCAATTCCCGGAAGCAAGGATCCGAAAGATGGGCGACATCAATCACCATCCCCAGGCGATCCAGCTCGGCGACGACCCGCCGCCCTTCCGCGGAAAATCCACCAGGGGTTTTGACCCCGTTTCCCGAACCAATGCGATTCTCACCGGCGTGAGTCAATCCGACCACCCGAATGCCAAGGGCTTGCCAGTATCCGATATCCGCATCCACCAAGGCATCCGCGTTTTCGAGGAGGTAGAGAATTCCCGGGGTCCCATGACCGTCATAGACGTTTGCAAGATCCTCTTTTGTCATAACCGGGGTGAGCCCCTCCAGCATTTTCCGCCCGAATGCATACAAACTTTCAAGATGCGACGTGGCCGTCTCCGAACCGTTATGCAAATCCGCGCAATAGAATGCTCCAACGATCAACCGTACGTTTCCGGCCCGAAGCGTTTCAGGGGTCACAGGACCACCGGTCAGGGAAGAGAAAGGGGACGTGGGAGAAAATCGCATCATGCTGTAAACCAAATCCACATGCCCATCGATCACCGGTAATGGGTTCTTCAGCGTCGTCCCGGCTTTTGCCTGCATCAATGGCTTCCTTCTCTATCGAAGCGCAACAAAAAGGAGCGGAAAAACGAGGGGCGGGGTGATTCGATTCCATCACCCCGCCCGGAAAACACTTCAGCCCATCGGATTAGCAGGGCCCGTGACACGAAGGCGCATGGCAAACCGGCGCATGACACGAGGGGGCATGGCATGCGGGTGAATGGCATGATGGTGCGTGACAGGCCGGCGCATGGCATGACGGTGCGTGACATGACGGCGCATGGCAGCTGGCCGCGATTGACACCTTCGTTTCCACTTTTTGAATCTTCAGCATATGCTCACCTCCTTTCATCGGTAATCTGTTCCCATTCCTATCCTATTCCAGCCTCATTTGGCAAGTGACGCCGGATTTTCCAACAGCTTTATTTCCCCCAATTCTTTGGCTGCCGCCTGGCAAACCTCAAAGAATGCTTCAGCCGGTAAGCCTTCCGCGTACCGGCGGTGGAGCATTCCGGCGATTTTTTCCAGGGAGCGGCAGCCGTCGCAGAGCGTCAGAAAATCTTTCCCGAAATCGTTTATTTCCATGACGGTAAGTTCATTTTTCTCCTGATGGAATACCAGCCATCCCGGCGCATCCGCATACCGCTCCTGAAAAACCCCTGCTTTAAGATCGGCCACAATATCGGGCAGGTTTTTCGTAACGGCCGCCACCACGGTATTTTCTTTTAAAAAGGGGAGCGATCCCTGAACGCAGCTGATATCCACCGTCGCCGCAGCCTGAATTCGGGGGCGCCTGGCAGCTTCGATGGCGCAGGTTTCATACTGAACCACCTGGGACAGATGATCCCACCCGGCAATCCGGCCGGTGTCAATGGCATGCATCGCAAAGCAGGAAAAATGCCGGTAGCAGTCGGCCGGTGTCAGGAGAAGCGCTTCCCGCGATTCCTTAACATTTACCCACGAGAGCCACTCGAAAAAGAGGTCTGAAACGGATCGTTTCAGTGCGAGACTCAACAATAGAAACGATTTCGGATAGAAATTCACTACCAGCGGGAAAAACGACGCGATTTGGTGAAGGGTCGTTAGCGAAAACGCGCGGCACGGCAGGTTATAAAAGCTGCTGAAAATATCGGGAGAATCGTTAATCAGGGCCTCATCTTCGGCAATTCTTTTACCTTGATCAAACTCGATACCGAGTGAAAAATAGCTATCGACCTCGCGAACGAGGGCCGGTAAATAGCCCTCATAAAGACGCGTGCCGGGAAGCACCGTCGGCAGTTGAATGAGCGGGTTGCTGTTTCCCTGAATACCGGTTTTAAGGGCCAGCATAAGGGTAGCATCAATGTCCTCCTTTTCCTCTTCCGGAAAACCCACCACAAAGCTTAAGGTAGGAACCATCCCCTCCTGCGTGGTTTCCCGCACCCGTTGGTAAAGTATCTTTTCATCTATGCGTTTTCCGATAAAGGCAAGCGTCCGGGAGGATCCCGAATCGATTCCGTAGCACATGGACTCGCATCCGGCGGATCGCATGAGCCGCAGCGTGTCCGCATCCACCGTATCGAGCCGTGAGATGCAGTACCAGGGCAGGTGCTGAAGCCCCTCTGCCAGCACCTTTCGGCAAAAGGACTCAACAAAGGCTCGATTGGCCGTAAACTGATCATAGGCCAGTAAAAAACAATCGGCGCCTCTGCCTTCATGAAGCACGCGCATCTCCGTTACGAGTCGATCAGCGGAGAAAGTGCGGGTCCGGCGCCGCCACAGCACGGACTCGGAGCAGTAAACGCATTGGTGAGGGCACCCTCTTCCGACCTCCAGAATGGCGATACTACGGGGTAGCCCGCACGCGTCCCGGTATTCGGAAAGAGGCGCGACCAGTCCGTAATCAGGCATCGACAGTATGTTCAGATCGTCCAGAAGGGGCCGGTCCGGATTTCTATAAACCTGACCCTCTTTTCGCCAGGTAACCCCCAAAATACCCGTCTCATCTCCACCGGCAAAATAGCGTTGGGCCAATTCACCTATCGTTATCTCCCCTTCCCCGCGAACCACCGCATCGATCCAGGGAAATTGCGTCAGCGTCGTTTCATCCACAAATGAGGCGTTATGTCCCCCCACGATGAGTTTCAGGTTGGGCTTGAGCGCCCTTATTTTTTTAGCGATTTGAATGACACAAGGGTAAGTCGTGCACTGAGCTGAAAACGCCACCACATCCGGAGCACCGGCCAGAATTTTTTCAGCGCATCGATCGTAAAGGAAGCGGTCTTTAACAAGCGGGTTTTGGCGAATTTCCAAAACGAAATCGAGAAGATCCACTTCAAAGCCAAACCCCTGAACCACGGTTGCAAGATTCATCAGCCCCAGCGGCGGTAGGTTGTAGAGGGGCTCGAGGTAAAATGGGGGGAAAACAAAGGAAAATTTCATATCGTACACGATGCGTAAGGGGCGCAAAAGCCCGTTGCTTCTATCTGTATAAAAATAAAACCCGGATTGACAACGCGGCAAACGAAATACCAACGGTCTTTGTTTGCCGGTGGGTGAAAAAAACAAATGCACAGGCGTACATGATGGCGTATTGTCATAGCGCTATCATACTCCTAAACGTTGTGCAAGGTATTCCCTTAAGACTCAACTCCTTCATGATGTTATCGATTCAGTAGCTCTCCTTTGCGCCATGGACAAGGATATTGCACGCGTTTTGATTGCCAGGACCTGTCATATCAATTTCCGCTTGCATTTACGTTCATACATGTGTATAGATAGCGTAATTTTGAACATGAAAGCGCGACACTTGTTGTTTTTGTTAAAGATGTTAATTGGTTATAACGCACCTCAGTCGAGCACGCAGTTATGCTATGATGATAAACCGAAGGCAAGCGCTCAAACTGATTCTTGCGGGAACTCTCTCGCCGTTGTTACCGGAACTCTGGTCGACTCCGGCTGCAGCTGCCCAATTGAAGCCCCTGTGCTCCGGCAAACTATCCATTCATAACCTTCATACCGAAGAGTATCTATCCGGCAAGTATCTCACCCGGGACGGCCGGTTCGATTCCAAGATGATCAAGAAACTGACATTTCTATTCCGTTGCCGGTATACGGGGGAGGTACATCCCGTATCGCCGGAACTGTTTCTTCTGCTGGATGCGGTCCGCTCCAAGCTGAAAGCCGGTGATCGCCCGTTTCAACTGATATCGGGCTTTCGGTCTTCCAAGCTCAACGGGATACTGTCGAGCTGCAGCCCGAACGTTGCTCATAACAGCTATCATTTAAAGGGCATGGCGGCGGACATTTGCCTCGAAGGGGTGAGGTTGTCGGACATCAGACGCACCGCCACCCGATTAAAAATCGGTGGTGTCGGCCAATACTCGAACTTTGTGCATCTGGATGTCGGGCCGGTCCGATACTGGGGATAGTTCGAACGTTAACCTTCCACCTTCCACCGAACGCCCTCTTATGATCACCTATCTTTTCTACGATATTGAAACAACGGGATTAAACAAAGCCTTTGATCAGGTCCTTCAGTTCTCGGCCATTCGAACCGATTCGACATTCAAGGAAATCGATCGGGAAAACATAGCCGTTCGTCTTCGTCTCGACGTCATCCCTTCCCCGGGCGCTCTTATCACGCATCGCATCGGCCTTTCGGAAGCCCAAAAAGGTCTGCCCGAATATAAGGCGATCCTTCAAATTCATCGACTGTTAAATACACCGGGCACGATAAGTCTCGGATACAATACCATGGGGTTTGATGACGAATTTCTCCGTTTTTCCTTTCATCGCAACCTGTTGCCCCCCTACACCCATCAGTACAACAACGGTTGCAGCCGAATGGACCTTTTCCCCATCACCATCATGTTTTATCTGTATAAAAATGAGGCGTTGCAATGGCCGGGGCTGAACGGTAAACCCACCTTGAAGCTCGAGCATCTGAGCGCTATTAACCAACTGGCGGACGGCCGTGCCCATGAGGCCGAAACGGATGTTATCGCGACACTGGCCTTATCGAAAATCCTCTCCCGACATGAGCAGATGTGGCGATATCTGGCGGGCTATTTCCACAAAGCCACGGATGCCGAGCGTATTTCCCGGCTGCCGACGGCACACCAAAGCCCCGGATGCAACCACACAACCGGACTTCTGATCGGAAGCGAATTCGGGGCCGATCTGGGGTATCAGACACCAGTTCTGTATCTTGGCGACTCGATTCCCTATTCAAACCAGACCCTTTGGCTCCGCATCGATTTGCCCGCGCTTCGGGAAACGACCCCCGAAACCATCGCAACATCCAGCTGGGTCATTCGAAAACGCCTGGGAGACTTGCCGATTATCCTTCCCCCTCATGCCCGTTACCTCGAACGGCTCACGGAGGAGAGAAAAAAATGCGTGGCGGAAAACCTGGCATGGATCGCCGGCCATCCGAACCTTTTCCGGGAAATCATTCAATATCATCAGCACTTCCGATATCCTGAAATTCCGGATCTCGATCCGGACGCAGCCCTCTATCAGATGGGGTTTTTGTCGCGATCGGAGGAACAGCGCTGCCGGCAGTTTCATGCCGCCGAGCCTCGTGACAAGGCGCTGTTATTAAAAAGCTTCGAGCGGGAAGAGATCCGGTCCCTGGCGGCCCGTATCCTCTTTCGTAACTTTCCGGAAGAGGCCCCCGCCGCCTGCAAGGGAGAGTTTGACCGATACCTGAAGCGGGTCAATGCTCCCCGGGCCGAAGAGGCGTTATGCGATTATAAAGGCGCAAGGCGGATGACGCCGGTTGAAGCCTTCCTTGAAATCGATCGCCTGAGCCGGGAGGGAAATCCGGATACCGAACAACGCCAACTGCTGGGGGAATTGGCGCTTTACCTTAAGCGGGCATTCGCTTTGCCTTAGTCCGGCATGGGCACTGTCTCCCGGTATCCCAGTTTATCAGATCCGCGTCCGCATCCATCCAGGCCGGAAATTCCTTTCGATAGGAGAGAAGCGTTTTGGCGGACAAGCGCACCGTGTGGACGCCGGGAAGGTAGCGCAGCGTCAGAAGCTCCCCCCCCAGGGGGTCGATCACCGTTGAATCCCCGCTGAAATCAAATCCGTTTCCATCCTTCCCCACCCGGTTCACACCCACCACAAAGCTCTGGTTTTCAATGGCGCGCGCCACCAGCAGTTTTTGCCAGTGGGCTGATCGCCGCTCCGGCCAGTTGGCGACAAATATGGCAACATCGTAGGCATTACCGACATTTCGAACCCACGCGGGAAACCTCAGATCGTAACAGATGAACGGCCTGATATTCCATCCTTTTAAAGACACGGTCAGCAGGTTATTCCCCGCGCAATATACCTTCTCTTCACCGGCCATTCGAAAGAGGTGACGCTTATCATAGCTCAGCAGCGCTCCATCCGGTCGTGCCCATAGCAGGCGGTTATAAAACTTGCCGTCCTCCCGGATAATGACGCTTCCCGCCACATCCACCACTTTTTGCCGCGATTTTGCGCAAATCCACTGAACGGCACTGCCATTCATATCCTCGGCCAATGATGCCGCAGCCATGGTGAAGCCGGTGGAAAACATCTCCGGCAGTACAATCAGATCCGTTTCCTCGGTAAGGGTGTTCAGGGTTTCATCAAGGTGGTTCAGGTTGGCGGAAATATCCTCCCAGACAAGATCCGCCTGCACCAAGGTAACCCTTAGATCCTGCATAGTTTTTCGGCTGCCTTTCCAATACCGCTGAACGAGGTCCGCCAGTTGGGGGGAAACAGCAACGTCCGGAAACCCCTCATAATCCGATCCAGGATGCTCAGTTTTTTATAAACCCGCTTATTACCAGGAATATGCCCCCTATCACCAGAAGCATTATATACAATGGCGCCGCCGCCAGATAATCGACCGCCTGATCCATGCCGAACCACGTCAAGTTATCGATCCAGGCGAGCTTCTCGGCGTCAACAAAATCGTAAATGCACAAGTTGTTAAACTCATCCCCCCGTTCCATCAGTGATGAAAGCATCTGAAAACCGTACAACACCAAACCGGTAACGCACAACAGCCCCCCGATGATGGACCATTTCGACATATTCCCCCCTATCTAAACGGAAACGGGCAAATTGGGATCGTTCAAAAGCAACGCCCGGAGCGGGTCTTACCGGTTATTCATCCTGTTTCGGGTGGCACTGAATGCAACCGGTGGGGCCGGTTTTGGCCAGCGTAACCGTAAGCGTCTTTTTGGAAAATTCCAACGCTGTATTCTTTTGTTTAATGTCTTTGTGGCAACCGATACAAAGCTTATGGTAGGCTTTCTTGTAATACTTGACGGCTATCGCATCGGAGGGTTCTTTCATAGCGTCGGCTTTGGGCGTTTTGGCCTGATCGTGGCACCCGGAGGTAGTGCAGGTTTGAACTTCCGTTTTGCCGTTCCAGTCATGGTGACAGCGCTGGCAAGCGTAATTAAAATGAGTCGCATGGGGGAATTGGACCGAGGAACGATGCTGAGTGGCGCCGCTGAGCGGCTCCAATACCAGGACTTGCATCGGGATGCACAATTCATCCAACTCCTCCGAAGCGGCAAAAGAAATACCGACTGCCACTAATAACACACCGCACAGAGCCATCAAACCTATGCCACGCATCACTATCCCCTCCTGATAAAAACTTAGAGTTATTCACGGTTATCGTTGTTTCGAAAGCGGCTTTTATAGTATGTCTTTGGCAGACTTTCAATAATTAATTCATCAAGTGCTGATTATCAACAATTTTAACCTGCAAAGGAGATTCCATCATGAACAGATTTCGCTTTCAATTGTTGTTATGCGGCATTCTTGTGGCGACCATGGTTTCCCTGAGCCATGCCGGACTCGGAGATCTGGTGAACCAGGCCAAAGATACGCTTGCGGTCCCCCCCAAGGCCTCAACCGGCAATCTGAGCGATACCGACATGACTCAGGGGCTTAAAGAGGCTTTGAATGTCGGGACGGGGAATGCAGTCGAACTCCTCTCCAGGACTGACGGGTTTTATGCGGACCCGAATGTAAAAATTCTCCTTCCCGATGCGGTTCGAAAGGTTGAGGGCCTTCTCAAGGCCGTCGGCTATGGAGAACAGGTCACCGCTTTTGAGCAAAGCATGAACCGGGCCGCGGAACGCGCGGTCCCGGAAGCAAAAAGTCTTTTCGTAAACGCCATTACCGAGATGACGTTTCAGGATGCGGAAAAGATATTGAGGGGCCGGGAAAATGAGGCCACCTTGTTTTTCAAGGAAAAAACATCCGGCCGCCTGAGGGAATTATTCAAGCCGATCGCCCATGATGCCATGGGCGAAGTTGGAGTCACAAAAAACTACCAGGACCTTAACGAAAAACTGGGAACGATCCCCATGGGCAGCCAGCTCAACCTCGATCTGGATGGTTACGTCACGGAAAAAACCTTGGACGGCCTTTTTTTTATGATCGCCCGGGAGGAGAAACAAATCCGCCAAAACCCTGCCGCCCGAGTAACGGACATTCTAAAAAAAGTGTTTAAATAACGAACTGAGACAAGATGGCCGAATTCTCATGCGGAGTAACCGCATTGGCTCCGGCGAGCTGCATCAACTTCTTCGATGTTGAATGCGATTGCCCTGATTCCTCCCGCAGGGCAATCGCATGTGGCAAGCAACTGGCGGCAGCGTAAGCCTTGAGGGGGATCAGATGGAAGCTGCGGCACTGTTTGAACGCGCTTGCGCGTGAGTTTGCCGCAGCTGGAATCTGATCTTCCTCAAGGCTGAAGCGGGTTGTAGCACTACATGCGATTGCCCTG
>JAZDPP010000077.1:0-22605 GCA_043797445.1 Pseudomonadota bacterium
CGTTCATTCTGAGCCAGGATCAAACTCTCCAGTTAATTTATTCAAAGCATACTACGAAACCTCTCGGTCCCCTCATACGCCTCTTTGACGTTGTACCCGACTTTTTTCTCTTGCATCACTATTTAGTTTTCAAAGATCAAGGTTGTCAGCGGCCATCTTCCGGCCGCTGCGAATCTTCTCTTTCTATCTTATCATTTTCTGGCTGTCAACTTCTTTTTTTTATTTTTTTTTCGATCGAGACTTCATTCCTGCATCGAAGCTCTTTCCCAGCCAGGAAAGGACAGGCTTTTAGCACCCCCAATCATCTGTGTCAAGCCGAAAAAGCAACAAAAATACGTAGGCGAATAAACCGAGAAGACATAACGCCTTAACCAGGGGCAGAACAAATTCATCATGGCAACTAAATACATTTATAAAGAAGCAGGTTACCGCCGATGGATCTCATTGACGCGCAACAATGAAGAGTATATCCATATGGAGGGGATTCCGACCGGATCATCCCTCGGATGAAAACCAAGTGCCGTTCATATACCGGATAGAAACCAGGCCGTCCCGTTCAAATTGACCGGGATTAATCATAATTAATCAAAAGGTTGCGAATCAACTATGATATTCCGTGAATCCCGCCGTAATTCCAGGCAGCACATCGAAGCGCTGATCCACCGTATCGTTTCGGGCCCGCTCGACCCGAATGCGCCCTATCTCATTGACGGCATCACTTTTGGGCAAATCCACACCCTTGCTGACAGCATCCGGACTGCGATTGCCGACCACGGCCATCCTCACCTGCCCCTTTGCGTGTGCACCTTCAACCGGGCTCACGTGGCGGCCGCGATGATCGCGGCCCTATCCGGCGGACCGGCGCTGTTGCTACCATTTGCCCACACACTTGAAACACTTGAAGATGCACGCCTCAAAATGCCGTACCGATTGGCCCTCGTTGACGAACAGCGCCCGCTTCCAGCCGGTATCGCCCCCCTCGTCGTTAAGGAACTCACCGGCATCGCAGCGCCACGGCAGGCTTCGGAATGCAGGGGACCCGACTCACCGTGGCTCTATTTATTCACCGGGGGGACCACGGGCACTCCGCAACTCTGGTCCAAAACACCTAAAAACCTGCTCGCGGAGGTATCTTATCTATCCGCAACGTTTCAGATAATCGCCCGCGACAGAATTCTGGCCACCGTTCCGGCCAACCATATATACGGCCTGCTCTATTCCCTTCTGCTGCCGCTTATCTCCAGAGCTTCCGTCAGCCCGGGTACCCCCTCCTATCCCAAGGAAATAGCACACGCCCTGGTGGAAACGAGGGCCACCGTCTTCATCGGTATTCCCGCCCACTACCGGGCCTTAAGGGAAAGCCCCGTCGGACGTCATCATCTGCGCATGGCGTTTTCTTCAGCCGGCGCCCTTACGGAGGAAGATGATCGGGCGTTTTCCAGCACCACGGGAATTGCCGTCACCGAAATTTACGGCTCGACTGAAACCGGCGGGATTGCCTATCGAAAACGGGCCGAGGGGCAATCCTCGCTGACAACCTTTTCCTGTGTGGATGTTAGAATGGAGACCGAACAGCTCTGGGTCCGATCTGATTTTTTATCCGCGGAGCTTCCAAAAAATGAGGACGGTTTTTTTCAAACGTCCGACAGGGCAACGCCTGATGGAACGACCGGATTTCGACTTCTGGGCCGCTCCGACGGTATCGTCAAGGTTGGCGGGAACCGAGTCGATCTGATGCAAGTCCAGGAGCTGTTAAAGCGTGAGTCCGGCGTAAGAGACGCCTATGTCTTTTCCCTGCCGGCGGGCAGCGGCAGGGAAAATGAAATTTTAGCGCTCATCGAAGGAAATCTCGAAGAAGCTCCCCTTCGAACGTCCGCGCTCAAACGGCTCGAAACCTATGCGCATCCCCGTAGAATACGGATTGTTGAAAAAATTCCGGTTTCCCCCTCCGGCAAATACGATCGGAGCGCCATTGAGAAGCTTTTTCAAAAAGCGCCGTCAATCCCCGGGAAACCGGATGAGTTTGCCCCCCAGAAATCCGGCGGTAACGACAGCCCCCAGCATCACCAGGTGGAGAAACAGATACATCCCCCGGTTGGAAGAAACGGCCTGGGCCACCATCGGATCGACCCATCGCCATATGACCAGAAAAAGCCCCAGCCCAAAAACAGTGCCGCCGCAAATCATTTTGGTGATTATGAGCCTGGTCAAATTGCCGCCGAGCCGTGCTTTCCAGTCCGTATATCCGGAAAAAAGGACCTTTGGCATCACCAGAACCACGACGATCAGGTTGTAAAACGAAGCGGTCTCAAGTCCCGGGACCTGAAAAAGCATTGAAAGCGAGAGAAAGAGAACGGCAACGGGCAAAACACCGTTCGGAATATGTACGCTGATGGGATGCGCATGGTATTTGACCATTAACCGGGTGATCGTGACATAAAATTTCTGAAAGGCGGTCTTCGCGACCTCGGGAGCATCCTTTTCCGGCGGGTCAACTGGAGTTGCCTGTACCGGCCCCGAGGCGGGACCTTGGCTCGTTGCCTCGGCAGCCTCCCGAGAAACCGTTTTTACTTCCCGGGGAACCTCTTCGACGACCTCGGCTTCCACTATTTCAACGAATTTGCTACGATCCGCCCCGCAAACCGGGCATTTTTCCGGGGGCTCATCTCCCTCGTGAACATATCCACAAACCGAACATTTCCATTTTTTCATAACACCTCTTCTCCATTATCCGATTCCCGCAATGCCGCACCGAATGTTCATCGCGTCGCCTTCATCCATCCCTTCAACAAAGGAGCTTTTGGCCTTGATCATCGTTTCGGCCAATTTCCCACGGCAGGGAGGCCGCGCCAGGGTGTTTTTGGAAGAGCGGCAGGCTGTCCGAGCGATAGCGAGTTCCTGCCGGTCTGGAAAAAATATCCTGGCGCGGCCGGTACGATGATCAAGGCCGAGCTTTTTTTCCTTTCCTCAATACTGATTGCATTTTAAAAAGTCAAATCAAGTGTCGGGCGTATGGCCAGGCGCCCACGGGGCGCCGGAGGAACACGCGGCCCGCAAAAACCAAATGGGGGATCATGGAAATTTCAAACCGGTTGATAAAATCTGAAGTTATGCTACCATCCGGGCAAAAAACCAGGGGGGGGGTGATCCCTTGGGGACATCGCCTTTTCTATTACGGATCAATTCGAATCGGGTAGGGGTAAAACCGCAAACCATGGCCTTCAGTTTCGAAATCAGACGCAGCGTCGCCTTTCATCACCTTGACCCCATGCGAATCGTCTGGCATGGGAACTATCAGAAATACTTTGATGAAGCGAGATTCGCCCTCTTTGATGCCGCCGGCATCGACCTCTATCGATATCTGGTGGAAAAGCGATACGCCTTTCCCATCACGCGAACTTCCGCCAAGCATATCGCACCGCTGCTGCCGAAGGACGTTTTTACCTGCAAGGCCACGGTCACCGAGGCCCGATTTAAGATCGCCATGAGTTTTGAAATCCGGCGGTATCCGGGTGGAGAGCTTTGCACCCGCGGCTCCAGCGAACAGCTGGCGGTTAAATATCCGGAAATGGAACTGGAGTTTGAAATTCCGTCGGAAATTCAAAAGGCATTGGGGTTCGCCTGATGGACCCCGAGCTGAAAGCCGCCTTTGTAACCGGGTATGAGCGCATGGCCGCATGGTCCGATCTTCTGGACGACATCAATCTCTATCCGGTCGCGGATGCCGATACCGGCCGGAATCTGCGCATCAGTCTGGCGCCGCTAAAAACCCCCGATCATAACGCCACGGCCCGGCGGCTCCTTCTTTCCGCCACCGGTAATTCCGGAAATATCGCCGGGGCTTTTTTTTCCAAATTCACCGCCATTGAGACCCCGGAGGGGTTGGGACTCGCCGCCCGAGCGGGAAAAGAATCGGCCTGGCAGTCCCTCTTGACTCCCAAACCCGGCACCATGCTCTCTGTCTTTGACGCGCTTGCCGAAACGCTGGATCCGAGCCTCCCGCCGATCCATACCGACAGCGGCGTTTCGCGCGTCATGGAGACGCTGAAAACCGCCGTCCTCAAAACGGCTGAAATCTTACCCGAGCTGAAACAGGCGGATGTGGTCGACGCCGGTGCGCTCGGCATGTTCATTTTTTTTGAAGGCTTTCTCAACCATCTGATCCACCGGACAAACACCTTTTGTTCTCCGAAGGAATTGTTCGGCTCCCGGCTTACGGTTTCAGGCCCCCTTCCCGCACCGGCGGCCGAAGCGTATTGCATTGACACCGTGATTCAACCGGCTGAAGACCCCCGTGAGACGGCCCGAAAAATTGCCACCTTCGGCCATCAGGTGGTAACCGTGTCAAACGGCGACCGGATGAAGATTCATTTGCATGCCCCCGACGCCGCGGTCGCCAGGCAGGCGCTCGCGTCCATGGGAACCGTGGTTCGATGGAACATGGAAAAAATTGAGGTGAAAATCCCGAATCCCCCACCCGCCGGTCAAACCGGCAACCCGGTTCACATCGTCACCGATGCGGCCGGATCACTCACCCGGGAAGCGGCCCGGGACCTGGGCATTACGCTGTTTGAAAGCTATATCCTCATGGGAGATCGCTCGATTCCGGAAACGCTCGTCTCCCCTCACGAGCTCTACACGGCGATGCGCCAGGGCGTGAAAGTCACCACCGCCCAGGCCTCGACCTTCGAGCGCCACCAGTATTACGAGAGCGCGCTCCACCGCCATGAGAAGGTGGTATATCTCTGCGTGGGCTCGGTCTATACGGGGAACTATGACGTTGCCCGGCATTGGGCGGCCGGAAATCCGGCCGGACATCGCTTCACGGTCATCGACACGGCCGCTGCCGCCGGGAAACTCGGTCTCCTGGCGCGGCGGGTGGCCAAGGCGGCTGTATCCGGAAAGGATCTGCCCGCCATTATCCAATATGCCACCGCCATTTCCCCCGTATGCGAGGAAATTATTTTTCTCGATCAGCTGAAATATCTGGCGGCCGGAGGACGAATCTCCCGAACCCGGGGCTTTTTGGGTGATCTTTTTAACGTTAAACCCGTCATCTCTCCCACAGCAGCGGGCGTAAAAAAAATCGGCGTGGTGAAAAACCGGGAGGAGCAACTAATTTTTGCCGTCAAGCATCTTGAAAAGCGACTCTCCCCGAAAATACCGGCCGAGATCCTTTTGACCCACACCGACAATGAGGAGTGGGTGTCCGCTCATGCCAGACCCTGGATTCAGTCGCTTTTGCCTCTTTCCGAGATTAGTCTCGCGCCCCTGTCCCTCACCTCGGGGGTGCACATGGGACCGGGAACCTGGGCAGTGGCTTTCCTGCCCCGGCGCGCCACCGTTTCCGGAGCAGATGCGCCATGACCGCCCCCTCCTCCGATCAAAAAGCTACCCCTCAACAGAGCGCCGGCCCCTTTGCCGTTGTCATTCCGGCATATAACCATGGCGCAACGGTGGCGGCAGTGATCCGGAAGACCCTTCTGCAACAACTCCCCGTCATTGTCGTCGATGACGGCTCGACGGATGAGACTTACAAAAGCATTCAATCGATTCCGGGAATCCGAATCTTGCGACACCGCGTCAACCAGGGAAAGGGGGCCGCCCTTGTGACCGGTATGAGAGAAGCGGCCAAAATCGCCCGCTGGGCCGTCTGCATCGATGCCGACGGCCAGCATGACCCGGACGACATCGGTTCCCTTCTCGCGGCAGTCCCCGCCACCGGGTCCGCGATCCTGATCGGCAAAAGAGAGGGAATGGAAACCGCGCCGTGGACCAGTCGCTTCGGCCGCAAATTTTCAAACTTCTGGATATGGGTCTCCGGCGCCGCCCTGCTGTCCGATTCCCAGAGCGGCTTTCGACTCTATCCCCTGCCGGAGGTTCTTCACCTTGATATACAGGCCGGAAAATACCAGTACGAACTGGAAGTACTTGTAAAGGCGGCTTGGAAAGGCATTCCGATTCTGGAAGTGCCGGTTCGTGTCAGCTACGCCCCCTTCGGACCCCGCATCTCCCATTTTGATCCCTGGCGGGACTTTCTTCGAAATTCATGGACCTTCAGCCGCCTTATCACCCGAAGAATGCTCTCTGCGTCACTATGGACCCGCCATCGAAGAAAGTCCGCTTCGGAAAAACGCCTTTAATCCGTTGCGGTTGGCCGAATCACGATCCACCGCAATCGATGCGCCCCATCAGCGTAAGGGCAACCGGTCTTCCTTTTAGCCGGTGGTTCCGGGAACAATGAGCTCGCCATGGCTGCCCCAAGGTTGCTCAGGATTTCGAAAGCACCCTTTTGTCAAGGCGTTTAACGGTTTCAGGAGAAATAATGTCACCGTAAAGCTTAACCGCACAGTCGGGGCACAGTCCATGACTAAACCGTACATCCATATGCGCTTCGACAAAATGCTCCACCTGCTGCCAATAGCCTTGATCATCGCGGATCTTCTTGCAGGAGCAGCAGATGGGCAGCAATCCGCGCAGCACGCTGACCTTATCCAGCGCCTCTTGAAGGTCCCGGGTCCGTGCCTCGACTAAATTTTCCAGATTATCGTGCGCCGAGCGCAGGTGCTCCAATGCCTTGTCGGTTTCGGTGCGGGCCTGGCCCAACTGATCGCTCATCGAATTGAAGGCATCGGCCAGCTCATCGAATTCGTCCAATCGACGCGACACAATTCGTTCCTCAAACCGGCCCGCCGCTATCTGGCGGCAACGTTGCGTAAGCCCTTCGATCCGGCGGGCCAACCCGCGTGAAAGAAAGCGGGCAAAAAATAGCGCCAGAAGAATCGATGCGAGAAGGGACACCACCCCGTTCAGGCGCAGCTGGGAAAGTTTTTGATCCACCTCATCGGCCCGCATGTCGATGCCGACAAGATACCGGCCCTCCCCGTTGCTTAAAGGGGCATAGCCGGATAAAAACACCCCCCACTCATCCCGGAAGAGCTGATCATCGACCGAGGGCGCAAAAAACCCTTTCTGCATCGAGTCCGGAACATCGGGGTACTGTTTGCCGGGGGGCGCCTGCCGTTCGGTCTCATCGGAATCGAGCACAAAGACCACGCGGTCTTTTTCCTTGCGCATCACATATAAAAACGCAATATCCGGGTTGGACCGGCGGATTCGCCGCATCTTGTCGATATTCCGGCGGTAAACCTCCGACTCTATGTCCGAGGGTCCGTTGATGGCGTCCAGATCCGGACCATTGATCCCATGACTCAGCAGCGCGGCGCTGTTTTGAAGGCGGGAGCGCAAACTGCGCATCTGGCTCTCGATGGCCTGAAAATAAAAAAAAGTGCCGACGCTTCCCGACACGAGAAAAACCGCGATCAGGTGGCTTAAAAAAAGCTTGGTTCCATAACGAAAATGCATTTTCCCATCACTGATTTTCTCGCCGATATGGTCCGCTTCGTGCCGAAACATGTGTTGCGGCCTCCCCCCCTGGGTTTATGGCTTTATTTTTACACGGTTGTTTGCTTAGCGGCTGATTCATCGCCCCCTGCACCGAAAACAATTGAGATGTATGCCGCCAAACCGGGAAATAAGTCAATCCAAAAAAGGCCGGTGGATATCCCCCCGCCCGGTTCGGGCAGGTGGAGCTCTTGACCGCGGGCGTATTCCCCCCTTGACTTGTTTCGGGTAAAGAAGATAAAAAATGATACCCTCCCTTCACGGGGCTCGCTTTAACATTTTTGACAAGGAACGAAGTGATATGACGGAAAGAAGAGAAAAAACACCCTCGGAATCGCAAAGCTATATCGCCGAAATCGTTGGAAAGGAGAGTCTCATCGGTCGGCGGATGTTTGCCGGGGAGCTCCTTCACATGATGGATTTCGCGGCGGGCGACGCGGCCATCCGCCATTCCGAAAGCACGCTCGTGACCTTATCCTTCGATCGAGTCGAGCTCCTCGATTATATCTACCACCGGGACTATGTCCGCTACGAGGCCTGCGTGATCCAGGTCGGCCGGTCTTCGATGGTGGTAAAGGTGGACAGTTTCTACAAATCCCCCACGGACATGACGATAAGACCCGGCCACAGCGGTTTTATCACGATGGTGGCGATCAACGAAAACGGGCGACCCAACAAGAATATTCCGGCTCTTACCTACCGCTCCGCGGCGGATATGGAAAAAAAGCGCATCGCCGAGCAACGGCAATGCCAGATCAGGGATCGGAAGCGGGACATGGATCAAATCGACGCCCTGCCAACCGTATCTTCCAGCGTTCTGAAGGATTTTTTCCCCCGGGACCGGTATTACACGCCCGAGCAGACCGGTCTTTCGATTCGAAAGCGGTTTCTTCCCAGACACGCCAACACGATCGGCATCGTATTCGGCGGAGACACCATTGAAATGATGGAGGAACTCGCCCTCGCAACCGCCCGGCAGTTTACGGGTAATATCCGGATGGTCTCCTTCGCCATGGAGGATGTTTTTTTCATCAGACCGCTCTATATAACGGATCTGGTGGAAATGACGTCCCGGGTGATTTTCGTGGGCGGCACGACGCTCGTCGTGGAAATAACGGTCCGGGCGATCGATATTGCCGGAAAGCGGAAAAACGAGGTCACCAACCGGGGCACTTTCACCGTGTTGAATTATGACGACTCCGAAGAGAAAATGCCGATTCGAAACGGATTGACGCTCGCCGAGGCCGATCCGGCAGTTAAGAAAGGCTACCTCAAGGAGCAGACCAAGTACGAAATCAGAACGGGCATTACCGGGAAAGCGAGATGCGCCTGTTGAGGCGGATGTGATTTTTCATGTCTGCAAAAACTCCGTTGAAGATAGGGCGCATGCGCTAAGCCAGATGATTCAAGACTCATCGTCAAGGGATATCTCTCTGGGGCCGCTACAGCAAAGGAATGAGAGAATCTTAATTTGGGTTTTAGTGGAGGGGCAATCGATGCATCACCATTTTGTGGTCACCGGATACTGGCGCAGCAGTTCATCCGGTGTCAACATTATAAGCCCATGAGCGAGAGCCTGACATATCAGCATCCGGTCAAATGGATCTTTATGAAGCTCCGGAAGCCGGGTGAGATAAAAGACCGCCTCCTCCTCCAGAGGCAGTGGGGTGATGCCGTGCTTTGAACGCATTTCCGGAATAAACCGCTCGGGCTGCCCGGGCAGGGGCAGCCGGCCGAGGGCATGTTTAACCATAATTTCCCAGACGGAAACGCTGCTCAGGTAAATCGAGTTATCGGGGTCCTGGAAGCATTCCCGTGAGGTTGCCGACAGATGGGGGTCATCGGAGGCGATCCACAAAAAAGTGCAAGTATCCAACAAAAATTTCAATCGGTTTTTCCCTGGAAAGCCTCTTCCACGTCGTTGGGTAGCGGCAGAAAGAAGTCCTGGGGTACGGAAAACTTGCCCTTGGCCAGGCCAATTGGGCGCTTGATTTTACGCTCCGGCTCCAGGGGGCGAATTTCAGCGATGGGAATGTTTCGTTTGCACAACAAAATCGTTTCCCCTTTGGCAATATTCGCCAGATAACGGGACAGATGGGTTTTGGCTTCATGTATGTTGAGTTTTATCATAGGCCAGAGATAACCTAACAATTGGACTAAGTCAATGGTTTAATTTTTATCGACTGAAACCGTAGCGGGACTATGTCAATGACCGAAACATTCCGGGACGGGAATGGCCACAAACGGAGTGAGGAGAGGTAGAAACACCACAGCCAGGCACGTTGGCAGAAAAACGTTTATTGAATATCTTGAAATATCCCTTTATATTTTGATAGATTGGCTTAATCTGGCAAATTCGGACGATTTTCGATAGGCAAGCAGGATGGACAGACATGTTCTGGATGGAGGGGACAAAAATGAAAAGGGATGAAGTGGTCCTTTCTTTGAGAGAATTCAAGGCCATGAATGGGGAAAAATATAGCATCCTGAAAATCGGCTTTTTTGGTTCGGCCGCACGGGATGAAATCACTGAAAAAAGCGATATCGATATTATTGTTGAGCTTACGGAGCCGGATCTGTTCAAACTCATCGGGATCAAGCAGGATCTGGAGACGCAATTTGCGCGCCACGTCGATATTGTAAGATATCGACGTAAAATGAACCCGTTTCTTAAAAGCAGAATTGATAAAGAGGCTGTTTATGTATGACAAAGAACTTGCTTTGGAAGTACTACACTTCGATGTTGATGCGGATGTAATTTTTCATGTCTGCAAAAACTACCTTTACGATATGGCGCATACGATAAGTCGAATGATTGAAGACTTATCGTCATAGGCATTGGGTTTCTTGCCGTACCCGCTGTAACCCTTAAAAAACAGCTATTGCATTTCGCCTTAAAATCTACCATGTTGTTAATTTCCGAGAAAAGAATCAACTCAAGCACCACCTGAGTCAGCACCACCTCCATAAGCGCCATTGCATTGCACCTCAATCTGTAACCGGACCTTGTATGTCGTCATTTGAACGGATCTTCTGGTTTTACCGGTGCCTCAAGCAAAACGGATACCCATCGCGTCAGCGCTATATGGACACGTTCGAGGTTTCCGAAAGCACCTTTAAACGCGACCTTGCCTATTTTCGCGACCGCATGGGGGCGCCGGTTGACTACGCCCCTGAAGAAAACGGGTATTTTCTCACCCATCACGCCTTTGAACTGCCCTCCTTCTGGTTCAACCGGATGCAGCTTCTATTGCTGATCGGCATCTGCAATCAGCTTCGGAAAATGAAGGGGATCACGGCCGGAAGCGAGCTGAGCCTCTTTCGGGATCGCCTTCAGGATCTTCTGACGATGCGCGACGGCAGCGATATAACGGATTGCTTTTCATTCGAGCATGTTGAATGGGCCATCTGCGACTGCCGTCACCTGGATCTTCTGATGGAGGCGATCCTTCAGCGCCGGTGCGTGTCGCTGACCTATCACGCGGCCGGGACGGATACGGTCTCCCGGCGCGAGGTGGAACCCTATCGCCTCCACAATTACATGGGCACCTGGTATCTGGTCGGTTTTTGCCTCAACCGGAACGAGGCCCGGCTGTTTCAGCTCGCCCGCATAATCCGCCTTTCGCTGTTGCCGGATAATTTTGACGCCCCCCGATTCGATGCGGCCGCCCATGTGGAAAATTCCTTCGGCATTTTCAAGGGGGCCGATACCTTTGAGGTGGTGCTTCGTTTTGATCCATTTATTGCCCGGTTCGTTCGAAACGAGATCTGGCATGAACAACAGAAGGTCGAAGATGGGGCCGATGGCGGTCTGACCCTGACACTGCCGGTGGCCGATCTGACCGAAATTAAAATGAAGGTGCTTAAATATGGGCGGCATGTGGAGGTGATCGCACCGGATGCGCTCCGGCGGGAGGTGGTGGAGGAGGCGGAGATGATTGTTAGAAACTATGCGGGAAGTCAGGGTGGTATGCCGATGTAAATGGTCGAAACATTTTGGGCGGTTGGCGTTGGGAAAAAAAGCCGTTTCCGGTGAGAAAATTATGGACCAGGGTCACTATATGAGCTAGGGGGCATGGTATAAACTGTTTGTTCATTCATTTGTCGAGGATATCAAGGTTTACCAACCGATTGATGGTTTGAGAATAGCGGCAAAGATGGGGATGGCAATGGACAAAGGGGGGATAAAAAAGGTGAAAGGGCAAATGGGCCTGTTGGCCAGACCGGGACAATCCCTGATCGAACACCTCAAAGAGGTGGCTAATCGGTCGGCAGCATTCGCCAAGCCTTTTGGGGGAGACGCGGAGGCTCGGTTGACCGGATTGCTCCACGATCTCGGCAAATGCCGCGAGGAGTTCCAGGAGTATCTGCTCGGTGAACGACAGGGGGGGAGTGACACACACCATGCTCCATATGGTGCGGCTTTAGCATTTGAGAAAAATTGGTTCGCTTCAGCATTCGCCATTGCCGGACATCATACGGGGTTGCACAATTTGAACTCCCTTCAATCCCTGGTCGACAACCCAACGTATGATACGCGAACCCGACTTGCCTCCCTTATCCAATGGTTTACTGGTGCTTTCGGCACCCTGCCCGACAAGCCACTATCTCCTTCCTTTGTCGAAAATTTGCCTTTGGCTCTGGAATACTTCACCCGTATGCTCTATTCTTGTTTGGTGGATGCCGACTGGCTGGACGCGGAGCTGCAGGAGGCTGGGAAGGAGAGACAGATCATCCGTCTTGCCTGTGTAATGGACGACCTCATAGGAAAGGTCCATCAAGAGCGAGAGGGGAAATCCCGGGAGGGTAACGTGAACGCTCTCCGTCACGCGGTCTTTGATCAGTGCCTGGAAGCGGCAGAGGGAGACCGAGGCTTTTTCTCTCTCACTGTGCCTACCGGCGGTGGAAAGACCTTGTCCAGCATGGCTTTTGCCCTATCGCATGCCAAGGCTCGGGGGCTTGAGCGAATTATCGTGGTCATCCCGTACCTCTCTATTATTGAACAGAATGCGGCCGAGTACCGCCGTATCCTGGATCCGGCGAATTTAGGGCTGGTGGTAGAACATCATTCCTCCATACCCGAACCAAATGCAGACTGCAGCGAGGTAACTGCCCCCTTTTCCCAAGCCACCGATAACTGGGATGCGCCCGTTATTGTTACCACCTCTGTGCAATTTATCGAATCGTTATTTGCCTCCTCGCCTGGTCGGTGCCGTAAGCTGCACAATATCGCAAATAGTCTTGTCATCCTCGACGAGGTGCAAACATTACCATCGCATCTTCTCAACCCCTTGCTTAATGTCTTAAAAGAACTTCGCAGAAACTATGAGGCAAGCTTCCTGTTCATGACCGCCACTCAGCCCGCTTTCCGTCAGGGGCCTTCCCTCTCCGAGGGATTTACCCCCGGGGAGGTCAGGGAGATCATCGGAGATACGTCCGGATTGTTCACAGCTCTGCAAAGGGTGGCGTATCACCCCCCGGAAAGCCTCGACTGGCAGACACTTGCGGCCCGGCTTGCCGTCTGCGACCAGGTGCTCTGTGTGATCAATGTCCGCAAGCACGCCTGCCGCCTCTGGGAGGAACTGCGGGATGCCTTGCCGACGGCCCAGAGGGAGTCGGTCTTTCATCTCTCCTCGTCCATGTGTGCCGAGCACCGACTCAAGGTTCTGGGAGACAGCCGCGAGCCGCAAGCGGGCAGCGTCCGTTATCGCTTGCGGAACCAACTCCCCTGTCGCCTGGTGACGACTCAAGTTGTGGAGGCGGGGGTGGATATCGACTTTCCCGTGGTATATCGTGCTTTGGGGCCGCTCGATGCCATCGCTCAGGCGGCCGGCAGGTGCAATCGGGAGGGGCGGTTGTCGGACGCTGAAGGCCGGCCTGGTAAGGGGCAGATGTATCTTTTTATTCCGGCGGAAAAGGTGTTGCCACCCGGCGTCTATACCACCGCCACCAACATCAGCGCGGGGATGCTCGGTGAGTGTCTTGATGAGCTGGGTAAGGAGCCGAACATTTTTGCGCGGTATTTTTCTCAACTCTATGGCCTCACCAACACCGACCATGCCCGCCGGGGAGAAAATTCCATTCAGGAAGACCGTGAACTTTTCCGTTTTCGTGAAGTCTCCCGTAAGGCCAAGGTTATTTCCGACGATGGGCATCCGGTGATAGTGCCGTATCAGCATGGTGCCACGATTATCGATTCTATCCGGAATCGGGAGCGTCAACCCGGCCAACCCCGTTTTGATCGCCATGATCTGCGGCGATTGCAACGCTATATGGTCAATGTCAGGCAGCGAGAATTCACGATGCTTCTTCACAACGACCTGATTCGACCACTCTTGCATAATCTTGAATTGTATGTCCTGGAAGCTGGATGCTATCATCAGCATCTGGGGCTTATCATCGACAACCGCCCTCTGGAGGATTTCATCCTATGAACGACAACACAGTTTCCATACGCGTTTGGGGCGATTTTGCCTGCTTCACCCGGCCGGAGATGAAGGTAGAACGGGTAAGCTATCCCATTATCACCCCGTCTGCAGCCCGGGGTGTATTTGAAGCCATCTTCTGGGAGCCACAAATCTATTACCTGATCGATTCGGTCCGAGTGGTAAAGAAAGGCCGTTGGGTGAGTTTTCGGAGGAATGAGGTAACCAGCATGGTAAGCATTGACAGTTCCAAAACCTGGATGAAGTCGCCCGAAAAGTTTTCACCTATTCAAGCGGGCGGCGGTGCCGCCGATGGGACCCAGCGCAATATGTTGGCGTTAGCGCAGGTGGAATATATTCTGACTGCTCAGGTGAGATTGACCGATTTTGGTAAAATCGGCCGGCATCATCTCAAAACCTACCGGGACGAGATCGAACGCCGGGCGCAAAAGGGCAAATGCTTCCACCGCCCGGCGTTTGGGGTGCGTGAGTTTGCCGCCGATTTTGACTGGGCACCGGACCCGCAGGCTGCACTCGAACGCCGTGTCTCCGAAATTAAACACGGGATGGACTGGCGGCACATCTGGGTGGATGAAGACCTGGGGATCATGCTCTACGATGTGTTCGATCATCGACAGCGTGCGATTGGTTTCCGCTGGCTCTCCGAAGAGGAGCGAAAACAATTCGTGCCTGTCAACCCGGATGGGAGAATGCCTTCCCGTGGAAAAGGAAAGAAAGCTAAAACTATGGAGGCACCCATGCACGAGGGAGAGCGAATCCATCCCCAAGCAGCCTTTTTCCAGGCCCGTGTACGGGAAAGC
The DNA here is from genome assembly GCA_043797445.1 of Pseudomonadota bacterium. GTDB lineage: Bacteria > Desulfobacterota > Desulfobacteria > Desulfobacterales > JAFDDL01 > JAZDPP01. The sequence continues at coordinate 14,651 of JAZDPP010000077.1, forward strand.
CGGATGGATTGCCACCCGGACAGAGTGACGGTCATCACAAAACCAGTGGGGGGTGGTTATGCTGCTTAATGGATTGTGTCAGTTTGCTCACTCTCGTAAAATTCTTCACGACCTTGCTTTCGAGAAAAAAACGATCCGTTGGGTCATCCCGCTGGACCGGGACGGTTATCTAATCGGCGGCGGATTGATTGAAACCGAAGGAGAAAAGAACCGGGGCAAGGAATTCTTAGCCCCCAGAACCAGCCGACCTAAGGATGCCGGTGGTATTGCGGAGTTTCTGGCTGATGGTTTGACTTCAGTGTTCGGTCTGGAATCAGAGCCGGACAAGAAATTGAACGAGAAACAGCGCCGCGATCGGGAAACGAATAACGCTAAAAAACATGAAGATTTCTGGAGACAAATCGAAGAAGCGGCTGCAAAGATGGATAGTCAATTATTGAATGCAGTCTCAGTTTTTCGTGATTCTTTTAGGGGAGACTGGCCATGTTTCCTGCGATATGGAATCAAAAGGAGTTCCGCTAAAACACAAGAAAAGAAAAAGTGGTGGGTATGTTGCGCCGATGGCACGGAAAAGGCTATGGGGCCGGATGCTTTCACATTTCAGATTGAGGGTGTTCTTCCCCTGCTGGATGAAGAAATAATTCGGCCTCACTGGCGAACGGTATATGCGGAGGAAGTTACCAGCAAAACCCGGGATGCCAGCCTGGGCATCTGTCTGGTCACGGGCCAAGAGGATGTACCCATCGCGACGACACATTTACCGAAAATCAAAGGAGTCCCCGGAACCCAATCCTTTGGAGCAGCCATCGTTTCTTTTGATAAACCCTCTTACACTTCGTATGGGCTCAACCAGAGCCTGAACGCCCCGATTTCAATGCAGGCAGTCTCGGCCTATTGTAATGGTTTAAACACACTGCTCAGTCGAGAAGATCACTCTCTCACGATTGGCGGTTCGACTGTGTGCTTTTGGACCGGTCATTCCGAGGAAGCCACGACTTTTTTCGCCCGGATGCTCCGCAGGCCCGACCCTCTCGCAGTTACTGATTTTCTAAAGGCACCCTGGGCTGGTATCGATCGCAATGCCGTTAAACCAGATCAGTTCTATTCTGTCACTCTCTGCGGCAATGCAGGCCGCATCGCGATCCGCCACTGGATGCAAACTACCGTGGAGCAGGCCCGGGAAAACTTCGCCCGTTGGTTCCGTGACCTCGAAATAGCGGATATACCCATACCTGAAACGAAGGGGAAAAAGCGCGGAAAGAGGGGAGAGGCACAAGATGTCACCATTGAAAAAGATGCGGAAAAAATGCCGCCCCTCGCCATGTTCAGACTTGCTTGCAGCACCGTCCGCGATGCCAAGGACCTTCAGCCGGAAATTTCTTCCCAACTCTATCGGGCAGCTCTTGAGGGAACCGCACCGTCCGTTTTTTTGATCAACCCCATTCTGCACCGGTTAACAGCCGATCTTCAGCGATACGGCATAAAGACGCTGTTCAATAGTATTTCTCGTTTTGCACTTTTGCGATTGATCCTTAACCGTAACTTAAAGGAAGGTGCCCCCATGATCGAGCCTAAGGTATTCGAAACAGATGACCCCGCTTACAACTGTGGCCGTCTGCTGGCAGTGTTATCTGAAATTCAGGCAAAAGCCCATGACTATCAACTCACAGGTGCCGGAGTGGCGGAACGATACTTCGGTACCGCCTCGGTTTCCCCAGCGTCCGTCTTTCCACTCCTGATCCGGTTGAATCGCCATCATCTCGAAAAGATCAGAAAATCCAGCGGCAGCGCATGGAATCAGGAAGGCAACATTCAGGAAATCCTCTCAAGGATTACGCCTGATGAAACTGGTGCTCCGCCCCAATTTCCCCGCCACCTTGACCTTCAGGCTCAGGGCCGGTTCGCCATTGGATTTTATCAGCAAAAGGCGAACGTGGAAAAATTGAAGGATGCTGCCCGAAAGGCCAAGGAAAACGCTGGTAAGGAGACTTCTCATGACCAGGGATGAACATATCGTCTATTGGGTTGAGGAGGCTGACAAAGATGCGTCTGTGATGCAGAGCCTTTTCGAGAACGGGCACTACACTTGGGCGTTATTCGTGGGTCACCTAGTACTGGAGAAGCTGTTGAAGGCCCTGTATGTGAAAAAGGTGGATATTCAGGTGCCCCGCATCCATAATCTTCTCAAGATCGCTCGGGATTGCGACCTGAAGCTTTCCAATGAAAAGGAAGATTTTCTTCTTGAGGTCACGGCTTTTAATATCAAGGGTCGCTACCCGGACTATAAACAACGCTTCCATCGCAAAGCGACTGTGGAATTCACCTCGGAGAGAATCGAACGAATCAAGGAGATAAGGGAATGGCTGAAAGAAAAATTAACAGCTTGATTGATACCCAAATCAAGCGATACATCCAAACCTTGCAAGAGAACCAGATTGCTGTATGGCGACTTTATCTCTTCGGTTCTCATGCGAGGGGTACGGCACAGGAGGACAGCGACATCGATCTGGCCGTATTTCTGGACCATGACGAAATAGATGGATTTGACGAGGATGTTCAGCTCATGCGCCTTACCCGCGATGTGGACCTTCGTATCGAACCGCATTCTTTTTCCAGAAAAGACTTCGAGAATGCCGATCCGTTTGTTCAAGAAATCATCGCTACCGGAGAACGTATCCTATAACCAGCTCTTTGTTACACCAACCTAAGTGGAGGAAACGAATTATGAACACCATCGTCGGCAACCGTCATGACATTTTAATCCTCTTCGATGTTAACCAGGGAAATCCCAACGGCGACCCGGATGCCGGCAACATGCCGCGCATTGACCCCAATAGCAATCGGGGCATTGTTTCGGATGTCTGCCTGAAGCGGAAAATAAGGAACTACGTTGAGTTAGTGAATCCGGCGCGTGCCACTTATCAGAACCAGGGAAAGAACTATGAGCAAGGGTACCGCATTCTGGTGCAACAGGGGGCGGTTCTTAACAATAAAATTGCCGAGGGAACCGCTGCGGCAACAGAGAAGGACCCCAAGGCCGACAAAAATCAGAAGGCTGAGTCCGCGATGAATTGGCTCTGTCGGGAATTTTATGACATCCGCACCTTCGGTGCAGTGCTCTCCACCGGCGATGATATCATGAAAGGATCCGCTTTCGGTCAAGTGCGGGGGCCGGTGCAATTCACCTTCGGCCAGAGTTTTCATCCCATAACCCCGCTCGAAATCACGGTCACCCGTTGCGCAGTAACCAAGGAAGAAGACAAGGAGAAAGAACGGACCATGGGGCATAAGCACATCGTCCCCTATGCCCTTTACGCGGCCAAGTGCTATATATCCCCGCCATTTGCCGAGCGCACAGGCTTTACCACCGACGATCTTGATCTGTTTTTTAAAGCACTGAATGAAATGTTCACCCACGACCGTTCCGCCGCCCGGGGTGAGATGGTGGTACGCGGCATCTACGATTTCGAGCATGTGGGCTCCCAGCACCCGAACAACGCGGAACAAAATCGGAAAGAGGCCCGTCTCGGCTGCTATCACGCCCATAAGCTGTTCGAAGGCCTCAAGGTGGATTTAAAACCGGGCAAGACATTTCCGGAATCTTTTACCGATTATGACATTGCCAACTCCTGGACCGAAGACGCCCTGCCCAATGGCGTCGTGCTGCATCATCGCCACGAGTGTCCGTGCAAGACGGTGCCTTTCAAATTGTAAAAAGGTGAAGCATGACGCTTTTTTCCGAAGATGAACTGCTCCCCCTCTCGGTTCTTGCCGATCTGCTGTTCTGTGAGCGTAGGGCCGCCCTGCACTTGGTCGAACGCATTTGGGAAGACAACCTCTTCACCGCGGAGGGTACCATCCTTCACAAAAAGGTTGATGAGGACCTCCCGGTGGAGTCGCGAGGCGATATCCGCGTTACACGTGGACTTATGCTTCGCTCCTTACATTTTGGCCTCTCCGGTAAAGCGGATGCTGTGGAGTTTCACCGCATGGCCAAGGCGGAGGCCGTATCCCACGGCTTGGTGGAAAAACTAAAGACCGCTATTCCCTTGACTGGTGCGCATGGTCTTTGGTGGCCGTTCCCCGTGGATTACAAGCGAGGGAAATTGCGACATGAAGAAGGATTCGAGATCCAGCTATGCGCTCAAGCCTTGTGCCTGGAAGAGATGCTTGGCGTTGCCGTGCCGGCTGGAGCCATTTTTTATGGAAAGCCTCGTCGGCGTCTGGAGGTAATTTTTGACGCCGACATCCGAAAACGGACTGAACAAGCTGCATCCAGACTTCACGATCTTTTCCGGTCAGGTATAACGCCTCCCGCCAAGTACGAGAAAAAGTGCGAAAGCTGCTCACTACTTGATCTCTGCATGCCGAAGGTGACGGGCACAGCAAAAAGTGTGGCCAAGTACCTTTCTCGAATGATTGAGCAATAAGAACGGCATAAAGCGTAAGGGCTGAAATATTGGCAACGTTTTTCAAAAAAATAATGATTAAGAGGGGTTCAGTTGTTGCAAATTTTGCACATACTGACAATGGCCGGACTTATTCCCGCAATAACTGTCTAAGCCACCCAAGTCATCACCTTGACCTCTCTTTCCAACCGGTCGCCAAATTCCATTCGTGCCCGATCGATGTCATAATGGCTTTGGATTCCGGTCCAGAATTCAACGGAGGTGCCGAAATAGCGGGCCAGCCGCAGTGCCGTATCGGCCATGAACTCATCGCTTCGGGCATAACGCCAAAACCGGTTTTCGGGCCGAAGTGTGAGAGATGTTCGTTTTTTTTATGAGCTATGCCTGCCGAAGGTGACCGGCACAGCGAAAAGTGTGGTCAAGTACCTTTCTCGAATGATTGAGGAATGAGAAATGACAAAGAAAAACCAGGCGATAAAAAGTGGTAATTCGCGAACTGATCGCGGTGAGATTATCCTATATCAGTCAGAGGGGGGGAACACAGAAATTGCCGTGCAACTGCGAAACGAGACCGTATGGTTGACGTTGAACCAGATAACGGACCTCTTCGAAAGGGATAAATCCGTAATTTCAAGGCACTTGCGAAATATTTTTATAGAAAAGGAATTGTCCAGGGAGGCAGTTGTTGCAAAAAATGCAACAACTGCCTCCGATGGAAAAACCTATCAGGTCGAGTATTATAATCTCGATGCCATTATCTCAGTTGGATACAGGGTTAATTCAAAGCGGGGTACCCAATTCCGCATATGGGCGACGAGCGTTTTAAAAGACCATCTGGTTAGGGGATATTCACTCAATCAGCGCCGTCTTGTGGAAAAAGGGACCGAGGAGATCCGGCAGGTTCTGGACCTGCCCTCGAATACCCTTTCAGGTCAAAATCTTGTCAGCGAAGAAGGAATGGCCATCCTGGAGATAATCAACCGCTATGCCAGGACATGGCAACTTCTTTTACAATATGATGAAGACACGCTACCTCTTCCCCAAAAAACCACCGACACAAAAGCATCTCTTGAGATAGGAGAAACCCGGCAAGCCATTACCACCCTGAAACAGGAATTGGAAAGCAGAGGCGAAGCGACCGATATCTTCGGCAACGAGCATGGAAAAGGGCTTGCCGGAATCATCGGGGCGGTGCAGCAAACCTTTGATGGGCAGGACCTTTACCCAAGCTTCAGGGAAAAGGCGGCCCACCTCCTGTATTTCGTGATCAAAGACCATCCATTCTCAGATGGAAATAAGCGGATCGGTTCTTTTCTGTTTTTGTATTTTCTCAAGATAAATGGGATGTTGGCTGAACATAACTTTGACAATAAAGCGTTGGTGGCACTTTCGCTTTTGACCGCTGCCAGCGATCCGCGCCAAAAGGATTTGATAATCCGGCTTATCGTAAACCTCATTTCTGAAAAAGACTGATGCGGATGGTTCATCTAAAAACCCGATAGGATGGCTGCTGAATGAAAAAACTGCTCAATACCCTGTTTGTAACCACGCAAGGGGCTTACCTGAACAAAGACGGAGAAACCGTCACGGTGAATGTGGAGCATGAGGTCAAGCTGAGAGTGCCTATTCACACCTTGGGGGGCGTGGTTTGCTTCGGCCAGGTGAGTATGAGCTCTTTTCTGATGGGCTTTTGCGCAGAACGCGGCGTGTTGGTGAGTTTTCTGAGCAATTACGGAAGATTCCTTGCCAGGGTCCAGGGGCCGGTTTCCGGCAATGTCCTGCTGCGGCGCGAACAGTATCGGCAGGCCGATGATCCGGGAGCATCGGCTCTTATGGCACGATCCATGGTGACTGCTAAGATCGCCAACTGCCGCACGGTCTTGCAACGGGCCTTGCGCGATCACACGGAAAAAGTTGATGACGCCGCGATCCGCTCCGCTGCCGACCGGATGAGCGGTATCCTCATGCATCTGCAACATGATTTGCCCCTTGACCGAGTCCGAGGTTTTGAAGGTGAAGCGGCAAACGTTTATTTCTCGGTGTTTGATCATCTGATCGTTGCGCAAAAGGAAGATTTTCGGTTCGCGGGAAGAAACCGGCGCCCTCCGCTCGACCGGATGAACTGCCTGCTCTCTTTTCTCTACACCTTGCTCATGCACGATGTGAGCGCAGCCCTGGAAGCAGTCGGGCTTGATCCGGCGGTCGGTTTTCTCCATCGGGACCGGCCGGGGAGACGGGGGCTCGCCCTTGATATCATGGAGGAGTTCCGTCCATTTCTGGCCGACCGAATGGTTCTCTCCCTCGTCAATCTTGGTCAGATTCGGGCCAAAGGCTTTAAGGTGATGGAGACCGGCGCGGTAACAATGGATGATGAAACCCGGAAAAACCTGCTGATTGCTTATCAAAAGCGCAAGCAGGAGGAGATCCTGCATCCCTATATCGGTGAAAAGGTAGCGGTGGGCCTGCTCTTTCATGTTCAGGCCTTGTTGCTCGCCCGTTTTCTTCGGGGCGATCTGGATGGATATCCGCCATTTATTTGGAGATAAATAATATGATGGTTCTGGTGAGTTATGATGTTTCATTCAATGATGCCGGCGGTCCCCGCCGCTTAAGGCGTGTAGCAAAAACTTGTAAGGACTATGGACAGCGGGTTCAGTATTCGGTTTTTGAATGCATTGTGGATCCGGCTCAATGGACAATGTTCAAAAAGCGTTTGATTGATCTCATCGACCTTGAGGCGGATAGCCTACGTTTTTATTATCTCGGCGCCAACTGGAAAAACAGGGTTGAGCATATCGGAGCCAAACCGGCTATCGATCAGGAAGGGCCACTTATTGTGTGAATGACTTGCGCGAACCCCAAGCGGGCAGCATTTTTCTGGAGGCTTCGCATCCTTTGAAATTATTGACTTTTTTTCGATGTATCATGTTATTAACCGGAAGCGGTTATTTCCCAGAAAGGAGGTTCGCAAAAACCGCTCTTAAAACCACTCAAAATAAAGCAGTTTGAAAGCGACAGTCGCCCCCCGCGCGGGGGCGTGGATTGAAACTCCTTGGCGTCCCGAAGCTCATCGCCGGTTACCGGGTCGCCCCCCGCGCGGGGGCGTGGATTGAAACTTCACAGTTCATGGCTACATCCCCGCGTTATACGGGGTCGCCCCCCGCGCGGGGGCGTGGATTGAAACATCGTTAATATCTCTGCTTTCAATTTATACCGTTGTCGCCCCCCGCGCGGGGGCGTGGATTGAAACCGAATACCAGACGAAGACCCCCGATGGGATGGGGTCGCCCCCCGCGCGGGGGCGTGGATTGAAACCTTTCTGGATATGACGGAGAAGAGAGCAGAGAAAAGTCGCCCCCCGCGCGGGGGCGTGGATTGAAACAACTTTTCAGCATAGCCATAGAGATGTAGTCCTTTGTCGCCCCCCGCGCGGGGGCGTGGATTGAAACCGATAAATGATGAAGAACGTATCCGCCTGATCAGGGTCGCCCCCCGCGCGGGGGCGTGGGTTGACACTGACTTCAGGGTGCTGGTTTCCTCACACGT
>JAZDPP010000078.1:0-27476 GCA_043797445.1 Pseudomonadota bacterium
GCGGGCTTGATCATCGTTCCGGCCACGCAAGGGCATTTTTTCCAGCCCGGCAAGAACTCGCTGTCGCTCAAACAGCTTGCCGGGCTTACAAAAACGCCCTTGCGTGACCTTCACTCCATTTGGTGGTGGCCGAAACGATGATCAATGCGGAACTGGATAGAATGGCCCTTCAACCCAAGCCGGTGAAGCCTCGAACCGGTGAAGCCGGAAGTTGGAATGATGAAAGGCCATCAATAGCTCACTTCCGGGAGTTTCTTGCGGCAGGCCGCGGCAAAGTCTTCAGGATAATGGCCGTTGATCCAACGCAGCTGGGCCTCGCTGAAGGCGCCCGGAGATTCCGGCAACCGCGGCAGAAAAGAGTAAAGGAGGCGCTGGTCCGTGTCGGGTTCATCGAATCGTTTGGAATATTCAAATGAGGTGATCATCTGCGCTCCCAATGCCGAGAGGGCTTTGACAGCTATCAGCATGGCGCGGTCAAGCGAGGCGCGCGTTTCGGAATTTGCTTCCAGAATATTGCCGACCGGGTTTACGGTCATTAAATTGAGCTCCCACTGCGAGGTCTGCGCCTTTGGAACAAACACCATGCAGTTTGAATCTTCAAAAACGATCAGGCTCTTTTCCCCGGACGGATTTGCGTCCATTCGCGTATTGGACCGAATCGCGGTTACGTATGCGCCAAAAAATAGCTTGCCCGTTTCCCGGTAATAGTCCCGAATAAAGGCCTGAATCGAATCCCCGCAGGCAAAAGACGGGATCGTTCCGGTGTTCCCGCTGCCGCCGATGGACACCCGGGCCGGCAGCAGGGCAAACTGCTGGTGGATCTGCTGGTGGGAGGCGTGAAGCCGGTAATGACTCGGGGCATAGTCAAACCCGAAATTCCATCCCCAGAGGGTGCTGTTAAACAGGAGCGCCTTTTTATCCGCGCCGGCAAGATGGTGGAGAAGCTGTTCCCGAAGCGTTTCAAGCTCCGAAACGGTATGGGCTCTTCTTCTTCCGGGAAGCGCGATGCCCATCATTCTTGCCATTTCCGTATAAACTCTCTGGTAGTAAAGATGCCGCATTCCGCTCATATCCGCCGGGGTGAGATCCGCGATCCGGTAGCGGATACTCTCCGGTCCCATATTGGCCGCGTAATGACCCCAGGGAATATAGCTGTTGCCCCTCAGATATTCATAGACATGGGTTTTCCCGTCGGGAGACCCGCTTTCACCCACGATCTCGCTGCCGCCCTGGGCGCCTGGCCGGAGAACCATTACTTCCTTCAAATCCGCCGGAAGATAATGGTTGTTGGCCAGCACTTCAAAAAGAATCCTGTCCCGGATCACCGGCCGAAAGGATCCGTCGGCGGCCGGTTCATAGCGCAGTCCAACGGGGCGGTGGGATTCGTTCCGGACAAACTCGCAGCACATCGTTGAAAGCTGGATAAGATCTTCCGGGTCGGTCGAGGTGGCGGCAAGGGATAGCCGAAGGGGGGATGGCAGGGCAGCAAGAACCGAGCATCTCTTTTCTTCCGAAAGCGATCCGTCAAGTGCCTTTGCAAGAGAAACTTCGGGCGGGGGAGGCAAACGGATGGAGGCAATGTTTCCGGCCTTTTCATCCGCCCATTTTTTAAGAATATAGGTGGTTCCCCGGAACGGAAACGGATTTGCCACCTCAAACACCATTTCCGCGGCCGGCACTCGCACCTCGCCGGGAGGGAAATTTTTCCGGTTATCGATAGGCGTTCCGTCGGCCAAGGCCCCCAGTTCACCGGGGGTATCGCTTTCGCGTAAGTTTTCAACGGTGTATGACGGCGCATGAATACCGAACACAAATTTTCCACTCGGCGCCACACAGGTGCGTAACGTCATGGGGGTATCACTCCTTCAAGACGGATTCTTTGATGAACGAGGCAGCGGCCTCAAAAAGGCTCCCCGGCAATATCCTTTTGCGTTCCTTATATCGGCAGACCCTTGCCAGCTTCAACCGTTATCACACACCCCGCCCGGCAGTAAACATCATTGATCGAAGATACCGGCATTGAGTCGGCATCTCCGGTCGTGAGCTGGAGGGTCCCCGCCTCGGGTGCCACCGCTTTGGTTTTTCTTGACAGTTTGAATCAGCTTCAAGATATACAAGAAATGCTGTTTTCGAGGATAGCCTGCGGCTTTGTCAATTCAACGCATAGGACGAATAGGACAGAGAGGACAAATAAGGCGGAGTAGACGAATAGGGCAGAGCGGACACGAAAGACATCCTATTTTGTCTATAAGATTTTCTCTGCAATACCCTATAATTATGATATGTGATACTAACCCCCATGCCCGATATGGGCACAACGAAAAATTAAAATATTCAAACTGTTGTGAACATTTTCATATAAATAGGTTATAAATATGATAAATGAACTCTCGGATTCCAACCCTGAGAATTCAACAGCTGGCAGCTCAAAACAAAGGAGAAACCCCTCATGCGCGGCATCTTTGATGAAACCACCCTTAAGGGAATGAAACTCGGCAATCGGTTTGTCCGTTCGGCCACCTGGGAAGGTATGTGTGACGGCAATGGTCGGCCCCCGGAGAAACTGATCCGCCTCTATGGGGATCTTGCCCGTGGCGGCATCGGTCTTATTATCACCGGGTATAGCTTTGTCCGGCCCGACGGCAAGCAAAATCCCGGCAAGATGGGAATCCATACGGATGATTTCGCTCCGGAATTAAGCGCTCTGGCCTCGGCGGTGCATCGGGAGGGGGGAAAGATTTGCATGCAGCTCGTTCACGCCGGCGGGCAGACCACCACGGCGACCGCCGGCAGGCGCCCGCTGGCGCCATCCGCCGTTCAGGTGGCCCAATATGATGAGGTTCCGGCCGAGATGACGCTTGTCGATATCCGGGAAATCGTAACCGCCTTTGCCGATGCTGCCAACCGGGCCAAGGCGTTTGGGTTTGACGCCGTTCAGCTGCACGGCGCCCATGGGTATCTTATCAACCAGTTCTTATCCCCTCTTACCAACCGGAGAAAAGATGCGTACGGTGGGGCCATTGAAACCCGGAGCCGGTTTTTGATGGAGGTCTACCGGGCGGTTCGGGTCGCGGTTGGAAACGATTTTCCGGTCATGATCAAATTAAACGGCAGCGATTTTTTGGAGGGGGGCCTCGATGTTGCGGATGCCGTTTTTGCGGCGCGGGCGCTGGATGCCGAAGGAATCGATGCCATTGAGGTGAGCGGCGGCACGCGGGCCTCCGATACCCGAAGTCCGGTCCGGACGAAAATCAACTCCCCGGAGCGAGAAGGGTACAACCTGCCGCTTGCGGCGGCCATACGCGAGGCGGTGAAGTGTTCCCTGATGGTTGTGGGGGGATTCAGAAGTCAGGCCGTGGCGCAAAAGGCCATTCGTGACGGGGTGGCCGATTATATCGCCCTATCCCGCCCCTTTATTCGGGAGCCGAATCTCATTTCCCGCTGGCGAAACGGGGATGATACACCGGCCCGGTGCATCTCGTGCAACAAGTGCTTTGTTCCGGGGTTGACGGAAGGCGGAATTTACTGCGTCGCAGAAAAAAAGGAACAGAAAGCCGACCGGAAAACCCCATAGTTTTCTTTGAGCGGTCATTGATCGGGATTATTTCCACCGCGGAGAAATCTTGAAAGATAATCAGGATGTTATTCGGGTCCTATATGTCCTATGCGTCCTATGCGTCCTATCTGCCCTCTAAGTCCTCTTCGGTGACACAATCACCCGTGAGCAGCAATCCGGATCGATGGCCCATGGCTGCCCGGAGCATGGTAAAAAAAGTGGATACTTAATATCCATATTTTAGATGGTAACGGAAGTCGTTGGATACATACTATCCATCTTTCGGAACCATCACCGCTGCTGATCCGTCGTGTCGTCGGACGGAGGAAAGCAAGGAACCTGGTGTCAAACCATTATCAACCGATGTAACGATCCCTTGGGACTGCCGCCCGAAATCGATCTGGCATCTGATTTGCTTACGATAAGTCCTATGGAAAACAACCGGCGACATCCCCCCCTTCGGATCGGAGTACCCCCGTGGATCTTTATCGGCGCCGCCGTGGTGTTGCTGCCGCTTTTTGGGTATATGACCTATGAAACCATTCACCGGCAAAAAGAAAACAGCGTCCGGTTGCTGATGGGAAAAGGGGCGGCGCTTATCCGCTCCTTTGAAGCGGGCACGCGGACGGGTGTTATGGGTACCCACTGGGACAGTTTCCAGCTTCAGCGCCTTTTGACGGAAACGGCGCTTCAGCCGGACATCGTTTATCTTCTGGTCACCAATAGCCGGGGCCATATCATCGCCCACAATGATCCGGCGCAGATCGGCAGGCGCTACGGACGGGAGCTCGATCTCTCCGAGCTCACCCGAAAAGAAACCGTTATCGGCCGCGAGGTGATCTTTCCGGACAATCGAAAGGTATTTGAGATCGCGAGCCGATTTATGCCCTCCGGCCCGCCGCTCGGAATGAGCCCTGGCCAGCAGCAGTTCATGGCGCGGTTTCAGGCCCTCCTGGAACATCTTAATATTCCGCCCTCGGATATGTGGATCATTTTCATCGGGCTCGACATGAGCGCCGTCGAAAAAGCAACCCGGGCGGATATGCGGCACAGCATCGTCCTGGGGGGCGTCCTGCTCCTGATCGGTTTTGGCGGTGTGGTGTTTCTTTTTCTGACGCAGGGGTATCGTTCCGCGCGGGCGTCTCTTTCCCGGATAAAGGCCTTTTCGGATAATCTGGTGGAGAATATGCCCATGGGGCTGGTGGCGATCGATCGCGACAAAACCATCGCCATGATGAACCAGACCGCGGGCGCCATCCTCCATCTTTCCGTTCCGGAAGCCCTGGGAAAAAGCGCCGCCGCCTTCCTGCCGCCGCCGCTCGACCGGCAGATCGAGGAGTTGATGGAAAAAGAGCGCCTGGTGGACCATCAGATCGAATGCCGGATCGCCGATAATCGAAAAATTCCCCTGGAGGTGAATGCCACCCGGATTTATGACGAGGGCGGCATCGTTTTCGGGTATGTGCTGCTGTTAAAAGACATGAGCGAGGTCGCCTCCCTCAGAAGAGAGGTGGCGCGGAGTCAGCGTCTTGCCACCGTGGGACGTCTGGCGGGGGGGGTTGCCCACGAGATTCGAAATCCGTTGAGTTCCATCAAGGGCTTTGCCACCTATTTCAAGGAGCGATACGCGGAAAACGCTGAAGATCAGCGTATCGCGGGAATCATGATTCAGGAGGTGGATAAGCTGAACCGGGTCGTCGGGCAACTGCTCGAATTTGCCCGGCCGATTCAAATTCTGAAAAAATGGGCACCCCTTCGGCCCCTTGTCGAGGATGCCCTGAAACTGATCGAACAAAAAGCCGAAAAGGAAAGTATCCGCATTCATACGGAATTTTCCCCTGAAATCCAGGATGTCTTTATCGATCCGGACCGGATCAACCAGGTATTGCTCAACCTTTTCCTCAATGCGGCGGAAGCGATGCCGGAGGGCGGAACGCTGAGCGTATCGATCGAAAAAGAACCCGGTGGAACCGGTCTCCTGTGCCGCATTGCCGACACGGGGGCGGGAATTGACGCCGCCGACATTCCCCATATCTTTGATCCTTACTATACCACGAAACCGGCTGGAACCGGTCTCGGGCTCGCCATCGTTCACCACATCATCGAGGCCCACGAGGGCGAAATTCGGGTGGAAAGCGGCAGGGAAACCGGCACGACGATTACGCTTTTTCTGCCGCAGCCGGAAATGGCCCTTACCCTTCGGGAGGAAGCGTTATGAAATCCAAACCGACACTTCTGGTGGTGGATGACGATATGGCCCACCGAACCATGCTCCGGGCGCTCTTAAGCGGGTGGGGATATCAGATCAGTGAAGCGGATGACGGCGGCACGGCCATCGAGATGGTCCAAAGTCGGCCTTTTGATCTCATTCTGATGGACATCCGGATGCTGAAAGTCTCCGGGCTCGAAGCGCTGGAACGTATCAAGGCCTATAACCCCAGCATTCCGGTGATCATTATGACGGCTTACTCTTCCATTGAAACGGCCATTACGGCGCTCAAAAAAGGGGCCTACGATTATCTCACCAAACCCCTTGATTTTGATAAGCTCCGGCTGATCATGGCCCGGGCCATGGAGCATTTCAAGCTGAAGGAAGAAAACCGGATGCTCAAGGAAACGCTTGGCAGCCGGTTTGATCGCCGCCACATTATCGGAAACAGCCGCGCGCTCACCGGAATGCTCGAAACCGTCTCCCAGGTGGCCCCCTCCGAGGCCACCGTTCTCATCACCGGCGAGTCGGGTACGGGAAAAGAGCTTTTCGCCGGCGCCATTCACTATAACAGCCCCCGGAAAGAGGGGCCTTTTATCAAAATCAACTGTGCCGCCATAACCGAGACCCTGTTTGAATCGGAGCTTTTCGGCCACGAACGGGGTGCTTTTACCGGCGCCGACCGGCGAAAGGAGGGACGCTTTGTGCACGCCCATCAGGGCAGTCTCTTTCTCGATGAGATCAGTGAGATGCCGCTCACGCTTCAGGTGAAACTCCTTCGGGTGATTCAGGAAAGGGAAATCACCCGGGTTGGCGGCGAAGAGGTGATCCCCGTGGATGTTCGGCTGATAGCGGCGACTAACAAGGATCTTTTGCAATTGATTGAAAAAAAACTTTTCCGGGAGGATCTCTATTATCGGCTCAATGTGGTCCAGCTCGAAATTCCGCCCCTGCGCGAGCGCCGGGAGGATATTCCCCTGTTGGCCCAGCATTTTCTGGAGTTCTTTTCCCGGAAAAACCGGAAAGAAATTAAAGGGTTTACACCGGCCGCCATGGATCTTATGATACGCCATGACTGGCCCGGCAATGTTCGGGAACTAATGAACGCCGTTGAAAGAGGGGTCGTGCTCGGGCGGGACTTTCTCGATGAATCGGATATGCCGATGATTCCTTCGCGGGAGCCCGCCCGCGGGGTGATGGATGAGTCGAGCATCTCCTTAAGCGGGGAGATGCCGCTGGCGGATATCGAAAGGGCCGCGATTGTAAAAACCCTGACCCTGACCGAGGGCAATAAGAGCGAAACGGCCCGAAGGCTGGGGATCACCCGGAAAACTCTGCACAAGAAGTTAAGATCCTATGGGATGATGTAGCGCCTTTGCGCATCTTTTAGAACCATCATTTGGGAGGCATTCATGAACGAGAGCGATAGTCGGATTGTGATCTGTGGCGCCTGCGGTGCGAAAAATCGGGTACCGAAACAAAAAGCGGACGGGGTCGCCAAATGCGGCAAATGTCATGCGCCGATCAGCGCGGACGTACCGGAGGCAAGTCCATCCCCCCCCCTGGTGCTGCGATGCTCCGAATGCGGTGGTAAAAACCGGGTTCCGGTTGAAAAGCTCGTCAGCCACCCCAAATGCGGCAAGTGTCATGCGCCGCTGCAAACGCAAGATCTTCTGACAGGCCGGCCCATCACGCTGACGGACAGGGAGTTTGAAGAAAAAGTCATCAAATCGCCCCTGCCGGTCTTTCTGGACGCTTGGGCCACCTGGTGCGGGGTCTGCAAGATGACGATGCCGGTCATCGATCAGCTGGCCGCCGACTGGAAGGGACGAATCCGGGTGTGCCGGCTGGACGTGGACGCCAATCCCCTCGTGGCCTCGCGGTTTCATATTCAAAGCACGCCGACGGCGCTCATTTTCGATAAGGGGAAATTGATGGATACGCTGGTGGGAGCGGTGCCGAAGAATCAAATCGTTCAGAAAATGGCGCCGTATCTATAGTCCCCGGGAATTAAATTTAAGCGCGTCGTTGCCCCTCAAGGGGGTC
This sequence comes from Pseudomonadota bacterium, assembly GCA_043797445.1. GTDB lineage: Bacteria > Desulfobacterota > Desulfobacteria > Desulfobacterales > JAFDDL01 > JAZDPP01. The sequence continues at coordinate 7,812 of JAZDPP010000078.1, forward strand.
CTGAGAAGAGTGGCGGAATGCAGCTATCACCCAACTGCAGGCAATTGATCGATGAAATTGAAGGCCTTTTTTCAGCCGGCATTTCGATCGATTCAGGCGTTCTGCGGTTTGTTACCGCCATGGGAGAGGTCCCGTCCGCGGATTTTTTCGCTCGCATCCTCACGGAGGAGGGCGATTGCGAGACGGAGAGCCTGATCGAGCTGATCTTTTTCCCGGATGAAAAGATGCAGATTCGACTTGAGCCGCTATTGGAAGCCGCTTGCTTTGATGCGGCGGACGAGACCATACTCATTGAAGCCCTCATGAATCGGTGCCCGCAGGCCAAGATCCATCTCGGCGGGGAAGCCGGGCAGATGAAAGTGACGCTTCCTGCCGGTGCTATTTCCTCTTTTGTTTACAGGCTTCATATCGGAAGAAACCTCTCCCCCCGCCTCATAGCCGCGATTGATTCGAAAACGATGCCAAAAACGAAGCCCCTTCTCAAGATCCGGCTGCGCAACAGCGGTCTTACACATACCACCTCCGAAATCGATTTCCTGTGTCACTTTTTTGAGAAAATGAAGGAAACCTCGGCCGGGTTCTTCTCCACTTTTGATTTTCTTATTTCTTTTCTGGGCGAGTGCCGGAACGAGACCGATTACCGGTCGGCCCTGAACCGGGTGCGGCAAAAATATGAGCGGCTTGGGGACAGGGCCACGCAATTTGAGACCCGCCTCTCCGGATCAAATATGGAAACGCTCATGCTTCAGGGGGATCGGCCCCCGGTCATGAGCGCCGCGGAAGCCCGGGAAAAAATCGTTCGGATCGATACGCTCCTCAATGCGCTGTATGGCATTTAAGCAAAATACCCGGTCGGCCAATTTCCGCTGATTCCGCCACGGGAGCAACGGGCGTCTTAATTTCCCTGGAAATATGATATGGCACTTTTGTTGACCCAGATGTTTAATCCATCCGAATCAAAATATTGGCTCTCTCACAACAGGGTCCTCAAGGAGGTTTGCTGATGAAAAAATGGGGTCGTTTTTTGGGGGTACTGTTTGCTCTTACGGTTTTCTCCGGAGTATCGTATGCCACGGACTTAAGCCCGAATTACGCCGAATCCGTCCAGCTGGCGATCGATCATGCGGCCAATCCCGCCAGCTGGCTGGCGCCGTCGCTTTTAGTGATTCCCGATACGACGGGAGGCGCCGAGGGGTTAACCTATGACAACCGAAATCTGATCGTTCGTACGGCAACGAAAGCAGGCTATTTCAAATGGAATTATGTCGGTCAGACCGGGTACGGCATCTACGGACCACCGGCAAGCAGCGCCACCTGGGTGACGACCGGAAACGATGTCACCCGTTTTCTTCAGGCCAACCCGGTGTCCGGTGAGACCGACACGACCCTCCTTGAAAGGGGCCTTGGCATGGATGCAACGGGAACCCATGATGCTATTGTGGAGTATGTCGTGAATACGCAATTCCTTATGCGGCCGACGCGCAATCCAGATATCACCCGGTATCTTCCCGATGCTTACGGCGGAAACGCCCCCTTTGTGCAGCCCACCGGCATGAGCGACGAGGCCTTTGCCAACTTCACGGCCTATTACGACTCCTGGCTGGCCCAGGCCTATGGCGGGTATCCCTTTCCCTGGACGCAGCTCGGTTACACCTTCTTCTGGGGAAACGGTAACACCCTGGAGCAGATCAACGGCATGAGCGAGTTTATCCTGCTGGGGGGGACGCCTGCCGATATTGTTGGTATTTATGCCACCCAGTCCTTTCGCTACACCGGAAACGACGGCACCGGATTCAGCAGCGCCGCAACTGCCGCTTACGGCAACGGCTTTGCCGGTTTCAGGATCGACGGCAGCTGCGATACGCTCTGGGCCGGTCACCGTTTCCAGAAAAATGTCAGCCTTGATGACGCAACGCCCAACCGGATTCTCATTGAGGAGGGCGGCCAGGTTGCCGGCGGTCAGGGGCTTCTCATCTGGTCTCTTAATTACGATGTTGTGAACGGCGGCGCCATTATCGGCGCCACCGCCGACAAATACGGCGCCTCAGGAACTGCGAACATCGCCGTTTTCTTCAAAGGAGATACCGGCGCCGACTTTGGAACGCCCATTTCAAACGGCGTCAACCGCCTTACCAACACCGGAATTATTTCAAGCCCGGGAACCGCGATTCGGGCCGAAGCGGGCAATACGCACATTACCAACACTGCCGGCGGCGTGATTGCCGGGGGGGCCTATGCCATTCAGACCGGCACGGGGGATGATACCCTAACCATCAACGGCGGTGAAATAGCAGGGAATATCGATCTTGGGGCCGGATCCGATATCCTCGCGGTGACGGGCCCGAGTCCTGCTCAGTTCAATTTCACCCTCGATAGGAATATCCCTTCCGCCCCGCCGGTGAACCAGGTGGAAACGGTTTCGATTGCGGACAATACCCGGTTTGCCGTGACCATCACAGGCACAGATGTTGTCAAAAACGACGACCGGTTTGTTCTCCTGGAGGCCGAAACGCTGAATGTCGACCCGGCAACGCTTCTGATCCTTGGCGATAGTACGCTTCCCATGATCAGTTTTTGGGCCGATGCAAGCGAAACCGTTCTTTCCCTCGTGGCGTCACGAAACGCCATCTACTACGGACAGCGAAGCGGGAACGCCTCGCTTGGCGCCATTCTTGACGATCTCGCAAATACGGCGGAAAATGATGATTTGGCAGAAATCATTGGCGTTCTTGACCGATCCTTCGATGCGCGAAACGCGCGGCAACTTGAACCCACCCACACCGCGGGGGTGGTCCAGGCGGGATTCGGGACGGTCGACCGTTTCACCCGGGCCGTCATCAGCCGTATGGATGAGATTCTCACGAGCAGGTTCGAAGGGTCGGGCGTGAGGGATATTTCGGAAGGTGGCGGCGTTTCGGCGGAAGGCGTCTGGGGACAGGCGATTGGCGCTGATTTGCACCAGAACACGCGCGGAGGAACCGACGGTTTCTCCACAGCGATCTGGGGAAGCGCCGTTGGCTATGACCGTTCCATTAATGAGCATCTGATGCTGGGCGCCGGCGGCGGATACGCTCGAAACACGATCAAGAGCGACCCCGCCCGTTCCCGGATTGACGTGGACAGTTTCCCCCTCCATTTCAATGGACGTCTTGCCTCAGACGATTGGTATGTCGATGCCCTGTTGCTCGCAGCGTTTAACCGGTACGAGGCCACGCGGCGCATTGTCTTCGAGGGGGTAAATCGGACGGCCAAAGCCGATTATTCGGGGCAGCAGTACACGGGCTACCTGGAGGGGGGATACCGGTTCCAAACGGCAGGGCTATTCTTCACACCGTTCACCTCGCTTCAATACCAGCGCTTGAACCTGAACGGCTATACCGAAACCGGCGCCGATGCACTGAACCTTCGCGTGGCTGGACAGCACCACGACCTTTTCCGGACAGGCCTCGGAGCCAAGCTGGCGTTTCCGATCCAGCGCGACGAGGTAAGCCTCATTCCGGAGTTGCATGCACAATGGCTGTATGACCTTGCCCGGAACTGGGAGGAGACACGCTCGCAATTCACCGGAGGCGGCGCCCCGTTCATGACGAAGGGCCTCGATCCGGCACGGTCGGCAATGGCGGTTGGCGCGAAGCTGAGCCTGCTGACAAAATTCGATTTGACGGTCTCGCTGAACTATGACTTTGAAAAGAAGACCGATTACTACAGTCACACCGGTTATGTCGATGCGCGGTATGCTTTCTAGAACTACCATACTATGACAAGGGGAAAGAACCAGCTTATATTCATGGCCAATGATAGTGACATTATCGAAGCCGCCCGAAGACAGGAAGCCTACCTGAATTCTCAGACGGGCACAGTTTCGGGCACAATCGTCAATATCAAAAGAAAAAAGGGTTAGAGATGCAGCCTCTAACCCTTTCATCTTATTAACATTTCATGGTGCCGAGGGACGGAATTGAACCGCCGACACGGGGATTTTCAGTCCCCTGCTCTACCGACTGAGCTACCTCGGCAAAACCAACTCCTGGCGGCGCCTAAAAACTCCCGTATCAATCGGGTGCGTGCGCCTTCTAAAAGTGGATCAGCATATACACTGTTTTAAAAAAGCCTGTCAAGGACTTTAGTGCCTTACGGATTATTTTCTTGTCTTTTTAACAAGAAAATAATCCGTAAGGCACTTATCCTGTCACCGGGGTTTGAAAAAAAAATGCTACAGGTTCTTTGCCAGAATTAGCTGATTCTTATTTACCGCCAGATTCATACGGGGTTGAATGTATTCATGATGGCTGTCCTGAAAGGGAAGATACGCCAGCCGAAAGCTTTGGGGAATAACTTGAATCCGGTCAATGTTGTCCACAAACGCCCGCCGGGGTTTGATAAGGTTTGCCAAAGCGACCATCATGCCCGCCATGGATTCCTTTAACGGCATGCTGACGGAGAACCGTGGCGCATTTGGCAGCCCCGTGGTGAGTTTTTCAAGAGGCTGGGCGGTGGTAATGTGGGTGAAAAGGCGAAGGTAACTTTCGGGCCGGACCTTAAAGGCCGGAGCCCAGAAATAAAAGGGGTTTTCTTCCCATTCCGGCCGGATTACCAAGGGGAGGTTCGCGAGTCTCGCCAGATCCGCATATGTGCCGAGGGAAAGCCCTGAAACCGCCGCCTTTATTCTCCAGAAAGGCAGATAAATCGTTGATTCCCCGTCATCCGGAAGATAGGAAACCGTGAGCTCCTTTAACCCCCCCTGGTCCGTCTGCCAGAGGCTGCCACAGTTAGCACAGGCGAGCGCAAGAGAATCCCTTTGGCCTTCCAGATCCCAGCCGCATTTGGGGCACAGCGTCGGGATGAACCGAAGGGTGGCGCCGGGATGTTTTCCCAAAAGGGGCGAAACATCGAAACCTTCGGGGATATCGGTAGCCACCGGCCGATTGAGCACGGCATCGTAAAGCCGGTCTTCGATGTAAAACGGGGCATAAATGAGACTGACGGACTCACCGATTCGGGCCTCATGGGCCGCTTTACTGATAAAATCGGTATGGAAACGGGCGCTATAGGTATCAAGCGCTACCTGAAATGGGAGCGAAGGAGTGATAAATCGCCCCGGCGTATCCGGCGTAACAAACTTTAATTTCATCGCCTGGCCGCGAAGCCCGAGGGAGATGGGAAAAGCGGCGGTATCAACCGCCTGATGGCTTAAATCCAGAAAGCGGTTTTGAATTTCGCCGGGAAGGCACCAGAAGAGCATTCCCTTGAACCGCCAGTAGGGAAAATAGATCAGATCCTTATCCGCCGGGGCCTTGTGAGGCAGCAGGTATCTGAAATATCTCGTCTCCAGGAGGTACGATTTCACACGGCAATAATCACACTGAAACAATCGGTCCGTTTCGGCGAGTGCGGCCGGTGCGCCACACTGGGGGCATTGATGGCTGATGAGAAGGCTAATTTTTCTCTCCGCATCGCATACAAAATACAGCGCCCGGTAGATTCTCGGCGCCGCAATGGGAACAGTGCTTGGGCTTGGGCTTTTCTTCAGCCGGCTTCCCGCAGCGCGCACAGAACCGGGCCGTCGGGGTCATGTTTTTCCCGCAATGGGCGCATTGCCGGAACACCACCAATTGATGGCCGCAGGACGGGCAGAACCCGGCATCTCCGGGAACCCGATTGCCGCATTCGGGACACTTGAAATCTCCGCCGGCGGACGAGGAGGCGGGGGCGGCGGTCCCGGAAAAATATTGGCTGAACATGGCCGGCATCATGAGCCCCATTCCCATTCCCATGCTGTTGCCTTCCGCTTCAGAGGCTTTTTCCATGGACATGGCCGCCTTCATCTTCATCAGCTTCTCCATATCCTGAAATACGCCCATGCGGCTTCGGTCGTCAATTGCCTTTTGAACCTCGGGCGGCGGAGTGATCGCGTTCATGTAAAGCTGAGTCAGCCTCAGACCGAAATGACCGAAATCTTCTCCAAGGCGTTTGGAAAGCCCCTCTGAAAGCTCGTCATACCGCGCTGGCAGATTCAGAATCGAATCGATACATTCCCCCATATAATCGTTAAATCGGGAAACAATAACCTGGTTTAAGTATTCTTCGACCGCTTCGGTGGTGAAAATTCCCTGGGTTCCGGCCATGGTGTTAATAAAAAGCACCGGTTGCACCACCTGAATATTGAACACGCCAAACGCCCGAAGCCGTATCAGGCCCAACTCCGAGTCCTTGAAGGCGACCGGATCCCGGGTTCCCCATTTGAGATTCGTAAACACTTTCAGGTTCGCAAAATAGACTTCCGCCCGCAGCGGGCTTTTCATGGCCCAGGGCAGGCTGGCAATTTTAGTCAATATCGGAATATTAGCCGTTTTCAGCGTATGCCGGCCGGGCCCAAAGGCCCCCACCGCCTTTCCCTGATAAAAGAACACGGCCGCCTGACTTTCCCGGACCGTCAGCTGCGCCCCGTACTTTATTTCTCCCGACCCCGCTTCCGGCAGCCGATGCACAAGCGCTTTGCCGGATTCATCAAACCATTCCAGATTTTCCAGAAATATGAGATTCCCGCCGTTCATGCTTAGATCCTTTCACCGGTTTTTGTACTCGTAATGGAGAAAACACGCCTGAATCATCGCAAACCCGGTCGAACGTGTCAAGAATCGAATCGTTGGAATTGCCTGTATAACGAGTTGATTTATAGGATGATATATGCTCTATTTCTAACATGACATTATGTTGATTGGCCTCGATCATCGTTTCGGCCGGTTTCCCACGGCAGGCAGGTCGCGCCAGGGTGTTTTTGGAAGAGCGGCAGGCTGTTTGAGCGACAGCGAGTTCCTGCCGGTCTTCCCAAAAATACCCTGGCGTGGCCGATATGATGATCAAGGCCTGTTGATTCATGGCATCGTGCCCGTCCGTTTTTTAATCGAAAATTGTTAAGAGGTTACCCATGACGCGGATGACATTTTTTTTAATTGGCATGATCTTCTGGGGGGTATTGCCGGCAGGCGCGGCGGTGTATCGGTATGTGGACGATCAGGGGGTTGCGCACTTCACGAATGATCTTTCCACCGTTCCGGAAAATAAGATTTCGGAAGTCGTTGAAGGGACGGAATATCAACAGGACACCCAAAATCAAAAGTCAATCGGATCGGACAATCGCATTCCGTCCAGATCATCGCACCCCGGCAGTGACGATGAAGAAATGAATCGCAAAGCGGAAGATTTTAAAAAAAGAAAACTCAAAGCGGATAAGGCGGCGCTTGAAACGGAGTATGGACTTCTCTTGAAGGAAAAGGCGGCGATTGATAATGACGCCGGTTTCCAGAAAAGAAGAGATAAAAATAAATATAAACACCGGCCCCATATTGAAGAGCGTGTTAAAAGAGAGGAGGAAGTCAAAAAAAGAATGGCCGAGATTGAGACGGAGATAAAAAATATCGATTCGCAACGATAGTGACCCGTTGCGAATCCATTTCTCCGATTTTCGCAATGTGAACAAGCGACGGGGTAAATCACGGGCGTGCGGTGATGGTATCGCGATTGCGCCCGAGATCCCCCAATAGATACTGCATAAGGCTGCAAGCCACCACCGTCGCTGTTTCAGCGCGCAAAATACGCGGCCCAAGGGTGACGGCTTTAAACCCCGCCGTTGTTACCGACTGTATTTCCGTGTCGGTCAATCCACCCTCCGGTCCCAGGAGAATAAAAATACGACGATGGTCTTCGCCGGTCTTTGCATTTAAAGCGGCCGGAATCGATTCGACCGCTTTTTCCCAGAAAGCGATTTTCAGTTCGCTTTCCGCGCTTAGCGCAATTACGTCATTCAATGAGCCGGCTGCGAGAATCTCGGGAAGCCGGCTGCGGCGACACTGTTTCAATGCCTCTCTTGCAATGGTTCGCCATCTGTCCGTTCGTGTCGAGAGGCGAAGTCCGGAAGGGTGCGGCACTGAGCGTTCCGCAAAAAAGGGCATCCATCGATTAATCCCCAATTCCGTGAGCGCACGGATGAGGTCATCCATTTTTTTCTCTTTCAGGAAGCCCTGGGCCACCGTGATGGATACCGGCGATTCCGAATTTGAGACAATTCGTTTAAGGCCTGAAACCGAAACCCGATCCGATGAAACGGACACGATTTCGGCTTCGTATTCGGCGCCCGTGCCGTCGAAAAGCACAATGCCGGTCCCCGATTTTAGCCGAAGCACCGAGCTGATATGTTTTGAATCCGTTCCCGATAAAACGGCCGTGTCGCCGGCGGCGGCGGATGGTTCAATAAAAAAACGTCGCATAATCCAGTTATTACACCCCATTTTGAAGAAATGCAAACCATCTTGACACGCTTACCCCCCTATGCTACAAATTTTCAAAATATTATAAGGGCTTGTTACTTTTCGCCTTTCGAGAAAGCTGGATGATGGCTTCGCAGGGTGGCAGAAATGACGGACAAACATCTCAACACAGACCCCATGAACGCGTGCTACCGGAGGATGAAAACATGATGGAAACGGACAACAACGGCAGCCCGGCCCCGAGAAAAGAGGATGAGGAAATCGTTGATCTTGTCAATGAGATGTCTCAAAATCTGGAGATAGAGCCGGAGTTGACACTACTCTCAGCGGAAGTACCGCCATCAGGTGACAAAGAGGATGAGGTCCTGGAACTCTGCGAAGAAGCCCTGATGGATGATTCGGATAACAAGCCCATGGTGCTTTCGGAAAATCCAACCGGCGCCATTTATGATGCAGCCGATGATGATATTCTGGAGCTGAATGTGGAGGAGTTTGAAACACAAGAGACGCAGATGGAACCTCTCGAACTTTTCCAAGAAGTCCCGGACTCGGAAAATTCCGCGGAAGATATTCTGGAATTAAGTGATGAAGCACCCCTCATGGAAGAAGCTGAAGATGATGTTTTCACGTTTTCCGCGGAACCCGTGGCGGCAGCGGAAGAAGACGATACCGTTTTGGACCTTGTGGATGCGGAATCACCAATGGAAGAAGCCGAGGATGATGTTTTCACACTTTCCGATGAACCCGCCGAGGCTAAGGAAGAAGACGATACCGTTTTAGACCTTGTGGATGCGGAATCACCAATGGAAGAAGCCGAGGATGATGTTTTCACGTTTTCCGAAGAACCCGTCGAGGCGGGGGAAGAAGGCGATGATATATTGAATCTGGGGGATGTGGAATCGCTGATGGCGGAAGCCGAGGGGGATGATCTCGCGCTTTCCGGAGAACCCGCCGGAGCGGGGGAAGAAGGCGATGACATATTGAATCTGGGAGAAGTGGAGTCACTGATGGCGGAAGCCGAGGGGGATGATCTCGCGCTTTCCGATGAGCCGACGGTGGTAGCGGATGAAACATATGATATGTTAGATCCGGGAGGTGTGGAATCACTATTGGATGAACCCGTCAGTGAATCAGCGGCGGTGTTCGGCAAGGATTCCGGGTCGGGCGTCGCACCCGATGCTTTTTTTAATATCAATGAACTGCCCACGCTTCTGACGGACGATATTTCCGAAACGGATGCGGTTCCGGGCAGTGATACACCCAAGAGCATTCAGCATGCCAGGGACCTTGTTCAGGATGGCTTTGAACTTGGGGAAGCCTTGGATTTGGCTATTGACAAGCAATTGGTTGTCAACAACGATTTGGTGGCTGCACTGGGGCTGGGATTGGGGATGGATGAACCTCCCGAAGAAGCACGGCCGGGCCATTCCGGTAGCGGCGTGCCATCGGTTTCGTCCGAACAGCTCGAAGCCGCCATAGAACGGGTGATCGATAGAATGTTGGGGAAAAAAATTGATCGACTGCTGGCGGCAGCGGTCGAAAAAGCGGTCACTCGTGAAATCAAGCGATTAAAGCACCTGTTGTCGGAAATTTTACCGGATGACTGAAAATAGTGTCTTACTTCCACAATCAGCCTGGATACCCGTGATCCATCCCCCATATATAATCTTTATGGCCGGCCCCGCGCGCCGCCGCTTCCTCTAAAGAGATCGGGGCCGCAGGGGATTCGAGGCCGAACAGCTTCTTATAATCCTCTTTTCATTTAGTTTTGGGTCATGTATAACCACGCCCGATATCGAAGAGACGAGGCAGCGTGTTGACACGGCGTTTGCCCTGACGACAGCGGACCATAGGAGCAGGAATCGAATGAGTTTGAATGAATTGGACAAAGGTTATGAACCCCGGGAAGTGGAAAGCCGGTGGTATGCGTATTGGCAAAAGGAGAATCTTTTTGCCGCCAGAGATACCAGCGAGCAGGCCGGTTATGCCATCGTTATCCCGCCGCCCAATGTGACGGGAGTGTTACACATGGGCCATGCGCTAAATAATACCCTTCAGGATATTCTTTGCCGGTACCGGCGGCTGAATGGCGATAATGTGCTCTGGATGCCGGGAACCGACCATGCCGGTATCGCCACACAAAACGTGGTGGAAAAGAAACTCGCTTCCGAGGGCTTGAGCCGTCACGACCTGGGAAGAGATAAATTCATAGAAGCCGTCTGGCAGTGGCGGGAACAATCCGGGAGTGCGATCATCAACCAGTTGAAACGGCTGGGGGCTTCCTGCGACTGGAAACGGGAACGCTTCACCATGGATGAAGGGCTTTCCCTTGCCGTTCGGACCGTTTTTGTTCAGCTGTATGAGGAAGGTCTCATCTATCGGGGAAATTACATCATCAACTGGTGCCCCCGGTGCCATACGGCCCTGTCCGATCTGGAAGTGGAGCATGAGGAACTCGATGGCAATATGTACCACATCCGTTACCCCTATGCCGATGGGTCCGGCAGCATCACGGTGGCCACCACCCGGCCGGAAACCATGCTGGGTGATACCGCGGTCGCCGTGCATCCGGAAGATGAACGATATGCACATCTGAGTGCCGATGCCGTGATCCTGCCCCTTATGAACCGAAAAATTCCGATCATAAAAGACGACTACGTCGATCGATCCGTTGGGACGGGCGGACTGAAAGTAACTCCCGCCCATGATCCCAACGATTTTGAAATCGGCCGGCGCCACGATCTGCCCCACATCAAGGTCATCGGAGATGACGGTCTTATGACGGCGGAAGCGGGGGAATTTGCGGGCCTCGATCGGTTCGAGTGCCGGAAAGCCGTGGTGGCTGCGCTGAAAAATGAGGGCGTCCTCGACAGGATCGATCCGATTCGCCATGGCGTCGGTCACTGCTACCGGTGCAAATCCATCATCGAGCCGAATCTGTCGAGACAGTGGTTCGTAAAAGCCAAACCGCTCGCGGAAAAAGCCATTGCCGCGGTAAAAAACGGGGAGACCCGGATCATCCCCAACATCTGGGAAAATACCTATTACGATTGGCTCAATAATATTCGGGACTGGTGTATTTCCCGCCAGATCTGGTGGGGTCATCAGATTCCCGCCTGGACCTGCGAGGCGTGCGGGGAAATGATGGTGGCCATGAGCGCGCCGGAAACCTGCAAAAGCTGTGGCGCTGCCTCTCCCGTCCAGGAGAGCGACGTGCTCGACACCTGGTTCAGCTCGGCCCTGTGGCCTTTTTCCACCATGGGGTGGCCGGAGAAGACGGCCTTGCTGAAAACCTTTTACCCCACCGCTGTGCTGGTAACCGGATTTGATATTCTCTTTTTCTGGGTGGCCCGCATGATGATGATGGGGCTTCATTTCATGAAGGAGGTGCCCTTCAGGGACGTATATGTCCATGCCCTGGTGCGGGATGAAGAGGGCAAAAAAATGAGTAAATCCAAGGGAAACGTTATTGATCCCCTGGAAATAATCGATGAATACGGCACGGACGCTTTCCGGTTTACGCTGGCGGCCTTTGCCGCTCAGGGACGCGATGTCAAAATGTCAAAACAGCGGGTGGACGGATACCGGCATTTCATAAACAAGCTCTGGAATGCGGCCCGCTTTTCGATGATGCACGAGACGGACGCGGGCATTGCCATCGAACGAAAGCCTCCCTCCTTGCCCGATCGCTGGATACTTTCCCGGCTGCGCCATGTGATGGAACTGGTGACGCAGGCACTCGACACCTATCGCTTCAACGACGCGGCCGGCGCTCTCTACCAATTTGTCTGGCACGAATTCTGTGATTGGTATCTGGAGGCGATCAAGCCGGCCCTTTACAATATTGAAGACCCGGCGGCCCGGTTGACCACCATTGATGTATTGCAGCAGGTGCTCCGGGAAACCCTCATACTCCTTCATCCGTTTATTCCCTTTGTGACGGAAGAAATCTGGCAGAAACTCTCTCCGGGCGAGGGCTCCATCATGACGGCCTCCTATCCCCTGGCAAGGGCGGATAAGACCGGCCTTCTTCGGGATGCGGATGCGGAAGTCCGAATGAACCGGCTCATTCGAATCATTACCGGCGTTCGAAACATTCGCGGGGAGATGAATATCCCGCCGGGGTTGGCCCTCGATGTAATGGTTCAATCCCCGGATATGGAGATTCGGGAGACGATAGAGGCGTTTACGGATATCGTGTCGAGCCTTGCCAAACTTAAAACCCTCACCGTTTCCGCTTCGGGGGAGCGCCCTCCGGCCGCCGCCACCGCCATTACGGACGGCGCAACGATCTATGTTCCCCTTGCGGGAATTCTGGATGTGGCGAAGGAAACGCAGCGCCTCAAAAAGGAGATCGATAAGCTGGAAGGTGAGCTGGCCGGATTGACCAAAAAGCTTGCCAACCCGGGGTTCATAGGCCAGGCGCCCGCGGATGTGGTGGAAAAAGTAAGAGAAAAGCATGTTCTTTTAACGGAAAAGCAGCAGAAATTTCGGGCAACGCTTAAAAAACTGGAAGCCCTGTAAAGGGCCCCGGCGAAAAGACCGCGAAGACCCGAACAATGCCCGCAAAGGATTTTTATGAGCCTCTGGACACCGGCAATCGATAAGCTGATTGCATTTGCGCTGACGGAAGATATTGGTCACGGCGATATTACCACGGAAAATCTCATTACCCCCCAAGCCCAGGGAATCGGGGAAATCGTTGCCAAGGAAGCCTGTGTTCTGGCCGGGCTCGCCATCGCCCAGCAGGTATTCACCAAGCTGGACAGCAGCATGACGGTAACTTCGAACTTTAAAGACGGCGATTCGGTGACGATAGGCGAGGTGGTCCTCACGGCAAGAGGGACGCTTCACGGCCTGCTCCTGGGAGAGCGCACGGCGCTGAACTTTCTGCAGCGGTTATCCGGTATCGCGACGCATGTGCGGACCTATGCCGATTTGCTCGTGGGTCGGCCGACCCGGCTGGTGGATACGAGAAAAACGACGCCCGGATGGCGCACGCTCGAAAAATACGCCGTCCGCATGGGCGGTGGGGAAAATCACCGGACCGGGCTGTATGACGGTGTTCTCATAAAGGACAATCATATTGCGGTTTGCGGCGGCATTTCGGCGGCGGTGGCCACGGTGAGAAAACGCATCTCGCACCTGATCAAGATCGAGGTGGAAGCGGCAACGCTTGCTGAAGTGCAAGAGGCGATCGATGCCGGCGCCGATACGATTATGCTCGACAATATGGATTTGCCGATGATCCGGACAGCGGTGGCGCTGATCGGGGGCCGCGCACTGGTCGAAGCTTCCGGCCGGGTCCATCTGGAAAATTTAACCGATCTGGCCGATGCCGGTGTTGATATCATCTCGGTGGGCGCTCTCACGCATTCGGCTAAAAGTGTTGATCTGAGCATGCGCATTCAGGGAAAGGAGCCGGCGGAAAAGATCCCATGATACCGATTCGCGATACGATTCCTTCCAAAACGTATCCGGTGGTCAATATGACCCTCATCGGCCTCAATGTCTTTTTCTTCCTGGCCCAACCGTCCGCCGGTTCAGGGCTGGAACGGTTTGCCTATCAATATGGATTTGTTCCGGCGCGGTACACGGTGCCGCGAATTGCCGATTATTTCTCCATCGGCCAGCAGCTGTTTTCCCTCCTGTCCTTCATGTTTTTGCATGGGGGATTCTGGCATCTGCTGGGCAATATGTGGTCCCTTTATATTTTTGGAAATAATATCGAAGACCGCCTGGGGCCGCTTCGCTATATCGTGTTTTATTTATTGTGCGGCATTGCTTCCGGCCTGGCCCATTTTCTATTCTATCCGTTTTCCACAACGCCCATCATCGGGGCAAGCGGCGCTATTGCCGGGGTGATGGGTGCCTATATCATTCTCCACCCGGGAGCCAAGATTCTCACCCTCATTCCCATTCTCTTTATTCCCCTGTTTATCGAAATTCCCGCCGTCTTCTTTCTCGGGTTCTGGTTTCTCATGCAGTTTATAAACGCGGCCGGGGCCACCGGCGGCGCGGGCGGCATTGCCTGGTGGGCGCATGTCGGCGGGTTTTTAAGCGGTATTTTTTTCCTCAAACTCTTTTTAAAGGTGCCGGTCTCGGGGCTGAGTAATGTCTTTCGAAAGGCCGCCGAGCGCAAGCGAAGCGATCGGCTCCAGGTCCTTCGGCCTTTCGTCGAAGGGGAAGATCCGCACCTCTATGCCCCCCTCACCATTACCTACCATGAGGCGCTTGCCGGCACCCGAAAGCTCATCCATGTTCCCTTCGGGTTTCATAAGCGACTCTTCAACGTAGCGGTGCCGCCCGGCACCCGGGACGGCAATGTGCTTCGTTTGAAGGGGCTCGGAAAGTCGTTGCCGGGTGGCGGGCATGGGGATCTCTATCTTAAGGTGACGGTCCAGCCCATCTATCGGAGCAGCAGGTGATATCGTATCATTACGCGTTTTAATAACGGAGAGATCAATCCTCATGGTAAACGAAAAAGAAGTCAAAAAAGCGCCGCCCGAATTAAACCCTTATGTATTTACCGTGCTGCTGTTTCTATTTGGAAGCTGGTGCTTTTATGATGGATGGCTTACCACGGACCCGGAAATGGTAAAGCATCAGCTCTTCAACAGGGTTATCAGCGGCATACTGCTTCCCTGGTCTGCTTACGATTTTTTTAAGGTCAAAAAGGCATATAAAAAAGAAGCTCCGGCTCCGATGGAAACGGATAAGCCCGAATCCCCTTGAATACCGGCATGGCGTCATGGTTTTTACCCACTGTGCTTACCGGAGCGTCAGCTGATAGGATTTCATTATTTTTAAGGGGTGATACGATTTTTTTGCCTGCACCAGTCCCGGGACGTCCATATCACTTTCCTTGTTCAGATAGGGATATCCTTTAAACATCCGCCGCGCGCATTCCCGGTCAAGGTACTGATACAGCCCCTTAATGTGGGTATGGGCTTTTTCAAAATGAAGCACTCCCATGATATCGGTCAGCCGGGTCCCCATGGCGAGGGCCGAGATCTCCCCGTCGATCCGCATCAAAATGGAATCGAGCTTTAGAAGCTCAATGTTTTGGATTGAACACAGTACGGCCTGCTTTTCACAAACCAGCTCCACATCGGATTCTATTTCGCAGGGATAGGCATCGCACCATTTCTCTATGAAATCGATGCATTCACTTTCCGTTCCCGGGGTTATCGGCGCGAGTTCAACCCGGCCCGGATGAAGATACTGGCGTTCAAACTGATGAATCAGGTTCCGTTTCTTGGAATAGCGATTGCCTTTCAGTTCCGCCAGATCCTCGGTTTGATAGATATAGTCGGCATGCCCGGCATGTTCGGAGATGTTAAAATACGCGGCGACTTCCTGCCGGCCGTATTTTCGAATATAGTGCTCCGGGACGAACCAGAATGCCTCCCGCTCCAGGTTCAGCGCCAGGTCCTGGAGGTCCCGGGGGCAAAACTCCCGAACGGGGGAGATGGGCAGAAGAAGATGGCGGTATTCTTTACTGACGGCAAATTCGGAGCAGATCACCAGTGTATCATTGTTCAGGATATAGCCGAGGGGCTGATAGTCGTCGTCCAGCCACGCCAGAATCGAAGGAAGGGTGTACTCGCAAAGCTCGTAGGATTGATGGTCAAAAAAAGACAAGAGTCTTCGAGCATCCGATAACGTAAGCGGTGTTAAATTCATTCAGTGTCAAGTCCGGTTTCTTTGAGCAACATGGGAAGCGCATCGGGCATCTCTGAAAAGCCGATTTCCCGGTAAAAGGCGTATGAATTTCGCTCCGCGATCAATCCGATCCAGCCGATCCCGTCCTCTTGAAGGCGTTTTATAATTCGTGCAACAAGCTCGGAGCCGATGCCCTGGTGTTTATGATCCGATCCGACGGCCACATCCTGAATATAGGCATCACTGACGCGGTCACTGATGGCTCTTCCCATGCCGACTATTTCCCCTTTCGATTCCGCCACCAGGAAGCAGTGGCTGCCGTCAACAAGCCGCAAAGCCTCATCCACCGCGTCCGGGCCGGGCGTCCACCAGCCGGTGGATTCGTAGAGCGATAGAATCTGATGGATCTGATCGCGTGTCGGGGTTGTAAGGAAAAAAAAATTCGTCATGAGGGCATTACAAAGACGCTTCAGGCGTATCATACAGGCAGGAGACCTGGTTACGGCCGTTTTTCTTGGACAGATACATGGCCTTGTCCGCTCGCTGGATGAAAGCGGATAATTCTTCTTTTTTGATGTATTCCGTGACACCGATACTGACGGTGACACGCACTTGCTTGTCCGGCGCGGGAAAAAACAGATGGCCCGCGACGGAGGTCCGGATCCGCTGAGCCACAACCTCCGCTTCATTCCCGCTGGTCTCCGGCAGGATGATAGTGAATTCCTCTCCGCCATAGCGATAGGCCGAGTCCATTTTCCGGAGGCAAAATCGGATCGTGCGGCCGATCTGGTTTAAAATCTTGTTGCCTTCCAGGTGACCGTATGAGTCGTTGTAGTTCTTGAAATGATCGATGTCGAGGAGCAGCAGCGACAAGGGGTGGCCATACCGGTTAGAGCGATCGATTTCAAGTTCCATCTGGGTGTAAAAATGTCTGGAATTATATAATTCCGTGAGCGCATCCGTGATGGCGAGCTTTTGAAGCCGATGCAGCATCTGAATGCGCTCCTTGGTGAGCTGGCGTTCGTTGATGACCCGCTTGATTCGCAGCAGAAGCTCTTCGTATCGAACGGGCTTGAAAACAAAATCGCTGGCGCCTTTCCCGATGGCCTCCGCATACGAATACTCTTCACTGTAGCCTGTCATGACAATCACGTCCGAATCATAATCTTTTTTCACCAGATCCGTCAGCTCGAGGCCGTTCATGCCGGGAAGCATGATGTCGGTGATGACGATTTGAACCGGATGTTTTTTCAGGTATTCCAGAGCGTCTTCCGCAGTTTCGGCTTTTTCGGCGTCATATCCCGCCATTTCGATGAACTCCTTCATCGAATCACTGATGCCGAAATCATCGTCTACGATTAGGATGCGGATTTTCATTTTTGATTTGTTCGATTCACCGTTATCGGTTATATTGTTGGGTCGGACGGATTCAGGTGATGCTTCCCCCATGGATTTCAAACTGCTGCCCTGTTCGCATTGAACGGGCGAGGCTGAACCTGACTGGGGAATCGGTTTTTTTCCGTCACCGTCAGCGGGTTTTTTTGCCATAAAGAGCCGGGTTGACATCCTTGAAATTGATCTGATAAAAGAGCTTTTTTCTTAATTTTATTAAATATACCGACAATGCTTTTGCCTGTCAACCGACTTTTCGGCCCGCGGTGTGTTGACTGGCCTGCATTTGCAGCATCCAATCATTCCGGATGGCGGCGCCAGGTAAAGTGGTTATGAAATATATACGAAACTTCAGCATCATCGCTCATATCGATCATGGCAAGTCAACGTTGTCCGATCGATTGATTCAGGCAACCCATGTGGTCGCGGATCGGGATTTCAAAGACCAGATTCTGGATACCATGGATATCGAGCGGGAACGGGGGATTACGATTAAAAGCCAGACCGTCTGCCTTCCCTACACCGCCGCCGACGGAATCACCTATTCCCTGAATCTCATCGACACGCCGGGGCATGTGGATTTCACCTATGAAGTCTCCAGGGCGCTTGCGTCCTGTGAGGGCGCCTTGCTGCTGGTGGATGCCAGTCAGGGCGTTGAAGCCCAAACCCTTGCCAATTTGTACCTGGCCATGGAGCACAACCTTCAAATCATACCGGTGATCAATAAAATCGATTTGCCGTCCGCGGACATCGAGCGGGTGAAAAACCAGATTGAAGAGGATTTGGGGCTTGACCCCGAGGCCACCATCTGTGTCTCCGCCAAGGAGGGCACCGGTGTTCCGGATATTTTGGAGGGCGTGGTTCGAAAACTGCCCCCGCCCACGGGAGATGCGAACGCGCCGCTTAAAGCGCTGATTTTTGATTCCCACTACGATCCGTTTCGGGGCACCATCGTTCATGTTCGGATCTTCGAGGGAAAGTTGAAGGCCGGTGATACCATCATGTTCATGTGGAACAAGGCGACTTACCGGGTGGAGGAGGTGGGGTTTTTCCGGCTGGTGCGGGTGCCGCAAAAATCTATTTCCGCCGGCCAGGTGGGATATTTTATCGCCGGCATCAAAACCGTTAGTGATACCCGTTGCGGGGATACGGTGACCCTTAAGAACGCCCCCTGCGATGCCCCCCTTGCGGGGTTCAAGGAGGCAAAGCCGGTGGTCTTTTCTTCCTTATATCCGGTGGCATCGGACGCCTATCCGGAGTTGACGGCCGGACTGGAAAAATTAAAGCTTAACGATGCCGCTCTCATCTACGAAAAGGACAGCTCCGCCGCCCTGGGATTCGGCTTCCGGTGCGGTTTCCTGGGACTGCTTCACCTCGAAGTCGTCCAGGAACGTTTGGAGCGGGAATATGATCTTTCCCTTATTTTAACGGCGCCCTCTGTCCAGTATAAGATCTTCATGAAGGACGGCACGGTCCAAATCATCGACAATCCGGCGCTATATCCGGATCAGACCCTGATCGAAAACGCTCAGGAGCCCTATATCCGGGCCGCCATTATCGTTCCGGAACGCTATATGGGCGCGGTCATGAAGCTCTGTCTGGACCGGCGAGGCATCAGTATCAACTACCAGTATCTGACCAGCAGCCGGCTGGAGATGATATTTGAAATCCCCCTTGCCGAGGTGATCTACGATTTCTATGACAAACTAAAATCGATCACCCAGGGCTACGGGTCTTTCGACTATGACATAATCGATTACCGGGACTCGGACCTCGTCAAAGTCGATATTCTTCTGAACGCCGAGCGGGTGGATGCCCTCTCCATGCTGGTTCACCGGGATCGCTCCGTGCAACGGGCGCGCAATGCCTGCGAACGGCTCAAAGAGGAGATTCCCCGGCAGATGTTTAAAATCGCCATACAGGGCGCCATCGGCGGCAATATCATCTCAAGGGAGACCATTTCCCCCCTTCGAAAGGATGTCACTGCCAAATGCTACGGCGGGGATATTACCCGAAAACGAAAGCTTCTGGAAAAACAGAAAAAGGGGAAAAAGCGGATGAAAATGGTGGGAAAGGTGATGATTCCGCAGTCTGCTTTCCTTTCGGTGCTGAAGACGGATACTGATTGAGTTAGGCGAGAGGCGAGAGGCGAGAGGTTAGAGGTTAGAGGCGAGAGGCGAGAGGTTAGAGGTTAGAGGTTAGGAATAGAAATTTAATTAACTGATCCAAATATATTTCTTAAATATTATCAATTTGTTATAAAATGACTGGACATTATACCAATAATATGTAACAGTTACGGTGTCAACTCTAACCTTTGACCAAATGAGGCACCGTTAAT
>JAZDPP010000079.1:0-9729 GCA_043797445.1 Pseudomonadota bacterium
GGCTCACGCGCTCCCCTGTACCTTTAATGGCAGCATGATCGGCGCTATCGGCGATGTGACGGTTTTCAGCTTTTACGTCACCAAGACCCTGGCCACGGGCGAAGGCGGAATGGTGACCACGAATTCCGAGGAGATGGCCCAACGCATCAAAACGATGCGGCTTCACGGCATCAGCCGGGATATCTGGGACCGGTATACGGCCAACAAGCCCAACTGGTACTATGAGGTGGTGGCGCCCGGCTTTAAATATAATATGCCGGATCTGATGGCGGCGATCGGGATTCATCAGTTGAAAAAAGTGGCACGGTTTCGAGAGCGCCGGGAAGCCATTGCAGCGGCATACACGCAGGCGTTTAAGGACCTTCCCTTGCGGACACCGGTTTTAAAAAACCCCGCTGACACCCATTCCTGGCATCTTTATGTCATTCAGTTGGCGCTTGAAAAACTGAAAATCAACCGGGACGAATTTATCGAAAACATGGCGAAAAAAGGAATCGGCACCAGCGTTCATTTTATTCCGCTGCATCTGCACCCGTATTGGCGGGATCGGTACGAATTTAAGCCGGATGATTTCCCGGTGGCACTGGATTGCTTTCAGCGGGCGGTGAGCTTGCCGATCTATTCGAAGATGACGGATGGGGAGGTGGCGCGGGTAGTGGAAGCGGTTAAAGAAATTTTGAATTATGAATTTAAAGCAGAATGAAGCGTCTCTTCGATCTATTCTTTTCAATCATCGGTTTGTTCTTATTGACACCTGTCCTGCTGTGCGTCGGCTTAGCGGTCAGACGAGATGGGGGACCTACATTTTTCCGGCAGAAAAGAGTTGGACTGAAGGGTCGATTATTCAGGATATATAAATTCAGGACGATGGTTCAGAATGCCGAAAGACTGGGGGCGCAAATTACAGCCGGAAAAGATCCGCGCATTACAAAAATCGGTCATTTTATCAGAAATTCAAAAATTGACGAGTTGCCGCAATTAATCAATGTTTTTTGGGGTGATATGAGTCTCGTCGGCCCCAGGCCTGAAGTCCCGAAATATGTTGAAAATTGGTCGCTTTCAGATCGGCAGCGTATCTTATCGATAAGACCGGGTATAACGGACTATGCCTCTCTGGTATACAGCAACGAGCAAGAGGTGCTTTCCAGGTCAAAGAACCCGGAGCAGTACTATGTAGATGAAATAACGCCACGGAAGCTGTCTTTGTATCGGAAGTATGCAATCGAAATGAATGTGTGGTTGGATTTCAGAGTCATTCTTGCCACGCTGGCCAAAATTTGTGGCGTCAACATAAAGTTTTTATTGCCCGAACTTTTTGCAGAAAGCGTAGATGAAAATTGAACTTATTCGGGGCGGCCTTCATACCGATGAACGCGGCACCGTAAGCTTTGTAAACGATTTTGATTTCAAATGGGTAGGACGGTTCTATACCATCCGCAGCCACCGTTGTGGTGACCCCAGGGGCTGGATCGGCCACCAAATGGAGCAAAAAGGGTTTGCCGCCCTGAGCGGTTCCGTTCTTGTCGCCGCCGTTAAAATTGACGATTGGGAGTCCCCTTCCCTCTCGCTCTCCGTTCAGCGGTACACTCTTTCCTCGGCAACCCCAGCCGTGTTGCGAATACCACCGGGGCATGCCTGTGCCATGGTGATGCTGACCGATGATGCGCTGCTGGGAGTCTTTTCTTCCGGCAAAATAGAAGATACCGCAAAAGATGATTGGCGATTTGATGTGGGGATGTGGCAGGTGAGCGGATAACAAATCACCACGAAGGACACGAAGAGCACGAAGGTAAGGGCAAAAAGTTTAACGAAAGAGCGCAAAGGGGTGAAGGCGAAAAGATTCGCCCCTAATTTTATATCAATTTGAAATGAAAAGAAATCAACTGCTGGCACACCTTAAAAAGAATGGGGCATCCCTGTTACGCGAGGGGAGCAGGCATAGTATTTATCAAAAAGGTATTTTAAAAACACAAGTTCCAAGGCATAATGAAATAGTCGATGAGTTGGCACGGAAAATTTGTAAGGACCTTGGAATACCTTTTGTGAGGTAAAAAATGAAATATAGAGCAGTTATAAAAAAAAACGGCGAATGGTGGTTCGGTTGGCTCATTGATCTGCCCGGTGTCAATGCGCAGGAAAGAAAAAAATCGGAGCTGATTCGCTCCTTAACAATCGGTGCTCAGGAAATGTTGGCCACCGAAATTAATTTTGAACCGGGTGCCCAAATGACAACCATAATTGTCCCCGATCCGGACTGGGCCCATGTTTCAGAAACAGCTTGAGGTTGTAAAGCCCCGCCTTCGCGCTTGGTATCCCCTTATTTTTTTTGTGGCCTTCCTGGCAAAATAATCTTTAACCATGAGGCCGCCATTGTCGCTGTTTCTGCCATAAGATGCTTTGAGGTTGCTTGGACAGATTGTTGTCTTCGTGATCTTCGTGTTCTTCGTGGTGGATATTTCAAAGCTTCAGTGCAGTTTGTCTGAATATTACAACAGAAAATGGATGGTAACCCAATGTTTAAAGACAAAACACTCCTAATTACGGGTGGAACCGGGACCTTCGGTAACGCGGTTCTGGACCGTTTCCTGAACACGGGGATCGGGGAAATCCGCATCTTCAGCCGCGACGAAAAAAAACAGGATGACATGCGAAAGGCCTATGCCAACCCGAAGCTGAAGTTTTACATCGGGGACGTGCGAAACGGCGGCAGTCTCCGAGACGCGATGATGGGCGTCGATTTCGTGTTTCATGCCGCAGCGCTGAAGCAGGTGCCTTCCTGAGAGTTTTTTCCGCTTGAGGCCCTGAACACCAACGCCCTCGGCACGGAAAATGTGTTGAGTGCCGCGATCGCCACCCGGGTGGCGCGGGTGGCGGCTTGATTTTGGTCACGAATTGCAGGGAGTGGCGCTCATAGAACTGCGATATTCACCACGAAGAACACGAAGAAGGAGTTGTTTTTGAAAGTAATGGTTACCGGTTCCAAAGGCTTTGTCGGCAAGAATCTCTGTTCGGTCTTTCGCCGCAAGAAGGCATCACCCTTTTCGAGCAGGATCTCGACACCCCTCCCGGCGAGTTGGATTTCGCCCTCCGCCAAGCAGACATCGTCATTCACCTCGCCGGCGTCAATCGTCCCAAGGATGCGGCGGAATTCGAAACGGGTAATGCCGGATCACTGGATGAAATCTGCGTAAAACTTGAGGAAATGGGGCGTGCTCCCAAAATCGTGCTCAGTTCCTCCATCCAGGCGGACCTGGAAAACCCCTACGGGATCAGCAAGCGTCAGGCGGAGTTGCGATTGAAGGCGTACGCTGAAAAAACCGGCGCGGCGTGTGTCGTGTACCGGTTCAAGAATTTGTTCGGCAAGTGGTGTCTCCCCAACTATAACTCCGTTACCGCCACCTTCTGTCACAACATCGCAAAGGGGGTGCCCATCCGGATATCCGACCCGGCAAATGAGATTGATCTGACTTACATCGATGATGTGGTTGCGGCGCTTATTTCCGAACTTTCGCCGGGGCCGCCCGGCTTCCGGTTCGCAACGCCGCTATCCTCCCATCGAATAACGCTCGGCGAATTGGCGGAGAAAATCCAGGCATTTCGTGATATGCGGACAAACCTCCGGCTTCCGAACTTTCAAGACACGTTTGAGCGCGCCTTGTATGCGACCTATTTGAGTTATGCCGATGAAACCGATTTCGGGTACGGCCTGGATATCAAAAATCTACCTTACAGCAGCATTGCCCGGGAATATCTGCTGCGCGAGGGATTTCCCGCCGACCGCATTATCAAGACCGGCAGCCCCATGTTTGAGGTGCTGCATTACTATATGCCCAAGATCGAGGAATCGGGCATTCTGGAGCGGCTGAAACTTGAGCCGGATGAATATTTTGTGGTGAGCTGCCACCGCGAAGAGAATGTGGACTCGGATGTGAACCTGGGCAAACTGGTGCGGGTGCTGGCGGGCCTGGTTGAGAAATTCGGAAAGCGGGTGATTTTCACGATTCATCCGAGGACCCGAAAGCGCCTGGAATCGCTCGGCGTTCCGTTGGATACGCGGATTGAACTGCACAAGCCTTTTGGCCTCACGGATTATATCAAACTGGAGGTGAATGCGACCGCGACCTTGTCGGATAGCGGCACCATAACCGAGGAATCCTCCATACTGAATTTTCCGGCGTTGAATATCCGTGAAGCCCATGAGCGGCCGGAAGGCATGGAGGAAGGGGCCGTCATGATGACCGGGCTGGAGTGGAACCGGGTTTGGGAAGGACTGGAGATTTTAGCTTCCCAGGAGAGAGGAAGAACACGCAATTTGCGGGTGATCCAGGATTATCAAATGCCCAATGTGTCTGAAAAAGTGGCGCGGGTTATTCTAAGCTATACGGATTATGTGAACCGGGTTGTGTGGCATAAAAATACATGACAAGTATTCCCATCTCTCCAAAGGATCTTCACGACTTCGCGCACTCGATAATTCGCGTATAAGGACGTCGGAGGAAAGATGTCCGAAATAATTGCAATGGATTCGGACCCGCCCTGGAAAGATATTCTGGAGCGGTATTTTGCGCGGTTTATCGAATTCTTTTTTCCCCATATTTTCCCGGAAATCGACTGGGAAAGGGGGCATGAATTTCTGGATAAAGAGCTTCAGAAGATCATGCGGAGTTCAAAAACGGGCAGACGCACGGTGGATAAACTGGTTAAGGTCCGGCTGAAGAACGGTTCTGAAATATGGGCGCTTATTCATGTGGAAATCCAGGGAAAACCGGACACCGGATTTGCCAAACGGATGTACGTGTATAACTACCGGCTCTTTGATAAACACGACAAGAAAATCGTCAGTCTGGCGGTATTGACGGACGAGCGGAAAAACTGGAAGCCGGAGCGGTATGGATATGCGCTGTGGGGCTGCAAGGTGGAGATACAGTTTCCGGTTATAAAATTATTGGACTATCTCAAGGATTGGGATTATCTTGAGGCAAGCGGAAATCCGTTTGCCGTGGTGGTTATGACACATTTAAAAGGCCTTGAAACCCGAAAGGATCCGGACAGTCGGCTGCAATGGAAACTGTCTCTGGTGAAAAGGCTTTATCAGCGGGGGTATCAGCGGGAAGATATCCTGGAACTGTTCCGGTTTATCGACTGGATCATGACACTGCCGGAAGAGCTGGAAAAGCGTTTTTCCGATGATATGTACCAGTATGAGGAGGACATGAAAATGCCATACGTCACATCCGTTGAACGAATGGGGATTAAAAAAGGGCAGTTGATGGGCATCGAAACAGGCAGACAGGAGGGGTTGTTGCTGAAATCCCGGGAAGCCGTGACGGATGTGCTGGAAGCCCGGTTTAAGGCAGTGCCAAAAGCCATGATCAATAAAATCATGAAAATAGACGATACGGCTGTATTAAAAATGCTGCACAAAAAAGCCATTCTTGCCGGATCATTAACGGAATTTAGAGAGATCATGGACAATGCGCCGGTTTAACACGTCCGGGGGTACATTGGATTAAGAGTTGTTTTCCGGAACGACCGAGGTTCGCACTGAATGCCGACTCCCAAAGGTGGGGGGATCGGCATTTTTTTGTGTTTCCGGTATCCGCCGCTGTTGTGAGTCTTGCGCATTGTTTCTGGCTGTCTATCGGCATCATGTAAAAGATGTTATCGCGCCGGCAAAATTGGGCTGGAGGCCGTCGATTCGGGTTCGTTGGCCCGGGTCTCTTCATGAGAATGTCCCTACGCCTGAGGGATGCGTTGAGGTTGCATCGTTTGATGATGTTTCCGGCATTCTTTGATTTGGTTAAATGATGGGGGGCGAGAGGCTATGGGCTATGGGCAGGGCATCAAAAACAAAATGTAATGACAATGTCAGTGCGTCTCGCTATAATGTAATAAGGAAAAAGAGAAGGTAGGAGGCTTTGCCTTCGGACACCAATGCCGGTAGCTGGAATTATGACAAGCTGACGCCGGAAGAGAAGGCGGATATCGATTTTATGATGCACATGTGAGGGGCCGGGGGAAAGGGAACCAGCCCATTAGTCAGAGGGTGCCAGCTAAACGGGTGCGGACACTTTTTCCGGAAGGAGCGTTTACCGTACGGTGGGTAACCCTGGCGCCGCCGATTGCGCGGCATGTTTGCAGAATACAATTTGCCCAGAAAGAGAAGGGGGGAATATTGCCTTCGTGGTGAATATGATACCGGTTCATCTGTCAGCAACCCGGAAAAAGAAAATTATCCGATCGCGGTCTTGAAGATGAAAAAGAATTAACGCAAAGGCGCCAAGACGCAGAGACGCAAAGAAAGAATGAACCACGAAGAACACGAAAAAGGTTAAGGAATGATGGGAAAAAGGGCCCTCAAAAAAAGAATCCAAAGCTTGACCAGCAGACTCGAAGAACATAAATTAAAAATCGATCTGGAACGATTGAAAAGTATGCCGGATAGCATGCTGATTCGGCATTGGGAAAAAGAGATCAGCGCTTTTCAGAAAAGTATCGATAGGGCAATTAAGAGGTTGGAGCCATGAATGAACAAAATGCGGATTCGTATGATAGCATGAGCGTATTGTTCGAAGAACTGGAACAGGAATGCATGACTGCTGTCAGATATATTGAAGCACTAAAGGTGAAGGAACTGTCCGGGGATCAGAAGGAAGATATTCTTGGGGAGCTTTCTGCATCAATTACCCATCTTAAAATTCAGACCAAAGAACTGGATAAGAGATTGGAAAAGTTGTAGCTCATGCAAGGATAGTCATGAATATATTGATAACAGGTTCAAAGGGTTTTGATATGTGATAAATTTATCGATATGAATCAACACAGGGTTCCTTTATTGATTGTCGCAGTTGTGCTGGTCTGCGGCTTAGTCCTGTTTCAGGAAGTTCAATCCCGTCCAGATGGAACACCGCTGTCTGTTATGACATTCAATGTCGGAACCTTTAATGGGAAACCTGCGGATATCAGCCGGATCGAAAGTATCGCACGCATTCCCGAAGCGCCGGACATCCTCATTCTGCAGGAAGTGCACGGAGAAGAAGCGTGCCGGTATCTGTCCGGCAGTCTCGGCCTGCCTTTTTGGGTGTTTTCGTTTCAACCAATATGGCGCTCTGGCTGTGGAAGCGGTGGTGGGTTCAGAAAAAATGCTGATATGCTCGGTGCACCTGGAACGGATCAAGGGAATCGGTATTTCAGAAACAGGCGTCAATATTAGTTTTTATCAGGCTTTTGAATTCATGCAAGATGAAGTCTATACGGAAACTAACCGTACCCGGGCAATAGCCGAGTTGTTATCCTGGATTTCATCGCAAGGATACGAGCACATCCTTCTTGCCGGTGATTTTAACACCATACCCGTTTCACAAACCATTCGAAAAACGTTAAGCCGATATCAGGACTGTTTATGGCCGGCAATGGAGTATCTGACCGGAACCTATAATCACCTGGCATGGCCCCTTACGCCAAGACACTCTTAATTACAGGCGGCACGGGCACGTTCGGCAACGCGGTTTTGGATTGTTTCCTGCACACGGGAATCGGGGAAATCCGCATCTTCAGCCGCGACGAAAAAAGCAGGACGACATGCGAAAGGCCTATGCCAATCCGAAACTGAAGTTTTACATCGGGGATGTGCGAAACAGCGGCAGGCTGCGAGACGCGATGATGGGCGTCGATTTCGTGTTTCATGCCGCGGCACTGAAGCAGGCGCTGTCCTGCGAGTTTTTTTCCGCTTGAGGCGCTGAACACCAACGCCCTCGGCACGGAAAATTTGCTCAGCACCGCGATCGCCACCGGGGTGGAGCGGGTGATCGTTCTCAGCACGGATAAGGCCGTGTATCCGATCAACGCCATGGGGATTTCCAAGGCGATGATGGAAAAGCTCGCGGTGGCGAAATCCCGCGTGGCAAAAGAAAAGCCGGTGATAGCGATTACCCGCTACGGCAATGTCATGGTCAGCCGGGGATCGGTGATTCCCCTTTTTATCGAGCAAATTCAATCGGGACGGCCGATAACCATTACCGATCCGGCCATGAGCCGCTTTATGATGACCATTGAGGATGCGGTGGATCTGGTGGTCTATGCGTTTGAAAATGGAAATGCCGGGGATGTGTTTGTGCAAAAAGCCGCGGCCTGCACGCTGGAAACGCTGGCCAGGGCCTTGATGAAACTTGCTCGGCGTGGATTCCGAAATCCGGGTGATCGGCAGGCGATGCGGGGGGAACGGGTGGCGGCTTGACAGGTGTGCACCACGAAGAACACGAAGAGCACGAAGGTAAGGGCAAAAACACAGCTTGCTTGAGCTTGAGGGACTCGGTGCGGAAACCTGGTCGGGGGTTGACGTCAAGGATTACGTACGCCTGGAACACGAATCATGGGATCACCCCGCGCATCCTGCTGCCGTCGAACTATGGCAAGGGTTCGAGATAAACAGAGAGATGAGAAGGGTGTGACCAAAGCCGCCTATCGTTGAAAAAGTTGATTAAAAGACAGTGTGATGCTATCCTTAAAGGCAAATTTTAGGCCTTTTGTTAGCATCATAGACGATTTGGCGTATTTGGTGATAAAAGGTCCGGACACGCAACACTTCCGGATAAACCGGCTGTGGAGATCTATTATGCAAATAGTGGTTGAAGTACCGAGCAAATTGCCTGATGCGGTTCATTGTACGCCCCAACAATTCGAACGGGAAGCTAAAATGGCTATGGCGGTCAAGCTATATGAAATGAAACGATTATCCTCCGGTATGGCCGCATCGCTTGTCGGGATGAACCGAGTGCAATTTCTTGGAGAACTGCATCATTATGGGGTTGCCGTTATCGACATGGATGACAACGAGCTCGCAGCGGATATAGCGAATGCCTGACTTAACCCGGGTGATCATTATCAATACCACGCCGCTTTTAGCTTTGACGGCGGCTACCGGAAATCTCGATGTGCTTCGCGCTTTGTACACACGGGTCGTGGTGCCTTATGAGGTGGCGGAAGAAATCAAAGCGGGAGGAAAAGATGCGTTTGGCCTGGATGTTTTTGAGCGGGCATCATGGTTGGAAATCAAACCCGATCCTGTTATCTTGCAACCCTATCTGCAAAACTCGCTTGATCGAGGCGAGGCATCGGTCATTCAAACCGCACTCCAGGAAGGCCTTCAGCTGGTTTGCATTGATGAGATTGTTGGGAGAAGAATGGCACGCTTATCCGGCCTCGATCTCACGGGGTCAATAGGCGTCTTGCTGAAGGCAAGGGCTATGGGATATCCTCTTTCAATTCCCGACGCTTTGGATCGAATGCATGCCAGTGGGATCTGGTTAAGCCAGAGCGTTATTCGTTTCGCGATAGAGCATGGTCGGTAATAACGCCGGGCAACCGGTGGCGTTGCATGAATACGCATGAAATAGGCTCACCTCAAAGCTTTCTTAGTATCTTACTATCGGAATTTGTGCTTTTTATGGCAGAAAAATCCGAAATCCGAAATCCGAAACAAATTCAAAACAGCAAAATTCAAATAACCAAAACTTGTTGTGTGGGAGGTGATCGGGAAATAAATGTTCAAAGAAGTTCACCACGAAGGGCACGAAGGGCACGAAGAAAGTGTGGATTTTCTTTTTATTTTACCTTTTTTGTATCGCTTTATTTTACCTACAGCCTACATAAGCTCGTCTTGATAGACAGCCAAACCGTTCATGCGTAAAAGTGAACTGGTTCAAGAAAAAAGAAGACGCTGCTTAACGG
>JAZDPP010000080.1:0-2696 GCA_043797445.1 Pseudomonadota bacterium
CCAGGGCTGATTCACTTTTAAAAATAAGATATCACAAACGCGGATTCATCACATGGGAAGTATATGATGAAATATGTGCGGGATTTGTTAAATATCCGGCACTGCAAAAGCTTGAAATATTACTCAGTGATAAGACATTAATACTTGTTTCTTTATCAGATCAGGCCAGGCAATTATATCCCAATCTGATTGTCCATTTAGGCAAGGGCGAGGCGTCATGTCTTGCTATGGCAAAAGCATCCGGCGGAATTGTAGTGACCGATGATCGTTCAGCAAGACAACAATGTAATCATTCACATATCCCGTTTACTGGAACCATCGGTATATTAAAGGCCTGTGTGAGGGATGGTGCAATAGCGTTAAACCAGGCTGATATTTATCTTGATAAGATGATCGAACAAGGGTTCTATTCTCCGGTTCGAAGCATATCTGAAATCATTTGATTCCATTGTTGTTGTCGTTAAAATAAGAAAAAGTTGATGGATATCACGATTATTTTGCAACGGATATAGGGTTAATGTGGAATTTATCCATTCATAAAAGAGCAGGAGGTGAATCGTGATACGTGAAATAATAAAGCCAAAAACAAATCGGGTGGTTATCAATATTCCGAGTGATATGGTAAATCGAGAATTAGAACTTTTATTATTCCCAATCAAGCAGGATACAGGAACACTACCCCCCAAAAAGCAATCTAAAAAGCTGATGGAAAAGGTTTTTGAAAATGCCAAATCCATGACCATCCCCAAAAAGATCAACATTGACGAGTTGATGAATGATATGAATGATGCATTATCTTGACACCAACGTACTCATTTATGCCTCTGTCAATCAAGATCCGGCAAAAATGGCTCTAAGCCACTCTATTATTATGGAATTGTTAAAGAAAGATGAATTGTTACTTTCTCGCCTCAGTCTTCAGGAGTGAATTTTTACCCTTTTCAAACTTCACATAAATGTTGAACGTATTGAAAAAATTTATTTTCTGTTTCGTCAATTCTGTCAGTACGAAATCAATAAAGATATTATTGATTCCGCTTTTGAGATCGTTTCCAAGATAAGCTTCGGGAAAAATATAAACGATATCTCCACTTAAAATTTGCTGAAAAACATTGCAACAAGCTTCTAACATTTGACAAAGATTTTAAATTACTAACGCAATTCGCAAAAATTGATATTGAAATAATAGATTAACTGCTTCCACTGCCCCCGGGCTAAAATTGCAGATTAAACCATCAAAGTCTATCCAATTGTCCATGCGATGCGGGCACGGCATGCCGTGCCCCTGCAGGTCCCCAAATTCAGATATGAGCAGCATAATAGGCAAAAGGCCGGTGACCTTACTGGTCTTTCCATCCAAACCTACGAGGATGATGAACGATCAAGGCCCATACCAACCGCCCTACACGCTGACACCGGCCATCTTGCAATTGGTGGCCGGGATCGGCGAGGCGATCGGGCGCCTGTCCGCACAGGCGGACACAACCAAAGCGCTCCGGTTGAGGCGCATTCATCGCATTCGAACCATTCAGGGGTCTCTTGCCATTGAGGGAAATACCTTAAGTGAAGTGCAGATCGCCGCTATTCTTGATGGTAAGAGCGTCATTGCCCCGCTCCGGGAGATTCAGGAAGTCCGGAACGCCATCGCCGCCTACGACCACTTCGAACGCTGGCAGCCTCATGCTGAAAAAGCGCTGCTGGAGGCCCATCGCATTCTTATGGCGGGCCTTCTGGATGAGATAGGATGCTACCGGCGTGGCGGCGTGGGGGTTATGGCGGAAGGTAAGGTTATGCACATGGCCCCGCCTGCCGCTCGCGTCCCCATCCTGATGCACAACCTGCTTCGCTGGCTTCGTACCGCTGGTCTGCATCCGCTTGTCGCCGGTTGCGTCTTTCATTATGAGTTCGAGTTTATCCACCCCTTCGCTGATGGTAATGGCCGCATGGGCCGGCTGTGGCAGACATTGATCCTGTTTCGCTGGAATCCCCTGTTTTCCCACATTCCGGTCGAAAGTCTTGTCCATGAACATCAGGCGGATTACTACCAGGCCCTGCAACACAGCACCGAACGGACGGATTCGGCCCCCTTTATCGAGTTCATGCTCAAGATGATTCTCGACGCGGTTTCAGAAGTCGCCACCCCCCAAGTCACCCCCCAAGTCACCCCCCAAGTCGAAGGATTGCTGGCGGTGCTGGTTGGAGAGATGTCGCGGGAGGAGGCCCAGCGCGCCTTGAGGTTGCAGGACCGGAAATCATTCCGGGAACGCTACCTGTTACCCGCATTGTCCGCGTGCCTGGTTGAAAGGACCCTCCCTGAAAAACCCAACAGCCGCCTGCAGAAATACCGGTTGACCGATAAGGGGCGCCGTTGGCTGCAACGACGCGATGATGCGTGAGAATCCGCTCTCAACTTGAAAAAACAGGAATCCCCATTGCCCTGCTGGAAGCCATGAGTTACGGGCTTTCCGTTCTGGTGTCGGATATCCCGGCCAACCTGGAAGTGGGTCTTTTAAAGGAAAGATATTTCAAATGTGGGGATCTAATTGATATTGAAGAATATTATGGGTCAATGAGCTATGGAACGGTTGCGTGTGAGGTGTTTATGACAAAAACAATTACGATTCATGATGAACTTTCTATCAAGTGGATAAACCAAAAAGCAAAACAGTTAAATGTTAATTTTGAAGATTTAATCG
>JAZDPP010000081.1:0-3944 GCA_043797445.1 Pseudomonadota bacterium
GATCATCGTTTCGGCCAATTTCCCACGGCAGGGAGGCCGCGCCAGGGTGTTTTTGGAAGAGCGGCAGGCTGTTTGAGCGATAGCGAGTTCCTGCCGGTCTGGAAAAAATATCCTGGCGTGGCCGGTACGACGATCAAGGCCGAGAAAACAAAAAGGCGCTGTGTCAAAATAAAAGTTCCACAGCCTCTCCGACATGAGCGATCCCAATGAGTTCAATTCCGTTCATTCCAGCCATTCGTACCAAATTACCCCGGGGAATCAGGCATCGGGTAAACCCCATTTTCTTAATTTCCGCTACCCGGATTTCCACGTGGCTGATCGCCCGGATTTCACCGGTAAGTCCCACTTCCCCGAGCACGACCGAGCCGCTTTGAATCGGCCGGTCCAGAAAACTGGACGCCACGGCCGCCACAACCCCCATATCCACGGCCGGCTCAACAATTTTCACGCCGCCGGCCACATTCATGAAGATATCATGGCTCATCAGATGCATTCCGAGCTTTTTTTCCATCACCGCCACCAGGAGCGCCACCCTATTGGCATCCAGTCCGAGAATGGTGCGCCGGGGCGTGCCGAAGTTGGTGCTGCTGGCCAGCGCCTGAAGTTCGACGAGAATGGGCCGGGTCCCCTCGACGCTCGCCGTGACGATGGAGCCGGAAGCCTTTTCCGGCCGCTCCGAAATAAAGACGGCGGAAGGGTTCGTGACCTCGACGAGGCCCTGTTCCTTCATTTCAAACACGCCGATTTCATTGGTGGACCCGAACCGGTTTTTCACCGCCCGCAATATCCGGAACACGTGATTTCGATCCCCCTCGAAATAAAGCACCGTATCCACCATGTGCTCGAGAAGCCGGGGCCCTGCGATGGCGCCGTCCTTCGTCACATGCCCCACCAGAAAAACGGAGGTGTTCGTGCTCTTGGCCATGAACATCAACCGCATGGCCGAATCCCGCACCTGGCTCACACTGCCGGGAGTGGAGGAGATGTTCGGACTGAACAGCGTCTGAATCGAATCGACCACCAGTACATCGGGCCGGTGGGTGTCCACCATGGCAAGGATGGCCTCCACATCGGTTTCGGACACCACAAACAGCGTTTTGGCCACGGTGTTCAGCCGGCGGCTTCGAATCATCAGCTGCCGCACCGATTCCTCTCCGGAGACATAGAGCACTTTATGGCCCAGCGTTGCCAGCCCGCAAAGGGCCTGGAGCATCAGGGTCGATTTGCCGATTCCCGGGTCTCCGCCGATCAGCACCAGGGATCCCGGAACCAGTCCGCCACCCATCACGCGGTCAAATTCGGCAATGCCGGTGGTGATCCGTTCTTCGTATGCCGGCGTGGCCGAATCGATGGAAACGGGAATATTGGGGCCGCGCCGGGTATCACCGGCGCTACGTTGCACCTCTTCGATAAAGCTTTCCCACTGCCCGCAGTCGGGACATTTTCCCAGCCACTTTGGCGCCTGGTATCCGCATGACTGGCAGGAGAAGACCGTTTTGGCGAGTTTTTTATTCATTTACCGAGTCCCTTACCGATTGACAAGCGGATACATACCATGGCATTTTCACCCAATCAAGGAAAGCGAAAGGGTTCATGAACATCAATTACCACGTGCACACCCCGCTGTGTAACCATGCCACCGGCTCGATGCTCGACTATATTCGCGAAGCCATCCGTCTTGGCTTGAAAGAAATCTGTTTTTTGGATCACCTGACCCTCAATCCGGCGGACAGGGGGCTCAGCATGACTCCGGAAGAAGTCGCTCTCTACGTTCAAGCCGCCCGGAATCTCGCCCATCGATTCCGGGATGAAATAGGGGTTAAAGTCGGTCTTGAAATCGATTTCCATCCTGACTTTATCGCGCTCTTCACTCATATCGCCAAAACGTTTGACTTTGATGTCATCGGCGGATCCGTTCATTACCTGGGGCCAATGGACATTGTGACCCGCCGGGGAGATTGGAAAAGCGGAAAAGGGGACACCGACGCTGTTTACGGCCACTATTTCGAAGTCCTCCATCGAATGCTCGATCACGATTTCTTCGACATGGTTTGCCATTTCGATCTGTTGAAAAAATTTGGCCGGCTGCCGGACGAATCTTTCGAAAGCGAAATTGACGGACTGCTGACGAGAATCAAGGACAAAGGCCTTGCCCTTGAGGTCAATACCAGCGGCTACGGGCATCCCGTTGGAGAAGCCTATCCTTCCGGAAAGATACTTTGCAAATGCTTCCGGCACGGGATTCCAATCACTCTGGGATCGGACGCGCACCGGCCGGATCAACTCATTTCCCATTACGACAACGCCAGAGCCTTGATAACCGCTGCCGGATATACCCATCTTTCCACCTTTTCCCGGCGACAACGGGGTCGAATTCCCATCAACCACCCGACAGGAGATCCATGACATTGCGTTTAAAAAGCGACTTCCGGCAAGTGATGATACCCCTCGTGTTTTTTCTCGTGTTGACGGTTCCGGCCCTGTCTTGGGCTGATCCGTCGGAAAACCGGTTTGATGCGCTTCAGAACCGTCTCATAGCGGACGGGTTTGACGCCAGGATCATTTCCCGGTTGTACCAATCCGATCAGATGGATTTTGACGTCAAGGGCATCTCTCTTTTTTTCAGGCACCAGGAAGGCACGTTAAACTATGATCAGTTTTTGTCCGAAAAAAATATTGAAAGAGCCCGAAACTATCTGAATGCGCATGAATCGGCCTTTCAGGAAGCGGAAAGAGGCTTTGGCGTGGACAGGCAGGTCATTGCCGCCATCATTCTGGTCGAGACCAAACTGGGCCAATACCTCGGAGACAGGGCGGTTTTGAACACCCTGTCCACCATGGCGGCGCTGGGAGATACGGCCATGCGGGAATATTTCTGGTCGAGACTTTCGGAGGACAGGCGGCTTTCCAGAAAGGATTTTGAGGATAAGGCGGATCGAAAGTCAGACTGGGCCTATAAGGAATTAAAAGCGTTTCTGACCTATGCGGGGAGGGAAAAAATGGATCCGCTGGCAGCCACCGGTTCCTATGCCGGAGCGGTGGGTATCTGCCAGTTCATGCCGAGCAATATTTTGGCCTATGGCCAGGATGGAAACGGGGATGGCCGCATCGATCTTTTCGATCACGCCGATGCCATCGCCAGCATCGCGCGATACTTAAAAAATTACGGCTGGCACCCCGGAATTCAAAAAGAGGCGGCATACAAAGTCGTCTGGGCTTATAACCGAAGCAGCTATTATGTCAACACCGTGCTGAAAGTGGCGGACCTATTGAAAGGCTGATTATGGATCTGGAAACTTTCCGGGTGGTCGTCTATATTTCCGTTCCATTTGTTCTGGCCACTTTTTGGGCCGTTCTGGATGCCTCGCAGAAGGAATTCGGCTCGCTGGCGCACAAAGCGGCCTGGATGCTGGTGGGGGCGATCCCTTTTTTCGGGTTTATCATTTATCTGATATTCGGGTTCAAAAAAGGGAAAAAGCCGGATCATTCCTGAACCCTTTAAAATAAGGATTGACAAAAGAACCCGGCTTTTATATTCACGACTCACTTAAGAAGAAAATGGTCCCATCGTCTAGCGGTCAGGACGCTGGCCTCTCACGCCGGTAACATGGGTTCGAATCCCATTGGGATCACCACCAGGTTAAAGCCCCTCTCATCAGGGGCTTTTATCGTTCATTGCAACGCTGGGGATCCGGCGAAATTCATGCCCCCTGAACCCGCACTTCCCTGGAAAGACTTATGACATGCACCGGCTGCTCAATGTCCGCTACGGTGTCTGGTTTTCAACGAAAGCGGATGCCGCCCTGATCCGACTGATTGATGACGAGGTCCGCGAACTGGTAATCGCCGCTCACTCCGGGTTCTCTGAATCGGAGCTGAACAGCATTATAAAAAGAAGAGCGACCGGTGAAGGGTTAAGCTGGCGCTATTTCCAAACCGGCAAA
>JAZDPP010000082.1:0-3102 GCA_043797445.1 Pseudomonadota bacterium
CCAGGGCTGATTCACTTTTAAAAATAAGATATCACAAACGCGGATTCATCACATGGGAAGTATATGATGAAATATGTGCGGGATTTGTTAAATATCCGGCACTGCAAAAGCTTGAAATATTACTCAGTGATAAGACATTAACACTTGTTTCTTTATCAGATCAGGCCAGGCAATTATATTCAAATCTGATTATCCATTTAGGCAAGGGCGAGGCGTCATGTCTTGCTATGGCAAAAGTATCCGACGGAATTGTAGTGACCGATGATCGTTCAGCAAGACAACAATGTAATCATTCACATATCCCGTTTACTGGAACCATCGGTATATTAAAGGCCTGTGTGAGGGATGGTGCAATAGAGTTAAACCAGGCTGATATTTATCTTGATAAGATGATCGAACAAGGGTTCTATTCTCCGGTTCGAAGCATATCTGAAATCATTTGATTCCATTGATTCCATAAAGAGGGGCCTTTGCAAGAGGTGAAGATTTTTTGGATTATAGGCTTTGAGATTTTTTTAAAAATCTGGGCTCAATCCGGAACTGAAAGTCGTTTTATGGCTGGATGCCCAACCTGAAACAAATGTCTGGATCAGCGCCGTTTGACTGTTCCGCGGCCATCCGGTTGATAAAACAATTGCCAGCGGTTCCGGCAAAAAATCCCTTATGAAAATTTTTGTTACAGGCACACGAGGCATACTCGATATTCCCGGCGGTATTGAAAAACACTGCCAGAACATTTACCCTTTGATCGTGCTCACGATCAAGGCGGTGCTGACCGGGTCGGGGAGATAGGCGCCCGGCGGGTTCGGGAAGGGAAAATAACTTTTGCAGCGGAATTGCTTTTCGGGTCTCCTGATTGTGCTATCCGGATCGGGCGGTTCAAATCGGCGGCAACCATTATCGATGATAATGTTATCAGAGCACCTCTAATGCTTGCCGTGGAAGAAGCGCTGACATTTATCAAAAAACATATCAATCTTTCCTATTCCTTTGATGGAAGTATTGAGCGCAAGGAGCGCTGGCAGTATCCTTTGGAAGCTCTGCGGGAATTATTGCTGAACGCTGTAGTGCATCGGGATTACAAGAGTGCGTCCGATATCGTGATCAAAATTTTTGACGACCGGATTATTTTCACAAATCCAGGCAAACTATACGGGAAATTGCGTGTTGAGGACTTGGAACGGAATGATTACGTGTCGTCATTGCGGAACCGTCTGCTGGCTGAAGCCTTCTATCTGACTGGGGATATTGAGCGCTATGGCACCGGATTTGTGAGAATCAGGGATTTTTTAGTCGCTTACCCGGAACTTACGCTTAAAATAGAAGAAATGGGGGATTTTTTTAAGGTTGAATTATGCCACATTTCCCCAATCACCCCCCCAATCACCCCCCCAATCACCCCCCCCATTATTTCGGTTACCGATCTTGAGCGGCGGATATTGAAACTGCTTCTCGACGCTCCGGCATTAAGCAGTGTTGATCTGGCAAACAGGTTGTCAATGCGCCGTGATACGGTCAAACAGTATCTGGGGCGATTGAAAGCAAAGGGGCTATTGGTGCGTGAAGGACCCACCAGAACGGGGCGATGGAGGGTAACGGATGCAGGCAAATCGTCCCTCTGATGGACCAGGCTTGGCTTATTGGCGCCCTCCGGTCTTTCCATATACCGGCAACAGAAAACCAAGACGCCTTTTTTAAGGGGGGAAATGGAATTTGACACGATATCCCATATGGGCAGACCTCGTTACAGTGAGGCCATTTAGGCCCCGATTTTTCGACACTCTTGTTATCACCAAGATGCTTGAAGGTGTTCTCCGAAGCCCCCCACGGTTGAGAATGTCCATGTCGCAATGCTGGGTGTTCATCTTGTGTACCGCTATATATGCCAATGCACAGGTTCGACGGTTGCAGGAGACATTCCAGATATAAATACGTCTTAACGTGAAACTTTCCTTGTTCTGCTTATCGATATTTTATGTGAATTGTTTTTCAGCTTGAAAAATCGTTGCTTCTTGCAGAAACGTACTATGTATGATACGTTCTTTCTGAAAGGTTGGCTATGATCGGCAAACGTTTGGACGAAATCCCTGTTGTCTTTTATCAAACCTTGCTTGGTGGTGAGCCGGTAAGGGACTGGTTGCGGGGGCTGCCGGAGGATGACAGGCGAAAGATTGGCTTTGATCTTGCCACCGTTCAAGTTGGTTGGCCTGTCGGTATGCCGCTGTGCCGTTCGCTTGGCGGCGGATTATGGGAAGTGCGCAGTTTCCTGCCGAGCCGCCGCATTGCGCGACTTTTGTTTTGTGTGCACGATGGGCGGATTTTCATTGTGCACGGGTTCATTAAGAAAACGCAGAAGACGCCGCAGGATGAAATTGATTTAGCCCAAAAACGAATGAAGGAGATAACAACATGAGCGAGAAAAACAAACATTGTGGCTCGACGCTCGATGATTTCCTGAAAGAGGAAGGCATTTACGAAGCCGCAAAGGCGGAGGCCGTTACCCGCGTGATTTCGTGGC
Organism: Pseudomonadota bacterium; assembly: GCA_043797445.1. Lineage (GTDB taxonomy): Bacteria > Desulfobacterota > Desulfobacteria > Desulfobacterales > JAFDDL01 > JAZDPP01. The sequence continues at coordinate 2,519 of JAZDPP010000082.1, forward strand.
AGATTGCGGAAGAAATGCTTAAAAAGGGCATTACCAAAACGCAAATGGCCGAACAGATGCACACAAGCCGTGCACAGGTTGACCGGATTCTTAAGGCAAAGGGTAACGTGACAATCGAGACGCTTTCCCGCGCCGCCGCGCTTGTCGGGCGTGAACTTCATCTTGAATTGGTATAGATCAACGCATGAATGACCGAAAGCACCTCGTTTCCGCCGAAGTCGAAAAGTTTATCGTCACCACAAAGGGCAGCAGGAGGATGCATTACATAATAACATGAGTATTAGAAAATACGATGGCCCTTAGAAACATTGTCTGAATCAGGATGGGCAGGATGAAAGGATGATCAGGATAGTTGGGATAATTTTATCCTGAGTATCCTGTAAATACTGCCTATCTGATGTTCCAACATTCGGGAGCTGTTCCGCGTTCCGGAAAGAGAGGTCCCCCATGCTAAATGCAATCGTTAAGAAAGAGATCATCGATCAGATTGGGCGACTCGATTACGAGCACCAGAGGCGTGTTCTTGATTTTGCCCGTGCCCTTGCCGTGTCCAGCCCGAAAGGCGTCCCTGGCAAACAGCTTCT
>JAZDPP010000083.1:0-51994 GCA_043797445.1 Pseudomonadota bacterium
GCTTGATCATCGTTCCGGCCACGCAAGGGCATTTTTTCCAGCCCGGCAAGAACTCGCTGTCGCTCAAACAGCTTGCCGGGCTTACAAAAACGCCCTTGCGTGACCTTCACTCCATTTGGTGGTGGCCGAAACGATGATGAAGGCCGGGTTGCGTTTGACCTTGTCAAGCCGCTTTCGCGGCTTGACATCATTTCGGGGGCATAATATAGCCTAAGCATGCGATGGACGTTTTTCTTTTTTCCAGGTAACACTCCGCGATCTTTACCCCTCTTTCATTTCAAGGAGTGGATGCCATCATGAAGCACGCTTCACTCCAGACACAGCTTGTCGCCCGGCTCCTGATTATCCTGACGGGGTTTGGAATACTTCTGTTTTTTTCTCTCAATCTCTTTTTGCGAAACTTGATGGAAACGGAAGTGATTGACAAGGGGCGTCTGATTTTCGCCCATCTCCTGGCGGTCCAGACCTACGTGAGGGAGACCCTCCGGCCCGCTATGTATGAAGCTCTTCCGCCGGGAGCCTTCGTCATGGAATCGATGTCGACTTCATACGTGACCCGAAAAGTCATGACCGACCTGAATACCGCCCGGTCCCAGTTCTCCTATCGTCGCGTGGCCACGGAGCCCCGAAACCCCGAATATGCCGCCAATGAACTTGAACAGGAACTGATCAGGTATTTCAAGGGTCATCCTGACGAACAAAATTTCAGCCGGTTCCGCAACCTGAAAAACGAGGAATGCTATATCACGGCCCGCCCTGTGGTATTTGAAAAATCCTGCATGGCTTGTCATGGTCGACTGGAGGACGCACCTGCCGTATTGTTGACGCGATATGGCAGTGAGCGCGGATTCGGGCGTCGGGAAGGAGAGATCGGCGGCCTCGATATCCTGATCGTTCCGATAGAACGAAATATAGCCGTGATTCGACAATTGACACTGACCTTTATCCTGATTTTTGCCTGTGGCACATTATTTATTATCGGCTTCAATCACTTTTTTTTCGACCGCATCATGCTTCAGAACATCAACCGGCTGGCTACGGTCCTTCGCAGCCGTTTTCCGGATGAGGCCAAAGATTCTCTGCAAGGAAATCCACGCAACGGGGATGAGATCGAGTCAATGGTTTCGGATATGGAGCAATTCGCGGATCACCTGCGTTCCGCTCGTTCACAATTATCCGACTACGCCCTGAACCTGGAAATCAAGGTTAAAGCCCGTACTGCTGAAGTAAGCCGGGAAGCGGAAGCCCGCCTGAAAGATCTTCAACTATTTTTGGATATTCTCGACATTTTCGCAAAAGATATGGATCGCCAGTTGCTTCTGGATTGCACCCTTTCGGCCATAGCTTCCCGCTTTAACGCCAGCTCGGCGGCCATCCACTGCTTCTATTCGATGAATCGTCGCTCCTGGCCCGCCGGCATGGAGCTCCATGACTTGGAGGTATCTCAGCGCGATATGCTGGTCGAGGGCAAGGACATTTATCTCCACGATACGATCATCGTACCGGTAATCTCCGGAACAGCCATTCGAGGCGCACTGGATCTTCGGTGGGACTCCCCGGTTGCCCATCCGCCCCGGCAGCGAGAGGTTCTTCTCGCAGTAGGACACCAACTCGGAATTGCTTTGGAAAACCTCGATGCAATGGAGAATATCCTGCGACAAAAGGCTGTTCTGGAATCAATCTTTGAAGGAATCGCGGACCCGCTTTTTTTGTTGGACAGCGCGGGCGTCGTGCTGCATGCAAACGAATCCGCTCAGCGTCTGATTTCAGACCTGCCCCACATGGGAGAGAACGGAAAATGTCATTTGGATTTCACGCGTCTTTCCGCGGAAGCGGATCTTCAGGGGGAAGCGGTTCAACGGGATATAGTGTTACCCACCGGCAGTTCATTGACGCTTCGTTCCTACCCGCTGCGGGCGATGGGAGGCGTTGGCCGAACCATTGTCTTTGCAAGGGATACCACGGTTGAGAAAACCATGCTGGCCAGATTGCAAAAGGGGGAAAAGTCTCTGGCTGTTGCCCAGCTGGCTGCCGGTCTGGCGCACGAGATCAACAACCCGTTGGGGGTCATTCTTTGCTATGCGCGGTTGTTATGGGATGACGGTAAAAATCCACAGGCTCCGGATCTTGAAATCATCATACGCCATACGTTGCAGGCGCAAAAGGTATTAAACGACCTGATGCGGTTTGCCCGATCGAAACCTGAAGCCGGGCAGATCGATCTCAACGAAGCAATGGCGTTTATTGCGCGCGTTTTTCACGTAAGAGCTGATAGTCTGGGCATCCGGATCGTCACGGATATCCAACCGAACCTGCCAGGAGTGAGGGGGGACGAGGCCACGGTGGAACAGATTCTGAGCAACATCGTCATCAATTCCCTGGATGCGCTGGAAGAGCATCCGGATCTGCGACCCGGGCGAATCACCCTGTCGGCTTTCAGCGACCTGCGATCCGGAGAGGTCATCCTGACGATAACGGATAATGGACCCGGCATACCGGAACCGCATCTTTCCCGGGTTTTCGATCCGTTTTTCACAACCAAGGAAGTGGGCCGGGGTACCGGGCTGGGGCTTTCCGTGGTTTATGGACTGGTAAAAGATATGGAAGGCCGGATCGAAGTGCAGAGTCATGACGGCGCCATATTCACCATCACTTTCAAGGCAGCCGGGGAGAAAGTGTCCGATGACCCGACTTCGTGATGCCATCCTGGTTGTGGACGATGAGCTGGATTTTGCCCGTGGACTGGCCCGCCTCATTCAGAAAGGGTTTCCTTCTCATCCGGTCGTGGTGAAATCGGAGGGGCAGTCATCCTTGAACTTCATGCAGGAACGACCCTGCGCGCTCATGGTCACCGATTTAAGAATGCCGGGGATGGACGGCTTTTCGTTGCTGACACAGGCTCATGTCATCGAACCTTTCCTGTCCGTGATCGTGTTGACAGGCTTTGGGACCATCGAAACCGCTGTTGCGGCCCTTAAAGCCGGAGCCTATGATTTCCTGACCAAACCGATCGATCAGGATTGCCTTTACCGTGTGGTGTCCAAAGGGCTGGAACGGACAGCACTATTGCGTGAAAACAACCGTCTGCGTCATGTCGTGGCTACTTGCACCCCTCAGCAGACCATCATCGGCGACAGCGCGGTAATGCGTCGTCTGCGTGAAGAAATCGAGGCCGTGGCCGCCACGGACTATTCGGTGCTCATACAGGGTGAATCCGGCTCCGGTAAAGAAATGGCCGCCCGTACCATTCACGGCCTGAGCCGCAGGGCGGAACGCCCGCTTGTGAGTGTTAACTGCACCGCAATTCCCGAACAGATACTGGAAAGTGAGCTTTTCGGCCACCTCAAGGGCGCTTTTACCGGAGCAGACAAAACCCGGCAAGGACTGTTCATGGAAGCCGATGGATCGACGCTGCTTCTGGATGAAATCGGTGATCTGCCGTTGCATTTGCAGCCCAAACTGTTAAGGGCGCTGCAGGAACGTGAAATCAGACCGATAGGGGGTAGTCAGAACATTCCCGTTGATGTGCGCATTATCGCTTCCACCAACCAGCGCATGGAGTCCCGAATCAATTCAGGATCTTTTCGCGAAGATTTGTACTACCGGCTTAACGTGCTGGCCATACGGTTGCCGGCTCTGCGCGAACGGCCCCAAGATGTTCCGCTATTAGCGATGCATTTTCTGCACCAGACCTGTCGTGAACTCGACACGGGCGAAAAAGAGCTTACCCGGAACGCCATGAACTACCTTTCCACACGTCCATGGCCCGGGAACGTCCGGGAACTGCTGAACTTTATCCGTCGGCTTGCGGTCTTTTGCCGCGGTTCGCTGATCACCCAGGCACAAGTACGACTGATGGAAGCCTCTGCGCAGGGGTCAACCCCCGGGCATCCCGCACTGGAGACCTATAGGGAAGCCAAAGAGCGTTTCATGGAAGATTTTACCCGCTCTTACATCCATCGCCTTTTGGAGGAGACCACCGGTAACATATCTCAGGCAGCAAGAATATCCGGACTCGAGCGCGTCTCCATACAAAAAATAGTCCGTCGTCTAGGTATTGCGGCAAAGGAGTTCCGCGGGAAACCGGGTTGATCTTCCCTGAACCTGCATAGTGCATTCACTTATTACCGTGATGCAACCGGCGGATGGTCTCGACGAGTGTGCCCGGTGAGCCGGTTTTGGTCAGATAAGCGCTGGCGCCGGCATCGAGCATCTTTTGATGCGTATGGGCATCGTTGTGCACGCTCAGCCCGATGATACAAATGCCCGGATGGTCACCCATAATTTTAGCGGTGGCTTGAAAACCGTCAAGTCCCGGCATAGTGATATCCATGAGAATTATATGCGGTTTTAATTGTGCCGCCAGCTGAATCACCTCATATCCATTCCTGGCCTGCCCCACGATTGTCATCCCTTCACAGTCGTTGAGAAATGTGGCGAGCGTCTCTCGCATCAATTGGTGATCGTCGGCCAGCAGAATTCGAATCTGGCTGCGGACATCAAACGATTGGCTTGGATCGCCAGGCTCAATACCCATCCATTCCGGCTTGAGTGTTTTCTCGCAAGGCGGTGCGGGCATGGCGGTATCTCGCGATACTTCCCTGGGCACCGCGAGTTCAACCCGGCACCCTTTGCCCGGCGCGGTTTTGATCTTCATCGTCCCCCCTAAAAAAGTGATGCGATCCTCAATGCTGTAAAGGCCAAAGCCGGCCCCCCTGCCCGAGCCGGACCGGACCGGATCATAAACAAATCCGTTTCCGGGATCTTCTATCCGGAGATGAATCACCCCGCATTTGACACGAACATTCACAACCGCCGAGTTCACCCCGGCATGTTTCATCACATTTAAAAGCAGCTCTCTGACCGAGCGGTACAGGATCGATGCCAGGGCGAGTGAATCGGGTTCGGCGCCAGGCTGCGCCTGCATCTTCACGCTGAGGCCGTACTTTTCTTTCATGTCTTGCACGAGCACCCTCAGCGCCGCCAACAGGCCGCTGCGAAGCAGGGCCGGCGGGTTGATCTCATAAGAAAGATTGCGCGATTTTTCAATGCTTCCGCCGATTAGTTGTTCCAAAAAACCAAGCCGTTGTTGCGCTTTCGGGTCGGCATTTTTCTGCAGCATTCCCAGTTCCATCTTGACGTAGGCCAGTTCCTGCTGAAAATCATCATGCAAAACAGATGCGATGCGTCGCCGTTCGCGGTCCTCGGCATCGGAGAGCTCCAGCGCCAGTTGCTGCAATTGCCGGGCCCGGTTTTCCAGCTCGGCGGTGCGGGTGGCGACACGCTGCTCCAGCGTGTCATTTAGCTTTCGAATCTTTTCCTCGGCTTTTTTTTGCTCGGTAATATCCCAGGCCAGGTCCGCGATCATGGAAACGACCTCGATATCGCGCTGATCGTAGTCGCCGGGTTTGTTGCCGATGCCGAGGAGGGCGACAATTTTATTGCCGCGAAATACTGGTACCACGAGCTCGCGAACAACCTTCGCATGGCCGGGCGGCAAGCCTTTCTTGTACGGTAGTGACTCGTAGTCATTATGGATCACCGGTTTGCGTTGGTGAAAGCAGTCCACCCACACCCCCGCGAGCGCGATTTCATAGTGAGCGCCCTTTCCATCGGCGCTGCAAAAGGACCTTTTCGTCCGGGTGGACCAGTTTTGCAGTATTAGCGATTTTTGGTCGGAATCGACGAAGTGGTAGAAAGATATCACACTCTCGGTGAGGTCTTCCACCGAGTTCAGTATTTCCTCAAGCAACTCGTCGAGGGAATGTTTACCGGCATACTCGAAGAGGTGCGCGCGTGCCTGGAAGAGACGGGAGACGCGCTTTCGTTCAGTGAGCTCCGTTTGAAGTTGTTCGTTGGCACACCGGAGCGCCGTGGAGCGTTCATCAACCGTTTTTTCGAGCAAGTGCTCATGTCTTCGAATTTCCTCTTCCGCCAGCTTCCGTTCCGTGATGTCTGAAATTACGCCGATCAATCCCTGCGGATTGCCCGCGATATCTTTTATGATCGCCTTATTGAATATGACATTCCGAAGTTCGCCGTTCGCCCGCTTTACTTCCCACTCGTAGCACTGCTTGCCGCGGGTATCGAAAAGTTCTTGGTCTTTCTCGTAATATTTTTTTGCGATATCTTCAGGCGCCACGTCGTAGACAGTTTTGCCGATTATTTCTTCGGACGTTTTCCCGAGAAATTCCATAAAGGCTTCGTTACATCCCGTATACTTGCCATCCATGTCTTTATAGAAAACCGGATTGGGGATCGTGTCCAATATTGTTTTCAGGAATCGTAATTGTTCCTCACCTTTCAGCTGCGCCTGTTTGCTCTCGGTGATATCGATGGCTGGAACGGGGTTTCCCGTGGCCGGGACTTTTAATAACGATTTCCGGAAAGACAGATTTCGGCCCATTGATCCTCCCGCGGGGATGAGGAAAGCCGGCCTTGATCATCGTTTCGGCTACCCCCAAATGGAGTGAAGGTCACGCAAGGGCGTTTTTGTAAGCCCGGCAAGCTGTTTGAGCGACAGCGAGTTCTTGCCGGGCTGGAAAAAATGCCCTTGCGTGGCCGAAACGATGATCAAGCCCGGAAAACCCCTTCGATTATAATGCCGGCTGCGGTTTATTCCGCTTTCAGTATAGGGAGCTGTCCCGCCGTTGTCAAAAACAACCGCACCCCATAGCGTTTTTTGTATTAAATTCAAGAGAGTTACCTTTTTGGGGCCGAGGCATTGTTTTTGGGTTTTGCATGGAATTGCAAAAAGAAGCCGGGATCACCGGCTTCCGCTGCACCGGGCGCTGACGTCATGACGGGAAGGGCGTGATAAAACGCGGGGGAATCAATGAAAAGCAAATGGCGGCGGGAAGGTCTCCCGCCGCCATTAAAAGGGATTACCCAAGGCTCGAAATCAAGGCCGTGGGGGGGATATCGCTATTTCTGCTTTCGCTCCAAAATAATGGCCATGCCCTGACCGCCGCCGATGCACAGCGTCGCGAGACCATATCGGGCATTGCGATCTTTCATGGAGTAGATCAGTTTGTTGAGTAGAACGCCGCCGCTGGCGGATACCGGGTGGCCGAGCGCAATGGCGCCGCCGTAAATATTTACTTTTTCCGGATCCATGCCCAACTCCCGCATACAGGCGAGCGACTGGGAGGCGAAAGCTTCGTTGAGCTCGATAAGATCGATCTGATCGATGGTCAGGCCCGCTTTTTCGAGCGCCAGCTTGGTGGACGGAATCGGACCGATGCCCATCACGGAGGGGTCGACGCCCACGGAAGCGTAAGAAACGATGGTCGCCATCGGTTCGATGCCGAGCGCATCCGCTTTTTCCTTGGACATCACCACCAGAGCCGAGGCGCCGTCGTTCATGCCGCTGGAGTTGCCGGCCGTAACCGAGCCGCCTTTTCGAAAGGCCGGGTTCAGTTTTTTCAGGGCTTCCGGGGTGGTGCCGAAGCGTGGATGCTCATCCGTGTCAAATATTTTGGGAACCCCTTTTTTCTGAGGAATTTCAACCGGAACGATCTGCTCCTTGAATTTTCCTTCTTTTATGGCTTTTTCCGCCAGCAGTTGGCTTCTCAATCCGAACGCATCCTGATCTTCCCGGGACACCTTGTATCTTTCAGCGACGTTTTCAGCGGTCTCGCCCATGGTGTCACCGCTTAAGGGGTCGAAAAGAATGAGCTGATCCTGAAGTTGACCGTGACCGAGGCGGTACCCCCAGCGGGCTTTTTTGAGCATGAAGGTGGCATTGCTCATGCTCTCCATGCCACCGGCGACAATGATATCCGCATCTCCGGATTTAATGACCTGGGCGGCCAGGGAGACGGCCTTGATGCTGCCGGCACAGGCTTTGCTGATGGTGAATTGGGGTTTTTCAATGGGAATTCCCGCTTTTACGGCAACAACACGCGCCGAGTTGATGGGCAGATCGCCGGTTTTGTAGCCGGAAGCGTAGATAACCTCATCAATTTGATCGCCCGTGAGCCCTGCTCTTTTGACGGCCTCGCGAATGGGAATGGGTCCGAAATCGATGTCACTCAGGGCGGACAGGGTGCCGCCAAATCCGCCGATAGCGGTTCGGCAGGCGCTGACAATTACAACTTCCCTCATAACTTTCCTCCTATGATAAATGGTTTTTGGCTTCACGATAAAAATAGCTTCGATGTGGCTATATGATATGGAGCAACCTGTCAACGGAAAAAAAAGCCCGTTTGCAGCTTGAAATCCGCAAACGGGCTTAATGATGGTTCGGTTAACCTATGTGAGCGAGGTCTCTATTCGGCCCCGACGCCCAGGAAGGTTCTCAATTGCTCGTCTTCAAACTTGGCTTCCGCTTCCTTGTCGGGCGCGAGCAGTGAAAAGACGATGGCTACGGCAAAGGCAAGGGTCATTGAAAGGATGGCCGGGTTCCTGAGGGGGAAGATCGCCTCCTTGTTTTTTAGTACATCCACCCAGACGGTGGGGCTGAGGATGATGCAAATCGTAGCGGAGACCGAGCCGACAACGATGGCCCATACGGCGCCGGCGGTCGTCAGCTTTTTCCAGAGAATGGACAGCAGGATGGCCGGGAAATTTCCGCTGCACGCGATGGCAAAGGTCAGACCAACCATGTACGCGACATTCTGGCCCTTAAAGGAAATCCCGAGAATAATGGCGACGACCCCGAAGATGATCGTGGAAATCCTGGCCACCTTGACCTGCTCGGCTTCCGTCGCCTTGCCGCTTTTAAACACATTCAGGAAGAGATCATGCGCCATGGCCGAAGCGGCGGCCAGTGTCAAGCCGGCCACTACCGCGAGGATGGTCGCAAACGCCACGGCGGCAATGAACCCCATGAAGGCCGTGCCACCCACAAATTCCGCCAGAAGCGGGGCTGCCATATTCCCGCCGCCGTCGATTTTTTTAATGACGTCCTGTCCGACCAATGCCGCCGCGGTAAAGCCGACGATTGGAATGATGCAGTAGAAATACCCGATGAAGGTCGTGGCCCACATAACGGACTTGCGGGCGGCCTTGGCATCGGGCACGGTATAAAACCGCATCAGGATGTGGGGCAGGCCGAGAAGCCCGAGCATCAGGGCAAGGCCCAGGGAGAAGGCGTCCAGGGGGCTTGTCACCAAACCGCCGGGATTGAGCATATTGATGGAGTATTTGGTCTGGATGGCTCCGTAGAGTTCCCCCGGATTGAAATGGAAGTGGGAGAGCCCGATCAGCATCAACGCGCTGACGCCGCAGAGCAGAAGGCCCGCCTTGATGATCTGCACCCAGGTGGTGGCGAGCATTCCGCCGAAGAGCACGTAGGTCAGCATGACAACGCCCACGACTATTTCGGCCACTTCATAGGGCAGCCCGAACATCAGTTTAATGAGATTCCCGGCGCCGACCATCTGTCCGATGGTGTAGGTCAGGAGGACGAGAATACCCCCGATGGCGGCGGCGATCCGGATGGGTTTTTGTTTCAGCCGGAAAGCTACCACGTCGGCGAAGGTGTATTTGCCGAGGTTACGCAGCGGTTCCGCAATTAAAAACATGAGCGCCGGCCATCCCACCAGCCAGCCGGTGGCGTAAATCATGCCGTCATACCCTTTAAGGGAAACCATGCCGGCGATTCCCAGAAAGCTGGCGGCCGACATATAGTCGCCGGCCAGAGCGAGACCGTTTTGGAACCCGGTAACGCTCCGGCCCGCGGCGTAGTACTGCTTCGTGGTCGTGGTGCGCTTGGCCGCCCAGTAAGTGATTCCCAGGGTAAAAGAGATAAATACGAGGAAGAAAATTACCGACGAGGCATTGACCTGTCCTAAGGATGTTCCCATAATTCCTCCTTATAAGAGTTCTTTCTTGATTGCATCGACTTCTTTGTCATAGTAATTGTTGGCCCAGATGACATAGACGCCCGTTAAGGCCCAGGACAGCACAATGACCAACACCCCCAAAATGATTCCATTGTTGGTGTACACGCCGACTTTTTCGGCCAGATACCCTTTCCCGAAGGCCACGACCATGATGTAGCCGTAATAAATGATGAACAATAGGGTGGTTAGAATGATGCTGACGCTCCACCTCATTCGCATCAGCGCCTTGAAACGATCGGACTGAACAATTTCTCTCGCGGTTCTTCCCATAATAGCTCCTTTTTGTTTACGTTACCGGGTTAAAGATTCGTATTATGTTTGAGAACAGGCAATTACCGACTTTACGCCGGCTTTCAATCTCAGTTGGCCATTTTGCGAATGTCCTCCACGATTTCCGGATTGGCCAGGGTGGTGACGTCGCCGACATCTCTATTGTTGGAGATGGCCATGAGCACCCGGCGCATGATCTTGCCGGAACGGGTTTTCGGCATGTCCTTTACGAGCCAGACTTTCCGCGGTTTGGCGATTTTTCCGATTTCCCGGCAGATGGCGTCGGATATCGCCTTTTCCAGCGCCACGCTCGGCTCGATGCCGGGTTTGAGGGAGATATAAAGGTCCGGTTCAACGCCCTTGATCTCGTGCTTCACCGCAACCACGGCGGCTTCGGCGACTTCCGGTACGACCAGCGCCGCGGATTCGATCTCCTTGGTTCCGAGACGGTGACCGGAGACATTGATGACATCGTCGATCCGGCCCAGAATGCGGTAGTATCCGTCCGGTGCTTCAACGGCCGCGTCTCCGGTGAGATACGGCCAGTCCCGCCAGTCCTTGCTCTGCGGATTTTTACAGTAGCGCTCATAATACTGTTGCACGAAGCGATCCCGATTGCCCCAGATCGTCTGAAACGCCCCCGGCCAGGGGTTCTGAATGCAGATATTGCCTGCTTTTCCGGCGCCTCGTGGGATTTCCATGCCGTTTTCGTCATAGATAATGGGGTGAATTCCGGGCACGCCGGGACCCGCGCTGCCGGGCTTCATCGGTTTGATGGCCGGCACCGTGCTGCACAGGAACCCGCCGGTTTCGGTCTGCCACCAGGTGTCGACAATCGCTGCCTTGCCTCTGCCGACCACTTCATGGTACCAGCGCCAGACTTCCGGCTCTATGGGTTCTCCCACGGTGGTCATATGCTTGAAGTGATACTTATACTTGGCCGGCTCGTCGGGTCCGACCTTGCGAAGCGCCCGAATGGTGGTGGGGGCCGTGTGGAAAATGTTTACATCCAGATCCTGAGCGATTCTCCAGGCCCGGCCTGCATCCGGGAAGGTCGGTACGCCTTCGAACACCACGGTCGAAGCGCCGAGGGCGAGAGGTCCATAGACGATATAGGAGTGCCCGGTGATCCAGCCGATGTCGGCCATGCACCAGTACACGTCCTCGGGGTGAATGTCCTGAATGTATTTGGAGGTGCCGGCGACATAGGCCAGATAGCCGCCGGTGCTGTGCTGACAGCCCTTGGGTTTTCCGGTGGTGCCGCTGGTGTACATCAGGAAGAGCGGCGCTTCGGCCGGCATTTGCTCCGGCTCGATCCGGGCGCCGTAATACTTGTTCAGCACCTCGTTTACGAAGTAATCCCGGCCTTCCACCATCGGGGTCGTGGTGGAGACTTTTCCGGGGTAGCGCTGCCAGACGAGCACCGTGTCGACTTTCTGGCCCTCCTGCCCCGCGAGCTCACAGGCGATGTCCGCGGCCTCTTTGTGATTGATGAGGTGTCCGCTGCGCCAGTAGCCATCCATGGTGATGAGGACACGGCTCTGGGAGTCCACGATCCGGTCGGAGGCGGCCTTGCCGGAAAAACCGCCGAAGACCTGGGAGTGAATGACGCCCAGGCGGGCGCAGGCGAGCATGGTGATCGGTAGCTCCGGCACCATCGGCATGTGCAGTGTGACGCGATCCCCCCTCTTGAGGCCCGCAAAATCGCGCAGCAGCGCCGCAAACTCGTTTACCCGAACGTAGAGCTCCTGATAGGTGATGTGCTCGTACTTATCCCCGATGGGTTCGGGAGCGAAATGGATGGCGGTCTTATTTTTGTTCTTGGCCAGATGCCGGTCCACACAGTTGTAGGACGCATTGATTTTACCGCCGACGAACCATTTCCAGCAGGGTGCATCGCTCGTATCGAGCGTCGTGTGCCAGTATTCGTACCAGGTCAGCAAATCGGCGTATTCCTTGAAGCAGTTGGGGAAATTGTCCAGGCCGAACCGGTCGTATACGGCCGGATCGGTCATGTTGGCCTGGGCAATAAAGTCGGGGGACGGATGGAAATAGGCTTCTTCGCCCCAGTGAACCGCAATTTCAGCCTCGGATGTACCGACGGCTTCTCTTTCTTCAGCCATGCACATTACCCTCCTCTTGGTGGTTGGTTCCGATACCGGACCCGCATTCCGGGGTCTGGTTCCTTGACGTTGACAACTCAATAACGACATTCAGTTCGGGTTGCGTCACCTCCTTTTTCAAATCATTCCTCCCGGCGGTTCGATTTTCCGGTCCGGATGCCCCACCCGAAGCAGGTCTCCAAGGGTCTTTATTCCCAGTGCCTGCAACCGGGGCAGCAGCCGCTGAAAAACCTGGGCGGTCATGAAGGCGTCCATGAGGGCGTTGTGGGCGCCCTGGACCTGTATGCCCAGTTCTTTTGCGATTTCAACGAGCTCAAATTTTTTGGGGACAAAGTAGTCCGGGCCGAGCCCCGGGGTGTTCGACCGCCACCAGTGCATCAGGGACATGGTGTCAAATGCCGGATTTTCCAGCGTCCGGCTCCGGGTTCTTTTTAATTCCCGATTGATAAACGCCAAATCCAGTGAGACATAATGGCCGATCAAAATATCCCCCTCGCAGAAATCCACGAATTCCGAAAGGACCGGACCGATGTCCGGCTTTTCCATGACCTCGGACGGCGTGATCTCGTGGACGATGACGATCTGCGGTTTCATTTCCATATGCGGATTGACCAGCTGGTAAAAGGTCCGGCCTATTTCCACCCGCCCCCCGGCCATTTTCACGGCGCCGATGGAGACGATGGAATCGCGTTTACGGTCCAGGCCGGTCAGCTCCGTATCCAGAACAACGGCTCTGATTTCCTGAACGGGCAGGTCCAATTCCCACAGGGGATCGGGTGCAACACCCGCTCCTGCTTTCGCTTTTTTTGATTTAAAAAAATGAAACACGCTATTTATTTCCAAAAAGGTACTGATCCCGTTTACCGGGGTTAGGGTTGATACTTCTCCATGAGAAGATCCTGCACTTTGGAAATAAGCGAAAAAGCCTCCTGCAAGGCTTTTTTTTCTAAACTGTTTAACCGCTCCGGATTCAGAAAAGGGTGAGCGGGAAGCCCCTGGCGAACCTGGTCGTGCCGATGTTGAAGCCAAAGGCCGAAAATTAGTTCAAAACTGTACTCGAGTTCCTGACCGTAATCCCGGATCAGAGGGGAGAGCGTCTGTAATGCCTGGAGTCTTTCCAGGGAACTGGTTTCCCGGATACCGTTTTCGAGGGCCAGGAGCCGGATGACATCCACCAGGGGTTTGATCCCCTTACGTTCAAAATCAAAATAGCCGGAGTATATCCCCCCTTGTTCGACAACGAAATCGCCGGAGGCATCGAGCGGGGGGGATGTTTTCAGAATGCTCAGGGCCATGGCGCGGAAAAAATTGGGGTCGGTTTGAAGGCGAGCATGAATTGCTTCCCGCAGTTTGTCCGCCAATCGGCCTTCACCATAAAGAGAACGGTAATCGAAAAAGTGTAAAGAGGTTGCCACCGATGAGGCATCTTTCCGGCGGATCCATTCGAAGAATGTTTTTTCCCAGGAGCGGCTTGACTGGCACCAGACGGGGGTGTCGGCCGAGCCCTGGCAGGTAGCGAGCGCCACATCCATTCGTTCGAGGGTTTCTATCGCCAGGGAGGAAAAGCGGAGAAAGTAGTTTTTCGCTTCCATCTCCTGGGCCGGAGTGGTGGGGTCGGTATAAATGAGGGCGCTGTTTTGAAAACTTAAAAAGGCTTGCTCCTGACGGCCCGAGTCGCCCAGGGACAGGAAACAGTAGGGGAGCGGCGGCGGCCCCAGTTTCTTTTGGGTCAGCTCGAGCAGTTTTCCGAGAAGGCGGTCATCTATTGCGGTAATGATTCGCAGGATATGGGTGGCTTTGACGCCTTCCTGCAAAAAGTGTCCGACCAGATCCTGACTCTTGCGGGCAGGGGATGCCAGCGCCTCCAAAGTTTGCCGCTCCTCGATTTCCCGGACAATCGAGATGGGGGAGGCGCCCTGGAGTTTCATAAGATCGTGGGTGGTGATGATTCCCTTGAGCCGGCCGTTATCCAGCACCAAAAGATGGTGAATATCGTAGTGAATCATCTTGAAGAGGGCTTCGATGCAAAGCTCCCCCGCTTCCGCCTTGACGAGCGAGAGACTCTGGATCCTTTTCACCGGCTGGCGGGTGTCCCGGTCTTTGGAAATCACCTTGTCTCTCAGGTCCTTGTTGGTGATAATGCCCGTGGGGAAACCGAGCACATTTAAGAGGACGAGGGAGCTGACCTGGTGTTTTGTCATGGTCTCGGCCGCTTCGCGGATAGAGATCTCCTCAGGCGCCGTAATGAGGGGCCTTGTGGCCAGTTCTCCAACCGGAGTCGTGAACAGAAGGCGATCTCCCCCGCCGTAAAACAATTTTTTCTTACCCAGTTCCCGATGGGGCTTTGCAACGTACTTATTAAGAAACGTAATGAAAAACTGTTTGGCGAAACCGGCATGACGCTGCAGGAGCCGCAAAACGGTCCGGCGCTCGATCCGGTAGCAGATGGTATCCTCCAGGAAAAAGATTTCCCCCCGCAGTTTATCACCCGTCAACAGTGCCAGATATCCGAAAATATCGCCCTCACCCCGGTAATCGATCAGCGTTTCATCATTTCGCCCGAAGGGGATGGTAACCTTGACAGCACCTTTTTTGATAATCCGCACGGCGGTGCCGCCTGGGTCATCCGGTTCAATGACGGGGGCTCCCCGGGTATAAGACTCCTCAACGACCGAATTCGCCAGTTCGGCTATGGTCGCCGGATCGAGATCCTGGAAAGGGGGAGACCCCTTAAGGAAGCTGATGACATCGTCAGGGTTCATGCCTATTCCAGCAGCAACAAATATGCCATTGCCGGGAAAAGGGATGGCATATTATCTATTAGGTGGATTTTATTGGTCAAAAATATTAATGGCGGTCGAACCTGTTTTTCCGGGGCGCGGGGATGGGAGTATGCCGGGAGGGGGAAATGTTACTTTTTGTAACAAAAGAAAGCTGTAAAGTTATTTGTTTAAAAATTCCGGATTGTTATAATATGTTACCAAAGGTTACGTCGGGCGGTGGCCGTTACCATTTGTTACAGGGGACGGATTTTTTTTCAGCGAACCGGAGAAAAACGATTTGTTGCTCAATTGCGTCATAAAAAGGTTGTGTCAAAGGCGAAAAACCGGTAGCCTGCAAAGGTTTCATCGTGCCGGATCATCCCATGAGCCATCGGAAGCCCATCCTCACCATGGGGCACTACGAAGTGTAAGCGGACCGTTTGCAACGTTGCCGTCATTCTTTTTCATTAAGGCGCCTGTTATGTTCAGTTCCAACACAATAATGAGCCACAACCTCCCGCGGAGACGTCACAATGCGTTACGGAAATTACGAGTTCAGATGCCGGTTCGAAAGCGAGGCGCAATTACCGGTATATAAAGGATCGACTTTCAGAGGCGTGTTCGGGCGAGCGCTCAAGCAGGTGGTCTGCGCGCTGAAACGGCAAGAATGCCCCGATTGCCTTCTGAAACCCCAATGCCTCTATCCCATGGTGTTTGAGCCGGCGCTTTTAACCGGGCGATTATCCGCAAGCGCAGGCGTTTCCTCCCCGAACCCGTATGTGGTCGAGCCGCCTCTCACCGAAGAAACGTATTATCCGGCCGGCGCCGGATTTAACTTCAATCTCATCCTTCTGGGTCCGGTCAATACGCGATTGCCTTATTTCGTATACGCCATCAGCGCAATGGGACAAATCGGCATCGGGAAAAAGATCGCCGGAAAAAGAGGACGATTCGTCATCGAGCAGGTTTTGTCCGAAGGGCGCGTCATTTACACGGATCGGGACCGGACGCTGGCCGGTTTCGATTCCGGCACGGAGCTTACCCTCTCTGTTTCAGAAATGCTCCCGGTCCGGAAAGACCAGGCCACCCTGCGCGTTATGACCCCCCTGCGCCTGAAATATGACAATCACCTTTCACCGGAATTGCCGTTTCATATCCTGGTGCGCGCCATGCTCAGGCGATGCGCCTCCCTGCTGTCGCACTTCGGTGACGGCGAACCGGATCTCGACTATCGCGGCATGGTGCAAAGAGCCGCGGAAGTCGAAACGGCGCACAGCGACCTGTTCTGGGAAGACTGGCGCCGCTACTCCCTCCGGCAGGATCAGGCCATGATGATGGGCGGATTGAAAGGAAGCATCACCTATGCGGGAGATCTTGGAGAATTTTTCCCGCTGCTGGACTTTTGCGCCAGAGTCCACCTGGGCAAACAGACCGCCTTCGGCCTGGGCCGTTTTACCTGGGAGATAGAATCGTGAAAAATATGCTGCTCGCCATTACCGGTCTTTCGCCGCAGGTGATCACCGAGACCCTCTATGCTCTCAACCAGATGAACCGGCCGGTTCACACCATCCATGTCATTACCACCCGGCTCGGGAAAGACCGGCTTCTGTCCGAGCTGCTGGATGGCGGAAACGGTCCTTACTACCGGTATCTGAAGATGTATTGTGTGCCGGCGGAGGGGGTCGATTTCGGTCCGGGAAACATTCATGTGGTCCGCGATGCCGAGGGTGCTGAGATCGATGACATCACCGATGAAAGCGGCAACACCCGGGTGCTGGGCCGTTGCATGGAACTCGCCTTCCATTTTACCCGTGATCCGGATTCGGCCGTGTTTTTTTCCATCGCGGGGGGCCGCAAGACGATGGGGGCTTGCCTGACGCTCGCCGCCCAGATGTATGGCCGTCCTCAGGACCGGCTTTATCATGTGCTGGTCTCTCCCGAGTTCGAAAGCTCCCGGCGGTTTTTCTTTCCGCCTTTGGAGCCGGAAATCATCGAGTTGCGAAACGCATCGGGGGAGCTCTACCACAAGAGTACCCGGTATGCCCGCATCAACCTCGTTCACATGCCGTTTTTCTCTATCCGGGCGCAGCTTTCGCCGGAGATTTTAGATCATCCCCGGGACCCGGCCACCCTCATGCTTTCTCTCATCCGGGAAACCACCGAACGCCTGGTGGTGAACCTTAACGAGGGAAAGATCCGGTACCGCGGGGCGGAGCTGGACTTGAACGCCTCCCGGATGGCGTTGTATGCGTTCTTTGCCCTGCTGAAGAAAAATTGTCCGGAACCGGGCGCCGTCTGTAAAACCTGTGACCGGTGCTTTCTCGGGGCAGATGAGGTGAGCAGCCGGCAGACGGAAATCTCAGCGCTGTACCGCCGCCTTTCCGGCAGCCGGCCGGTCGAGGAGATGAGCAAGACCGGCATCCTCGGCCTCGATTTCGAGAATTTCCGCAGCTACAAGGCTCGTATCAAAGAAGATTTGACCCGGGCCTTCGGCCCGATGGCGTTGGAAAAGCTTGCAATCGCTTCTCACGGCAAGCGGCCGAATATGCGGTATGGGTTGCGGATGGATAAGGGGGCGATCGAGGTGGTGATGTAACGCCCTGATCGCTTGATTATGCAATGTTGCAGCCATTGTTTTTATACTTATCGGCGCCGTAACATGGCGACAAACAATAATTCAAGATAGGACACCCCATTATGCGAAATACGTTGATTTGCACGGTCGGCACCAGCTTGAAAGGAAATCTGGAAAGAACGAACGACTCGAATTTCAGGAAGCTGATGGCGGAAAAAAATGTCCATGGACTTGCCCTGGCCTTAAAGGACATTGATCCATTGGACCGGCTGACCGGCGCGGAGGTCAATTCCATTGCCGGCATCCTGAAAAAAGGGCTGCTCAAGGAGCGGATTCACCTATATCTGTTGGTGTCCGATACTCCGGACGGCGAATATGTCGGCCATGTGCTTCAAAGCTATTATAGCCGGAGCACTCCGCAGGGATTTGAAAAAACGAAGGTGATACGCATTATAGGGCTTTCGGACGAATCCCCCCGGCGGTTTCAGAACGAGGGCTTGCGCAACCTGGTGAAAGCCATGGCCGAAATCGTCAGGCAACACGGTTCCCAATCGGTGTTGATCAATGCCACCGGTGGTTACAAGGCTCAGATCTCTTTTGCGGGTATGATCGGGCAGGCGCTGGAGATCCCGGTCTGCTATCTTTTTGAACGCTTTTCCGAGGTCATCGAGTTGCCGCCTCAACCGATTTCCATGGACATGGGCTTCTGGCTTTCCAATGCCCCGTTATTTTTCGAGCTGGCGGGGGATGGCATCGAAACCGATCCTGTCGAGATCGATGCCCGCTTTTCGAGCCTTGTCGAAACCGTAGTGGAAGGCGAAAAACTTTTGGGGCTCTCCGCCGTCGGACAGCTTTTTCATGAAACCTTCCAGTACCGGTTTCTCCGGCAGCGGGAAGCCCTGTTGCCGCCGGATAGCGGGCTTTCGCTGGAAGAAAAAGAAAAGGCCATCAAATACGAGGATAAGAACAAGGAAAAGCATCGCGGCCTGGATGCCTATCTGAAAAAATTATGTCAGCGACCCTATGTGAAATGGATCTATACCCACTACTTCAACCCGGGGCTGCCGCAGAAAAATGGGTTCCGTCCGTCGGCCGGCGGTGACTTATCCAAGGTCGAAGGCGTTTATAGTGACGGGAAAGCCACAACCAAATTCGATATTGTCACAACGGCAAGGACTGAAGATCAGCGCAACTCGGTGCTGGCGGATTTGTGTGATTCAAATTTCGGCATGAATTAAACAGGTAGCAGGCGAGGAATCATGGATAAAACGACATTGAAAGTTACGATGGCTGGTTTCTTCCACGACATCGGAAAGTTGGCCGACAGAGAAGCTCTGAAACTTACTGACGGTGATATAGATAATAATAGCCAGTATTTGCAATGCAGGGATGGCAGAACGTCTCATTACCATGCTGTGTATACCGCAGCATTTATTGAGCAGTATAAAAATGATTTGCCGTCGGAATGTAACGCCAGTCAATGGGGAGAAGGGGATATTTTTGTGAACCTTTCAGCGGGACACCATAACCCCGAGTCCCCGATGCAACATATCATAACAGCTGCAGATTGGCTGACGGCTGGAATCGACCGAGACGTTTTCGGAAAGGATGCAGTCGGCATCGCTCCGCAGAAATACAAGGCAACACGATTGCTTCCACTATTCGAACAGTTGTTGAAGCCACCCATGGATAGCGATGAGGCATTTAAATGGGCATATCCTTTAAGACCGCTGTCACCGGACAGTATTTTCCCTCAGCTTCGAGAAGGGGCAATAACAGCCGGAGCTCAAAAAGAATACATCTCATTGTTTGACACGTTTGTCCGGGAACTCAGGGATCTGAAACACGGCGAGAGCAATGTCGAGCTTTGGTTTGAGCATTTTGAGAGCCTCATGATGCGCTGTTGTTCGCAAATGCCCGCGGCCAGAGCCGGAAAGGTAGTTCCCGATGTCTCACTATATGACCATTGCCGTTTGACGGCAGCATTTGCGGCATCGCTTTATTTGTACCACAAAGAGACCACTTCTCTGGATACGAAAAGTATCAAAGATAACAGCAGACAGAAATTTTTACTTCTTTGTGGAAACTTTTACGGAATACAGGATTTTATTTTTGCCGAACATGGTGAGTCGCAAAAATATCGTTCAAAGATGCTGCGAGGCAGATCTTTTTATATTTCCCTTCTCACGGATCTCGCCGCGGATATGCTTTGCCGTGAAATAGGGCTGACGTCTATAAACGTCATCATGAATGCTGCAGGCCGTTTCACAATTTTGGCTCCCAACATCCTTCAAGTGCTTAATGCTATTGGAAAAGTTGAATCCATTGTGAACGAATGGCTTATATCTATTGCTTTTGGAGAGGTTTCCATGGGGTTTACTTATCACGAAGCATCCCAAAGCGATTTTCTCCCGGATCAGTTTGTCCGGTTATGGGAATCACTGGGCCGTAGAATCGAAGAAAAAAAGTACGTCAAGATCGATCTTTCAAAATACGGCGGGAGGATCGCCGATTATCTTGATCGATTCGACAACCGGCTTGAGAATCCCCTATGCCCGCTGTGCGGCAAACGGCCGGCGGTTCAATCGACGGAAAGGTTTCTACTCTCGCCCGATTTAAAACCAGTGTGCCTGGTATGCAGGGATCAAATTCATATAGGGACTTCTCTCGTAAAGGAAAAGCATATCGTTATTACGGACGTTTTGGCGGATGTACCTGGCGAATTGAAGTCTTTGTCCAAACCCATTTTCGGAAAATATCAACTCTCGTTTGAAACCGAGGCTGCCGAAAAGGCGTCCCCGAGCCGCATACTGAAATATTGGGATATTTCTCTCTCTATGGGAGACGAAATAGAATGCAATGTCACCCGTCGCTTTATCAATGGATATGTTCCACGTTATTCCGATGAAGACGTGCATGATCCGCGTTGCGCGGTGGATAAAGATGCAAAGGAGGGTTTTCCGGAGGTGGGGGCTCCTAAAACGTTTAATCATATATCCTCATGGGCGCGTCATCGGATGGATGACGATAAGTTAAAAGGGCTGGAAGCTTTAGGGGTTCTGAAAGCCGATGTTGATCATCTCGGGGTAATCATGAGTTGCGGTCTGGAGAAGCAGAAACGGCGCTTCACTATCAGCCGGATTGCGACGTTGAGCCGGCAACTCAATTATTTTTTTGCACTGTATTTGCCCCACCTTCTGTCTCAGGAGCCACGCTTCAATAATGTTTACACGGTGTTTGCCGGAGGAGATGATTTGTTATTGATTGGGCCATGGAACCGCATCTATGAATTGTCCATGGAACTCAATGAGATATTCAAGAAGTATGTGTGCATGAACGAGGAGGTTCACTTTTCGGCCGGAATCGCACTCCATAAAGCCCATACGCCTTTGAAACGTTTGGCGGAGAATGCCGAAAGAGCGTTAGGTGCATCGAAGAATAAGGATGCGGGTCATCGTAACAGATTAACTATATTCAATGAAACCATTTCATGGGTCGATCTTTCTGCTCTTGAAATAATTCGTGCAGAACTCGAAGTGTTTCTCGAAAGCGGGTGGGTCACGGTCGGAATGTTGTATCGGCTCAATGGATTCATTGAATTGGCAGAAAGGGAAAGGATGATCTTGGAGAGAGGAGAGGCTTCCATTGCCGAGATGGCTTGTCTTAAATGGCGGTCGATGCTGAGCTATTCGACGGAACGGAATGTGGGGTATGCCATAAAAGACAAGGAAAAACGACGTCAGGTGATCTCAACTGTCACGCTCAAGCTGGTTGAGTGGCTGAACAAATTTAAAGGAAACATACGGATTCCTCTTTGGAATCTTCTCTATAATCGACGATAGGAGGTATTGGAATGGCAAGGATTCAGTTATGGAAAGATGCTGAAAGGTGTACCCTTGATCCAACGCTATTTTCCGAGAAAGCGGAGCGGATGGCAAAGGATATGGCGAAAGAAAATGAAATTAGCAAAGGAAAGGAAAACAAAAGAACTCAAATCCGGCGTTTCTATGATGAAGTTGTCAGGCTGGATTTGTTGGCTCAAAAGGAGTCTGCCAGTTGGGAGGCCATTTTACCGATGGTTCATATGCTGGTTGCCAAGGCAGCGTATGCCAAAGGGCGAAAGCTTATTTCCGATGGCTTTCTGGATTTCATAAAAAGCAGTGTCGAACAAATACACCGTCAAACCGATCTGGAAGTGTTTAGCAACTATTTTGAGGCATTTATGGGGTTTTACCGATTGCATGGACCAAATAACTGAGGGGGGCACCGTGAGACTCATCACTATAAAAGAAATCAAAGGCAGAATCGTATTAAAAAGTGGCCTTCACATCGGCTCTGGCGACATGGAAATGAAAATAGGCGGAACGGACAACCCCGTTATCAAACATCCCCACACGCTGGAACCTTACATTCCCGGATCTTCTTTGAAAGGAAAAACAAGATCCCTTCTTGAAATGCGAAGTGGTCTTATGGCTTTCACGGAGGGAAAACCGCTGTCCATAAAAGCGTTGAACCAGTGTAAAGATATCGATGCTGAACAGAAGCTCCAAGGTGAAAAAATTATCAAACTTTTTGGAACCAGCGGTGCCGATGAGGTTGCGATTGAGAAGTATGGGGCATCAAGAGCTTCGTTTGCAGATGCGTACCTCAATGAGCAATGGCGAATGAAAGCCGAGACAAGGCAATGGCCTCTTACGGAGGTCAAATCTGAAAATTCCATAAACCGTATCAAAGGGACTGCTGAAAACCCCCGTTTTACAGAGCGGGTACCCGCTGGAGCCGAGTTTCGATTTTGCATTTCCTTAAAAAAGATGGCTGATGACGAAGATTTGGAATCGTTTTTACTGACGGGGCTTAAACTTCTCCAGATGGATGCGCTCGGCGGAAGCGGTAGCAGAGGCTACGGCAAGGTCGAATTCATTTTTGACGATGAGATAGACCAAAAAGCATTCAATGCCGTGTCGCCACTTTAAGAGGAGGCCGATGTGAAACTTTACGAGATCACGATTAGGCCACAGTCCGGTATTGGAACACCACTCAAAGGAGACACTTTGTTTGGCCATTTCTGCTGGCAAGTCGCCTATCAACCGGACCTTGTCGAAGGTGGTTTGGAAGCAGCCATTGAAGTTTACCAAACCAATCCGTTTGCAATTTTTTCCTCGGCCATCCCTAAACTTACTGGTTCTTTTGCCCGGTACATCCTTAAGCGCCCGGATCTTCCGATTTATATGCTCTTTAAAGATAAAAGAAATACGGACCGGGCCACCTATTATCGGGAGTTGAAGAATCAAAAAGAAAAAAAATGGATGATTTCAAGCGGTAAATTACCGATGTCCATTGATAGTGTGGATTTTTGGGATGACCAGCAGTTGTCGAGAGCCATCAAATCAATGAGCCCTGATACCGTCCGCAATCAAATCGAAAGCAGAAAGGATGGGGGAATGTGCAAAGTGGTTGAACATGCCCACAACTCCATCAACCGTCTCAGTGGCGCCACCGGGAAAGGCGCATTTGCACCTTTCAGCAAAGAAAGCCTGTATTACATGCCAGGAATGGAGTTGGCTGTTTTTGTTCTGTTGGATGAAAAATGGACCGACATTGAACGGATTGTAAATGCAATGGTTGATATCGGGCGCTTCGGTTTCGGTCGAGATGCGTCTATCGGACTGGGGCGTTTTGAAGTTAGCGGGTGGGAGGAACGCCACTTATGTTTTCCGAAAACAACAGAGGCTATTTACACGTTAGGGCCTTGTGTATTTCAGGAAAAGGGGGCATCCGAACGTTTCAGATTCACCCCGTTTACACGGTTCGGGCGGCACGGGGACCGGCTGGCGGTATCCCGAAATCCTTTCAAGGCGCCGGTCATCATGGCGGATGAGGGGGCCGTTCTACTGCCGGATCCATCGGCCCCTGTTCTTAAACCCTATGTCGGGAGTGCTGTCACCGGCATATCCAAAGTTCAGCCCAATGCCGTCTTACAGGGATATGCACCCTATCTGCCGCTCATACTGGAGAATGAAAATGAATAAACAGGTGATGAAATGTTACCTTGAGGTGCTGGCCCCGGTCCATGTGGGTTGTGATGAGGTCTACGAACCAACCGGTTTTTCGGTGGATGAAGCCAAGAGATGTCTCTACTCTTTTGATCTCATGGATTTTTTCAGTGGATTAAATAGCGCTGAGCGAACCAAGTTTCAGAGCCTGTGCCAGAGGGGGACCCTTGAATCCGTACGAGATATCTACCGGTTTATGCAGAACCGGAAACCGTCCGGTCGATCCATTGCGTTATGCGAGGGGTTTATCGAACACTATCGCAAGGTTTTGAAGATGCCCGAAAAACAATTGCAAAATGAGATGAATCGGTTCGAGATCAGTCGGACGAGCTATTGCTCGATCGATCAGCGCCCCTATATCCCAGGTTCATCTGTCAAGGGAGCGTTGCGGACTGCTTTTTTAAACAAGATGGCGGTCAAAATACCTATCGGAACACCTAAAGGAAAAGATGCGGGGGAACAGTTGGAAAATGCTCTATTGAAGTTGTCCAACGCACGGCCTCAGGACAGGGTTTCTCTCGATCCGTTTCGGATGGTTAAAGTATCCGATTTCATACCTGTGGGCGAAATAGCCACTCGCATTGTCTACGTGGTGAACGAAAAGAAACAGCCTTCCGACCAACTAGCACGCGGCCCCTATCAAATACTGGAGGTTATTCTTCCGGGGGCAGTTTTCGCTGGAGAAATCAGTGTTGAAAAACCTGCGAAAACAGGTGCCGTATCCATCACGATGGATATGAATCAGTTGCTTTCGACCGCAGGGAGTTTCTACACCAAGGAAAAGAAGCGGGAAGATACGATTTTGGAACAGATCGGAGTCGGTATCGTTCGCGGTGCCGATGACGATGCAACGCTGATTCGAGTAGGTCGCCATAGTGGGGCTGAGTCCGTGACGATAGAAGGGCATCGAGAGATCAAAATTATGCAAGGCAGGGGCAAACCGTCTCTTACGAAAGATCACGCGACCACTTTATGGTTCGTTTCAGAAACACAGAAACCCAACAACAAAAAAGCCTTTCGTCCTTTCGGCTGGGCGGCTCTATCAGCGATTACAGACGAAATGGTTCAAAAATTAGAGCAGATGGAAAATGATTACCAGCAAATTGACAGACCAAGCCTCGATACTGGAATACGAAAATACGAGCACATGCCAGACCTTGAATCGGCCGCTGAAGAGTCGTCTCAACCGGTTCTCTCAAAAGTTGAACCAGTGAGAGAAATATGGTCTCAGCCGGTTCTGACTTGGGACCCCGGTAAAAAAGAAGTAACCGCTTTGTTTAAAGGCAAAAAGGCAACTGCAAAAGGACAAGATTTAGTACCGGAAGCGTATCACGTAGGGTTGTTTGGAAAGAAGAAAAAAGCGACCCCACAAAAAGTGGTCGTGGAGCCCTATGGGAATGCTATGAGAATTATTGAAATTGCTTGAAAGGGGTTAAGAAGCGGCGGCCCCCATTTTTCTCAAAACCATCGGGATAAAATGGCAATGGCTTATTTTCCCATAGCTGGAGAACCCGGTGGATCAGGATCAAAGATAGGTTTATCGTGTAGTCGGGAAATCGCGAGGCGGTTTCGATCCCTAGATATTCTTATGGCGCCCATTCTAGTTTCAGTTTTTTGCGTGAACGAGCGCCGTCTCGCAGATAAAGGTTGATTAGCTGCTGATATGAAATGCCGGTTTCATCGGATAATGTCTTGAAATAATCGATAACATCCACGTTAAGACGGAGGGTCACCCGTTTGTTGAGGTGTTTGGCATGTGGATTTTTTGTGGATTTGGAAAAGTCGTATTCCTTTTTCATGACAAAGGCCCTCGTCCGGGTTTTGACCTTGCTTGGTTGCCTTTCGCGTTGAAGCAAATCCGGATAATCTATAGTACGAATTTTCGATTTTAGGAAAAGAAAACGGTGAATTTACCTATCCTTCTCACCACCATGGGCACCACGTGGCAGATCCCACCGGAATTATACGGCTTCACGAATCCGGCCGACCTCGATCTTTACCGGAACCATTCGGATTTGAATCACTTCGAGACACTCAGAGGCCAGTACGGGATCGAACCTATCCGTGAACTTTGGGTGATTACGACAGGAGGAGGCAAAACCGGAGAGGCGATCGAAGGACTTTTATCATGGTATCGCCTCATGTCTCCCGGCAAAAGGCCGGTATTGCGAATTTGGCGTGTTAAGGGCGTCGATGACCTGGGCACCATCGAGGAATGTGACCAGATGAAGGAGGCCATCTTTCGGGTGGCGATGCATGCCGCACACGCCGCCGGTGATGGAGGCGCCCTGTTTTCTTTGACCGGCGGGCGAAAAACGATGAGTTCTGACTTTCAGGAGGCCGCCGGATGGTTCGGCTGCCGGGCACTCCTGCATGTCATCGATAATCCAAAATTTTCTCATTTGATGCGGCCGTTACAGCCTGCGGATTTTACCTTACCGCTTCCGCCGGCGCTTGCGGGCGGGGCGACGCCCCTCATATCAACGGGTAAAACGGAGCGAAGCGCTCTGTTGGCACTGGAAGCCGACGGAGAAGGTCCTATCGCCCTTGATCGGTGGCCGTTATATCTCGCACCGGACGGCTTGCCGTTTGACCTCGATATTCAAAAGCCTTTTCTGTTTGAAACGCTTGAGCACCGGCGCAAAAAGGCCGGCTATCACTACAGCCAGTATGCCACGGGCCTCATTCACGGCGAGGAGACGGCCAATTTTCTGGCGTTGTACAGCCTGCCACCGAAGCTGGTTAGCGAGCTCAAGTGTTCTTTTATCGGCGTTAATCCGGAAAAGCAGGATGACGAATTGGCCTGGCTGAAAAAATTGCCCAAAGCGGACCTGCACTGTCACCTGGGAGGCATCGCCAGTGCTGCGGAGATGATCGAAATCGCCAGGGCCAGCAGACAGCGGGTTCAAGAGTTCAATGAGCCTTTGAAGCCATGGCTGGCTGACTGGCGAAGGCAGCTCAAAAACGATTCCCCGGACAGCATCCGGAATATTTTCGACGCAAAGGGGATACGGAAATTTGTCCCGGGTGTCCCCGAGCCGCTTTGTGTGTCCGCATTCTTATTGCTCTTTGAGGACCGCCCGGACCTTCTGGACCGGATCATGTATGGCCCTTTCTGTAATGAAACCCATTTCCACGGTATCGAATTTCCCGCCTATGAAACGCTGGGGGACCTCCAGGGATCCGGATTACTTCAGAATGAAGAGAATATAAGAGCCGCATGCCGAATTCTCTTGAGAAACGCTTCCGAACATAACCTGAAATACCTCGAAGTCCGCTGCTCTCCAGTGAATTACATCTGGGGCGGTCTTTCTTCGGAGCGAGTATCGCGAATCATCTCGAACGAATTGAGTGCGTGCAACTCACCGGTATGCAAGCTTATTTTTATCGCCAGCCGTCATGGAAAAATGAGCAAGGTCTATGAACATATCGAACTGGCGAAAGAGCTGATGGATTCAACGGAAGGCTTTCCCCTTTTGAGGGGATTTGACTTGGCGGGAGACGAAAATGCAAGGCCCGCCGGAGAAATGCGCGAAGCCCTGATGCCGATGATGAAACGATGCCTGCATTTTACGATCCATGCCGGGGAAATCGTGCCGGCGGACAGCATCTGGGAGGCGGTGTACCATCTCAATGCCGAACGAATCGGTCATGGGTTGACGTTAAAGGAAAACCCGGCGCTTCTGGAGCGGTTTTTAGATCGGGGCATTGCTCTTGAAATGTGTCCCTCCAGTAATTTCCAGATCATTGGGTTTGAAGACAACCTGATACCGGGAACGGCCGGGAACTGCCAATACCCCCTTAAGGAATATCTGGATGCCGGTTTGAACGTCACGGTGAATACGGATAACCCCGGAATTTCTCGGACGGACCCCACCCGGGAATTGCACCGGGCCGCCCGGTTGACGCGGGGAGGGCTCAGCCGGTGGGAAATTTTCCGAATCATCCGGAACGGTTTCAGGGCCGCCTTCGCCGACCGTAATGATCGGAAGCGGTTGATTCGGGAGGCGGAAAAAGAGCTGATCGGGCTGTTGAACTATTAATTGTGAATTGTGAATTGCGAATGAAGGACGGGGAATATGGCAAGGGTATTGTGTATTTCGCGGGAAGATTTCCCGGAAGAATGGATTGCGGAGATGGTGGCGGACGCCGTTCCTGAATCCGTGATTTATGACCGGTTTGCCCAGGCGCGTACTACCTGGATGCCGCGGTTTGAGGCAGAGATCACCCCTCTTTACAAACAGCTGATTCCCTATACGGTGATACGGGCCGATGCCGGCAATTGGATCGGCTGCTACCGCCGAAACGGGTCCGAGACGCGGCTGCATGATCTCTGGTCCTGCGGGGTCGGCGGGCACGTAAATCCCATTGATGCGGAAGCGACTCGCGGCCACCTGAAGGAAATCGTTGACAGAGGCCTTGACCGTGAACTTACTGAAGAGATTCCCCGGAGACCCGCCGGGGGGTGCCGGCCGGTGTTCCGAGGGATAATCAATGAAGAGAAAACCCGTGTGGGAACCGTTCATTTCGGGTTGGTTTACACCGTGGCTGTGACAGATCCGGAGCTTTTAACCGCCGGAAAGGAACTGAACGGTTTCACCTGGATTTCGGCCCAAACGGTTCGCCAACTCAACCTGGAACTCTGGTCCCTGTTGTCACTCGATCTGATCGGAATTTCTTAACCGGAAGCATCCCTCCCGGAAGCTGGGAAGAGAACTTTTCTTAAATTGAGGCGCCATGGAACCCCCCATTCTTTTTTTTCTTTTCAGTCACACTCCCACGGAGGTCCAGTTGGCCGATGCCCGGAAAACCCTAGGCGTTGATCACTTTGTGACACCGCCTCCGGAAATAGGACGGCTGTGGCGTCAAGTGCCCCCGGATCTCGATACCATCGACGACTATCTGACTCCGGTCAAACACTGGCTGGCCGGGCGGGCACGGAAAGGCGATTTCGTTTTGATCCAGGGCGATTTCGGCGCCACGTATCGAATGGTCCGCTTCGCGCTGGAGGGCGGATTTATCCCCATCTATTCCACCACGGAGCGCAGGGCCGTCGAACAGCATGAACCGGACGGCCGGGTTCGGCTTTCCCACACCTTTTACCACTGCCGGTTTCGACGATACGAAACGTAAACAGTGCTCACCCCGCCAGCCTTGAAAAACCGGCTGAAATTCGGCCGATGTCGGTAGCGGTAACATACAAAAATGATTCTTTGAGAGCCCTGATGATCCAATTTGGGTCGATTTGGCACCGGGTAACCTGAGCGCATGGCTTCCGGATGAAAATGGAAAAACAATTTGATTCCCCTGGCGCAAGTGGCTACAATTGATAAAAATATAGCCACAAGGAGGGCCGTATCAATGATCAACGCAGGTATAAAAGAAGTTAAGAATAATCTGAGCCATTACCTCGCCCTCGTCAAAGCCGGGGGGGAAGTTGTCATTACCGAACGGGGGAAGCCTGTCGCCCGTATCGTCAAGGAAAGCGGAAGCGCCGGGTCCATCAGGGCCGCGCTTGCGCCGCTGGTCAGGGAAGGATGGATCGCATTACCGGCGATACGGTTGATAAAGGAAGGGCTTCCCGTGCCCAAAGAGGCTCTCCCGGGAAAACCGGTATCGGAAATGGTGGTTGAGGACCGGTGAGTTTTTATGGATACCCCCATCCTCCTCACCACAAAAAAGCCTTGCGGTTTCCTCTTCATGGGTGAGAAATAAAGGGAATTCCGGGAAGGGTACGCAGTCGATGAATACTAAAATCAATATCTCAAAGAATGAAATAACCGCCTTTTGCCGGCGAAATCGGATTCGTCGGCTGTCCCTGTTTGGATCGGTCCTGCGCGACGATTTTGGGACGGACAGCGATGTGGATGTATTAGTGGAATTCGAGACAGGCGCGCGGGTGGGGTTGATTACCCTGGCTGGTATCGAAATCGAGTTGGGCCGACTGCTGGGTTGCAGAGCGGATATCCATACCGTTAAGGGCCTAAACCCCTATTTCCGGGATCATGTCCTGGATACGGCGCAGGTTCAATATGAGCAGCCATGACGATATATTCAGGCACTGCAGGATCAGAAATTATGAGATGTAATTCAACTTTTCTTGTCACTTTTACTCCGCAACGTTGCAATCTTTGAATTCCTGATCGCCTCCTCATAGAATGCCTCCATGAATAACATGCAACGGCCTTGATCATCGTTACTGCCAACTTCGTATGATGGGCCGGCCACGCCAAGGCATTTTTTCCAGCCCGGCAAGAACTCGCTATTGCTCAAACAGCTTGCCCGGCTTCCAAAAACGCCTTGGCGTGGCCGCAACAATGATCAAGGTCCATGCAACCAATTGCGGGGAGGCGACATCATGCATGCAGCGCTTGAAAAACTGGCCGAAATCCGGCCGATGTTGGCAAAGGCGCCGGAACCGGTCCGGCATGAGGACGAATTTTTGAGTGTCGATGACCTGGTTTCGGTCCATCGCCAGGCGATCGAACACCGCCGGCAGATGGTGCAGTCCGAACTCGAAGAGATTTTCCGCGAGAAAAAGTGGCAACACGCGCTTGACCTCTTCATGCCGGTGGAAGAAAAACTGCCGGAACTGGTGGCAAAAGGTCTTGATACGGCGGTCCGGGAAAAGATCGCCTTTGCCCTGGGGCAGCTCGGGCGATACGATGACGCCATCGCGCAACTCGGGATTTGTGTGGAGCGCAATCCGGACTCTTTTTCCGCGCACGGATCGCTTGCCTATACCGCCTACAATTCCCTGTTCGCGGCCAAAAACCGGGAGATATTTTTACACGGCAAGGTTCGGGACGAGCGCATCGGTCTGGCCCATCGGCATTTAAAGGAGGCCCAGCGGCTTCGGCCGGACGGGGTGACGAACTATTACCGCGAGGGGATGCTGTTTCATAAGATCGAAAACAAGTCAAAATTGGCGCTTCCGCTTTTTGTCCGGGCCGTTGCCAACTGGGAATCGCTGGAGACAGCCGAAAAAGAGCGGCGTCATCAGGAGAAAAAGAACTATATCAAGGCGCTTTTCCAAAAAGCCGGGATTTTGTTATCGGAAGGGGATTGCGGTGGGGCCTCGCAAAGCTTGAAGCGATGCCTTGAAGCGGATGAGAAGACGGACCACGTATCTCTTCTGCACAAATACTTTGCCCTGGGGAAGGTGGAGTTTTTCCAAAATCGCCTGAAGGAAGCGAAAGACGCGCTCCTGTTCGCCGAAAAATGCCGGGGAAAGGAGCCGGTCGATTTCGTCTTTGAACTCCTGGCCCGGGTGTATCTCGGGCTCCAAAGTCCCGATAAGGCGATGGCGGTGCTCCATAAGGTTCCCGAAGCGCAGCGAAGACCCTATTTCCGTTGGACCGAGGCCGATACCTGTTGCGCTCTCGGGCGATACGATACCGCCAAGGCGATCCTGAACGCCGCCAACCAGAAGGACCGTTTATCCCGGCACAAGGGACTGATTCGTCTGTGCAAGATTGAGTACCTGCTGGGTGAATATGCCGTCGCCATGGGCCATGCCCGGGAAGCGGACCGGTTTTTCCGTGAAAAATGGACCAACCCCTGCGCCGATGGTCTTTTCTGGTTCGCATTGAACGCCTTTCGTGCCGGGAAGC
The DNA here is from genome assembly GCA_043797445.1 of Pseudomonadota bacterium. GTDB lineage: Bacteria > Desulfobacterota > Desulfobacteria > Desulfobacterales > JAFDDL01 > JAZDPP01. The sequence continues at coordinate 31,245 of JAZDPP010000083.1, forward strand.
TTGCGGAAGCCGCGCAGGCGGCCGAAGAGCTGCAACGGTACCAACCCGGTTATCCGAAACTCGATCGCCTGCTTTCGCTGGTGACGACAAAGGAGGGGGATTATGATGAAAAGGGTGGAAGCGATCACACTTCCGGATGATACGGCCGTTCAGGCGGCGGAATCCGGGACGAAACTGGATGCCGGTCTCCTGCTCTCACGGCTCGAGGAGAGCATCATCACCGGGAAGAATCCGGACAAAGTCACGGAGTTGATCCGGAAGGAATCCCTGTGGCGGCGTCTCAACACGGCGGACCGGCTGCGCTGGGCGGAACTGGCCCAGATGGCCGAAGACCCCCAAACGACGATCCGCATCCTGGACAGCCTGAACCGGGAGAATCCGTCCTGCACGGCCGCCTGGCAGCAGCATCTGGAACTTCTCTCCATCGTCGGACCCGCGGACGCTTTCGCCGGGCTGATGGCGCGGGCCAGACCCCACCTCGGCGAATTGAATCTTGCGGCCTGGAGAAGTTCTTCGCACCGCTACGCCGTTCCGGAAGAAAAGGACATGGCGGTCGCGGCCGGACCTTTTGAGCGGCACCATCATCACACCGGTGCGATGCTTCGGTTTCTGGATCTTTTTGCCGGCCGTCCCGACTGTTTCGCCCGGCAATGGGCGGACCGGAACACTCAAAAACAAGGTTATGTTCCGGAGCGAAGATCCATGGGGCTCTCCGATCTCGAAGACCATCTGGGCGGCAGGAAGACCCACGGGATCTATTTGATGCACACCGACGGCAATGTCAAAACCGCGGTTATCGATGCGGATCTCAACAAGGACCTTCGGGGAAAACCGCTTACCGCCGGAGAGCGGGCCGTGGTGAGACGGGAGGCGGTTCACCTGATTTCCCGGATGAAGGAGCTTTCCGAAAAGGCCGGTGCCGTTCCGCTGGTGGAATTCAGCGGCGGCAAAGGGTATCACTTCTGGTACTTTTTTAAATCGCCTGCTTCCGCCCTGAGGGTTCGCGAAGCCCTGAAGGGACTTGCCCGGTTGATTGCACCGGATCTCACCGTTTTCACCCTTGAAGTTTTTCCGAAGCAGGATCAGCCGGGGGGAAAGGGGTTCGGAAATCTGGTGAAGCTGCCGCTGGGGATCCATCGCGCCACCGGCAAACGCTCCTTTTTCATGGATTGTAAGGACAGGGCCGTTGCGGCGCAGCTCGATTTCCTCGCTTCGGTCCAGCACGCCGATCTCCAGTCCATGACGGCCGCGTGGACTGCCGGACCCGTGGCGGAAGTGGTTCTTCACCCGCGGTGGAAATCCTGGGCCGAAACATATCCGGAGCTCCATAACCTTCGTACCGTATGCGCCCCTCTTTCGCAGTGCATGAGCCTCTGTCTGGAGGGAGGGACCCTGTCGCTCCGGGAGGAGAAAATTCTTTACCAGACCATCGGATTTATCGCCGACGGCCAAAAGTTGCTGCACTATCTGCTGTCGCATTTGACGGACTTCAATCCGCATCTTGTGGATTTCAGGCTGAGCCGCTTGCGGGGCACTCCCCTGGGGTGCCGGAAAATCCATAGCCTGATGGCGTATGCGGGACCCATGTGCCGCTTCGATCGCAAGGCCGATTATGCGCATCCGCTGCTCCATTTAAAGGGGTGGGGGGAGTCGGAATCGCCGCCGTCGGAAAAGGTCACGAATCTTTCCTCCGCCCTGGGGCGGTTGCAAACAGCCATTATCGATGTTGAAAGGTTTTTGAAATAATGGATACCGTTTATGTTCTGGAGCCCGGATGTTATCTGCGTCGTGAGGGAAGCGCCCTTCGCGTCGTGAAGGAAGGACGGGTGATCGATCAGATTCCCGCGGAGGGACTAAAGCGCCTGACACTGGTGGGACGAGTCAACCTGACCGGCGCGGTTCTCGATTTTCTGATCGATCGGCAGGTGGAAACCGTATTCATGACTCCCAACGGCCGCTTCCGGGCGCGGCTGGGGATTAATGAACACCGTCATGTGGCGCTCCGAAAGGCGCAGTACCGGAATCTGAGCGAAAGCGGTTTTGCCGTCAATACCGCCCGCCGTATCGTGGCCGGAAAGATCCAAAATATGGTCCGGTTTTTATTGCTTCGCGGGCGCCAGTATGAAGATGAAGTCCTGCGCTCCGCCGCCGCGGGGCTCAAAATACTGTCCTCGCGGCTCGAAAAATCGGAAGATTTAGAGCAAATCCGCGGATTCGAGGGCGCCGCAAGCCGGATTTACTTTCAGTGCTTCGGACGATTCATCAGAAATGACGGGTTTACTTTCAGCGGCCGGAACCGCAGGCCGCCACTCGATCCGGTCAATGCGTTGCTGTCCTTTGTCTATACCTTGCTGACGAATGAGGTGTTATCGGCTGTAAAAGCCTCGGGGTTGGATCCGTATATGGGATCACTTCATGAAATCAGCTACGGCCGTCCGTCCCTTGCCTGTGACCTGGTAGAGGAATACCGGGTGTTTCTCGGCGACCGGCTGGTACTGGGGCTCATCAACCGGAAAGCGATATCCCCCGAGGATTTCATCTATCGGCCCGCTTCCCAGGAGGCTTATACGGATGAAACCGAAATGAAGGCCAAAAGACCCGTGGAAATGAGACCCCCCATCATGCGGGCATTCGTTTCGGCATACGAGCAGATGATGAAAAGGACTATCGAGCCGGGGCCGAAAGAGGGGAAGATGACCTACCGGTGGATGATGATGAAACAGGTCCGGGCGTTTGCCGGTTATCTTGAAGATCCGTCCACTCCCTATTCCCCTTTTGTCTGGGATATCTGATGATGTTTTTCCTGGTCTGTTTTGATATTACCGATGACCGTATTCGCTACCGCGCCGTGAAGGCGATCAAGAGCTATGGCGTTCGGGTGCAAAAATCCGTTTTTGAATGCGCGGACCTGAGCGAGGAGGGTTACCTGAAAATGAAAAACCGTCTCGAGGAGCTTATTGACCACGGCGAGGACTCGGTCCGGTATTACCAGCTTTGCCGGGGGTGCGTCCGCCGTGTTGAATATTCCGGCATGGGGGGATTGCCCGATACTGAAAATTTCCGGGTGGTTTAAAAGGCCGAAGTGTGATAACAAAAACGAACCGGGTCGGATTCCAGACGTCTCACTGGGGCGGTCTCCGGTCTTTTAAAGCCGGGAGCCCTGAAATCATGTTTAGATGCGTGGCACAATCTTCCGGTATTTATTTCAGGCCGTTATTTGAAAGGATGTCCGTTTGGAAACTGTCTTCGGCACCCCCGGACTCTAAATTTTGAGGGATGCGTGGATTTTGATTTTCAACCAGCTGTAAGCAAAATAAAAAATTAGGGGATAGAATGAAGGCGTGACCCGATTCGAGGGGATTGAGACTTTTGCAGCTGGCAAGGTGCATATCCGCCAATAATGAATGAAGGCGTGACCCGATTCGAGGGGATTGAGACTTGATCGCTGAAAATACAGCGCGCGCGTTTTTCAGAATGAAGGCGTGACCCGATTCGAGGGGATTGAGACACAAAAATATCATCAGTTATTTTCATTTCGTTTCGAATGAAGGCGTGACCCGATTCGAGGGGATTGAGACAATAGCATTGTCCGTTTCAGTGATAACCTTTCCATGAATGAAGGCGTGACCCGATTCGAGGGGATTGAGACCACATTGCCATACACCCGGTATAAGTTTTCGAACGAATGAAGGCGTGACCCGATTCGAGGGGATTGAGACTTGACGAGGTAATTTCAGCCCCTTTCATGCCGATTTGAATGAAGGCGTGACCCGATTCGAGGGGATTGAGACTTGTTGATAGCGGCCTGTATCCCGTCAATCTTGCTGAATGAAGGCGTGACCCGATTCGAGGGGATTGAGACAAAAACGGAATGACGGATTTATCGGCGATGGTTTCGAATGAAGGCGTGACCCGATTCGAGGGGATTGAGACTTGACAACATCGATTTGCCGGTCGGTAGCCGCGATTGGAATGAAGGCGTGACCCGATTCGAGGGGATTGAGACTTTTCTGATCTCCAAGGAATTTCTTGGCAAAAAAATGAATGAAGGCGTGACCCGATTCGAGGGGATTGAGACACATCGGCCTGATTCAATTTGATTATTTTTGCGCTGTGAATGAAGGCGTGACCCGATTCGAGGGGATTGAGACTGGCGAACTGATCATCCCCGGCGAGGATGCCACGGAGGAATGAAGGCGTGACCCGATTCGAGGGGATTGAGACTTCATAGCCTCCTTTTTTTGATCGATTTTTTTTAAAGAATGAAGGCGTGACCCGATTCGAGGGGATTGAGACACAATGTTGGCATTTTTAAGTGATTCGAGGGCTTTATCGGAATGAAGGCGTGACCCGATTCGAGGGGATTGAGACTAGAGGAGTTGACTTTCTGTCAAGTCGGATTTTTTTTGAATGAAGGCGTGACCCGATTCGAGGGGATTGAGACCTATTTTTCCGGTGAAAAGAATTTTTTCTGGAAAGAATGAAGGCGTGACCCGATTCGAGGGGATTGAGACCATGTTAAACCACTCTTTTGCCGAACAGAATTCGCCTTGAATGAAGGCGTGACCCGATTCGAGGGGATTGAGACAAGCGTCGTAGTGGGCTTTCTCTCTCCAGGTCCGCTGAATGAAGGCGTGACCCGATTCGAGGGGATTGAGACTAATCCCGGCCGCAAAAATTTAAAAAATCATTGCCTTGAATGAAGGCGTGACCCGATTCGAGGGGATTGAGACGAAACCAGATCCCGGCTGAAACCGTTTCCCGGCTGAAAGAATGAAGGCGTGACCCGATTCGAGGGGATTGAGACAGGTTACCTTCCGTCTTTACAAGGTGCGGGGTTGCCGCGGTTTCGGAATGAAGGCGTGACCCGATTCGAGGGGATTGAGACAGAACGATGCGGGTCATTTTTGCACCGGTGTAGCGAATGAAGGCGTGACCCGATTCGAGGGGATTGAGACACAATATTACGGGGTGTTCTTCCCGCATTTTCTTCAGAATGAAGGCGTGACCCGATTCGAGGGGATTGAGACTTTTCCCATGGATAATGTTTTTTCTGTCATCCTTGAATGAAGGCGTGACCCGATTCGAGGGGATTGAGACGTGCCCTCTTCATTGGTAGTCATTTGAAAAATTTTGGCGAATGAAGGCGTGACCCGATTCGAGGGGATTGAGACATTTTCGCCAAGCGGATTTCAGCCTCTTGGACATTACGGAATGAAGGCGTGACCCGATTCGAGGGGATTGAGACATTGTTTGCGAGGTTTTACATAGAGCTGTTTACCAGGAATGAAGGCGTGACCCGATTCGAGGGGATTGAGACCAGGATGTTAATGCATTCCATTGGTTTCTCATTGTAAGAATGAAGGCGTGACCCGATTCGAGGGGATTGAGACTTTATAAAATTAAAAAGTTAAAATGATAATAGCCGCAGAATGAAGGCGTGACCCGATTCGAGGGGATTGAGACATTATGTATTTTTCAACTGACTTGTGGTTTATCATCGAATGAAGGCGTGACCCGATTCGAGGGGATTGAGACTCTTGTAATTCACCGCAAGTGTAATTTGGATCTTTTGAATGAAGGCGTGACCCGATTCGAGGGGATTGAGACATAAATCTATATACCGTTTGTATTCCTCTATCTGTGAATGAAGGCGTGACCCGATTCGAGGGGATTGAGACTTAAATTTGTGGCCATTGCCACATGTACTTTTGTAAGGAATGAAGGCGTGACCCGATTCGAGGGGATTGAGACTTCGTTTTGTATCTGTTCCGTGTCGTAACAATCGCGAATGAAGGCGTGACCCGATTCGAGGGGATTGAGACCCATCCAGAATCCCGTTTAAGAACGGGAATTCTTTCCTGAATGAAGGCGTGACCCGATTCGAGGGGATTGAGACCCGATGCTACCGGTAAAAGAAAAATATCCATTTTCATCGAATGAAGGCGTGACCCGATTCGAGGGGATTGAGACTTCAGGAGAGCCAATATTGACGCGGCACCCCACAGGGAGGAATGAAGGCGTGACCCGATTCGAGGGGATTGAGACTTCCGCATGATGCGCATGAAGTGTATTCGTCTTCAAAGGAATGAAGGCGTGACCCGATTCGAGGGGATTGAGACTTTTCTCCTTTAAAATTAAAACGTTAAAATACTTGCGGCGAATGAAGGCGTGACCCGATTCGAGGGGATTGAGACTTTTTTTAATCAATAATAAAAGATTTCAGCCGGATTGCCGAATGAAGGCGTGACCCGATTCGAGGGGATTGAGACCTTAATGCGTGTTTCGTGCCCCAAAGGGCATTTATAAAGAATGAAGGCGTGACCCGATTCGAGGGGATTGAGACCTCTCAACAAGCCGGGTCTTGACGATATGCTTGACGAATGAAGGCGTGACCCGATTCGAGGGGATTGAGACTATGTTTTGGAGCAGTTTAATTCAACTATGGTCACATGAATGAAGGCGTGACCCGATTCGAGGGGATTGAGACGTTTTTCCGTGCCCATAGTCTATGCCCATGATTTCGAATGAAGGCGTGACCCGATTCGAGGGGATTGAGACCCATAGTCTATGCCCATGATTTCACCTCTTTTTTTTTAGAATGAAGGCGTGACCCGATTCGAGGGGATTGAGACGTGAGTCAATGGCGGATACCGGGACTATCCCGAATCTGAATGAAGGCGTGACCCGATTCGAGGGGATTGAGACAGCTGCACTCCTTTACATTATCACTTCCACCCGCAGGAATGAAGGCGTGACCCGATTCGAGGGGATTGAGACTTTTCCGCCCAATATTCCGCATTTTTCCATGCATGCATGAATGAAGGCGTGACCCGATTCGAGGGGATTGAGACAACTCGAGAGTCTGTTATTCCTAAAATTTTGCTCGTGAATGAAGGCGTGACCCGATTCGAGGGGATTGAGACAAAATCCCGCCACTTATCAAACTTTCTTTTGGTAGCGAAAGAATGAAGGCGTGACCCGATTCGAGGGGATTGAGACATGGTTTCCAAATCAAACGCTAACAGCTTTTTCATGAATGAAGGCGTGACCCGATTCGAGGGGATTGAGACTTCATCGCACCAGCCAACACAGCAAATCATGTTCATGAATGAAGGCGTGACCCGATTCGAGGGGATTGAGACTACAGTCGTCGTGCTTTGTGGGCCGCGCCGGTAAATTTCGCGTTCGGAGTGACCCTCGGAGTGACTATCGGATTGATCTTGCAAGGGGAAAATGGTAGTTTAAAACCATGAACAGAACACACACAGCTATATACCAAATTACGGACCATCGAAACGACGACTACGTGCCCGGTACCCCTGAAGACCGCATTAGTCTTGTTTGGCCACTAACCCGGGAAATTGCCTCTTTGAGTGTAACACACGATGCTGAACGAAGACTACAGAGACATGTTACTTGCCTTGTCCGACGAGAAGGTTAGATTCATGCTGGTCGGTGCTTATGCGCTGGCAGCTCATGGTTACCCCCGGGCCACCATGGACATCGATATTTGGGTCTTACCGTCCCCTCAGAACGCCGATGCCGTCTTGCGGGCATTGCGACGCTTCGGCGCCCCGTTGCACAATCTGACAAAGGAAGACCTTCAAAAAGATGGAACCATTTTTCAGATTGGAGTCGCCCCAAGACGAATTGACATCATCACGGCAGCGTCCGGCCTTCTGTTTGAGGAAACATATCGCGGGTCAATGTCTATAAACATCGAAGGGATTGAAGTCCATATTCCTTCGATAGACGACCTAATTCGCAACAAAAGGGCATCAGGAAGAACCAGGGATTTGGCCGACGCTGAAGCCCTGGAATCTTTAAAGAGCTCCGAACCCTAAAGGATAGATCCGACGCCTTGACAACATCACCGGGTTAATCCTGCCGGGACAACAACGCATTTTTTATCAATGTCTTTGCGATTTGCACCTTATAAGCGTTTTTGCCGAGGGGCTTTGCTCCTGAGAGCGCCGCTTCGGCCGCTTTTCCAGCCGTATGCTCATCGATTGCACGGCCCCGAAGGATATCTTCCGCACTCTTTGCTCTCAGCGGTCCCGGCGCCACCGCCCCCAGAACGATTCGAGCATCGGTACAGATTCCCCCCTCAAGGCTAATGAGGGTTGCAACGCTGACAACGGCAAAGTCGATGGGCTTTCTCAACGTAAATTTAAGGAAAGTCTGCTTTGGCGTTCCCGTAACCGCGGGCACCTCGATCTCTCTTACCATCTCGCCTTCCGCGAGGGCATTGCCCAGGGGATGGAAAAAATCGGTCACCGGGATACGTCTCTCTCCCTTCGGACCGGCGGTTTTAATCTCTCCATCGAGGGCCGCCAGCGCAACCGCCGTATCCGAAGGGCAGACGGCAAAACATTTTCGCCCGCCCATAATGGCGTGATACCGGTTATCCCCTGTTACGGCAAGGCACGAGCCTTCTCCTTTGCGCAAACAGGCAATCGGTCCTCCTATGGTGTGCGGATACCGGTAATACCAGCAGCGCACCTCCTGGCAGAGATTCCCTCCCAGAGTCGCCATGTTTCGAATCTGGGGAGCCGCCACGAAATGGGCGGCTTTCGCGAGCACCTGGTAACGCTCTTTGAGGAGAGGAGACTTCACCATGTCGCACAGCCGGGCAAGCGCCCCTATCCGGAGGGTCCCCGCGTCTTCCTTAATATAATCGAGATCGGCAATGGTCTTTATGTTGATGACAACTTCCGGATAATCCGGAAGGATCTCTCCCTTGAGCGCTGAAAGGAGATCGGTTCCTCCCGCATTGAGAAGCGCCTTTCCCTTGTACTTTCCGAGAAGTGCACAGGCTTCGTCTATTGAACGCGCATCGATATGGGTAAAGGTTCTCATGCCGCCCCTCCTTTCCTCTTCTTCTTTGTTACCGCCTTGCCAAGCGCTTCGAGTATCCTCTCGGGTGTCGTCGGATAGGTGTGGAGCCTGACGCCTATGGCGTTGGACACGGCCATGAGCACGGCACTCGGTCCCGGAGCGGTGGCGATTTCTCCGACGCCGATGGCATGAAAGCGGTGCGTGGGAAAGGGGGTCTCCATCACCACATTTTCAATTACCGGCAAATCCATAGTTGTGCGCCACTTGTAGTCGAGCATATTCGAGTTAAGGATGTGCCCGGTGGAACGGTCAAGAACCGACTCCTCGAAAAGAGCGCTGTCCACACCCGCCGTGCCGAGGCAGCCGTTCAGCTGGCCTTCGAGTCCCTGCGGGTTCATGATCTGGCCGACATCGGTCGCGTTGACGATCCGCAGCAGCCTCACCATTCCCGTATCCGTATCGACCGCCACTTCGACAAAAGACATCAGACAATTGGAAAGGGTGTAGTCGGGATCGAAACGCCCATAGCCCAGAACGGTCCTTAACGCCATCACCTTTCGCCACTCGATGCGCTTTTCCGGAGCATCTTTTACCCATACAAACCGGTCCGAAGTTTCGAGGTTCCCGGGGAGCGATCCGAGCAGGGGAGCCGCCTGCTCGAAGAGTTTTTTCCGGGCATCCTCCGCCGCATCGATGGCGGCCGACAAAATGCCGTATGTTCCTCTCGAACCAAAGGGACCGAACTCAAAAGGCGCAATCAGGGTATCGGCCGGTGTGAAGGAAATGGCTGACATGGGAATCCGGAGCACCTCGGCCACGACCTCGGCGCAGCAGGTCTTCTGCCCGGTGCCATGCTCGACGATCGTGGAATGGATCACCACCTGTCCATTGGGCTCGATCCGCACCCATACCTCGGATTGATCTTCACCGATGTCGGCGTTCCCGTGGACGCCCACGCCCACGCCGATTCTCTTTGATCCCTCGATCGCCGTCGGTTTGAGCCATCCTTTCCACTTCTCCTTCCATCCGAAGCGCCTCGCCCCCTCGTCCATCATTTTGGAATAATCCACCCCCCGATAGGTATACCAGTTGGTATCGCGCCAGAAATAGCCGTCGCCGGGTTTGACGAAATTTTTCTTCAATACCTCAAACGGATCCAGATCCGCTTTCTCCATGGCCAGGCACAAAAGGGGGATGAGGAGACACTTTAGCTCCTGGCCTCCAAAGCCGCGAACGATTCCCGAAACGTTCCGGTTCGTGCAGACAAGGGTCGGTTTCAACTCCCAGTTCGGGCAACGAACGGCAATCTGAGCCTCACCGCAGCCAACGGCAATCTGGGTCTGGGTTGTCGAGGAGAAATACCCGGTATCGATGAGCCATTTGCCGGAGACGGCCGTAACGGTACCGTCCCGTTTCATTCCCACCTTTGCCTGCATTCGGGAGGCAGGCCGCATGACAAATGCCGCCAGGTGCTCATCCTTGGTGAAGAAGACCTTAACCGGCCTGCCCGTTGCCCGGCTCAGAAGGATCGCGTAGCACTGAACCTGCCAGGACATGGCCTTCGACCCGAAGCTGCCGCCACATATGCCGCCGATGGCTCTCACCTCGACCTGGTGTTTCATGATGGCGGTCAGGATCAATTTGGAGAGGTTGACCGCCTGGGTCGAGACCCAGATCGTCACCTTGTTCGGCTCCTCCCAGTGCGCCACCGCTCCGGGAGATTCAATCGGAACGGGGTTCGGGATATTTTCATAGGCAAAGCTTCCCTCCGCAATGACGTCAGCCGCCTCAAACCCCTTTTCAACATCTCCCATGACGATTTCCGAAAGAGATTTCGTCCCCAGCCACCGGTCATTCACCGGTAACCGGTTCCCCGGCAGCTCGTCGTAGAGCTGCGGGGCTCCCGGTTTCAGGGCCTCTTCCATATCGAAGACGGCCGGCAGGAGCTCATACTCGACATCGATAAGCTTTTCGGCGCTCGCGGCGATCTCTTTCGTTTCGGCGGCGATGAGCGCCACGGCGTCGCCGACGAACCGGACCTTCGGCGAGAGGATGCGAAAGACGGGCGGATTACCGGCTTTCCAATCCGGAATATCCTCCCAGGTCAGCACGGCCTTGACTCCCTTCAGCGCCTCGGCCCGGCTTTTGTCGATCTTTTTAATAAGGGCATGGGGGTGGGGACTTCTCAGCACCTTCCCGTGCAGCAGATTGGGAAACCGGATGTCATCCAGGTATGCCGCTCTTCCGGTTACAATTTCGGCTGCGTCTATTCGAGGCACTACCTTTCCGATGTATCTGTATGAATCGGCCATCGTCCTTTACCTCCCCTTCTCACTGACCGCCATGACCGCTTTTATGACCTGGTAGTGGCTTATGCATCTGCAAAACACGCCCGAGAGTGCTTCTTTAACCTCCGCTTCCGTTGGGGAGGGGTTTTCGTTCAGGAGCGCTTTGGCGTTCATGATCATTGCCGGCGTGCAATACCCGCACTGAAATGCCGTATGGTCAATGAAGGACTGCTGGAGAGGATCGAGCCCTCCCGACCTGGTATCGCTCAGTCCCTCTATGGTAGTAATCTCCTTGCCGCTGCACTCGATAGCGAGCATCATACAGGAAAGCACCGCTTTCCCGTCCATGAGGACCGTACAGCTTCCGCATGCCCCATTGTCGCAAGAGATCTTCGTGCCCGAAAGCCCCAGCGTCTCTCTGAGCACCTGAGAAAGGCTGTGGGCCGGATCGATCTGACCGGATTTGTCTCCTATCTCAAGCTCATGCACCTTCCCGTTCACCGTAAGGCAAACCGTCCGCGGTCCCCCGGCGTGGGTTCCCTTCTCCTCCGGTTTCTTCTCACCGTTCGTCCCTTTTTGCATACCCTTCTCTCCTTTGCTTATTGACAGTCAATTTAATTAAATTATTGACACATGGCAAGTGTTTTTTACAGCCTCTCCATGCCCCAAAATGGATTGGACCGGGGTATATTTGATAAAAATTTATTTTATCATAAGGCTGTGATGTATCCAGCCACGGTTTCTCAATACACCGCGAGGGCCTTGATCATCGTTTCGGCTACCCACGTATGAAGTGCAGGCCAGGCAAGGGTGTTTTTGTAAGCCCGGCAAGCTGTTTGAGCGACAGCGAGTTCTTGCCGGTCTGGAAAAAATGCCCTTGCCTGGCCGGAACGATGATCAAGTCCACCGCGCGAGAAGTTACCTATTTCAGAAACCGGAAGGTTTTTACAAAAGACCCGCCAATTTAAGCTTGACAATTCATGCCGATTTAATAAAATTTAAAATTAAAATTGCGCCTTACCGGGCGCCCAAAAAAGGAAGGTGGCGTATCCACCTGCGGAGAGGCCAATGAAAGCCGATGTTGTTCAAGCTAAATATAGAGCACGGACGAAGCCGGGCAATCCGAACACGCGCATGGACGATGCTTACCGAAGGATAAAGCAGCTGATTTTTGAGGAAAAATTCGTTCCCGGCCAAAAGCTCGTCTATGATGACCTGGCTCGGATGCTCGACATGTCAAGGACTCCCGTCATCAATGCCTTGAATCGCCTCGAACAGCAAGGCCTGGTCCTATCCGAATCGCATCGGGGGTTCTACGTCAGGCCCATGGATTTGGGGGAGGCCTGGGATTCGTTCGGTGTTCGGGAGGCGCTCGAAACCTATGCCGTGGAGCAGGCGATACTCAAGGCCGATGAGGACGATTTTAAAAAGCTTGAAGAAAAGCGCCTCGATTATGACAACTACACTCCCGGTTACCATGACCGGAAAAAGATCTTTATGGATGCATCCTTTCACATTCAACTTGCCGCCATGACTAAAAACAAGATCCTCTCCTGGCATCTGAGAATCAACTTCGAACATCTCTACCTGCGGGCTAAGCTCGATAACCTGGATATCTCCCGTATGAAAAAAGAGAGCGACGAGCACCATCTTCTCGTAAAAAAAATGAGAAACAAGGACGTAGCGGGCAGCGTGGAAACAATTCAGGCCCATATCCATGCGGCCAGAAGCAGCGTCATGAGCTGCCTTTCCGACCACGAGCTCAAAGGAGACAAATAAGGAGAAAACCGGAATGCTATTGGAAGGATGTCGACCCTACGGGAGGGAAGATGCCGCGATTTATGTTTCAAGGCGTTGGTGGGCGGGGCTCACATGCGGCGATCTTTTGGACAGGGCAGCAGACATGTATCCGGAAAGGCTTGCCGTGGTCGACAGTCAGGGCAGCCTCACCTATGCCGCCTTAAGAGAGCACGCCGACCGGCTGGCCATCGCATTGCTGGATCTCGGTTTGAAACCCCTTGAGCGTGTCCTTTTGCAACTGCCGAACTGGAATGAGTTTGCAACCATCTATTTTGCGCTGCAAAAGATCGGTGCGATCCCGGTTCTGCTCATCGACCGGTACAAGCAATACGAGGCGAACCACCTGTGCCGCGCGGTACAGGCCTCTGCCTGGATAGCGCCTGAAGTCTTTGGAAAGGTAGATTATAGATCCATCATCGGTGAGGTGCTGCAAGGAAATCTCCAAACCCGGCACGTCATCATGGTTCGATCCGGAAAGGACTGTCCCTACAACAGGCTGGAAGATCTGATCGCCCCGGTAAGCCGGACGAAAGAGAATATTCAAAGGCTCGAGGCGTGCCGCCCCGATCCCGCACAGGTGGCCCATATGGGTCCCACCGGCGGAAGCACGGGAATCCCCAAGGTCGCCCCCCACACACACAATGATCTTCTTTGCAGCGCCCGGTTCTGCGCCGCAGCTTGGGAAATGACGCTCCACGACATAACCTTGCTCTCGACCCCGATCGGCCATGATCTCACCTTCACCAAAGGCTTCCTTGGCGCGATGTGCACCCACGGGCGAGTGGTCATGCTCGATTCGACGGACGTTCAGCGTATCTGCACCGCGATTCAGGACGAAAAGGTCACGGCAGTGGTCTGGGTGCCGACCCTTGCGGCCCGCCTGCTCGATTTCGATCACCTTAATGACTATGACCTGAGCACCCTTAAAAAGATGCATTGCGGCGGGGGAAAAAGCCAGCCCGAGCTCATCAAGGCGGTCCGGGAAAAACTCAACTGCGTCTTCTATAACGCCTACGGCGGAACGGAGGGGATGACGTGCATTACGCGATCCCATTACAAACCGGAGCGTGTCTATGGAACCGTCGGGCGCCCGAGCTGTCCCTACGATATCTATAAGGTGGTGGATCCCGACGGCCGTGAGCTTCCGCCCAACACGAAGGGGGAGCTGATGATAAAGGGGCCGGGCGTTTTCACCGGCTATTACAACAGCCCGGAAGAAAACGAGAGAGTCTTCACGGAAGACAGCTTTTTCCGGGTCGGCGACCTTGCCATGATCGACGAGGCGGGAGATATTATTCTCTGCGGTCGATTGAAAGATATTGTTAAAAGGGGAGGCGAGAGCATCAGCGCTCCGGAAATCGAGACCCTCATCAGCGGACACCCCGATGTGGTAATCGTAGCCGTTGTCGGCATGCCGGATGCCTTAATGGGCGAGAGGGTGTGCGCCTATATTCAGCCGCGAAGCGGCACCCAGCTGGACTTTCAGAGCATTATCGCCTACCTCAAGGGGCTGGGCACGTCCGTGTTGCAGCTCCCGGAGCGGATTGAATTTGTTGAGAAGATGCCGCTGACCAAAACGGAAAAAGTGGATAAGCGTTATCTCCGGGAAGACATTGCAAGAAAAATCTCACTTGAGAGGGATGGAATCGCTCCACCTTATTCAACCAATAGAGTGTAAAAAGGGGGAGGGGGTGCGATCGAAAATAATCCCCCTTTTTGTTACATTTGAATTCTTGACATATGTCAAAATAATGATATTTTAAAATCATAATTTTGATAGGAGGTGAGCTTATGCCTTTAATAAGACCCATATCCGACTTGCGCAACCGGTCGGTAGAAATATCCGAGCTTTGCCATAATGAGGAAGAACCCGTTTTCATCACGCGTAATGGACGGGGTGACATGGTGGTCATGAGTCAGGCATATTATGAACGCCTGCAAAACCAGATCGAATTGTATCAGAAACTGGGAGCAGCCGAGGTTTTGGATGCATCGGGGGAAAAGGGGATTCTCCATGCGGATCTCATGAAGAAACTTAGAGAAAAAATCAAATGACCGCTCCCCTGGAAATCCGTTATCTCTCGACGGCGGAACGGGATTTGGAGGATATTTTTAAGTATATCCGGAAGGATAAGCCCGATGCAGCTGCCTCTTTCCTTGAAGAGATGGATCGATCCATTTCTGGTCTTTCACGGAATCCCCATCTCGGTGTCGTTCCAAGGGATGAAAGGCTTGAAAAGCTGGGATACCGGGTTTTGATTATCCGGAAGTACCTTGTTTTTTATGTGGTGAAGAAAGAGGTTATTCAAATCCGGCGGATTCTCCACGGTGCCAGGCAATACAGCTTCCTTTTATAATTGGCGCGCTTTGAATGGGTCGGTATCCCCGCAATCAAAGCGCGGAGCGCCGGTGGGACAACTTTTTACGCATTCGGGTTCTCCCCCGCAGAGATTGCAATGGACCCATTTATCGCCGAAGGCAAACACCGCACCGAACGCACAGTTCTCTCTTATTTCTTTCGTGCCTTTCAAGCGTTTCCCGCGTGGGAACACCGTCCGCGTCCCACCCATGGAGTTGGTAATTTGAGTCTTTTCGATCCCATGAGCGCGCCCAATCCCGTTCTGCCGGCGGCGTTTTTGGGGCCGGTGATGAGGCAGGCAAACCGGGCCCGGTTTGCCTCGGCCGGACCGATACACATCGTTCTGATTTCCTCGTCACCTCTGAAGAGATCGCACACCGCTTCAACGGCGGCCAATTGGAAATCAAGGTTGGGTTCGAAATGCAGTTTCATGCCAGCTGTTATTCCATTTTTAGTAATAAATATTCATATGAATACAATTGGTTAATAATTATTTATTTCTAAATCCATTGGCTAATTATTATCTATTGATGATGTATTAGAAATAAAAACGTCTTGTAAAAGAATCCAAACCGGAGACTTATTCGACCCTGCGTTTCGGATGGTATTGTCTTGGCGTAACGACTGGATAAGATTCTTTATTTTATGTTCTTTTTGTTTAAAAGTGAGTACCTCGGAAAGCATGGGGAAAAGTAATTCATTCAGATCTTTACGGCTGGCCCGACCGAAATTTTTTAAATATTCGATGATCAACCGCCGGCAGGTGTCATTATCCACCCCCCGGTTTGGGGTGTGAAGGACCTTCTTGCCTATCCATTTCGCCACATCGGCTGATATGTAATAATTGGGTGATCGACCTTCGATCAGCTTTTCAGTCTTAAGCCATGCGATTGCGTCAGGTTGCACCCTCCGGCGTTTCTGAACTTGATCAAGCCAAATAACCTGCGAGAGATTCAGATCGTTCCGTTTCATCAACGCCTGAGTGTATTTTGTATCAAGGATCTTACCGAAGATTGAAACCTCGACTCTTGGTTTTGTCAACGATTCAGAGTCGATGGTATAATCCGGCATAGGAAAAAACCGCTCGCGTTGTGTCTCGAACATCCGACGAACACCGCTGCCAAGTTGATCGATCATGCGCAGTCGAATCATGCCGTCAATCAGCCATTGATTGCGATAATGTTCCGGCGGGGATTGGTGTTCCAACATCCACTCAATGCTGGGTGGAATAAAGGCGCCCAGATTGGAAAACACCAATCGGTCGGGATGCTCGACAACATTGATTTTGCCGCCAAGGCGATAATCCTGGTGGGCGATGCAGTTATGCAAAGCCTCGCGGATAACCCAAGGGGCATATTGTGAAACCGGAGTTGGGAAAAGCGTGCCATCGGGCATATACTCCATGGACACATTCCGGATGTTTTTAAAAAGCGCCTCGGAAGCCAACAGCAGCGGCATGCCGAAATGCTGGCCCCCGACGGCCCTGTTTTGCTCATCACGAAGAATCCAACTGATTTTGATATCAGCGGGCGATACAAATTGGGCAGCCTCGTCCCGGCCGAGCAACAGCAAGGCGGAGCGCGTTATACGCCCCTGTTTGGTTATACGGGCCTTGTTCAATAAAGTCGGCACATCCCATGCCATCGCATCCGCCCGGATATTTTCGTGGCGGCTGGTATCCGGCTCTGATTTAATCAGATATTCGGTGAATTTAGCCCGGGCGAACTCAATGGCATGCGGGTCCAGATCATTCTGTGTCGCTTCGGCAATAATCGCACCTGTCCAATCCTCCAGGCCACCCAGAAGTTCCCATAGCCGCAATTCCCTGTCCGGGTGCTCAGAAAGCCTTGTTTTATGACTGTCGATACGAATGTAGCGAACCCCTTTGAATGCAAAGGGGGCGGTACGGGGCGGATGAATTTCCAGCATCACAACCCGGCCGTTCGGATGCGCGACTTCGTGGAACCGGAAATCCGGACGAGGGGAGGTTAATTGGGTCAACCACATAATGAGCGATTGTTTCCCTTCTCCCTTGGTGGCAAAAGGATCGAAAATTGTGCCTTTCACCGCATGGGTCGTATCATCCACTCCCCAGACAAGCCAAGCGCGATCGTGTCGTTCCAGCGCCGCGGCATTCGCCAACGCGGAAATATATTCCCCAATATCTGCGGGATAATCCAAGTTCGATTTAAATTCCACGGTTGCCGCTTCCCTGGGCTGCGCGCGAAGCTGCTCAAGAATATTCAATAAGACGCTGGTATCCATGCTCATCGGGGGTGCCCTCTACAAGCTTCTAACGTTTGTAAGCCCGTACTGCTCAAGAATGGCGGTCAGATTGGTCTTGGCCACGTCATCCGGAAAACCGCTGTCACGGAAAACCACGGTGCTTTCAACGGCCGGTGCCAGTTGTTGACGTCATTCAACAATGCCCAAGGCCAAAGGCTCGACTTGAGCACATTGAAATCAATTTTCCCTTCGGTAAATGCCTCGGGAAAGAGGGCTTTCAGTTTTGCGGTATTGTCCGCAAGGATGTCGGCGGAACGGCCGTCGAGCTTCTGCATGGATTAAACTCCTGATGCTGTCGGTTGTTCTTTGATAAAAGTGTATACCATTAGCTTAGGGAATCCAAAATTCCCGATTTATCGTTTATCTTTCTCATTCATAACGCTTTTACCATCTCCTTCATCTGCTCTTCGATTTGCTTGATTTCCAGATTCAATTCCACCCGGCGGCTGATCTGGGAGGCTCGTTCCGCTGCCTTCATTCGTCCGTCTCCGGTGACACCACGATAAAAGCGAGCACCTCAAAATCATTCATACCCGCAAATTCCCCCTTGACCGCATGAGTGCCGCCCGGGCTGAAGATGCTGGCGACCGCAGGGGCCTCTACCTTTCGAAGGATACCTATGTCTTTAATACCATAACAGCCTATATTGTCGATATCTTTTGCCTCTCGAGCAAGATGACATTCCTGTAAAAGGCTGTTATGAAGTTTTCATTGCATGTTCGATCAACTTTTTTTATCAAGAGAACCATCTATTTTTATCTGACATTTCATTTTCGATTTGAGGAAATAAAAATGAACAGACTCTGGAAATACGAAGATTATGTAAATTATCTTTCACATGAAAATGTAATCGTCAGACGCTGGGCATTCAGCGCCCTGGAAAGCCGTTTTTTGAACCGGTACACGGACCATGTCTCTCTCCTGCTAAACGACGGGAACGATTACCTGGTTTGCGGCGTCCTGCGGTATCTCGTCTATCATCGCGCTATTCAGCACGCACCTGCCATATTAGACAGATTCAGAGGCGGTCATGGCATTATTTCCAGTAATTGCGCCTCCGCCCTTGCGAAATTCGGCTACGAGCCGGCCATGGAACCCATGATCGATAGATTTTTCAACCCTGACAGCTCCGAAACTTTTTTGGGGGTTTTGGAATTCCTGAGCGAGATTCGGACCGAGGAAAGCAGGGCCGCCTTAATAACCGCTGTGACTCAACTGCAAGACTCCTTTCTGTTGGAACCGGCAATGGCCGGTCTGTGGCGTCATCACCATCCTGACGATATCCACGTGGTGATGGAGAAATGGCTTGATTCATACGGGGATGACAAAAGCAACGCCTGGCTCATAAAGACAATCCTACCCCCCCTTGGCGGGGAATCCTATTTCAGTGATCTCACGGAGGGCAGAAACGACATCGTGGAAACGCCTTCCAAGGCAATTGAAGATCTCTGTACAGGGAATTCTCATGTCCCGATGGATGAAAAGACCCGAGAAGCCTGGATCACGGCCTTAGACAAACGGCAATACAGGGATGTTGCGGAGGCCATACGATTCGATGTCCGCGATATCATCAACGAGCGTTACCGCCATGACGTTCAAACGGATCGTTTGAGAGAGTTGTCCGGTCAAGATATCATGTGCCTCCGGTTGCTCGATGCGCTTTTAAAACGGGAGTCTATATGGAGCCGGGCAAAACAATCAAAAGCCATTTGTACGGATCTCATCTCTCTCGCTATTTCAGTCTATTTCGCGGTCAAGGAACGCGGTGCCTATGTCAAGGCGCTGTCCGCCGAAGCGGGTCTTGATGAGCTGCTTCAGGCGCTTCAAAACAGCGGCCCAAGACTGCCGAGGCAACTTCAAGATAGAATCAGCGCATTAGCTCCGGTGATCGGGCTTAAAAATACTTTATCCGATGAGTTGATGACTTGGGGTGATATTTGGGCGGTCAGACTTATGGGCAGGATTGGAAGCAAGGAATTTGTTCCCGATCTGATCCGGGTGCTTCACCACTCGGATAGTCTGGACTATATCCATGATGATGCGATTAACTCTATTATTTCGCTGGATGAAACGGCGGATGAATGTCTGATCGCGGCTATAAAAAACGGTGAGTTGGATGATTGGGATAGTTTCGGGATATTGGAGCACCTTCCTTACGCCGAAGCATATGACCTGGCCTTGAGCAAGTGGGGAAGCCAGAGCGAAAATACCATGGGTTCATATGAAGTATTTGCATCCTGCATAAAAGGGATCGGCGATAGACGGGGGATTGAAAAACTTCAGGATATCTATCACGGCGAAAATGACGCGGTTTTTATGGGAGATGCGCTGGAATGCCTCTGCAACATCCATCTTGTCGATATTCCGGAGCTTCCGGAAATACGTCGGAAGCGAAAGGAAAGGGATGAAAATCTTAAAGGCCCGGAAAAATCGCTCAGCAAACTGATGGGAAAACAGAAAGTTAAAAAAGAAATAAATGAAACTGAAAATCCGGGAAATTTGGTTCCATTTAAAAAATCATCCGGAAAAGTCGGAAGGAATGCGCCTTGTCCCTGCGGCAGCGGGAAAAAATATAAAAAATGCTGTCTGAATAAACCGTAGTGCCAGAAGCTCCACAATCAAAAGCAGGATGGTTTATATTTTCTTATAGTTTCTCGCGATCTCTTTCCGGCTAACGAAATATAACGATAATAGCCGCTTACTATCGTTATTTTCGTCAGATAGCGTGATAGAAGGGAAGCGTATGGATCACAGTGCAGGAGGAGTTCATGCGGGTGAATGAGAACGAATTTTTTCGCCAGACGACAATTCATATCTGCAGCAGCCCGGACATTAAAAAAGCCGCCTTGATCATCGTTTCGGCCACCCCCAAATGGAGTGAAGGTCACGAGGACTGGATCAGCCAATCCAGGCTGTGGGAAAAACGTACCAGTCCAATAAAATAGCCACTATCTTCAGTCATAAATAACCAAATCCGGATATAGTTTTTTGGCACATTCCGGACAAATGCCGTGGCTGAACTCTGCTTCGGAATGCGTCTCAATATAACTTTCAATCTGATTCCAGTACCCCTTGTCGTCGCGGATTTTTTTGCAACTTGAGCAAATGGGTAACAATCCCTTCAAAGTTTTAATATTATCAAGGGCTGTTTTTAATTCCCCGACCATTTTCTCCCG
>JAZDPP010000084.1:0-38066 GCA_043797445.1 Pseudomonadota bacterium
CTGATATCCATTAAGTCCGCAATCAAAGCGAGCCGGTTGGTTATGGAAATGGTTACCGACAAAACGCCATTGATAATCATCCGTGTCTCGACGCGAAGCTTCATATCTTCCGGTTTTCCTTTAATTTTTAAGTCACAAGCGCGGCCCCGACAATGGATTTGTTGATTTCATTGCTGACGGCAATAACGGAAGCGCCGGCTGCGGCGCGATAGAGTCTTTCGATCTTGAATTCCCGTGTGTACCCGTAGCTGCCATGAATTCTGCGAGAAATATCGACGATGTTCAGAACGGCGGGAACCACGAAATTCTTTGTCGCGGCAGCCTGCGTCATCCAGCCGGGAGAATCGGTTCCTTTGAGAAATGCGGTCCGGTAAGTCAGCCACCGGGCGGCCTCCAACTGCGAATACATATCCGCGATCATCCAGCGAATCCCCTGGAAATCGGCCTGCACCTTTTTACGGATCTTACGGGTTTTGGAGAATCCAATGGCTTCATCCAGTGCCGCCTGAGCGAGCCCCACACAGGCGGCGCATTGTTGTATTTTTTCATCGGCGATCCAGCGCAGTAAAATCTCCATTCCACGGCCCTTTTTACCCAGCAGGTTCGCGCTGGAGATTCGGACTCCGTCGTAGTATACATCGCAGGACTCGATCCCACCGCTTCCCATGAGTTCAAAGGCTTTACCTACCGAATAACCAGTGAGAAACTTTGGGACAAGGAAGGCGGATATTTGATCTGTTTCGTCTTTGCCATAAACTAGCGCATACCCTTTTCGATTGGCAAAGGTACTGAATCGCTTCGCGCCGGTGATGAGGTAATGATCTTCCTCGGGCACCAGGGTTGTGGTGATGGCTTTGGGGTCGGATCCGGTCTCGGGTTCAGTGAATTGGATGCTCGGGATCATGGATCCTTCAACTACGGGCCGCAGATAAGATTGTTTTTGCTCCTCACTGCCGAAGGTGACGACGCAGGCGGGAATGCTCGCCGTGAACGCGACCAGCCACCAGACGCCGGTTCCTGAATAAGCAAGTGCTTCCACTGCAAGGGCGCAATCCAAATCCGATGCCCCGGCGCCGCCATATGCAAGGGGGAGGGTCATGCCGAGGAGTCCCATGTTCGCCATTTTTTTTATAAGAGGGTCTGGGATTTTCCCCTCGCGATCCATTTTATGGGCAAGGGGCTCAATTTCTTTTTTTGTAAATGCGGTAACGGATTCCTTCAACTGTTTTTGTTCGTCGGACAAATTAAAATCCATGACGTCTCCATCTCTCCTAACTCTTTAATATTTCGAAGATATTTCTTCCCGAATCGCAGGGCGGCCTTGGGTTCTGATTATGCCAGAAGACCGATAGCATGCATGATGTCATTGGGTCTTGATCATAGATTCGGCCAAGCCAGAGTGACGGGCAGGTCGCGCCAGGGTGTTTTTGGAAGCCCGGCAAGCTGGTTGAGCGATAGCGAGTTCTTGCCGGGCTTGAAAAAAACACCGCCATCAATCAGAAGAAGGAAGCGGTTTTGGTTCTTGAATGACCATCTCTTTTTCGCAACATTCGGGGATTCCTTCCCCGGGCTTGGTGCAGAGCACCTCCGTTGCGCACTCTTCGCAACGGTATCGTTTTCCCAGTTGGCTCATTTTCACTTACCTCCTCGTTTTTTTTAGACAAAATTTATATCTTTTAAAGGCCTTGATCATCGTTTCGGCCAATTTCCCACGGCAGGTAGGCCGCGCCAGGGTGTTTTTGGAAGAGCGGCAGGTTGTTTGAGCGATAGCGAGTTCCTGCCGGTCTGGAAAAAATACCCTGGCGTGGCCGGTACGAAGATCAAGGCCCTTTTCGGATAGGTTATTTTTTCTCTTCCGCAGGCTGACCACAACACTTAAGAGTGCCTTTTCCTCCCCGCGTTACGATAAACTCAGCGCCGCATTTTTTGCATGTATATCTTTTTCCCGCTTGATTAGCCATCTTTCAATATCTCCTTTCCGAATCCGACTGTGCCGGGAGTTTTAAGTATTAAGCTTAAAGTTTTTTAGGGTAAAGACCTTCCACGAGCAAGTGTGCGATAACACAGTTGGTGCCGGTGAAGGGTCTGGTTCGATCAAAGTTCAATTTCCTTTAAATCCGGCGCGATCAGAAGCACCGGTTCCGTGACGGACTGGATATCGTCCGGCGTTAGCCCCGGATAAATCTCTTTCAATAAAAGGCCTTCGGGAACAACTTCGATCACCGCCAGATCGGTGAAAATCTTTTGAACTTTATTTCGCGCCGTAGCGGGGTATGTCAGCTCGCTGACGATCTTGGGCTGACCATCATTTGTGGTATGTTCCATGGCGATAAAAAGTTTTCGGGCACCGACCGCCAGATCCATGGATCCGCCCACATTTCCGACGCCGTCAAGGCCCCGGGAGGGATTGAACCAGCCCGCGAAATCTCCCCTTGCATTCACCTGGAAAGCGCCCATGACGGTGGTATCCACGTGGCCACCCCGAATCATGGCAAAAGAATCCGATATGTCGAAGTACACGGATCCCGGCAATTCCGTCACCGGCTGACAACTCGCATTGATAAGGTCCTGATCGATATCGCTGCCCTCCGCTAAACTTCCCGTCTTGAGCATTCCTATCTCCGATTGAAGAATAACATCCCTTCCTTCAAGCCAGTTGCTCACCAGCGTGGGAATCCCAATGCCTAAATTCACGTAAGAGCCATCTTTTATTTCCCGGCTCACCCTCAATGCAATAATTTCGCGGGGAAGCCCTTCATATTTCTTCAACTTTATAACTCCTCTTTTCAAAGATTCGTAATATCAAAATGAATCCTCGGAACCGCTACGACCCGCTGAACATAAATGCCGGGGGTGTGTATGGTTTCCGGATCTATTTGCCCGGAGGAAACAATATTTTCCGCCTCCACGATCGTAACGCGAGCCGCCATGGCCATCACATGGTTAAAGTTTCGCGCTGTTTTGCGATATTGGAGATTCCCCTCGATATCGCTTCGATAGGCATGCACAAAGGCGACATCGGGCTTCAGCGCATACTCCAGCAGGCAAGGCTGACCGTCGATGACCCGAACCTCTTTCTTTTCCCGGTGTTCCGCTATATTGGTCAGTATGCTTTCTGCAGCCATTGACCCCCCTCCTGCGGGACTGAAAAAAGCGGGAATACCGGCTCCGGCAGCCCGGTATTTCTCAGCCAATGTCCCCATGGGATAGACCTCAAGTTCAATCTTTCCGGACCGGATATGCTGCTCAAATAGATGCTGCGAGCCTTTTGTTGCGGAGCGGAAAAGGGCATAGGAATCAATCACCTTCCGGATCTGGTTTTTTTTCACCAAGGCTTCCAGCTCGCTCGTCGCCCCCAGCAAAGGACCCGATCCGCAACAGAGCGTAAGCTCTTTCGTTCCCTTGTCAATGAGCGCTCTCAACAGAATTCTGGGCACACCACCTGCAAAAAATCCGCCTATCGCTATTGCAGCTCCGTCCTCGATATCCGCAATCGCCGCTTCCACACTTTCCCATACTTTATTCATAAGTTCCAACTCCTATCAAAATTACCGCTCCTTCCCTTTGTCGAAACGGCTCCTTACGGCAAGGCTCTTTTCAAGCGCCAACCCCTGAGGAAGCGACATATCCAACCCCCGGACGACAGCCTGTTTGGCATTCCGGACCGCCACCGGATGAAACGAGGCGATTTTTTTGGCCATCTCCCCGGCACTTGCCAACAGGTGTTCTCTTGGCACCACCTGATTGACAAGTCCGATCGCATACGCCTCCTCTCCGCTCACCCAGCGGTTAGTGAGAAGCAACTCCAGCGCTTTTGCCCGTCCAATAATTCGCGGGAGCGTCTGCGTCCCTCCCGCAGCGGGAATAATCCCCAATTCAACCTCCGGCAGTCCGAATTTCGCATCCACCGATGCGATGCGAATGTCACAGCATAGCGACATTTCTATCCCCGACCCCAAGACAAATCCATGCAGGGCTGCAATGAGCGGCTGCGGAATACTGAGAAAAAGGCCCCAGACATCCCGCTCAAATCGAACGCGTCTGGCGATAATGGGAGAGGGCGCCGATAAAAAATCGTTTAAATCCGCGCCTGCGCAAAATGCTTTTTCACACGCACTCTTAAGAATCACAACCCTCACTTCAGAATCGTTTTTTACGGCGTTCAGGATTTCATAGAGATCATCCCGCATCTGAATATTATACGAATTTAAAGCGCCGGGACGATTCAGTGTAATATATCCGATGTTGTCATTTTTCTCGTATATAACGGTCTCAAACGCGGTCATGGATACCTCCAAACCCTAATGGATTATCGTCCCTGGAACTGCGGTTTTCTTTTTTCCTTAAACGCCCGGACACCCTCCGTACGATCCAGCGTGGTGTGCAGGGATAGATACAGATCGGCTTCCAGGTGAAGCCCTTGATCCAGCGTCAAATCCATCCCTTTATGCACCGCCTCTTTGACATATCTCAAGGCGATCGGACCCTTTGAAGCAATCGCTTCTCCCATGGCCATCGCAACCGGCATCAATGTTGGGGAAGAAACGACCTGGTTAACGAGGCCCATCCGCAATGCTTCCGCTGCATCTATTACTTTTCCGGTCAATATCAGCTCCAGCGCATTGGCCTTCCCCACCACCCGGGAAAGCCGCTGGGTGCCGCCATCCCAGGGGATCACGCCCGCCTTCACATGAGACAGCCCAAAATGGCTTGTATCAGCCGCTATCCGGACGTCACAGGCCAAAACCAACTCAAGCCCGAGGCCCGTGGCATCCCCGATAATCGCAGCAATAACGGGTCGATCGATCCTTGCGATCCATTCGGCAACATCCCAGAATGTGGATGCAACCGTATCCGCAGTCTTATAGAGGGAATCATTTTTTTCCACTTCCATTGAAAATGAGTCTGTTCCAGCGCCTGTTAAAATAACCACGCGGATCTCTTCGTCCCATCCGATTTCCTGGCAAAGCTCGGCAAGCTCTCCACTAATTTGAGCCACAGATCCCTGATCATCCAGAAGAGCGGTGATGGTAATGACGAGTGAATGACCGATTTTCTCATATCTTACTGCTTGATATCCCATTGAACGCCTCTTTTTTGCGTTGGGCCGAAATTACGCTGATGCCAGTTTGTCTTGTTCGGTGGTTGCGAACCCGCCGTTTGCCCCGACGAGATAATTAGTGCCCTGCTGGATTCTGAATAAGCGTTATTTGAAATTTAAAAAAGCACGAACGTTTTCAGGTTTTGCCTGATCGATTGCGGCTCCTGGCGACAGAATAAAACCACCGCCAGAGGCGGCAATGTCCATGAGCTCTTTGCAATAATCTTCAATCATCTGTGGCGTGCCACTGTAAAAAAGCGATGCCGGCACATTACCGCCGATACAAGCAAAACCGCCGAATTTCTCTTTGGCGGCCTTCATGTCGATTTTATCAAATAACCAGATGGTTTTCCCTGCCGGAAGCCCTGATTCGGCGATAATGTCGAGCCGGTTGTTATAGCAACCCTCAACAAAAGGCACCGGGATGAGACCGGCTTCAATTAAACCGAGCAGCTGTTTCCGAAACGTAGGCCAATAAAATTTGAGAAACTGCTCTTCGGACATGAACCCATCGGCGCCCTTATGCAGGGGTATGAGCACAAAGGGATTGCGAGAAACCATTGCCATTTCTACAGCCACCTGCACGGAAATGGGCAGCAGCGCTTCACATGCTCTCACCAGATCATCCGGCCGGCGGAACATATCGAGCATCACACCAATGGTGCCACGCATGGTATCTCCGATAAGGTCAAAGGGGGCAAATGTAACACTTCCTACAACGCCTGGCGCCCCAATATGACTTAAAATCCGCATGCTTGTTTTAAGCATAGGGGACATGTCCGCGGCAATTTGATCAGCAGCTTTAAACAAGGTTTCAAATGCATTGCGCAGAGGGCTGCCTTTGGCAAACGGCATGAAGAAAGATGGAATTCCCACTGCTTGCAAAACATGATACGGGCTGGGAAGCATTTCCAACCCATTGAGGCCTTCAAAGGCTCGAGGGAAAAATTTTCTTAGCAAGTATCCGTCGGAATTATCAATAAGCTGTTGATACTCATCGGCTTTCATATATTCATCTTCGACATACTGGAATTGAACGTCATCGGAAAGCCTTGTGGATAGCGCGCTGCCGGGCCAACGGATAACTTTGTACTTTAGTAAATCAAGTGCCCTGCCAGACGGGAGCACCCCCCCCGCGCTATAATCGCAATCGTATTCCTGGTGAAATTTATATAACGCAGCCGCCGCTTTTTCCTGATCGTAAAAGCCGTCGACCGGTTTGCATCGGGCATTTTCCAGTACAAAGTATTGGGGGAGAAATAGTATTGGTACTTGGTCCGGTTCCTTTAACGCGACGGCATCCAGCCAACGCCGGGTGCGTTGCTTGTATTTTTCTGCAATCTCCGGGGACTGAAACGGCTTGCCCTCTATTGAGGACCAACTGCCAATCAGATATTGACGTTTTTCTTCACCGGTCATATTTAACCAGGAGTCCGGCAACGGTGGCGGTCCCAGCGGCATTCCTTCGGATGGCATGGTGTTTTCGGTTGACATAACCCACTCCTATTTTAAATTATCGTCGTTTCTTAATTGATACCGGTCCATTCCTTGCACTGATTAACGCCGGAAATCACATCCGTTGCAAAAGCATCCGCCCCGACCGAATCACATACCAGACGATCGAGTTGGGCACCGCCAATAATGACCTTGTAGTTGTCCCTGACGCCTTTTTCTTTAAGCATATCCACTACCCGTTTCATGGGGTCGAAAGCCAATGTCAGCAATCCGCTGAGCCCAATGATATCCGCTCCAAACGCTTGTGCTTCGACGAAAATTTTTTCTTCCGGCACATCCACCCCCAAGTCCAGTACTTCAAATCCGCTCAGATTCATCATCATCGCGACAATATTCTTTCCGATGTCATGAATGTCTCCCTTTACAGTTGCAAGTAAAAACTTGCCGCATTTTTTTTTCGTATCGACGGATTCTCTATTATCCATAAAGGGTTTAATGATTTCGGCACCTTTTTTCATCATCTCGCCGGACATGATCAATTCCGGAATAAAATAGCTTTGCTCCTCAAATCGCTTACCGACAATCGACATCGCTTCCTGATAAGCTTTTAATATTTCGATGCCCTCCTTCCCTTCACCCAAATACTGCTTGGTTAACTCCATGACCCTGTTTTCCTGCATGTCTACCATGGCATTAACAAGTTCTTGCATATTACATTTCTCCTATCGGTTGTGTTAGGCCGCGGCAAGACCAATCTTTTTTGCTCTGAAAGCCCGGTTGAAATTAAGACTGTTGAACGTTTCGCAATGCCCTCAAGCGGGCTTCAAGCGTACTATCAACGGCTGTTGTTTCAACCCCATAACATTCCTGGGGCTGCTTTTTGAAAGAGCATGGAGTATGCCAGCGACTGCCATTACCGCACTCATATAGTAACACCTTAGTTTTTTGGGCTTTTTTTTGTCGACAGGACATCACCATGATAACATTTCCAGAAAAACCCCACCGATATAAGCCGTATCCCACCGGAAGCGGAGGGCGAGAAAAAGAGCCAGAATAGATAAGGAGGTAGCCACAGGGCGCATTGTCGCATCAAGCTGCTTATCATAACCTTATGGTTGCTGATCCGCCGGTTCTTTTATTCTGACCTCTGATTTCTAACCTCTGATCTCTGACTCCTGAATACCTGAGCGAACGCGCCCTCTTCCGGTCTTCATGTCCTTGGTAGCTATGGCAATAGTTCCACATCTTCGAAAACCAAAGCAAATACCATGCCCATTAGACAAAAAAAGAAAAAAATATCATAACCTACTTAAATTAACAGCGTATTAGAGGTGTAGATGCCGGTCGTCATGCAACTTACCTCCACTTTTTCAGCACCTTTCACCAAAAGTGGCGGGATGCGCCCTGCTGACTCTCCAGGCGAAAGGGCTTTAAAATTTGTTATAGATCGCATAATGACTTCAGGGATTGTACTAGGGCGCTATCATTGTCGGGTTCCTCCGATTATGGTGGGATACCTCCGTATCACGGCGTAAGTATTCGATGTGTCGGTTCCACCGCCGTTTCAAAATAGCATGTATAATTCTAATTAAAGCTACAATTTGCGACAGGAAACCATATCGTTTCCCGAATTGGCACAGATGTTGCTCGAACACGAGCATAAGGCGAATGCGGCCCGTGTATCGATTAGAAGCGGTACCAGCAGTTTTCGACTAGTATCAGGATCTACTCCCGGCCAATGGATGAAGGAGGTCCCGATAAATTCCTCGCAAAAGGAGATGTGCTCCAAAAACAAATGACCAGTCGCCCCCCTAAGAAAGGCGGGGGCAAAAAAAAGAACGGAGGTAATGATGTTTATTTTCGATTGTGAAAGCCACGTTTTGCCACCAGCAGATGATATCAGTTATTATCCACTGTTCAAGGCAAACCAGAGCGGTCTGATGAATGGCTTGCGACGTCTCGGACCGCCGAGTTGCCATGGCCTGCAAGCTGTCAAGTCCTTTGATGAGGTGATGGTGGAGATGAAAAAGCTCTTTGAATCAGGGCATCTTGCCGACAATTTAGTCGCTGCGATGGATAATAACGGCGTGCAGATGTCGTGTGTATTGCCGGAATCCTTTCTTCCGATGTCATACGGGGCCCGAATGGGATCAACGAACGGATGGGTCGCAAAAGAGATAGCCAAATTTCCCGATCGACTCGTCGGTGTGTGCAACGTTGGCCCGATGATCGCGAGGGGGGTGAAAAATGCTGTCTGGGAGCTGGAATACTTGATAAAGGAGATGAATTATAAGGCCGTCAAGTTTTATCCGGTCGATGATACCCCGATCAATAACAGAGAGTTATGGCCATATTACCAAAAAATATCTGAGCTGGGAGTCCCTCTTTTCATCCATATGGGGCTTTCGTGGTGCATACCAGGCCGGTCGGCATATTGCAGACCCTGTATGCTTGAGGATATCTGCGAGGATTTCCCGGAGCTTACTATCCTGGCCTATCATATGGGGTATCCGCATTTGGATGAAATGAACATGTGTGCCATGAAGTATCCCAATTTATATATAGGAACGAGTCTCCTGCCGGAATTCGGCCATGGCCTAAGCAAAAGATCACAAAAGATGCTGGGCGAGGCAATTCTGTGGGCCGGAATTGATAAAATCGTCTGGGGAACCGATCTGGGTTCGTTTAAGCATGAAGTGGCTTTCCTCAAGGAGTTTCAGATCAGCGAAGAAGTACAGAGGGATTATGGCTATCCGGCGCTCAGCGAAGAAGATAGAGCTAAATGGGCGGGCTTAAATCTGGCAAAGATTCTCAAGATAACCCCGCCAACTCCTTGATAATTTTCGATACCCGGAAGTTACTAAACCAAGGGCTGCAGGCGGCACGCAATGACTGCAACTATAAAGTCAGCCGGGCAGCCACACGGCTGATAACCGGAACTGAAGGAGACGACAAATGGTAAAAAGTGACATGGAAGTTGAGGCCCGCATGGCGCCGGAAGAGAGAGAACTCTTCGAAAGGTATAAGGCATTGATCGGCAAGCCTTATACGCCGCCAAACGAACAGGAAGCCATGGAAAATATGATTATTTATTTCTGGGATCAGGGCCGGGAAGTCACAAAATCATATATCAGGAGGTGGGCTGCCGTTAATGAGGATTACAACGCCCTGTACTTCGATGAGGAATATGCGAAAAATTCCCGGTGGGGGGGACTTATTGCGCCGCCCTTATACCTCATATCCGTCCAGGACGGCCTCGCCGCCCCAATGGAGTTGTATTATGAAATCGCTATGCCGGAAGGCATGGCATACAACACTGAGAAATTTCCGAATCTGGTGAGCGCGCCTCAGGGGTATACCGAGTGGGAGTTTTTTGAGGCGGTAAGGCCGGGTGACGTGATAGATGCCGATCATAAGCTGTCCGATATCTATTGGAAAGCGGCGAAACCCAAAAAGGGAAGACCTTTTGAATTTACCAGGATACTGTTCATCGTCGCCGAAACCACCTATACCAACCAGAATGGAGAGCTTGTCGCCCGTTCCGTATCTTGCGGCACCACCCTCTGGAAGTAAATGACAATCTAAGGCGCCAATAACCTATAAGGAGATGTTGTAATGAAAGAAATCAGGACCTTTAAACCAAAACAGGTGTTTTTCGAGGACGTTGAGGTGGGAAATGAACTCCCTCCGGTCGTCAAAAAATACACCTTAATGAAAATGGCGGCCTTTGCCGGCGTGCACGGTGATTGGTGCCCTGGCCACTATGACTACAAGGTATGTAATGATTATGGCCTGAAAGCTCCTGTTGCCTATGGAATGCAGATTACCGCGTACGCCAGTCAGGTGCTGACGGATTGGATAGGCCCGAATGGTGTGCTTAAGAAATTTATGAGTCAAACCCGGGCGTTCATATACGTTCATGATGAGATTACATTCAAAGGCAAAGTGCTTAAGAAATATGTCGAAGATGGAAAACACTTTGTGGACCTTGAACTCTGGGGGGAAAAGCAAGACGGAGCGCTGGCTCAGTCAGGCACGGGAACGGTTATCCTGCCCTCCATGGACTCCTGAGCCATTCCCGCGTAAAAACCTGCATGGATCGGGAAGGACGCATTCCCGATCCAAATGCGGTTACCTTAACGTCCAATCCGAAAAAGATTGATAAGCGCTAAGAAGACGAGCACAAACATCCCGAAGACGACAAAGAGCAGCATGGCGCCCCCCAAATCTCCGCGATTCCAGGATGTACCAGCCGGATCGATAACAACCCCCGGACCGAAGTACCCAATGAGTTTGGCAACAAAGACGGTAATTCCAAGGTTGCCATAGATCAGAATAAATTGCAGAACCGATAATCGGTCGGATTTTACGAACGCCTCTTGGGATTTCTTTCGGAGAAGGATCAGTGAAAAGGTGAGGTAGAAGGTGAACGTACAGAACCACCAACCGAGATAATTGCTGACTGGAACACCGAACAGAGCACCTCCCTGTTCCCATATCCAAGATTGGTTAAGCGTTGAGGCCATGCTGTCGGTTGCAAGGTCATAGACGGTCATAACGACAGAAGCCAATGTCGCCAATACAAAAGCAGCGCTTATCTTATTCAGTTTGGTATCCATCTCGCCCAAGATAGCATTTGCCACATGCCAGCAGATATAGCTCAATGAAATATAGGCTACGGGGATTAGGATGGGAACTCCGCCGGGAAATTGCGGTTTCATGGTGTAGTGATAGTGGCCGAAGGGGAATCCAGTGTGAATACTCATGGTCTCCCAGAACGTCGAAAAGACGAATGTCACCACAAGAAATATTGTCATGTTCTTAAGCCCATATCTACGACATCCATGAACGAGAACAAGTGGAATCGCGGAAAAAAAGACGATGGGCGGACCTGCAACGCCTAACAACGGATTAATAATTAAGCTGGTCACAAATGACAAGGCAACCATTATCCAGGAAAAAGGAATAAACCAATTGGAATTCATCATACTTCTCCCTTCTTAACGTGCGCGGTACGTATCATTGCCACATCCCCTCATGCGCCCGCCTTTAGCGGGAACATGCGGAACCGCAATCGGATGTGACGGCTCTATCCCCTGATATTTTTGACCTCGCCACGCAGAAGCGAAATCACTTCGAAAAGATCGCCGACAATAAGGCCCGGTAGCTCAAATCCAACTATGCAAAACGCATGCGCAAATCTGTATAAAACAGTTTCAGGGGGATCGTTTCGTCAAGCCCGGCGGTTTTCAACGCATTTAACCGGAACGGTATTCTGGATCAAAACAGTCCCGGCCTGAGGCAGTTGGCTTAAGCTGAGACATCTGCCTCATGACGATACGCTTACCATTCTGATCCGCCGGTCAGGATCGACTTCTTCATCGGGAGACAGGGGACTGCCCATCTTTCCGTTTAGGGTGCGGCAATGAATAGACCGACGCACAATGGGATAGCGCTTTGTTTATTTTTCAATCGGCATCATTGGATCACGATTACCGGAACATGCAGCCAATGAAGCCTTATGGCAGACTTGTTGCAAGTGGCTCATGGGAGTACGAACCTGAATGACAAGCAACAAAGGCGAAAGGATCACCATGACACTAATGAAAATAAGCTCGCCGGGGTGTGTGAAATGATGGATTGGAAGGGAAAGACGGATGTCCTCACACAAAAAGGCCATATCAAGGTCCCCTATACATGGTCGGCAGGGGCGACCGGAAGCCATTTCCTCCTCGGACTGCGAGATGAAAAAAGAATTATTGGGAATCGCTGTCCACAATGCAAAACAACGTATGTGCCGCCCAGAAAGAATTGCGGCGCATGCTTCGTCGATATCGATGGGTTTTTGGATCTGCCGGACGAGGGCGTAGTAACCGCTCACACCATCGTTCGATTCAGACATGACATTCATCCGATAGAGCCACCTTTCGCATATGCGCTGATCAAGCTTGACGGCGCCGATGTGAGTCTGCTGCATCTCATTGAGGACAATCTCGATGCTTTGAAAAATGGGGTGCGTGTCAAAGCGGTATTCAGGGATAAGCGGACAGGAAGCATACTGGATATTCAATCCTTTACCATTATTTAGCATGTGGGACGGACATGGACAGATTAGCTATTGTGGGTGTCGCACAAACAACCTACGAAGAATGCAAAAAAGATAAGACCTGTTATGATCTTGTTTATGAGGCTACCGGCGCTGCGCTCCGGGATGCGGGCCTGACACTGGCGGATATCGATAATGTGGTCACCGTTTCCAACGACTTCCTGGACGGCAGAACCATATCCGGCATGCCGGTTGGAGAGGCCGCGGGCGCGCACGACAAAAACATCTCCACCGTCTCGGGTGACGGTGCTTTCGGCGCCTTCTATGGAGCCATGAGAGTGCTGGGAGGGTTTGAGACCACCCTGGTGGTGGCGCATTCGAAAGGCAGTGAGTACGAATTCAACACCGTAACGAACGGCATGTTCGATCCCATATATCAGCGACTCCTGGGAATCGAAGCCATCAGCGCGTCGGCCCTCCAATGCTGCGCATACATGGAAAAATATAGTCTCAATCCGGAGGATTTCGCCCGGGTGGCCGTGAAAAACCATACCAACGCAAGGAAAAATCCCCTTGTCGGCTCTCGTTTATCGATCACCATCGACGATGTTCTGCGCTCACAGCCGCTTGCGGACCCCTTGAAACAGTTGGACTGCAGCCGGATCTGCGATGGCGCGGCGGCGATTATCATTTCCAGCGAGAGAGCGGCCCGGAGAGCCCGTACAAAACCCGTGTGGGTGAAGGGCGTCGCGCATTGCGCCGACGCCTACTTCATCGGAGACCGCGACCTGGCGGATCCCAAAGCGTTGAGGTTTGCAGCAAAAAAGGCCTTTCAAATGGCCGGCGTCACAAACCCATCTAAAGAGATCGACGTGGTGGAACTCTCTGACGCATTCAGCTACATGGAGCCGCTTTGGCTGGAGGGTTTGGGGCTCTGCGCGCCGGGCCGTGGTGCTGCATTTTCCGAAAATGGTACGAGCGCACTATCAGGGATACTCCCCGTAAATCCTTCCGGAGGTGTGCTGCCGGCGAATGTGGTGCTGGTTGCAGGGCTTGCCAGGATCATCGAAGCGGCACTTCAAATCAGGGGGGAAGCGGGAGAGCATCAAGTACAGGGAGTTCAAACAGCGCTGGCACACGGTGTCAATGGTCCCTGCGGCCAGAGCCACTGTGTTTGGGTATTGTCCGGAAAAGCATAAGGATATCAGCATGGCACGAAGAGTAGCAATTGTTGGAACTGGGCAAACAGATCATCGCAGCCAAAGACTTGACGTGAACGGCAGGGAGTTGATTTATGAGGCCGTGACCCGAGCCTTGAGCGACTGCGAACTGACCATAAAAGATATCGATGCAATTGTCATCGGTAACATGGACCACTTCGAATCTATTAATTCCGTGGATACCTGGAGTGTCGAGGGCTCCGGGGGCTTCATGAAACCGATTATGAAGATAAGCACGGGGGGCACAACCGGCGCGTCGGTTGCCATCGCCGCCTATTACCACGTGGCTTCGGGTCTATTCGACAGGGTGCTCGCCATCGGATGGGAGAAGAATTCCGAAAGCGATACCACCGGTGCGATCATCACCTGCAGTGATCCGATCTGGGACAGATTCTCGTACTCCGGCGCCATTCCGAGCCTTGCAACCGAAGCCTCAGGGTACATGGAACGAACCGGCGCTACCCAGGAGGATGCGGCAAGGGTTGCGGTGAGAGACCGGACCAATGCCCTCAATAATCCGCACGCCCATCTGCGAAAGCCGATTACCGTCGAAGATGTGATGGCCTCTCCCATGCTGGCTTATCCCATAAAGCTTCTGGATGTTTGCCCCAGATCGGACGGCGCCTGCGCCGTCGTGTTCGCCGCGGATGAAATGGCACAGAAGATCGCCCCGCGGCCAGCCTGGATCAAATCCAGCTCGGTCCGTCATACCTATTCATGGTTTGCAGATATAGACTACAGCGGGGGGCTCGTCTCGCTCCAGCAGGCATCGCGGGAAGCTTACGCGAAAGCGGGAATTACAAGGCCGGCGGACGAGCTCGATGTCGCCGAACTCTATCTTCCTTACAGCTACGCCGGTCTCAAATGGATTGAAGATTTGGGGTTTTGCGAGCCGGGAAAGGGTGCGAAATTTGTGGCTGAAGGAAATACCGATATGGGCGGCAAGATACCGGTCAACCCATCGGGCGGAGTCATCAGCACCAACTGCATCGGCGCCACCGCACTGTTAAGGGTTGCCGAAGCCGCCATACAGGTTATGGGAAAAGGCGGTGCACGTCAGGCGCCGAAGGTGAAAACCGCCATGGCAACGGGTTTCGGCGGCTGCTTCTGGTCTGATGTCTTAATCTTGAGCTCTCAACGTCCATAGAAGCCCGCGGGGGGATTATTCAATGCAAACTAAACAAGTTAAAAATGAGTTGCTGACGGTCGTTTTCAGCAAACCAATGCCCTATGAATGGTCAGTTGGAGAATATGGCAGTCTGTTCTTCCATGGCATTAGAGAACACCAGCGATTCACGGGTATTCGTTGCCGGCAGTGCGGGAAAGTCTATGTTCCGCCACGCCGCCTCTGTGGCCCCTGTTACAAGGAACTGGATGAATTGGTCCTGTTGCCGAATACCGGTACCATAACGGCCTTTTCCGTAGTCAACTACCCTTTCATAGATCCGGCTACAGGAGAGCACAGGCCTGTCCCCTATACGTATGGGTCGATCCGGATCGATGGCGCCGATTGCATTTTTTCGCACATTATCAACGAGACGGACCCCCATAAGCTCCAAATAGGCATGAGGGTCAGGCCGGTGTTTAAAAATCCTGAGGAAATGGAAGGGAACATCCAGGACATCAAGTACTTCGAATTGATTTCAGTAACTTCTCAATAACGGTGGGCAAGCCGCACGTTTCGAAAAGCCTGGATTCCGGCTTCCGCCGGAATGACGCAGCGGATTTCCGAAGTACAGCACGTCATTCCGGCGGAAGCCGGAATCCAGAATGCAGTGCCTGCACTTATTGAGAAGTTACTGATTTCATAGCTTGTGATCCGCGGGGAAAGACCGGGTATTACTTTTGGAAATTTGAGGTGTTTCCTGTTACATGGATGCAACGCTTAAGAACAGGATGAGCGGCGCGATGAGTGAGCAGCGTGACGGTATGAACCCGAACGGTAACTTCCAGTGGTGGAATCCTTCCAGAATCATTATCGGGGACGGCGTGTCGGAGAGTCTGCCGAACCTGTTGGATTCCATGCATCATTTGGATGGGAGACGACGTGCCTTCGTTGTCACGCATACTTCCGCCAAAGACTATGGGTTACTCGACTATCTTTTGGACACAATGAAGGGAAGTGGCCGGGAGGTGGTGCACGTTTTCGGCGAAGTCCCCAACAGAGCGAATCTTGATCAGGTATCCGAAGCGGCGCTGAAAGCAAAAGAAACGGAAGCGGATTTATGGATT
This sequence comes from Pseudomonadota bacterium, assembly GCA_043797445.1. GTDB lineage: Bacteria > Desulfobacterota > Desulfobacteria > Desulfobacterales > JAFDDL01 > JAZDPP01. Next base: position 16,055 of record JAZDPP010000084.1, read on the forward strand.
GCCCTGGGCGGCGGTTCCGCCATGGATGTATGCAAGGCCGGCGCGATCTTGCAGGTCAACGATGGGAGTCTTTCGGATTACAGTGGCGCAAACCTGATGAGGGAACGGCCAAATCCGATCATCTGCATCCCGACAACCGCGGGAACGGGCGCCGAAGTTTCTCCGCATGCATTTATTATCGATTCAAAAGAAAAGAAGAAGCTCTTCATCTGCGACCACGGGATCATTCCAAGCGTGGCGGTTCTTGACCCGCAGCTTACGAGAACCCTGCGTGCATCTCTGGTGGCATCGGCGGCCATTACTGCCATGAATCAAGCTATCAGCGCCATAGTCATAAAACCCGCAAACCACTTTTCTGTTTGCCTTGCGACAAAGGCGCTTGAATTGAGCGCACGGAGCATAGAGGAAGCATACAGGAATAACTCCACGGACATGGAGGCGCGTTGCGACATGCTGACGGCCGCTGCCATGGGCGGCCTTGCGCTGCAAACCTCGCTTCCGGGGATCACGGCCGCCATCGCCCATTCTGCGTGCACGCTGCATGAGATAAATTACGGAATCGCACTGGGTATAGCCAATCTGCATCTCATTGAAGATTGTTTACAGCTCATGCCGATAGCGTCTGCCATTATTGCCGGGGCGCTGGGTGTGAACCGAAACGGTCTTTCCAATGAAGCGACGGGTTTTGCATGTTCGGAAAAGCTGAGGGAGCTTTACGCAAAGGTTGATATTAAGCTCAGCTTCAAAGATCATGGGGTTCCCGCCGATGATCAATCTGTAACGTCATTGCTGATCAGCAGCCTTGACAGCCCGTGTATGACTTTCAATCCACCCGCCGTCACCGAGTCTCTTACGTGCGAGCGTCTGATAAGGAAATGTATTGGATGAAGCGCCAAGTGAAACGAGAAGAGGATTCACCATAGCAGTAGTAAGAAAGGAGAAACCATGCCGGATAAGGTCATCATAACAGCCGCCCTCTCGGGTTCCAGCACTACGAAGGAGCAGAACCCCAACGTCCCGTATTCAGCAAGTGAATTTGCCGAGGAGGCAGCTAAATGCTATAAGGCGGGTGCGGCAATGGTCCATGTACATGCCCGTCTGGAAGACGGCACCCCTACGCATGAGATCGGCAAAATCCGCGACATTTACAACGCCATGAAGGACAAGACACCTGAATTGATAATCAATCTGACTTCGGCCGTGGGGATGAACAAAACCCCCGACCAGAGAATTGCGCAGATTGTGGCCATCAAACCTGAAATGGCGTCTTTGAATACAAACACCATGAACTTTGGTCTGATTAATCGTAAGACCGGTGAAGTTCAGGTCGATTACATCTTCGACAACACCTTCACCATGATCCAGAACTTCAGCAAGGCTATGGAGGAGAACGGGGTAAAACCGGAAATCGAATGTTATGACATGGGCGGCCTCGACAACGTCTTGCTCATAATGAAACAGGGGATGTTCTCCGATCCGATGAATTTTAATTTCGTTTGGGGAGTCGCGGGCGGCCAGAGATTCCGCCCCGAAGCCTTCTGCGCGATGGTGCACGCCCTGCCTCCAAAAGCCAATTTCACCACCTGCGGGGTGGGACCGGACGAATTTCCCGCCATTACCCTCTCATGCATGATGGGCGGCCATATGCGGGTTGGTCTCGAGGACAATGTCCGCTTGCCCAATGGTCAAACCGCCAGGGGAAACCATGAGCTGGTGGAATGCGCCGTCCGGGCGGCCGAGATCCTTTCGAGAGAACCGGCAACTCCGGATGAAGCTCGAAAAATAATGGGACTTCGTGGGTGTTAGAGTAAAGGAGAGGGATCTACTGTGAAAGAAAGTAACAGGTATGATGTGATCGTTGTCGGCGCAGGTGTCGGGGGACTTACCGTCGCGGGGCTTTGTGCGAAAAAGGGGTTGAGGACCCTTCTCGTTGAGCAATGCGACAGGGTGGGCGGGCGTGCCATGACTTTCCGCGGTGAAGAGATACTCTTCCATGGAGAAAAATGGTACCGCTCAATGCTTGCCAAACAGTATACCTGGCTCCCCTATTGCCTGCCGGCTATGAGTGAAATCATCTCGCGCAGGATGCTTCAGGGCTATACGCTGGATGTCGGCTATCATGGCGTATCGCTCAACGGTGCCGGCTATTTTCGGGACCTGGATGAAATTCTGGGATCAGGTGTGGCCATGAAGGGCAACGTCAACAGCACCTATATCGGGAACGAATGGTATCTCGATTACCATGCCGGCAAATTTGACGAGCGCATTCTGCAACTGATCGAGAAGGTTCATCTTCCCTACAAGCAGTTCTACTCAGCCGGGAGCGGGATGAGCGAAGCCGATTTCGATGCACTGGAGAAGGTCTCTGTAACCCAGTGGTGCAAAGAGCATGGACTGTATGACAACAAAACGGCTTTTGGCATGATTCACGCCCTTTCAACGCTGATCACCACAATCAATGATCCGGACGATATCTCCGTCGGCGACATCTTCCGTTACATGGGGACCGTGATCAGGCCGAAGTTCTTCAGCGGAAAAGCCAAATGGCCCTCCGGGTTCGCTTATGGCGGCATCGGAAGATGGCCGCAGGCAGTGGCTAAGCGGTTTGTGGATCTGGGGGGAGAATTAAAACTCGACTGGCGCGTTGAGAAAATCCTGATCGATGACGGGTGCGTCCGGGGCATCGCGGTTAAGGATGAAACCGGCCTGTCCCGTTTGATTGCGGCGGATACAGTGGTCAGCAATATTCCCATTCAAGATACCTTTAAAGCAGCCGACAGATCGGCCTTCCCGGAGGACTGGCCGCGGAGGATGGAGAACTTGTATGGGTATGGCTCAATCGCTCCGTATTTCGGCCTGAACAAGCTGGTGCTGCCCGAAAGGGAGTGGGAAGTCGGCGTCAAGGATGTATGTGTTATTCCCCGCACCGAAGGCTTCGAGCACGACGTGTATATGTGCTGGAACATCCAGTCGAACAGCGATCCTTCCTGCTCACCCGGCGGTAAGCACCTTTTTACCGCGTATGCGCCGGTAACGGAAAAGGAAGCCAGGAACAGCGAGTTGATGGTAAAGGCCAGCAAGCTGATCATGGATTACCTGGAGAGAAGATATCCCGGTTTTCAGGATAGCATCGACTGGGCCTTGTTTCCAACGTCGTGGAAGCTCGAAGGGGTTGCCAAATCCAAGACGCAAGCCGGAACGCTCAAGGCGCCCGTCAAGGCGCCCGGTGTGAGTGGCCTTTTCTTTGCGGGAGACACCGTTAAAGGATACGGAGTCGCCATGGATTGCGCCTGCGCCGCCGGTCTTATTTGCGCCTCGGAAATAACGGGCGAGGATTACGGGGTCCATTGAAAAGATTCAGAATGAAAAAACTTGATGGACACCCTTTCATGACAGGACCGGTTATTTCGTCAAACGGTTGACTTATCATCTAAACCTTTATCAGGATTCGTACGGTGTTATGCCTTCGATAACGAATTCCGAGGAGAGTCGGTAATGGAGAGAAAAACGTACTATTGTTACACAGATGCCGGAGGCACTTTTACTGATACCTTCATCATCGATAGTGAAGGCATGTTTATATCCGGAAAGGCAAGCTCGACCCCGAAGCAGCTTGCGGACGGGCATTTGAATTCTCTGGAAGAGGCGATGAAATCCATGGCCCTATCGCCTGAGGAATTTTTCCCGAATATCGATGTCACGGGGTTTGGCACAACCGCCATCATCAACACGATCCTGACGCGAAGCGGTATCAGAACCGGCGCCATCGTGAACAGGGGTTTTGAAAAAATACCCTTCATCGGCCGGGGCCAGCAAACGATGACCGAATACGGTTGGGAAGATATTTTGCACTCCATTACGCATCGCCACATTTCCGATCTGATACCGATTGAGCTTATCCGGGGAGCGACGGAGAGAGTGGACAATTTTGGCGAAGTCATGATCCCGCTTTACGAGCATGAAGTTTACAACGGAGCGGAATCTCTTATCGAAGCGGGAGTAGAAGCCATTATCATCGTTTTCATTTATTCATACATGTATCCCGCCCATGAACTGAGAGCGAAGGAAATCGTCCTTGAAGTCGCGGAGAAAAAGGGAAAAAGCATCGAGGTGTTCACCAGTGTTGAGATCAGCCCGGTGCACCGGGAACTGAACCGCTTCAATGCGGTTGCGATCGAGGCCTACGGCGGCTCGGTCGCGCGCCGCTCCATTAAGGAATCCGAAAGAAGGATGAAAGCGCGCGGCGCCAGGAAACCGCTGCAGATTATGCTCTCACAGGGCGGGCTGGCTACCGTGGCCGAAGCCAAGATGATCGAAACGGCCATGTCGGGACCCGTGGGTGGTCTGCAGGGCGGTAAATTCATTGGAGATATCTATGGGATTAGGGACATCATCACCACCGACGTCGGCGGAACCAGCTTCGATGTGGGGCTGATTACCAAAGGGCGGTTCCAACTGAACATGGAACCGCTCGTGGCGCGATTCCTGATCAATATTCCATACGTATCCGTCAGCTCCATCGGAGCCGGCGGAGGCACTATCGCCTTTGTGGACAGCCTGACCGGACGTTTGAAAGTGGGACCGCGCAGCGCCGGATCAACACCGGGACCCTGTTGCTATGGTCAAGGCGGCATCGAGCCAACCGTCACGGATGCCGATCTTGTCCTCGGTTATATCAATCCCGGTTACTTCCTGGGCGGCCGGGTAAGACTGGATAAGTCCCTGGCGGAAAAAGCCATTAAGGACAAAATTGCCGATCCGCTCGGCGTATCGGTCGTGCAGGCGGCCTGGGGGATCAAGGAGATTGTGGACACCCAGATGGAAAACTACTGCCGCAGCGTGATCAGCTCAAAGGGGTATGCCGTTGAAGAATATACGTTAATGGCGTTCGGAGGCGCAGGACCCACGCATGCAGCCGGCTATACCCGAAACACGGCTTTCAAGAATGTGCTGATGTTTCCTTATTCTTCCGTGTTCTGTGCATTCGGCGCCGCAACGGGTGATTTCAGCCATCATTATCTGCGCTCTACCTATATTTTTATTCCTTCTGGGGCGGACGATTCTGTCAAATTGAAAATGGCCGGCCTCTATAACGAATTAATGGCCGATATGGAGGCTCAGGCCATAGAGCAGTTCAAACATGAAGGATACAAGGAAGAAAACGTGACTTTTTGTTATAACGCTTTTGTACGTTATACCGGCCAGTTAGAAGACATTAAGGTCATTATGCCGATGGCGCGTGTGAACAGCCCGAAAGATATGAATCTCTTCGTTAAGACGTTTGAACTCGAGTACACCGCATTGTTTACCGACAAGGCGAGGTATCCGGAGGCCGGCGTGTTGTCTTTGGCCTTGGGGCTGACAGCGTCGGTCACCAAGAAAAAACCCTTGTTGATCAAAAGACCGCTGGCAACCAAAGAACCGCCAAAAGAGAGCAGAAAAGACAATCGCCAGACATACTTTGATGGCGAGTATCAAGAGACGGCGATTTACGAATTCGTTAAACTGTTACCGGGGAACGTCGTCTCAGGGCCTGCGATCATCGAACACGTGGATACCAATTATGTCGTTCCACCCGGCACAAGGATAGAAATTGATGAATACAGCACATTGTGGCTGAAGAGAGGACCGAAATAACATGGGAAAATACAAAGACCGTTTAGAGAAAAGATTGGACGACAAAGCGGCTGAAAATTTCACTTCCATTATCGATCTCCACAAAGACCCGATCAAGTGGGAAGTCGCTTACTGGCGCCTTCTGGGTATTGTAAATGAAGGAAGGGAAATCACGCGGCAGATCAGCGCATCACCAACGGTAAAAGAGTTCGGAGAATGCGTATTCTCCATCTTTACGCCGACAGGCGAATCCATCGGTTTTTCACGGGGGATTCTACTTCATATGGCCAGCATGGGCAGCGCCATTCAATGGATGCTTCAGAACGATTATGAGGATGCCCCGGGAATAAACCCCGGAGATATCTTCTTCAACAATGATCCCCAGATCGGCGGCGCCCATTCGGCGGACCAGGCCATTTTGCTTCCCGTCTTCATCAACGGGGAGATTGTCGCCTGGGTCGGAGGGCTGACGCATTGCATGGAAACTGGCAGCACGGAGCCGGGTGGGCAATCCCCCTCGGCCTTGAGCCGTTATGATGACGGACAGATGATTCCGTGCATGAAGGTCGGCACGAACGACAATTTCCACCGCGATTATGTGATCATGGTTGAACGTAACGTGCGGGATGGAAGCTGGTGGATACTGGATGACCGGGCCAAGCTGGCGGGCTGCATCAAAATGCGGGACAGTCTGGCGGCGTTGATCGATGAGGTCGGCGTAGACTACTTCAACACGGTTATCTATGAAATGATCGAATCGGGCAGGCTGGCCGCAATCGCCAAGACAAAGAAGGTGCTCTTCCCCGGAAGGTATTTCACCCCTTTCTTTAACGACATTCTGTATGCCAACCCCGATCAAAGAATACGCATCCCTGTCGATTACATGCCGCACATGCCCTGTGAGATGATCGTGGGCGCCGACGGGAAACTCGAGTTCAATCACGAGGGCCTTTCCTCTCCCGGCTACCACGCCAACAACTCTTCCTACGCATGCACCCTGGGTAACATCATCTATACCCTGCTGCAGGATGTGTATTACGACGGCATGTTCAACAACGGTCTTGCCGATGCCTTCAAGCTTAACCTCCCGGAAGAGTCGGTCATCAACTGCGGCATCCGTTATGCCTGCTCCGTCTGGACAACGGGTGGAAGCGTTGCAAGCATGGGGCACACGAGAAATATCGGCATGGCATACTACGCCATGGGCTTCAGGGAAGAAGGCTTTGCGGGCAAGGCTGCTTCGGGAGCGGCTTTTGCCGGCGGTATCGATAAAAACGGCAGACAGTTCGGAATCGGAAACTTCGAGCTGAGCTGCGGCGGAATGGCGGCCGGCGCCAACACGGACGGGCTGCACGCCTGCAATGCATCGTGGAACCCGGAAAGCAATCTCACGGACGTAGAAATCTTTGAACCTGTATGGCCGCTCATGTGGTTGGGACGGGGTGTTCAGATAGACGGCGGTGGTTACGGCCGCCGCTCAGGTGGCGCCGGGATTGAGTCTCTCTACGTGATCGAGCATAACCCTCGATATATCGAGAGCGGTTCGAGCACCTCCTTTGACTTCGTGACCAACTGGGGAATGATGGGCGGATACCCCGCCGCGGCTCGCTATAAATACTTCCTTACGGATACCAACTACAAGGAGGCGGTGGAAAAACAACTGCCTCTGCCGCACAGCGAGGGAGAGGACCCGGAGCACCCTGAATTTGCGAGCCTTCTCAAAGGCAAGCTCATCAGAAGGCCCGCCCAATCCGCCAGCACGCCCTTGAAACCGTATGACATTATTCACCAGACAACCGGTGGCGGCGGGGGGTGGGGCGACCCCATCCTGAGAGACCCTGAAGCTGTTTTATGGGATTTGAAGAACGGATTTATCTCGAAACATGCAGCCTCGAATGTCTACTGCGTGGCTTGGGATCCGGAAACGTTCGCGCTTGATCGAGAGGCAACGGCAACAAAGCGATTCGAAATGCGAACAAAGCGTCTTACTCGGGGCGTTCCGGCGCAGGAATGGTTCAAGACTCAAAGAGAAAAGCTAAAGAAGAGTCACCTGTCCAAGATCTGCATAACCACCTACAACGACTGTTTCAAGAATTCACCGAAGTTCCTGGATTGGTATAAAAAATCCTGGGACCTCGACGATGCTTTCCAGAGATTTTAGGGGAGAAACGAAAGATGAATGGAAAAAAGGGACTTTGGTCTGACGACATCATGTCCAGGCTGGTGGACGGGAACCTCGAGCCGGACGTACTTCTTGAAATGCAACGAGAGCCCAAGGAAGAAGACCGCTTCGAGCACGTCCTTCGGATTGAGCAAAATCGGGTTCCGTGGCCGGATAGAATCGTACTCTGTCTACAGGAGAACCTGTATATAGTTGAAAAGGACAACAAGGATAGAATCGTGAAATGCCTTTGCGGCCATGAATTCGGTGATTACCGAAGGAACTACAAGGAAAGCGCATTGATCTACGAACGGGACACCGAGGAGAAGCTCGAAGAGGTATTCCGCGGCCCTCGCAAAACGAACCCCGAATGGCAGGTCATGCGAGAAATCTACTGCCCGGGCTGTGGCGTCATGCTGGATGTGGAAAGCACTGCGCCGGGCTACCCGCTTGCATTCAATTTTCTGCCGGATTTCGAGGCATTCGAGAAAAATCGCAAAGGCAAATAAAGCCGGAGAGTTCTTCTCGCAACCTATGCGCTGGCCTATTTCCTACTGGAAGTGATTTGAAAAGGAGGGAAGAATGTTTGATTACAGCTTAAATCATTATCATCCGGAAAAAGACAGGGAGCCTGGGGCCTACGAGTGGTGGTACACCGATGCGGACCTCGATAACGGTTATACCCTGAACATCACCTTTTTCCACACAGATTTCACCGGCCCCCGATATAAGGAGTTTTTGTATCGATACGCGGCGGCTCCGAATACACCGTATAACGCCTTGGATTATGCAAACGTCAAGATGAGCCTCTCGGACGCGGAAGGAAAGCTCCTCTTCTTTGGCGACCGGAATTTTACTGCGGATCAGGTAAAGATTGCACTGGATCGCGTTGAAGCCTCTTTTGGTGATAACTGCCATATCACGACACGCCAGACGGGGCCTATGCCGGAACTCTTGATGGATGTGGAGATTACCGACGGAAACGGCAATCTCGGAAAAGCAGAAGTGGTTTTTTCTCCGATTGTCGAAGGCGTCAAGATAGGACGAGGCGCCAACATGGACACGGTTGTCGATGGAAAGCACCTTTACCACAAATGGATTGTCGCCATGCCGACTGCCAAGGTGAGGGTTCACCTTACAATTACCGACAGCCAAGGCAAGACAACGGAAGTGAACCAGACCGGCTTTGGGTATCACGACCACAACTGGGGCAACCACCCGCTGACCCAAACCCTTGATCGCTGGTATTGGGGGAGGATCGCGGAGCCTGACATGACAGTGATTTACGCCAAGGTCTGGAACCTTGTACCGAGCTACCCGATGTACAAACCATGTATCTTTACGCATGACGACCATATCATCTCATCAACCGAAGGAATCGATTTAATCGAGAACGGGGTTCTAACCGGATTGCAGGGCCTGAGGTATACAACCGAACCGACAGTTCGGTTTCTCGAAGGATCCGGAGTGAAGGGTGAGATAAGGATCAGCAATTTGGAATTCTTGTCGGAGCTCTCCTGTTACCTGAGATTTTCCGGTGATTACGATATGGACGTTGAGACGAAGTATCGAAGGATCAAACGCCAAGGAAAGACGATCTTTGAATATATGGATTTGAGTGAATCGGTAAGGCGTGCAAAAGCGGCATCATAGGGGCGATTCCGACCGGCGGCGGCATTTTAAACTTGGCCCTAATTGAAACGGAATAAATAGACCCTATGATTCAACGCGCAGAGGGAAGCATCGGCCCGAATATCTCGGTTGCCGGGAACCACATCTACCCCGGGTATTTGATAAAGGGGCAAAAGAAGGCTTTGATGATTGAAGCCGGCATCAATTTTCTTGGCCCGACCTATGTCCGCCACATCGAACATTTTTTCGGCGACAGCGCCTTGCTTGACTATATTCTTGTCACACACTCCCATTATGACCACCTTGGCGCTCTATCTTACTTGAAAAGGAGAATCCCGACAGCAAAAGCGGGCGCGGCTCCTCGTGTGGGTCATCTTATGAAAAAAAACTCGGTCCTTTCAGCAATGAACTTCTTGAGCAAGCAGCTCTGGGAGTATTTCAAAGATAATAAGCCCGGGCCGGCCGACGACGACATACGAATTGATTCTCTGGATTTTGATTTGAAGCTTCAAGAAGGTGACGTCATCGATATGGGTGGGATGAGTTGCCACGTGTATGAAACCCCCGGCCACACCAGCGATCATCTCTCGTATTATGTGCCTGAAATATCAGTATTATTCCCTGGAGAAGCATTGGGCAACCCGGCCGGAGATGGAACCGGGATCAAAGTTGAATTTTTAACCTCTTATGAAGATTATATGGATTCCATCGAGAAGCTGAAGAAGCTCGACGCGAAAGTAATCGCCATGTCCCATCTGTATGTCTATACGGGCGAGGATGCCGGATGGTACATCAATCAAACGGCCCAGGCCACAATCGAGTATCGATGGCTCATCGAGCAATATTTGAACGATGCCCATGGCAGCATCGACTCGGCCACCAATCAGATGGTGAAAGTCGAGTATGACGAGAAGGGGAGCATCCTGATGGAACGTAACGCATATATTGCGAACCTGAAAGCGCAAATCAAGGCTGTATCCGAGATAACAGGGGCCTCCGGATAGAGCGCGCGATATTGCAAAGAAGGGGGTCCTGAAAAAAATTCCGCTTTTGTGTTCCCGCAGTGGAGAGAGGTAGCGAAAAATCAAACGTCAAGGAAAGACAATCTTTGAATATATGGGTTTGAGTGAATCGGTAAGGCGTTGCAAAAGCGGTATCATAGGGGGAATGGCGCCTATGAACCCCCTTGAGGTCTTCGGCCGGCCAGTGTTTGGGTGGTGAAGACAACCACCGTTTCCGATCTCTGGTTCAACACTTTGTATTCGTAAACCAGGATACCGCGTTGGTCGTCTTTTTCTTTCATACCAATAACTTCGACTTCGGTATGGATGCTGTCGCCGATTTTACAGGGAGCCGTGAATTTTACGCTTTCCATGCCGTAAAAGGCGATGAACTTCTTGGGCGCTGTTACATAAAGTCCCAGCCGGAAGGGCAGCGCGAGTCCAATACTTAACGTGAGCATCCCATGAGCGATTCTCTCGCCGAACGGACCTCTTTTTGCCGCTTCAACATCCGTATGCAATGGATGCCAGTCACCCGTCAAGGAGGCGTAAGTTACAATATCAGCCTCTGTTACCGTACGGGCGGGAGATATAAATCTCTCTCCGATATGGTAGTCTTCAAAATAATCCTTTTCCATGTTTTTTCTTCCAACCCCGGCGCCTGGACTTTTTTCAGCACCCCCTTGAGGGGGATCAGTGCCTTATGAATAATTTTCTCGCCAAAAAAACAAGAAAACTATTCCTAAGGCGCTAAATGGTGCGGGTGGTTTAAATTCTTTCAAAAATTGTCGCAATCCCCTGACCGCCGCCTATGCACAAGGTGACCAGGCCGTATCTTCCACCGGTACGTTCCAGGTGGCCCAGCACATTGAGTGTCAACCTCCCCCCCGACATCCCGTTGGGGTGACCGAATGCAATGGCGCCGCCGTAGGGATTCCATTTCTCCGGATCCACTCCGTAGCCATCCTGATGGAGAATCTTCATCACGGCGAGGGTCTGAGATGCAAATGCTTCGTTGCATTCGACAATGTCCATTTCTTCGAGTCGCAGATGCGTGCTCTCCAGAACCTTCTTGATGGCGATGACCGGTGCGATCCCCATATATTTCGGCTCCCGAGCACCCAGGGCACACCCCACGAACCGCGCCCGAGGCTTTAAGCCCAAAGCAGCACATTTACCTTGTGACATGAGCAGAACGGCGACGCCGCCATCGTTCATGCCGGACGAATTGGCCGCGGTTACCGTTCCATCCTTCTTGAAAGCGGGTCTGAGGCCGGCCATTTTCTCAGGGCTTGTCTCTCTGGGATGCTCATCGGTGCTAAAAACGATCGGATCCGCCTTTCGTTGCGGTATCGTCACGGGTACAATATCGCTTTTGAAATATCCGGCCTCAATGGCCGCCCGCGCTCTTTGCTGACTTCGCAATCCGAACTCGTCCTGCTCACGTCTTGAAATATAAAGCTCTTCGGCGAGCACCTCCGCGATGATTCCCATGGAGATATTGGTCTCTTCGTCCGGTCCGGTTTCCCGTACCAGCCAGGACGGGGGTGTCAGTGAAAAGGGTGATTTCTGCCGCTCCATCAGGTAGGGCTGCGTGCTCCAGCTTTCACACCCCCCGGCGACATAGACATCTCCGAAACCCGCAAGAATATAGGCGGCCGCCGTATTGATGGTTTGAAGTCCGGAGCCACATTGCCGTTCCACGGTCTGCGCGGGGACCGATACGGGAAGGCCCGCTTTTAAGGCGGCCCACCGGCCGATATTGACTGCCGCATTATTAGTGCACGCATGTCCGATCAGGACATCATCGATTCCGGCCGCATCGATTCCTGTCTTGTCAAGCAATCCTCTAAGAGCGAACGCCGCCAGTTCTTCCGGCCTGAACGATGACAGGGCTCCCCCCATTCGCCCTATCGCCGTTCTCGCTCCATCAACAATGACAACTTCCTTCATAGCGCTTACCTCGGGTAGTTTGGCGTCTCATAAGACGGGAATGAAAAAAATGGATACGGATCTTTATTTTTCAGCGGCCGTTGAATACCGGCTTTCTCTTTTCAAGGAAGGCATTCATGCCTTCCACGCGATCTTCGGAACCGAAACACAAACAGAAGCATCTCGCTTCGATGGACACGCCCGTCCGGATATCCGCTTGCATTCCCCGGTTGATGGCTTCTTTCCCCATGGAGAGGGCAATGGGGCTCTTTGAAACGATCTTATTGCAGATGTCTTCCACCGCGGCATCCAACTCCGCCTGGGGTACCAGAATATCGACAAGCCCGATCCTGTGAGCTTCCTGAGCCGAAATAGGGTCACCGGCCAGAACCATCTGTTTCGCTTTACCCATCCCCACAATCCTCGGAAGCCGCTGCGTCCCCCCATATCCCGGAATGATCCCCAGATTGATTTCGGGTACGCCCATGACCGCCGTATCCGCTGCAATCCGGATGTCACAGCATAAAGCCATCTCGGTTCCTCCGCCCAGTGCGACCCCGTTGATCCGGGCGATCACCGGCTTGGGGAAATTTTCGATGCTGAACAACACCTCATGTCCTTTTGGGATCTCCGGGAGAATGTCGATATATCCGGTCCCTTTGGCCATAATGGATATATCTCCGCCTGAGATAAAGGCCTTTTCTCCGGCGCCGGTGACGACCACCACGCGGATCGATTTATCTTGCTCAATATCGTTCAGCGCGTCTTGTATTTCCAACATGGTCTTAAACCGAATGGCGTTTAAAACCTTCGGACGGTCAATGATGATGGTCGCTACAGCACCTTTCTTTGTCAATTTAATGTCTTCGTATATCATTGCGCCTGTTTTCTCCTCTCATGTATTTGGATCATGAGGATGCGGTTCTTCGCGATCGAAGTGAAAAAGCCCGTGTTAGAAGATCTTGAACGCCTTCTTTGTCCCGTCCGGCAAGTAATCATAGAATCCCTTGCCGTTTTTCCTTCCCAGGCGGCCTGCTTCCAGCATTTTTCTGTAAAGAATATTCAGCCTGTCTTTCTCGCTGTGCGTATACTCGAATACCCCGTCCTGAGCCATCTGGATAACATCAAAACCGCCAAAATCGGCAAGCTCGCAAGGCCCCATGGGATGTCCCGCGCCCAGCTTCATCGCGATATCGATCTCTTCGGCGGTTGCCGTTCCTTCCAGAACGATCTGGGCCGACTCCTGGTAAAGTAACCCAAGCAAGCGGTTAACAAGAAACCCCGGAACATCCCTGACCTTGATCGGAACCTTGCCCATGTGCTTGCATACATCGAGGGCGGTATTCACGGTGGCCTCCGAAACGCCTACAGGCATCACCACTTCCACCAGTTTCATCACCGGCACGGGGTTAAAAAAATGCATGCCAATACACTTATCGGTTCGGCGCGTGGCCCCAGCAATCGCAGTAACCGGCAACGCCGAGGTGTTGCTTGCCAGGATCGTATGTTCAGGACAAATTTCGTCCAGGGCGGCAAAAGTTTTTTTCTTGAGCTCAAGGTTCTCGGGTACGGCCTCGATAACGAAGTCTGCTTCGCACACCGTTGATTTCAGCTCCGTTGAAGTATATATTCGACCGATTATTGCATCGCTTTCTTCTTTGGATATTTTCGATTTGGCGACGAAGTGCTTCTCGATATTGCCCTTTATGTTGGAGAGTGCCTTACCGAGCATGCTCTCATCGATGTCGTACAGGGATACCATGAATCCCGAGAATGCCGCTGTTTGTGCGATACCCTGTCCCATTACCCCTGATCCTATGACGGCTACTTTCTTTACATCCATAATCCATGCCACCTTTCAGCTTCCGTGGACTGTTTCCGCACTAAAGAGGCGGCGGAGACAGTCCACGCCCATTTGATATAAAACCATTTGCTGTTCTATGATTTCATAGCGCTTTGTATTTCCGGGCTAATCGTCAAAAAACGCGGGATCGATGCCGACCGTAAGTCCATCCCCTTTTCTGAGCCGCTCTTCGAGGCCCAGGATCTTGGGCAACTCGTATTCATAGAAAAACTGCATCGTGGCAAATTTGCCCTGATAAAATAACGTATCCATTTTCGTGCATTCATGCGCCAGGGCTTTACATAGGGTGATGCCCTGGAGCAGCCATTGCCAGGCAATGCAGATGATACCGAAGTATTCGAGATAAAGGGTCGCATCGGCCAGATAAATTTCCACGCCCTTTTCCCGGCGAATCTGCTGGAGATACCCGGTCAGAGACTTAAGCCTTCCCATCGCATCGGCCAGTTTTTCCGCGTAAGGAAGAAGCTCCGGATATTCTTTTGCCTGCTGAAGCGCCTGTCCAAGTTCTACGAGGTAGGTCTCATAAGGCTTTCCGTCTTTCATAAGGATTTTTCGACCCAGTAAATCGATACCGTGAATGGCCGTTGTCCCTTCATGGATGGGATGAATTCGACAATCCCGGTAATATTGCTGAAGGGGAAAGTCATCGCAGAACCCGGAACCGCCTAAACACTGAAGCCCCTGACTGATGGACTGAATCGCCATCTCTGAAGGGTAGCTTTTGACCACCGGGGTTAAAAGATCCAGAAGCAAGGTGTATTTTTCTCTTTCCTCTCCGTCCGTCACTTTTTCCAGGTCCACATACTTGCTGCACTGCACCAGCAGCGAAAGAGCGCCCTCCACAATCGCCCGCTGAAACAGCAGCATCCGTTTCACATCCGCGTGCTCGATAATGGGGATCTGGGGCAGGTCCGGATCTTTCCTCCCTGCTTTTCGTCCCTGGCTTCGTTCTTTCGCATATTCCAACGCTTCATAATAGGCGGCCGTTGCCATTGCGGTCGCCCCTAAGCCCACACCGATGCGAGCCTCGTTCATCATCTGAAACATGTATTTAAGCCCATTATCAGGCTCACCGACCAGCCAGCCCCGGCAGTCCCCATCGTCTCCGAAGTTCAACTGGGCGATGGGACATCCCCGATACCCTAACTTGTGGTACACACCGGACGTGGTAACATCATTTGGCGTTAAGATGCCGTCGTCCTCGACCCGATGTTTGGGAACGACGAAAAGAGACACCCCTTTCACCCCGGCCGGTGCGCCTTTAATCCTTGCAAGCATCAGATGAACGACATTGTCAACCGCATCATTATCACCGGCGGAAATGAAGATCTTCTGGCCTTTTATCAGATAGTATCCGTTTTCCGTCGGTTTGGCGGTGCTGACAAGGTCCGCCAGCGAACTGCCTGCCTGGGGCTCGGTCAGCGCCATGGTCCCCTGCCATTTCCCGGCGCGTAAGTTCGGCACATAGCGCTCATAAAGCACCTTGCTTCCAAAGTTCTCTATAAGACGGGCCGCGCCGTCGCAGAGCCCCGGATACGCCGCAACGGAGTAATTTGCAGCCATGAAGATGAACTGACAGGCGGAGGCGATCATGTACGGAAGCTGCAAACCGTCGAGCTCATGGGGAACGACGCCGGAGATCCATCCCCCTTCACCGAGTTCCCGCATGATCTTCCTTAGGGAAGGATGCACCCTGATCGTGCCATCGGAGAGTTGCGGCGGATTGCGGTCCATTTCTTCGAATATGGGCCGAAATCGAACCTTCGCAATTTTTGCGGCGGAGCTCAGCAACAAATCAAAACTCATTTTATCGTGGTCCTGATAATACGCATACTGTATCAGGGACGCCGCATCGAACACTTCGTAGAGCGTGAATTTCAGGTTCCTCTCACTGAAAAACTTAGTGACCATTCTTCTCTTTCCTTACGCTTTATCCTGGTATATTCAATTGTGCAGCCGCATCTTTCCGCTGTTCCTTCTTGCGTATTTTGCCTATGGGAATGACAAGCAAGGGGGATGCCAAAATGCCGGAACAATTAAATTCTTTTCGGTTTCGGTGCAATATTGACGAGTTATTGCGAGGGTATCACTTTTCCCTTGCATAGGGGCTGCGAAATCGTTAATGAGACAGATACATATGTATCATTTAATCACATATGTCTCGGTTTGATTCGAGACCTGCGTAACGGCGCGCCCCTTTACCCGGCCGGCCTATCAAACCTGGATGACCCGAAAAGGACACGAATCTCAATGGAACCTAAGGTCGCACCCCCGACAAGAGAGCAACTGCAAGAGGCTTGGCGAAAATTCATCGAAACAGGAGAAGAAAGCCCTGATATCGTCAGGGCCGAGATATTGGCGTCGTGGAAAAAATGCAGGTCCAATGGCCTGGCCCCATACGGTGATCTTGTACGCGAGGAGGGTGCTCACGATACTATCGAAAGGTTATGCGAGGCATCCAAAGACCTGTTGACCGCTGCCAGGCCCGTCATGGAAAGTCTTGCCGAGATCATCAAGAGCCTCGGTATGGTCATATACCTCACCAATGCCGACGGTGTGGTTCTGGAAGCCATGGGGGCGGGTCCCATCTGGGATTACACCCGGTCCGTGCTTGGCAGCACACAAAACGATGTCCGGGGCGCCAGTTTTCACGAAAAACACATCGGCACGACCGCGGTGTCGATCGCGCTTGAGTGGGATAAACCTTATCAGACGGTGGGGGGGGAGCATTACAGCGTTGCGGTTCGCGACGCCGCTTGCTCAGCCGCGCCGATCCATGACGAGGAGGGAAAGATTGTTGGCGTACTGGATCTCACAACGACCCGGGAAATGAGCCCCAAGCATCCTCACACATTGGGGATGGTTGTCGCCGCGGTCGGGGTAATAGAGAATCAGATGCGGCTCAAAAAAGCGTATGAGAGGTCTTTTTTGATGAGCCAGTATCTCCAGGCCACTTTGCAAACCATGTCTACGGGCGTTATAATGATCGATCGGGATTCCATGGTTTCCCATATCAACTTCGCCGCGGAGAAACTGCTGGGGATCAGCATATCCACTGTCTCCGAGCGGAGAATCGACAGAATTCTCCAAAACAATACGATTATCCAGGGCATCCGGAACAGGGAGACGTTTTATGACCAGGAAATCATATTAAAGGAATCCATCGGGAAGATTCGATGTCTTGTGACACTGAAACACATCCCGGCCGAAAATGGTATGTGGATGGGTAGCGTTGTGTTCCTGAGAGCACTGAAGCAGGTCCAAAAGCTGGTGCAGAAAGTGACGGGGCTTTCCGCCCAATATACCTTCGATGATATTCTGGGCGAAAGTGAGGAGATAAAAGAAACAATTAAGCAGGCACGGATCATGTCCAACAGCATGGCGAACCTGATCATCACGGGCGAATCGGGCACCGGCAAGGAGTTGTTTGCTCAAAGCATTCACAATGCTTCCGAAATGCGCGACGGACCTTTCCTGGCGATCAATTGCGCCGCCATTCCTCATGATCTCATTGAAAGCGAGTTGTTCGGCTACGAACCGGGCACTTTCACGGGGGCGTCACGGGGGGGAAAATCCGGAAAACTGGAAATGGCGACTGGCGGCACGCTTTTCCTCGATGAAGTGAACGCCATGTCTCTGCACATGCAGGCCAAGCTTCTTCGCGTCCTGGAGGAAAAACGATTTCTCCGTCTGGGTGGCAATAAATACTTTCATTTGGAGGCCAGGATTATTGCTGCTACAAACAAAGACCTTCACAATGAGATATTGGAAGGTAATTTTCGCAGTGATCTCTACTACCGTCTGGGCGTACTTGAGCTATTCATCCCTCCCCTGCGGGAACGCAAAAACGGCGTCGGCTTTCTCACTCGCGTTTTCATCAAGGAAATAAGTGCCAAGATGAACAAAAAGATCACTGATATTTCTCCCAAAGCGCTGGCCTATCTGGAAGATCTCACCTGGCCCGGCAATGTCCGCCAACTGAAGAATTGGGTCGAGAGGGGCGTCAACCTTGCGGAAGGGCCAACCCTGGACATTGAACATTTTCCCAAGGACGACCGGCACAAAAGAGTGAATCGCGCCGCGGATATTCGTCCTCAAGCATTTAGACATGCGAGCCAAACCGGCGGTTCCCTTAGCGACATGGAAAAAAATGCTATCGAAATCGCCCTGGAAGAGTGTGCCGGGAACATTTCGGAAGCCGCGAAGAAGCTTGGCATCGGACGCGCCACCCTATACAGAAAGCTAAAGACCCACAATCTGATTTTATCCAAAACCGTTACGCAGATAGGCGATTGATGAGTTGATTAAAGCGGCTGCCACACCTTCGCCAACCCTTCGATTTTTGTAAACAAAACGGCTTCATCCAATGCGGCCTGTCCAAGATCCACGCAGGCCGCGCATTGTTATCGTTTCTTCTTATCCGGAAAACCGGCACCAATGTCCGGAAAGGACATTGGCGCCCAATGTCCTTTGTACCTTTCGCACCCGCCTGCAACCAGATATTCGGTAATCCCGTAGCCGATCTCGTTGCCAAGCCGGAATTCCTGCACCTGACTGAAGATGGGAACCCCTTTCTCCAGTGGCTCCCGCTGATCCGGGTCTGAGAGGTCTATCACGCCAGGGGCGAAAGAGAAGCAAAGGTTGGAGATGGGTTGAGCCTGCAACTCCATCCTTTTACCCTCGGCATCCAAAATGAAAGTCGAGCGTTTAGGAATTCGGCTTCCCGCATCGAAGGTGATTTGATCCTCGACAATCTTTACGATTGTTTTGTCTGTTCGGCCATCGACACTGATAGCCCCATCGGAACTGATGACCTTTCCCTTTGCATCCTCTGAATGCCACACCGTGAGCCACTGATCGTTGAAGTTGACTGATATCCAGATCCATAACGCAATCTGTGGTATATCCCGAATTCCCCAGGAACGATCGCGGATGCCAATCAGATCTTTAATGGTCTCCCCTCCGATAGTGATGCCATCGCTATAGGAGCCGGCCTGGGTATAGTGGACCTGATTCCAGACTGTCCGTCCATTACGGCGATAGAAGATCGGACGAAACTCATAGGGAAAGGAGCGACCTGTGAACTCAAGATCAAAGCTGATGTCCATGGACCGCTCGTTAAAGGTGAGATGCCACCGTTTCAGCGGCTCTACCACCTCAACCGCGAGTCCCCCTGCCCGAACCACCTCACGGTCATGATTCAGGGGACGGTTGAAATTCACGGCATAGATCTTGTTGCCGTGGAGAGCCCGGAAAAAGCCCTCTGCTCTGTTGGTGTTAGGTAACACACCATACCCCAACGTTGCTGCAAATGTGCCTTGCCGATTATGGAAGTTGAAATAAAAGCGGTCCTGCCACGCCACATCCGTCGAGGCCACGTGGTCCACTGTCGATTCGGTCTGGTGGATAAGATATTCATCCATGGTGCTGATCATCGGTTCCTCCTTAATTTCTGAAAGCCTATAGTTTGTGTAAAAGAAGTTCTGCCTCTTCCGTAAAATCCCGGCACGGCTCCGATTTATTTGGGGGACATGATCGCGCTCATGATTTGCTCTACCATCATGAAATCGTGTCCGGCTTGTCGCCCAAGGGCGCCGCGAAAACGCACATGCGCATCAGCGAGGGAAGAGTTCGGAACCTTCATAGCTGCCTCCGCTACGAAGATCTTTTCCACAATCTCTTTAAGGTCGCAACTTTCTTTGGTGAGAACCTCCAGGGTGGGATAATCGCCATCGGGCACATATTTCTTGGCAAGGCAGGTTTCCGTCTCTCCGGCCAGCGTTTCGAGGCCGGCCTCTTTCAGGGCTTGCACTGAGTTTCTCAATTCCCTTCGCATTTCTTCATTACCGTCGTGCAGGAGTTTTCCCTCACTGTCCCAGCGACTGGCAATCAGTTTAAGCATCAACACCCCCAGCCCTATCTGGCTCAACAACGGGACATTACCTGATGCGGCCGCTGTACGCAGCACCTCGCCCTCCAGCATTTCGATTACACCCTGTAGCATTTCCTTAGGATTCGGTCTCATTACATGTCTCCTTGTACCTTCAGCGCCTCGACTAAAACTTCAGAAGCTCGCAAATATTTTTCAGTATCCTCATATTGAAAAAGGCGCTCAATGCCCCCGTAGCCAAACTCTTCGTTACCGCACAAGATGTCCTGGTTGCAAAAGAGTGCGCCCCTATGATGTGTATAACCGCAAGCTTTACGTTTGAGAGGACCTCCCAGAAAAGAAGGGACTGCTCATCCGCCACATACCCGGTCAGCCGTTCCCACTCAGAGATGAGGTCCTTTTTGCTTATGAGACCGCTGCACAAATCTCCAACCTTCCAGAACCCCATCGACATCCAGGCAAGGTCGGCAAGAGGGTCGCCAATGGCTGACAATTCCCAGTCGAGCAGACCCTTTATCCGACTCCCGTCGTACATAATGTTATCCGTCTTGAAATCTCCATGGACAAGCGATAGTTGCCCGGCCTTCGGGATGTGGTCATGCATCCAGAGAAATGCCTCCCTGAGTACCAGTTGGGTCTCCAACTTGAACTTATTGAAAAAAGATTCCCAGTAGTCAATCTGTGCGGCAGCGAATTCCCCTGCTCCTGCCGGAACGCCCAGGAAGTCCAGACCCTGTTTCCGCCAGTCGAGGGTGTGGAGCCTGGATAATAAAACGACGGTCTCCTTGGCCCGTTCAGCGCGCAGTGACGCATTATCGCCGCCCACGAGATTAAAAAAAGAAGTGACATCACCCGTGAGGTGCTCCATGATGATAAAGGGACGCCCCAGAAGGGAGGGGCCTCGTTCCAGCCAATATACTTTTGGAACCGCTACATCGGTTTTTTCAAGTGCTTTCAGAATGCGGAATTCGGTTTCCCGGTCTGATTCCAGGAGACTTGCCTCGGGATCCTGTCGAAGGACATAATGCCCGGTTTTCGCCTCATTCGCCTCTTTCCACTCGGCTGTGAAGATGAAACAGTTTCGCGAACCTCCCCTGCCCGCGGGAGTGTTCTCGAATCTCGTGATTTTCATATCCGTCGCCCCGGGAATCCGGGCTTCCAAATATGAAAGGACCTGGTGTTGAAGGTTCATCATTGGTACTCTCCTCCTCTTATTCTTTGATATCTTCTGCGTACTCCCGGCGGGATCTCCATAGCGGATTGCTTTCAGGACTGGTATGGCGCACGGCATCGGGCTTCAAACAAAGGCGTATCGCCGCGGTTGGGCACTTACTGGCACAAAGCCCGCAGCCGATGCATCGGGTGAGGTCTATTTTCGCGATTTCGTCCTCTCCCATGGCGATTGCCCCCAGGTGACATCTCGACACGCATGTTTCGCACCCACTGCACAAGGAGGGATCAAGATCGGCAAAGTAATTGGAGTACCAGGATTCGGCGGGGATCGGGTTGAACTTTTGCGCCATGACAACACCACAGAACTTCCCGCAGTTGCATAGCGCTTCCACGGGCACCGTGTCCGTAGGCCGATGTATAAGTCCCGCCTCTTCACTCTCCTTCAAAATCTTTAAGGCCTCTTCCTGGGAGATCCACCGGCCGATTCCTTTGTCGGCGTGGGCATCGGCAAAAAAACCGAATAGAAGGCAAACTTCACGGGGTTGATCAATTTCCATCCCCAGACCTTCGGCAAGTCCGCAACAAGCGCATGGCGCAACCAAAATACGATCGTTGTTTTTAATGATCTCTTTCACATCATCATACGGCGCCACCGGTTGGGTGATATGAATCTCTTCCTTCACGGGAACGGTTCGTAAAAAGTGTCCCTTTAGTTCAGGACCGCTTGCGAAGTATTGCACAAA
>JAZDPP010000085.1:0-9339 GCA_043797445.1 Pseudomonadota bacterium
TTATGCCGGCGATATGGATTTTTCGGCTGCCGATAAGAATGAAAAACAGCACATAATAGGTGACGATGCCGGTGTGAGTTATCACCTCGGCCGTAAAAAAATCACATGCCGCAAGCACGTGTTGATGGGCTTTGATAAAGCTATCCCAAGACATCTTCTGCTCCCGTTTCGGCGCCGGTGGAATTCCGTTTTTATTCAGAATATTTCCAACTGTCTGATCGCAGATATCGTAACCGGGATTTAAAAGAGTACCGGCAATACGGTCATAGCCCCACGATGGATTTTCCTCTGCAAATCTGAGAATATGCGCTTCAACTTCAGGATCAACGGCCGGCCGGCCGGGATTTTTCCGCTGCCTTGAGCCGTCAAATTTTTTCGCCACAAGCGCCCGGAACCAGGCCAGAATAGTCTCCGGCTTAACAATGCAGGCGATATCCCTTAGTGCATCGAGCCCCAAACGCTTTCCTATCTTTGCCAGCCGAATGCGCTCTTCATCGGCAAATCGAATGGGTTTGTCCAGTCTGGATTTCAGAATTTCATTTTCAACCGATAAATATTCGTTTCTCAGGAGCAGCTCTTTATCGACATGTCCACCAACCAACGCCAACGCTTCAACAGCTTCCATCATCAATTCTCCGCTTCAAAGTGAAATTAAGTTCGAGTCACAAAAAATGCCCTCCATTTTCCATGGCGATAGCGGATTGTCAACACGCTGATCGTGCCGCATATGGCAAGCGAGCGTAGTCCATTCGGGGTCAAAAAAAGCGTTATATGAATCATCTGAAGAGACCAAAGGCTCAAAAAAATTTCATTTGAATTTTCTTAATAAAATCAGATGCGATTCTTTAGTGGTTTTTGTTGAATTTTTCTTGAAGCTTAAGAAGGGAATTATGGATCGGTGGGCGCAAAAGATTTTTATTGATGGGGGCGATATTCTCTTTTTCGGCTTCAAACAGGCAATTGACAATATCGTCTATTATTTTAACGTCAAGGTTGCCCACAATCGTTATCTCTTTTTTTAAGTCTATATCCTTCGGAGAAATCGGGTACAGCTCAAAAAGCTGGACCCAAGTGTCTTTCGGGAAGAAAGTTTTCTCTGCGGGTATGAAAAACAGGCTGCTCTTTTTAATGCAACCTGGCGTTGATGGCTTGTTCTTTTTTTGAGAGGTGGTTTTTACAAAAAGGTAAGGTTCACCTTTGCTGGGGGTGTTTAGCAGAATGAGATATTTTTTGCCGGAAAATCCGTTATGAAACTCTAACTTGCTGTGGTGGTAGATAGCGCCGCGCGTCTGCAATTAATCAGCTCCGAACAAATGGAAGATCTCCGAGCGTTCCTCCATCCTTTCCTTAGCCTCATCGTAAGGCAGGCTTACAACCTCACTGTCAACAGCAAGCATGTAGTCGATTTTTTTAAACTCACCTTTTTCCTTAAGGGTTTTGTCCCACGGTTCACTTTTCAGATGGGTGGACTCAACCATGGCGTCGGCATTAGCATCTTTAAAAATAAAGGAAATATCCTCTAACAGCCTTTTTTCTTTCTTAGAAAAAAACTGGCCGTCAAATTTTTTTTGGGGGCGGATTGGCTGAAAACCTTCGGGGTCTGCGACCAGTTCTTGGATGGCGTCTTTCATATCGGACTTCATATTGCCTGAAATTTCCTCGAACAGCTCCTTTGGCACCGGCCCCATCTTCCAGGCAAAGTAGTCCAATCCAGTGACAGACCTGCCTGTTTGCTTAAAATGGGAAAAATCTAAAAAATATAAAAGTTTCAGCAACTTGGTTTTGCCACAATATTTCGTATGGTTGGCAAAATATATTATTGCGTTTATTAATTTTTCTCTGTGGTGTGTGATAATCATGACCTCAATATCGGCTGTTAGGTTTAAAAAGTCAAGCGTGATTGATTTTTACACCACCCCACCGCCGCCTTCCCCGAATCCATCTACCAGGTGGAAGTTCAGCTGAAAGATATATTGGGAAATCAAGGCCCCGCTTTACGGTCCTTTTTCACGGTGGACACCCAGGGGCCGCAACTGAGCGCCGTAACGTTAGGCGGCGCGGCCATAACCGATGGACAAAGCATTGCCAAATCGGGTTTTGTGGGGGTAGCGGCAGCCGGGTGAGCTATGAATACACGGATAAGCGCTTAAGCAAGATAACGGATGTTCTCGGTAACGAGACGGTCTATGAGTATAACGCGAAGGCAAGGCTGGTGCGAACTCTCGATGCCGCCGGTCGTGAAACGCTTGCCGGATACAACAGCTCCGGCGATGTTGTCTCGGTCGTCGATAAGGAGGGAAACGGGCACTTTTTTGAATACGATTTTGATAAGACCCAAAAGGAGTACTATGCGCGGATAAAATCGAGTTCCGGAAAGATCAAGGAAGTCTGGTACACGGAAAAAGGCGAAACCAAAAAGGTGATGATAAACGGCCGGCGTATTCAACAGATTCTGCAAGACGGCCGCGATTATCTGATTACCGACGAGAAGGGAAGGGTCACCCGGAAAGAGTACGATGAGCGGGAGAACCTGACAAAAATCGTTTATCCGGACGGGGAGCAGGCGAGCTTCGAGTATGATTTGAGGTTCAACAAGGTCAAGCGGGTGGTGGACCCGCTGGGTCGCGTAACCGAGCTATCTTATGATGATTACGGGAACCTGACGCAAAAGGTGGAAGCGCTCGCTACACCGGATGAACGAAGATCCACTTTTACTTATAACGGCTTCGGTCAGATTCTGAGCGCAACCCTTGTTGGAGAGGCGGTAACCACTCTTTTTACCTACGATGCCGCCGGGAACCTTTCGACCATCACCGACCCCGAGGGAAAAACGATCCGCCTTACCCAATACGACAATATGGGCAATTTGTTGCAAATGGTTGATGCCCGGAACAATGAGTGGCAATTTGACTATGACGGAATCGGGCGGCTGACCTCCCAAACAGACCCCCTTTTAAACCGGACTTCTTACGAGTACGACGGTGCGAACAACCGTACGGCCGTCATTAACGCTCTTCTCAAGCGTTTTGAGTTTGAGTATGACGATCACAACAATATCATCAAGGCGATAGACCCGTACACGAAGTACATCGCCGCCACCTACAATACGGATAATCTTGCCACTCTCATGACCGATCCGGAAGGAAAATCTTCCGAGGCGGTTTACGACAACGAGGGCCGCATCACCCGGAGCGTGGACGGCGCGGGCAACGCGATCAGTTACGAGTATGAAGAATCGATGCTCTCCCTTTCGACATCGAATCAACCGGTCCGTATCGTTTATCCCACCAACACGCGGGCGCTCACCTATGATCGCCGGGGCAGGGTGGTCGAGGAAACCGATATTCCCAAACAGGGGGAAAGCCGCACCCGGCGCTATACCTATGACGCCATCGGTAATGTGCTTTCGGTAACGGACGAGGAGGAAAACATAACCCGCTTTGAATACGATGCGTTGAACCGCCTCGTTAAGACCACCGATCCCGCGGGCGAAACCATCGAGCGAAGCTACGACAGGCGGGACAATCTCCTCTCCCTTCAGGACCCGAATAAGGGCATCACCTATTACGAATATGACAAAAACAACCGGCTCAACAAGATTATCCGGCCGATGCGGCAGGCGACGACCTTTGAATACGACGACTCTGGCAACCGCACGGCGGTAAACGACGCCAAGGGGCAGCGGATCGAGTATGATTACAGCGCCGTAAACCGGATAACGCGGGCTCGCTACTACGCTACCGGAAATTTAACCACCCCGGTGAAGGTGGTCGATTTTACCTACGATAAGCTCGGCAATATCAAGAGCTACGCGGATGGTGTCACCTCCGCCACTTACACCTACGACGATCTCCAAAGAAAAACCGCTGAGAGCGTAAATTACGGGCCGTTTTCCTTAAGCTACAGCTACACTTATTACGCCAACGGCCTGAAAAAGAGCTTCACCGGCCCGAACGGCGTTCCCATCGATTACAGCTATGATGAGAATAACCGGTTGGCGGGAATTGGTGTTCCGGGTGAAGGTCAGATCAGCTACGCCTTTGACGCAGCCCACTGGAACAGTCCGGCGACATCCATGCTTCCCGGCGGAAGCAAAACCGAGTATGCCTACGATCCCCTGATGCGTCTTAAATTCCTCACGGCGAAAGACCCGGCGGGAAATACACTCTTAACTCGGGACCACACGTATTCTTTCGCCGGAAACATGACAGCCAAGGCCACCGAGCACGGCAATTACACCTACCAGTACGATCAACTCCATCAACTGACCCAGGCCGTAAACCCGGCTTTAACCGATGAGGCCTACACCTACGATCCCAATGGAAACCGCTTAACCGACTGGCGGGTGACGGGTAACTGGAACTACAACGCCAATAACGAACTCCAAGGGTTTGCCGACACCACCTTTAATTTTGATGCCAACGGCAACACGACCCAAAAAACCGTGGACACCGACTCCACCCACTATATTTACGATATTGAAGACCGCCTGGTCCGGGTTGAAAACAACCTTGGAGCCACCGTTGCCGATTATTATTACGACCCCTTCGGCCGAAGACTCTGGAAAGAGGTTGACGGCACCCGGACATATTTTCTATACTCGGATGAAGGTTTAATCGGTGAGTACAACGCATCGGGTGCCGAGACAAAAAGTTACGGCTACGTTCCCGATTCGTCCTTCAGCACCGATCCGCTCTTTGTCAAAACTGGGGGTACGTACTACTGGTATCAAAACGATCACTTGGGCATCCCGCAGAAGATCATCCGCACCAACGGTCAAGTGGTCTGGGATGCGGTGTATGATGCTTTCGGGAATATCTTGATCAACACCGAAAGCATCAACAGCAATCTTCGCCTGCCGGGCCAGTACTTCGATGCCGAAACCGGCCTCTACTACAACTATAACCGGTACTATGATCCGAAGATCGGCCGGTATCTTCGCACCGATCCGTTCGGGGACGGGATTAATCTCTACGCCTATTGCTTCAATAATCCCATTAACTTTATGGATCCGATGGGGTTGTGTGCGATAAATAATTTCTTCACATTGCAGGGCCAGGCTGATTTTTGGGCGGGATTTGGTGACGTCATAACGTTGGGGAGAACCAAATGGCTGCGGGATCAATGGGATAAAGCCGCCGGGCTAACGGACACAGTAAATTATAACTCCTTTTTATATGGCATGGGAGGTTTTAACGCCGAGGGAGTGGGATTTTATCTTGGAGGTGCTGCACTTACAAAATTGGGCGGGAAGTTTCTTCCGCAATTGTTTGAAAGGTTTGCCTCAAAGGGTACAACTGAGATTATCGAGGGAGCGGTTTCCGCAGGTGTGCGAACAGAAGCTCGAAATCTCGCCGAACAGTTGACCTTGAAGGAAGCACAAGCGGGAGCTGGCCAGCGAATTATGCAGGGAGGCATCAAAGATCCACGATTTCCTGCAGACACTTGGGCAAAAATGCAGCACGTCCACAAAACCCCCGAGGGGCAAAACACTGTAATTCACTATTGGCAGCGACTAAAAGATGGATTTAGCACCGGCTTTAAGTTCAAGGATTAACAAACAAGGATTAACAAAATGGATATACATCTGGCACAAGCTTTATGGATCTTGGATCTCCTTGCGATTGATCATTTGCCCGAGGTTGCGCTTGATGCGTTGGAGGTTGGATTGGATACACCGGCGCTTCGAATGCTCGCTGGCCTGGTAAGCAATGAGGTAGAGGACGCGCCTCAAATTTTTACACAGGCTTTAAAGGAGCTTGGTTTGCCTATGCTGAGTCGACGAGACGCAGCGTGCATTTACGCAATTTCGGTTTCCAAGCAGATTTTGAATGGAGAGCTAAGCCCTCAAGATGGTGCTGATAAGCTCTGGGAGGCTTCGATCCGGGTTAACAATCCCGATTTTCATGAACTTGATACGTTCATATACGCAGATAGCGAGCTTCAATCGCGCCCGGAGGATCAGGATTTTTTCAGCCGTGAAATTTTGAAAGAAGCACGAGTCTGGGCTTCAAAGCACGATATCTAAAAAGACACTGCTGTTGCCTCAAAGAAGGGATTCAGGGAGATGATGTCTCCTGAAGAGGCGGCGAGATATGATAAATATTGGACCAAAAAAGCACCAACAGAATCAACACCATACAGTACTTATCGAAGATATACTGCGGAAGGTGATATCAAACAGGTGACAACCTATGACAAGTATGGAAATAGGCAAACACAATTTGATTTAAAAGATAAATATGGAAGAGATCCGCACCGGCACGATTTCAAATATGATCAAAACCATCAACGGCCTTCATATGGTGCAAGAGATCAGGCTCATAAACCTCTTGATGATATACCGGATTATTAAATTATGGAGCTATTAGATATTGACGAAATTTCGGATTTAATCGGCAGAGTTGATTTTGAGGATGCATATATAAAAGAGGCTTATTATATTGCGCCAACTTATTTTACTTCCGAATCAATAGTTGCCCCCGATAGTCCAGGTAACTTTAAACTTCTTTTAATCACCAATGATGGTGAGGTGCCAGCACTTGAATTTGAATTTGAAGAAGTTACACAAATTGCTCTATCTAATTGTATTGATATTGAGCCTAAGATTTGGAAAACTGGATCAAGTATTAATTTTAGCCTTATAAGCTCTGAATACGAAAAGATTGTTTGTAAACAAATTAAAGTTAGATCTTTGGATGAAAGTTTCCGATTGAAAAATCAGAGATATGGTAAGGAAAGTTTTTTAACTTTTAACGGAAAAGATCTGCAATCAGGCTGATAGCTTGAATGCGGAATGGCTGCGGAAAGGATGTTAATCAATTTTAATGCTCGCAGCCCGTCTTGATTTTATATTCCCGACCGGCCACCCCTTGCGGTAGCGTCTGTCTCCTCGCGCCTCCACCCGCCAAACAACCGGCGGGTTCCGGCACCTGCGGGGACAGCCGGTCTTTATTTTATTTTTCCCGCCCGCCCAACGCGCAAGGCCTGCTGCGGCGGCTTCGGGCACTTCGGGGGCGTAAACATTCACGAAAAGCCGCTTTCCGTTCGGCACGTCCGATAAGGCGCCTTATCGGACATGGCTTTTTGTCATACGTCCTGCAAAAAGCCGCAGGACGCACGCCAAAAACCTTCCCTCTCTCCCGCTTTTACATAACAAACATTATGTCAACTTTTCGTGAATGTTCCGCCCCCTACGCGCCCGCAGCAACCCGCAGCAGGCCTTCCGCTCCCCTGGCGGTATGTCTGACGTGCTCGGGCTACAGCCCCGCAAAAAGCGCGCAGGGCTTCCGCTGCCTGCGCGCGCAGCCGGTCTGATCTTATTTTTACCAGCCTATCGGCTGCGCCGCACCGCGGCGGCACAAGGCACTCGAAGGAATTCTATCAATTTTATTTTTGCAGTTAAAAAGAAAAGAAATCCCGGCTCCGGCCGTTGATTTTAGGGTATATCCAGCGCTTTAACCGGATAGAGGCCGTAAAAATAAGGAATTCTGTCTGGTTTTATTTTTAGCGGCTAAGAAAAAAAGCAGGATCATTCCCCGAGAATGCTTTGCAGACCTTTGTTCAGAGCCGTCCGGTCGTTGTCTGCGATGCTGCCCATTTTTCTTATGACCAGGCCTTTTTCAACGGTGGTCAGAATCGGCTTGATGACCGATGGCTTTAAAAGACCGGCCTGCTGCCAATCTTGGATGCGGACATCGCCAAAGTAGCCGGAACCATGGCTTTGGCTGGTGACCGCCATGATGACAAGATCCGGCCGGTTTTTATTGTACCCGTTTGAACTGACAATAACCGCCGGGCGCTTTTTGGTGGTGCTCTGGTCGGTAAACGGGAACGGCACCAGCACAATATCCCCGAATTTATAATCGGTCATAAACATCGTCCTCGGAATTGTCCCAGACCTCTTTGAACGCGTCTTGCGCCATTTTACCGGCGGCCTGGATCAGATGCCGTTCCTGGTCTTTTTGACTGATAAAATCCACAAAATCGGCTACTTCTGTGACTTTGTCCGGCGGCAGCATCCTGATTTTTGTCAGAATGAGCCTTTCTTGTTCGCTTCCTGAAATCGTGTTGTGATGCATGGCAGCCCCCCTTATTTATTGCTGGATAACCATATCCTTTTTGTTCAGCACTTGCCACATTTGATGTTTGGTCAGAAAGGCGTCGATGACGCCGCTGATGACGCTTCGGTCCGTTTCTTCCAATGTATCAATGAGCTTCATCTTTTCATAAAGCGTCTTGTCCTTGAAATTCAATGGCCCGGTATTGTCCGCGTTTTCATAAAGAAGATAGTCGGTAGTCACTTCAAAGGCCTCGGCCAGTTTTTTTAAAAGATCAAGCGAGGGTGCATAACGTTCCGTTTCCAATCGGCTGATATGGGTCACATGAACGTCCACGTGTCCAGCCAGTTCCGCTTGCGACCATTTTTTGTTTTTGCGAAGCCTTTTAATTTTTTCGCCTATTGTCATGGGTTCCCCTTTCGCGCCTTCTTGAGTCCTTTTTTTCTTAAAATATTCCATATTATAGGCGCAGGTGCATTAAAAGTCCATATTGTTATTCGTTGGTGTCTAAAATAAGCTTGACCAAAGGTGAGATATGCGCCATCAAATGAATGCGTATAAGGGAATCAAATATAGACAGTGGCGCAAATAAATATTTTTTAAGAAGGGGGAAAAGAAAAGGTCATCAGCTTGGCAACTTTGGCAGGTTTCCCCAGCTGATGACCTCAAGAAAATCGGCTTCTGAAGGGTTGAACCCTTCATGGCCGTTTTCATTCTTACCGAATCTCGTAGGGTCAAAAAAAGTCGTTAGGATGAAAACGTAATATAATCAATCAGATGATCCCGCAACCGGCTTAATTTTCCATCCGTTATTTGAAAACTTAAAAAAATCTGCATGTTGTGTCTCTTGATGCATTGTTGTCGGCTCGCGGTAATAAAAGTTCAGCAAACCATTAAGTCTCGTCTTGCATAAAACCGGGCCATGTTTTTTCTGCAACGCCAGTTGCGGGTTCGGCAACAAGATCCGGTTTTCTTTTCCCTGGTGGTTACGTTCAAAATGATAGTGCTCGGTGTATTCGGTCAGAGCCCTGCGAAGGCTGTCTTCACCGAAGAGAATCAATTTTGAAAGGCATTCCTCTTTGACTGAACGAACCCAGCGTTCGGCAAAGGCATTTAAATTTGGACTTTTTGGGCCTGTGCAAATGGGGTCGGACCAAGCAAGAACCGCAATTGGCGAGTGTTTAGGTTCAAAACAGGGCCGTTTTTTGGCTTTAAACCGATGTTTTTGGGGTCAAAAAGGGCGGTTTAAAAAATCATCCAGCGAAAGAAACGCCGTCAC
>JAZDPP010000086.1:0-87950 GCA_043797445.1 Pseudomonadota bacterium
TCATCGTTTCGGCCAATTTCCCACGGCAGGCAGGCCGCGCCAGGGTGTTTTTGGAAGAGCGGCAGGCTGTTTGAGCGATAGCGAGTTCCTGCCGGTCTGGAAAAAATATCCTGGCGTGGCCGGTACGATGATCAAGGCCGATAATAACAGGTTTATTTCAGGGTCCGCGCAATCGGCGCTTATGGTTGACAACGCCGCCTCAAATGCATATAAATGTCACAATTTGAAAATTCATTAACTGAAAAGGATATATACAATGGCGGAAGGATTGCTTGAAATTGATGATGCAAGTTTTGATGCAGAGGTACTGAAATCCGACAAACCGGTTTTGGTGGATTTTTGGGCGCCGTGGTGCGGTCCCTGCCGGGCGATTGGTCCCATCGTTGAAGAACTCGCGGGCACTTTTGGCGATAGGGTAAAATTTGCAAAGTGCAATGTGGATGATAATCCGGTTACACCCGGAAAATACGGCATCAAAGCCATCCCGACCCTGATATTTTTCAAAGGCGGGGATGTCGCCGAACAGATTACCGGAATGGTAGCCAAATCGAAGCTTGAAGATGCCATAAAAAAGGTTCTCTAACCCTCTTGATGACTCCCGAAGCGTACGATCTTCTCATAATCGGCGGTGGCCCGGCCGGGCTTACCGCCGGTCTTTATGCGGCCCGCGCGAGATTGAATGTGTTGCTCATCGAAAAGCTCGTTCCCGGCGGCCAGATGATCAGCACCGATCACATCGATAATTATCCGGGCTTTCCGGAGGGAATCAGCGGCGCCGAACTGTCCCTGATGATGAGGGCGCAGGCGGAACGCTTTGATCTGAAGATCGAGACCAATGAAGTCGTTTCTCTGGAAGCGGCGGGCCCGCTCAAAACGGTTACCCTGAGTGACCGCGCTGTCGCCTGCCATGCGGTCATTATAGCGGCGGGCGCCACCCCGAAACGGTTGGGGATACCCGGAGAAGACACCTATTGGGGAAAAGGCGTCTCCTCCTGCGCCACCTGTGACGGCCCTTTTTACAGGAACAAGACAATCGTGGCGGTGGGCGGCGGCAATACCGCTCTCAAGGAAAGTCTCTTTCTCACAAAATTTGTCGAAAAACTCTACCTGGTGCACCGCCGGGACCGCTGGCGGGCCGAAGCGATCATGCAGGAACGGGTTCTTGCCGACAGCCGGATCGAGGTGATCTGGAATTCCGCCCTGACCCATATTGAGGGGGGGGATGTCGTCGAACGAGCCACCGTGAAAAATATTACCACCGGCAAGTCCCGGACCCTTCCCGTTTCGGCCTGCTTTATCTGGATCGGCATCCAATCCAACGCGGCATTTCTCGGTAATCTCCTCCGGACAGATGCGGCGGGGTTCATCCACACCGACGCAGAAATGAGAACCGCCCTGCCGGGGATTTTTGCAGCGGGAGATATCCGGTCGGTTCCCACGCGCCAGATTGCCGGTGCCGTCGGTGACGGCGCCATGGCGGCTTACTCAGCCCAACAATACATTGAAAGTCTTGAATCATGATAAAACGAATTTTTCTGTTATGCGTCGCGTCCCTGCTGGTTTTTACCGGCTGCGGCCCCAAACAAAAGCCTGAAGAAAAACCCGCCGCCGTCCTTATCGAGGAAGGACTAACGCAATTCGATAAGGGAGACCATCGCGAAGCCATTGCGACGTTTACAAAAATCAAGGACTGGTATCCCTTCAGCAAACACGCCATCACCGCCGAGCTGAAAACCGCCGACGCTCATTTTGCCCTCAAGGAATACGATGAGGCTATAATGGCATACGAGTCATTCGTCAATCTGCATCCGCGAAATGAAGCGGCGCCCTATGTTATCTACCAGATTGGACAATGCTATCTGGAACAGCTGAGAAAAGTGGATCAGGATCAGACAAGCGCTCAAAAAGCCCATGACACATTTCAACGCCTCTTGAAGCAATTCCCGGACGGCCCGTACACTCAACCGGCCGAGGAGGGAATTAAAACATGCCGAAAGAGCATTCTCGCCCATGAGCTCTACATTGCCAAATTCTATTTAAAAGGCAAACACTACAAGGCCGCTCTGAAACGGTTCAATGGGATATTGAGCATGTACCCGGATGTTGGCGCCCAGTATGAAGCGCTTGGCTACATCGCCCAGTGTGAATCGTCCCTGGCCTTAACCGAAGCCGTTGAAGCGAAGAAAAAAGCCGAAGCACCCGAAATGAAGAACATCGCCGTAACAAAGGAGAATGCGGCAAGAAAATAGCTTTACACCAACCCTGTTTTAGGGTAATAGCGCTCATTCCTGTTGGTTGCCCCAATCCTCAAGCAAAAGGCAAGGGTTGAGAAAAACGCGAATGCCGCTTAAGCGGTATCATCATAGTGCAAGGAGATGGAACGATGTCCAAAGAATGTGAAATATGTGGAAAAAAACCCCTCGTTGGCAATAATGTCAGCCATGCCCATAATCAGAACAAACGCCGGTTCAATCCAAATCTTCAGCGCGTCCGCGCCAATCTGGACGGCCAGGTTAAAAAAATCACCGTTTGCACGAATTGCATCCGCTCAGGCCTGATCACGAAGGCGCCTTAAGCGCTTATCCGACTCACTTTCCGCACCTGCTTGATCTGTTTTATGGATGTCAGCACCGCTTCCAGCTGAGCCGTGCTTCCCACGACAACGGTAAAATCGAGTACAAGCGTCCGATCGTCATGCGCATTGGCGTCGGCGCTTAAAATATCGACTCCCTGCTTGCTGACAGCCGCTGCGACATCGGCCAGCAAGCCGGATTTGTCGTCGGAATAGATGCGTATTTTCACCGGGTAGGTTTCAGGTTTCTCCAGATCCCATTCGACATCGATTTGCCGCTCGGGAGTCATTTTGACGACATGAATGCAGTTGACGCGGTGAACACTCACCCCCTGGCCCTGCGTAATGAACCCAATGATGGGATCTCCCGGAACAGGCTGGCAACATTGGCCAAAACGGATGAGAACATCGTCCACCCCTTTGACCAGCACGCCGGATTTGTCTTTTTTCTTTCGCGTGTGACGAATCAGTTTTTTCAGGATGGAGGGGGATTCGTCAGCGGGTTCGGGTTTTATTTCAAACTTTCGGACCACCTGCAACGGCGTTATTTTCCCGTAGCCAACATGAGCGATCAGATCATCGGACTGTCTAAACCCCAATCCGGCTACCACTTCCGCCATTTTCTCGGACTTCACCAGAGCATTGAAATTTAAGCGCTGCTTTCGAAACGCCTTTTCCAGAATTTCTCTTCCCAGAGACAGACTCCGCTCCACCTCCTGGATCTTGATCCATTGACGGATACGGGATTTGGCCTTGACCGTTTTGACATAATTCAGCCAATCTTTACTGGGATGATGCCCCTTGGTGGTCAACACTTCCACCCGCTCGCCCGTTTTGAGCTCGTAGTGCAGCGGGACCATTCGCCCGTCCACCTTGGCGCCCGTGCAGGTGTTGCCCACCTCGCTGTGAATCATGTAGGCAAAATCCACCGGGGTCGCCCCTTTGGGAAGCGTTTTGATCTCCCCATCCGGTGTAAAAATATACACCTCGTCCGGAAAGAGATCGATGCGGACATTTTCGAGAAATTCTTCAGGATCCTGGAAATTCGCCTGATTTTCAACGAGGTTCTGAATCCATCCGAAAACACTCGTCATCTTCTCATCCGTCGGTTTCCCCTCCTTATAGCTCCAGTGGGCGGCAATACCGGATTTGGCGACATCATCCATCTCCCAGGTCCGGATCTGAACCTCCAGCCGCTCTCCATAGGGGCCGATCACCGTGGTATGCAGCGACTGGTACATATTCGGTTTGGGGAATCCGATATAATCCTTGAATTTTTTCGGAATCGGCTTCCACATGGAATGAATATGTCCCAGAATCTCATAGCACTGGGGGATGGTATCAACGATAATCCGGAGAGCGATGATGTCGTAAATTTCTTCAAACGGAAGCTTCTGGGTGAGCATCTTGTTATAGATGCTGAAAAAATTCTTGTATCGCCCCTGAATTTCAATCGGGAGATTGTTTTCATGCAGCTTTTTCTGGACCAGCCCTTTGACTTTCCGGATATACTTTTCACGCTCGGAAAGCGTTTTATTGATCCGGTTCTCGATATCCGCATAGGCGTCCGGGTGAACGTATTTGAATGCCGTTACGTCAAACTCATTTTTTATCCAGTAGATCCCGAGCCGGGAGGCGATCGGCGAGTAGATATCAAGCGTCTCGGCCGAGATCCCGGCCCGCATCTCTTCTCCGTAATAGGAGAGCGTGCGCATATTGTGAAGCCGGTCCGCCAGCTTGACCAGAATCACCCGAAGGTCATCCGCCATGGCCAGAATCATTTTACGAATATTTTCGGCCTGTCGTGCCCGAAGAGAGCTTCCCAGGGGAAGAACGCTGATCCGGGTCACCCCGGAAACAATCCGAAAAATTTCGGCCCCGAACATCTCCCGAAGGGACTCCGGAGACGTTTGCGTTTTTTCCAGAACCTCGTGCAACAGCCCGGCCGCCACGCTGACCGGATCGAGATTCATCTCCGCCAGAATCAAGGCAACCGATAAACTATGCGACAGATAGGGCTCGCCGGAAACACGGGTCTGGCCTTCATGAACCTTGGCCGCATAGATATAGGCCCGTTCCACGATATCCAGATCCACTTCCGGATTATTGGCAAGTAACCTGTCGGTTATATCCCCGATTCGGATCATTTAATACGCCTTCGCAAAGATTACCCGGCGGTCGCTGGGCTTTCCGCAATAAACACAAGCGCCGGATTCCGTTTCAGCGCAAAAGGGGATACACCGGATTGTCACTTTCAACTCTTCCTTGAAGACTGCCTCGCAAGCCGCATTCCCACACCAGTGGGCCGAAGCAAACCCGCCATGAATTTCGGGCTTCTCCAAGTTTTTCGGTGTAAAAAAATCATAAAAGTCAGGGCGATTATCAATGGAGTGGGTATTGGCCTTGAGAAACGCGGCAGCCCGGTCAAAAAGACTTTTTTGGATATCCTCTAAAATACCAGGAAGTTGTCCGACAAAAACCTCACGCTTCATGCTGGTTTTCTCCCGGTGGCTCTTGTCCCGGCGCGCGAAAAAGACGGCGTCGTCGGCAATATCCCGGGGGCCGACCTCCACCCGGACGGGGACGCCTTTTTTGATCCACTCCCAGCCTTTCCCGCCCCCGATTTCCCGATCATCCACTTCAACCCGAAGCGGCTCATCGTGAAACCGCTGCGCTCTGAGTTCCCTTGCCAGCCGGTCCACATAGGCCATAACTTCGCTCCGATCCTTTTCTTTTCGAAGGATGGGCATCAGGACAACATGGGCGGGTGCCACTCTCGGCGGCAGGATAATACCGTCATCATCCGCGTGGGTCATGATCAGACCGCCGATCAGACGGGTGGACACTCCCCAGGAGGTGGTCCAGGCGAATTCCTCGGTTTTATCAGCGGACTGGAAGCGGATATTGGATCCTTTGGCAAAGTTTTGCCCCAGGAAATGGGAGGTTCCGGCCTGAAGCGCCTTCCGGTCCTGCATCATCGCTTCGATACAATAGGTGTCAACGGCTCCCGGAAAACGCTCGGAAGCGCTCTTGGCGCCCGGTATCACCGGCACGGCCAAATACTCCTCGGATAGTATCCGATACACCTCCAGCATCATCCGCGTGCGGCCCTCGGCCTCTTCCCGGGTGGCATGGGCCGTGTGGCCTTCCTGCCAGAGGAACTCGCTCGTTCTCAGAAACATCCGGGTCCGCATTTCCCACCGAACGACATTTGCCCACTGGTTGATGAGAAGGGGCAGATCCCGGTAGCTGCTGACCCATTTGGAAAAGGAATCTCCAATGATCGTCTCCGATGTCGGCCGCACCACCAGCGGCTCGGTGAGCGGGCCGGCCGGAACGAGTCCCCCGTTGGGCCCCTTTTCCAGGCGATGGTGAGTAACGACAGCGCATTCCTTGGCAAACCCCTCCACATGCTCGGCTTCCTTTTCAAGGAAACTGAGCGGTATGAAAAGCGGGAAATAGGCATTCCGAACACCGGTCTCCTTGAACATGGCATCCAGACTTCTCGAAATATTTTCCCACAGGGCATACCCCCAGGGCTTAATCACCATGCAGCCGCGAACCGCCGAATTTTCGGCCATATCCGATGCTTTAATCACCTGCTGATACCATTCCGCATAATCTTCCACCCGCGTCGGTGAAATGGCCGTTTTTGCTTGATCTCCCATTCTATGCCCTTCCCTTCTTCTTTTCCGTTTATCTATCTAAATTACCTTAAAGTTCCCCTCTAACTTTTCCACCTCTTCAATCAGAACTTCCACGAGCTTCTCCTGCGGGAATTTTTTAACCACCTCTCCCTTTTTAAACAGAATCCCCATCCCATCACAGCCGGTAACGCCGATGTCCGCCTCGCGGGCTTCCCCCGGCCCGTTGACCACGCATCCCATAATGGCCACCTTGATCGGCGCCGTCTTTGTCAGCAGCGCCTTTTCGACCCGCTCCACGATATCAAAGAGATCCAGGCTGCATCGGCCGCAGGTCGGGCAAGAGATGATTTCCACACCGTGGCGCCGAATGTCGAGAGCCCTAAGTATTTCATACCCCACCCGGACCTCTTCCACCGGGTCCCGGGTGAGACTGACCCGGATCGTATCCCCGATCCCTTCGGCCAGCAACATGCCGATGCCGAGGGCGGATTTGACAATCCCCGGATAAAGCCCGCCCGCCTCCGTAACGCCCACATGAAGGGGAAAATCGGTTTTGGTTGAAAGCAACCGATAGGCCGATAGGGTCCTCGGGACATCGGAAGCCTTGATGGAAATCTTTATATCTTGGAAATCAAACCGTTGCAGCAAAACCACATGCCGCATGGCGCTTTCCACCATGGCCTCCGCGGTCACACCACCGTATTTGGCCAATACGTCCTTTTCGAGCGAGCCGGCATTGACTCCGATACGGATGGGAAGACCGCGATCCTTTGCGCAATCCACAACCGCCTTGACCTTCCGGTCACTTCCGATATTTCCGGGATTGATACGCAGCCCGTCCGCACCGGCTTCGGCGCTGCCAATCGCAAGCCGATAGTCAAAATGAATATCCGCAATCAGCGGAATACGGATCTCTTTTTTAATTTCCCGAATGGCCCGGGCCGCCGCCTCGTCAGGGACCGCGACCCGAACAATTTCGCAACCGGCCGCCTCCAGCCGCTGAATCTGGTTCACGGTAGCGGCAATATCCTGGGTAGGTGTATTGGTCATGGACTGAACCGATACCGGCGCCATTCCCCCCACGGGAACGCCGCCCACCCTTATCTGGCGAGTTTTTTTTCGATTTTCGGCAAATGACATCTCACCACGCGCTCCATAGCATTTATTTTTCTGTTGCATCAACGCCTTTGGAATTCAGAGGCTCTCCCGTACCTACCAAAGCTGTTGCAGATATTCAAGGTGCGCGGCACAACTTGTTTTTGGTGCAATTTACGGTATAGTTATCAGATCCGAAAAAACTTCCACATAAGATAAGGAGGGAAATATGGCAACGGGAACAAGCAAAAAATTTGCAGAGAAACATACGGGGAAAACGCCCGATTTAAAAATAGAGGCGGAACTGGCAAGAAAAAATATTCAAGATGAACTTCCCTGTGCAGTGGCTTTCGATATCGCCAGCCGTTTAAACGTGGCTCCGGCTGAAGTGGGCATCACCGCCGATCTTCTGAATATTAAAATTTCAAAATGCCAGATCGGACTTTTTGGGTATCAGCCGGATCAAAAACCCATCTCCACCGCAAAGGAGCCCACGGCCGCCCTTAGAGAGGCGCTCCAGTCAGCCCAAAAGGAAAACCGCATCACCTGCCCGATCGCCTGGGAAATTGCCGACCGCTTGAAAGTCAGCAAAATCGCCGTGGGCCGCGCCTGTGAAGCCATGGGAATCAAAATCAAAAAGTGCCAACTCGGCGGTTTTTAGCTCGGTTACACAAAGTCAGACCGGCTCGGTTTTAAAAACCGAGCCGGTCTTTTAAAATCATCGCTATTTCGGACGCCGGATAACATCACACGATTCTAACAAAAGGATTGAAGCGCTTCTCGCGGCCGATGGTGGTCTCCTCGTTATGCCCCGGCATCACCCGCGTAGCGTCGTCCAACGCAAACAACCGGCTCCGAATACTGGTTATCAGGGTGTCGTAATCCCCTCCTTTAAAATCGGTTCGACCGATGGAGCCGGCAAAAAGCGTATCTCCCACAAACACGTGACCATCGGCGAAAAGGGAAATGCCGCCGGGTGTGTGCCCCGGGGTATGGATCACCGTGAAACTGATCTTCCCAAAGGCAACCGTGTCCCCATCCGCCAAGGTTCGATCCGGTTCGGGAGAGGGTTCCGCGGAAAGCCCCCAGGCGGAGGCCGAGTCCGACACGACTTTCAAATAGGGCGCATCCAGAGCATGGATCACCAACTGAGCGCCGGTCTCCTCTTTAATACTCCGATTGGCGCCCACATGATCAAAGTGGCCGTGCGTATTGATGATATATTTCAGCGTCAGGGCGGCGCTTTTAAGCTCCGAAAGGATACGTTTCCCATCAGCGCCCGGATCGATGACGGCAGCCTCTTTAGTCTCTTCACATCCCACAATATAGCAGTTGGCCATGATCGGCCCCACTGTCAGCATCTTGATAATCACTGGTACCTCCTCTTCCGGACGGGCCGGAAAAAATATCACGCTTTATTCAGGCGGTTTTGAGCCTGTTGAATCAACTCCACCAGATGGGTGGTTTTGGGCTTCGGTTTGGCGGTCATAAGCTTTTGAACCGTTTCTCCGGGGAAATTATTTTTCAGATAGTCGATGATATCAAAATATTCCCACCAGCAGTCCACGGTCTTCCAGCATGGATTCCCCTCGTCGCCGCCTTTCCGGCAGTAATCAAACCGTACCGCATGGCCCAGACGGGGGCAGCGCCGTTCATACCTGTCTTTGCTCTGGTCCATGGCCATTTTCCTGATAGCTGATAGCTGTTAGCTGTTAGCTGTTAGCTGTTAGCAAATTAACATGAGATGTCAGCTTATGCGGTTTTAAGCTAACGCCTAATAGCTAACCGCTAACAGCTTTCCTCTCACCGGCTTTTTAGCAACTGGGGTTTCGGATAATCGGCAAAAACCTTTTCCGCTCTTTTTATCTCTTCATCCCCCAACTGGAAATTCACCACGTCCCCGGCAAAGTACTTCTCATATGCCCCAAAATCAAGTAGGCCATGCCCGCTCCAGTTAAAAAGAATCACCTTTTCTTTCCCCTCCTCCCTTGCCTTGTTGGCTTCGATAATCACCTGGGCGAGGGCGTGGGTCGTTTCCGGAGCCGGAATGGTCCCCTGAGTCCGGGCAAATAAAAGCCCCGCCTCATAGC
Source organism: Pseudomonadota bacterium (assembly GCA_043797445.1). Lineage (GTDB taxonomy): Bacteria > Desulfobacterota > Desulfobacteria > Desulfobacterales > JAFDDL01 > JAZDPP01. Next base: position 9,405 of record JAZDPP010000086.1, read on the forward strand.
AGGGAAGTTGAAAAACCGATTTGGGCGTAGCCAGCCCCTCCGCCACGATCTGACTGACGGTGGGGGCCATGCCGTGGTACCGAAGCCCGCCGGCATGAATCGGCGGTGGCACGAAATCATGCCCCAGGCTGTACATGGGCAACAGCGGTGTATAGCGCGCCGTGTCCCCGTGGTCATACACAAAGGGGGCCCGGGTCAGTGTGGGGCAAGCGGCCGGTTCAACCGGATAAATCTCAATCTCCTTGCCGTTTATTTTATCGAGGACAAACGGAAAGGCAATTCCCGCGAAATTGCTGCCGCCGCCCGCGCACCCGATGATGATATCCGGGTATTCCCCCACCTTCTCCAGTTGCTTTTTCGCCTCCAGCCCGATGATGGTCTGATGGAGGCAGACATGGTTCAGTACACTGCCGAGGGAGTAGCGCGTCTGACCGGTCTGATCGGCGAGCGCCGCCTCGATCGCCTCGCTGATGGCGGTTCCAAGACTACCCGGCGTATTCGGATCCCGAGCAAGCGCATCCCGGCCGGCCCGGGTCTCGGTACTGGGACTGGGGATACACTTTCCGCCCCAGACTTCCATCATCGATTTACGGTAGGGTTTTTGAGAAAAGCTGACCCGAACCATGAACACCTTACATTCCAGGCCAAATTGAGCGCATGCAAAGGACAGGGCGCTTCCCCATTGGCCGGCGCCGGTTTCAGTCGTCATCCGCTTGATACCGAACGCTTTGTTGTAATAGGCCTGCGCGACAGCGGTATTGGGCTTATGGCTGCCCGGCGGACTGACGCTTTCATCCTTGTAATAAATTCTGGCCGGTGTTCCCAGCGCCTTTTCGAGATTATAAGCGCGCACCAGCGGCGCGGGTCGCCAGAGACGAAGGACACGTTGAACCGCCTCGGGGATATCGATCCAGCGATCGGTACTCACCTCCTGCTCGATCAGGTTCATCGGGAAAACAGGCGCCAGCGCCTGCGGCGAAATGGGGTTCCCATCCGGCCCCAAGGGGGGATTCATTTTAATATCGGCGAGAATATTATACCACTGCGTCGGCATTTCATCTTCCCTGAGCAGAATCCGCCTATTCTCCATCTTGCTCTCCTTGAAATTGCATCAAGTCATCCGTCAGGGGGCCGATATCGATCGTAAGCCCCTCGTTCTCGATGGCCGAATGAATACTGTCCAGAATACCGTTTATAAAAGCGCCGGAGTCTTCCGTTCCAAATTTTTTCCCGATATCAATCGCTTCATTGATGGACACCTTCGGAGGAATATCCTGGCAACAAAACAATTCAAAGACCGCGATACGGAGAATATTGCGGTCCGCGCAGGCCATCCGCCCGAGCTTCCAATGGCTGGAATACCGCTTGATGACCTGATCGATGGCGGGCTTGGCATTCACCACGCCAAGAACCAATTTGAGGAAAAAAGGAAGCGCCGTCTTGGACGGCGTAAAGTTTTCGCAAAAAAGCGTCAAGGCGCTTCGGGCATCCTCATGACACATATCGATATAAAAGAGCGCCTGCAAAGCAAGCTCCCGTGACTTGCGGCGATTGCCCATGCATTACACCTGGTCGATAACGTCCGCCAGGTTTGCCATTTCCACGGCACCCATGGCAGCGCTCCACCCCTTGTTGCCGGCCTTGGTGCCGGCCCGTTCAATGGCCTGTTCAATGGTATCGGTGGTGAGAATACCGTAAATAACCGGAGTGTTGGACTCCAGACTGACAACGGCGATCCCCTTGGTAACCTCAGCGCTCACATACTCGAAGTGAGGTGTCGCCCCCCGAATAACCGCTCCGAGACAGATAACGGCGTTATATTTTTTCTTTTCCACCAACTTTTTGGCTATCAGTGGAATTTCAAACGCTCCCGGCACCTTGACGATATCAATATCTTCATCTTTGCCACCACACCGGATCAGGGCATCCATCGCCCCGCCCACCAGTTTCTCCGTTATAAAATCATTAAACCGGCTGACCACAATGGCAAACTTCTTGCCGGAGGCAAGATATCCCCCCTCATACACTTTCGGCATTTCCGACTCCTCCCGGTTTCTGTATCCGCAGGCGCCAACGGCACCCCATAATTAAAATTCAGCTATTAATAACGCTGCGGCTCCACCGATGCGACCAGCCGCAACAATACAGGCCGCGCGGAAAATCATTTCTTAGTACCTTCAGTCCATGTCGGCTCAGGGAATCGTATCCACATTCAACAGGTGTCCCATTTTCAGTTTTTTACACTCGAGGTAACACTTGTTATGCTCATTGGATTCGATTTCAATCGGCACCTGCTCCACCACCTGAAGCCCATAGCCTTCCAAACCGATCATCTTTTTAGGATTATTGGTCATCAGGCGCATTTTGCGAACTCCCAGTTCGGCCAAAATCTGGGCGCCGATACCGTAGTTGCGCATATCGCCCCCGAATCCGAGCTTCTCGTTGGCTTCCACCGTATCCAGTCCCTCATCCTGAAGGGCATACGCCTTGATCTTGTTGACAAGTCCGATTCCCCTGCCCTCCTGCCGGACATAGAGCACCACACCGGCCCCCTCCTCCTCCACCATCTTCATGGCCTTATGGAGCTGCCCCCGGCAATCGCACCGCAGGGAGCCGAAGATATCCCCGGTCAGGCACTCGGAATGAACGCGGACCAATACCGGTTTATCGGGCATTATTTCCCCCTTCACCAGCGCAATCTGAAGCAAATCGTCCACATCGTTTTCATACACGATGCAGCGGAAATCCCCGGCGATGGAGGTCGGAATGACGGTTTGCGCCGCCTTATGGACAAAAGACTCTGTCCGCATCCGGTATTCGATCAGATCGGCAATGGTACAGATACCAAGGCCATGCGCCTCGCTGAATTTCTCCAGAGCGGGCATTCTGGCCATTGTACCGTCATCATCCATGATTTCGCAAATGACGCCGGAAGGTCTTCTCCCTGCAAGCCTCGCCAGGTCAACAGACCCCTCGGTCTGACCGGCCCGAACGATGACCCCCCCTTTTTTGGCCCGAAGGGGAAATATATGCCCAGGGCGCACCAAATCGCGTGGTTTTGCATTATCCGCCACCGCCGCCTGAATCGTCCGGGCCCGGTCCGCCGCGGAAATACCGGTCGTGACCCCGCACCGGGCTTCGATGGAAACGGTGAATCCGGTCTGGAACTGAGACTGATTGTTGTATACCATCAGCGGCAGATCCAGCGAGTCACATTTTTCGCCCGTCATTGAAAGGCATATGAGACCCCGGCCGTATTTCGCCATGAAGTTGATCGCTTCGGGCGTTATGGCATCCGCCGCCATGGTCAGATCGCCTTCATTTTCCCGATCCTCGTCATCCGCCAGGATGACCATTTTGCCATCCCGGATATCCTTTATCGCCTGTTCAATTGAAATTAATGGCATGCCTGAAATTCTCCCAACCTTATAGTATTTAAATCCAGCCGCGGGGGTAACCGATCGGCCGGTTATCTTCTTTTGTTTTCATAGAAAGCCGGATTTTGCAAGAAACTGCATATCCATTCGCCCCTGCGATTCCGCGGCGGGCTTTTCCGTCATAAACCGCTCCACATATTTTCCGATCATATCGGTTTCAATATTCACCGGATCTCCCGGTTTTTTAAACCCGATGGTCGTGAGCTTCGCCGTATGGGGAATGATGCTCACCTCAAAGGAATCCGAACCGCGGTCGTTAATCGTCAAACTGACTCCGTCCACCGCAACGGAGCCTTTTTTAATCATATACCGGGCAAGGGGGGGCGGCACCGTAAAGGTGATTAAAATCACATTTCCGAGAACCCGGCGGCTGCTCATCACCCCGACGCCGTCCACATGCCCCGAGACGAGGTGACCGTCCAGCCGGTCCGACAACCGTAGCGCCCGCTCAAGGTTTACCCGGTCACCGATTCGCATCTTTCCAAAGAGGGTCTTGGAAAGCGTTTCAGGGGACAGATCCGCTTCAAACCGGGCGCCGTCTATCACCACGGCCGTAAGACAGGCCCCGTTAACGGCAATACTATCGCCGATGCCGGAATCCGCCAGCGAAAAACCGGCTTCAACGACAAACCGCTTTCCCTGTCCGGAGGACCGGATAGCGGCGAGCGTTCCCATGCCTTCAATGATTCCGGTAAACATATTACCCTCAGTTGCGCCGGAAATACCCCTCCAGCATCACATCCTCGCCAAACCGCCGTACCTCGATATCCCGCACTGCCACACAATCGGCCATCTTTTCCGGCCCCGGCCCGCTGCAGATCGGAATCCCGTCATCCCCTCCTAAAAGTTTGGGGGCATAAAACAGGAGAAGCTTATCGGCAATTCCGGAAGAAATCGCCGAAGCCATCACCCGGCCGCCACCTTCCACCAAGAGACTTGTGATTCCCATAACTCCGAGACCTTCCATCAATCGGGGAAGATCTATTTTTCCGTCTTTCAGGGGCGCTTCCATTACCTGAACCCCTTTTAGCCGCCGCAGCCGGTTCGTCTTGTCGATCGGCGCCGAACCACCGGTAACGATAACGGTATCAGAATCGGATTGATGCCGCAACACCTTCGCCGTCTCTGAAATGGATAACCGGGAATCGAGAATGATGCGGACCGGATCCCGCCCCGTCCTTCCCTCGATCCGGGTGGTAAGACGGGGATCATCCGCCTGAACCGTACCGATCCCCACCAGAATGCCGTCAACGGCATGACGAATCTCGTGAACGAACCGCCGGGAAGCTGGTCCCGTCACCCAGCGGGCATCTCCCGTACGGGTGGCGATCCGGCCATCAAGGGTTGCAGCGGATTTTAAAATCACAAAGGGCCGCTTGGTAAGGATATATTTAATAAAGCTCTCGTTCAGCTTTCGGGCGCGGGCCTCTCCTACGCCCGTTTCCACTTCCACGCCTTCGGCCCTTAACCGGTCATTCCCGCCCCCCGTTACATCCGGGTTCGGATCCAGCATCGCCACCACGATCTTTTTGATACCGGACTTCAGAATTTTTTCGGTACACGGCGGCGTTCGGCCCGTATGGTTGCAAGGCTCCAGTGTCACATAGAGCGTCGCCCCCCTTGCCTCGCCCCCGGCATCGTCAAGCGCATTCACCTCGGCGTGCGCGGTTCCCACCGCCCGGTGATATCCGCGTCCGACAATCCGGCCGTCTTTCACGACCACCGCTCCGACCATGGGATTGGGGGAGACGTAGCCGGCCCCTTTTTCGGCAAGGTCCAGCGCCGTATTCATAAAACCGTCATCGGGCGTCATTTGATGTCCGTCACCGCCCCTTTTCCGCTGCTGAGGAGATTTTTCAGCTCGGACACGAAATCATTCACATCCTTGAATTCGCGGTACACCGAGGCAAACCGGACATAGGCCACCCCATCCATCTTATGAAGCGCCTCCATGACCCACTCGCCGATCTTGTTCGATGGAATCTCTTTCTTGCCGGTTTCCCGCAAATCCCGTTCCAGCTCGTCAATGCTCTCTTCGATGACGTTCATGCTGATATTGCGCTTCTCGCAGGCCCGCTGCATGCCGGATCGGACCTTTTCCCGTGAAAAAACTTCCCGGCGCCCATCTTTTTTCACGATCATGATGGGAATTTCCTCGATATGCTCGTAGGTGGTAAACCGCCGGTCACAGATCAGGCACTCCCGCCGTCGCCGAATGACATTACCGTCCTTGCTGAGCCTGGAGTCAATCACCTTGTTGTCGAGCTCTCCACAAAACGGGCACTTCATCGCGCCTCCTTTTCCTGCGCAGCTTCCAGTTTGATGACCGGTATTCCCGCTTCCGCCAACATCTCGGCGGACATTTCATCCGCATAGCCGGACAGATAGTAGATCTTTTCGAGACCGGCATTGATAATCATTTTGGCGCATATGGAGCAGGGGAGATTGGTACAAAAAAGCGTTGCACCCTTAATGCTCACCCCGTGAAAGGCGGCCTGAATAATGGCATTCTGCTCGGCATGAATGCCGCGACACAGTTCATGCCGCTGGCCGGAAGCCACATTGAGTTCTTCGCGCAGGCACCCGATATCGATGCAGTGGCGAATGCCGGTCGGCGCCCCGTTGTATCCGGTGCTTAAAATTCGCTTGTCTCTGATGATAACCGCGCCCACCGCCCGCCGGCGGCAAGTAGACCGTTTGGCCACCAGCGTGGTGATCTCCATGAAATACTCTTCCCAAGACGGTCGCGAAAATTTCACCGGCATTCTCCTATCTCCTTACCCAGAGGTACTCAGGGGGAACGGCTGCCGCATAGCAATTCTATCTGCCGCCGTAAAGGGGAAAATCGCTGCAAAGCGATCGGACCGATTCCCGCACACGGCTGATAGTCCGCTCATCCCCGGGGTGATTTAACACCTCGATCATAAACCCGGCAATAGCCTCCATTTGCGCTTCCTTCATCCCCCGGGTCGTCACGGCCGGCGTGCCGATACGAATGCCGCTCGTCACATAGGGACTGAGTTTCTCACCGGGAATCGAATTTTTATTGACCGTCATACCGGCACGGTGCAGTGCGTTCTCGGCGTCCTTGCCGGTGATATTGAGCCGGGTCAAATCCGCCAGCATCAGATGATTGTCCGTTCCGCCGGAAACCAGATCCATTCCGGAATCCATCAATGCGCCGGCCAGGGCCGTGGCATTTTTCAGGACCTGCTGCTGGTAACTCCGGAAGGCATCGGTCAGTGCTTCCTGAAACGCGACTGCTTTGGCGGCAATGACGTGCATGAGCGGTCCGCCCTGTATCCCGGGAAATATCTGTTTTCCCAGCTTTTCCCCATACCCGGCCTTGGATAAAATCAGCCCTCCCCGGGGGCCGCGCAGGGTCTTATGGGTGGTGGAGGTAACTACATCTGCCCGGGGAACCGGGGAAGGATGAAGCTCGGCGGCCACGAGACCCGCGATATGCGCCATATCGACCACGAGAAGAGCGTTTACGGAACGGGCGATCCGTTCAAAGGCCGCAAAATCGATAATCCGGGGGTAAGCGCTCGCGCCGGCAACGATCATGGCGGGCCGATGCTCGCGGGCAAGCCGATCAAGCGCCTCATAATCAATGATACCGGTCCGCGGATCCACGCCGTAATGAACAAACCTGAACAGGCGACCCGAAAAACTGACCGGGCTGCCGTGGGTGAGATGGCCCCCGTGGGAAAGATTCATTCCCAATATCACATCCCCCGGCTCCAGAAGGGCAAAATAGACGGCCATATTTGCCTGGGACCCGGAGTGGGGCTGAACGTTGGCATAATCGGCATGAAAGAGCTTTTGCGCCCGTTCGATGGCCAGGCTTTCCGCCACATCTACATTCTCGCACCCGCCGTAATAGCGTTTGCCCGGATAGCCCTCGGCATACTTATTGGTCATGACGCTACCCTGGGCCGCCATAACGGCGGGGCTGGCAATATTCTCCGAAGCAATCAGCTCCAGGGTCGTTTCCTGCCGCTGCGTTTCATCCGCAATGGCCCGGGCAATGGCGGGGTCCACTTTTTCGAGTATTGATAAATCCGGCACCGAATGCGCTGGCTTAAACTTATCGAGCCGCCGCTGGTGCCGGCCTCCCTCAAAGGGGGTCTCAAGCCAGGTGCGTAAAATTTCCAGCGCCAGGATATCACCGATCACCCGGGCCCCCATGACGAGAACATTGGCATCATTATGCCGCCGGCTCATCACGGCGGAAAACACATCTGCGCAAAGGGCGGCGCGCACATTCGAAAAGCGATTGGCGACCATGGACATACCCAGTCCGGTACCGCAAAGCAAAACCCCGCGGCTGAATTCACCGGATGAAATTTTCTCAGCGACCTTATTGCCGTAATCGGGGTAGTCAACCGAACTATCCCCGGCCGTACCCACATCGTATACCGTGTAGCCCCTGCTGGATAAATACGATTTTATCTGCTCTTTGAGCCCGAACGCCGCGTGATCGCACCCGATAACAATAGACGATGATTGTTTGTCTTCCATCTCTCTCCCCGATAAATCCGATCTTTAAGGGCCCCCGCAATTCTTAGCATACCGGCCGCAATCTTACTCTTACTCTTACTCTTACTCTTACTCTGACTCTTACTCTGACTCTGACTCTGACTCTTACTCTTGCTCTTGCTCTTGCTCTTGCTCTTACTCTTACTCTTACTCTTCCATTCGATCCAGCAAACAACCGAACTTCAATCCATCACCCGCCGAAATACCAGACAGGCGTTGGTACCCCCGAATCCGAATGAATTGCTCATGGCGGTGGTTACTGTGGCTTTTCGGGCAATATGGGGAACATAATCCAGATCGCACTCGTCATCCGGGTTATCCAGATTAATGGTCGGGGGAATAATTCCCCTGTCAATCACTAGCGCCGAGAAGACGGACTCAATGCCCCCGGCACCGCCGAGCAGATGTCCGGTCATCGACTTGGTGGAACTCACAGGAACAAGCTTTGCCCGTTCCTTGAAAACCGTTTTGATGGCCATCGTCTCATAGAGATCATTGAGTTGCGTGGAAGTGCCGTGAGCGTTGATATAATCGATCTGCGTATAGGAAACGCCCGCATCCGCCAAAGCAGCTGCCATGCATCGGGCCATGCCTTCGCCATTCGGGGCCGGGGCCGATATATGGTACCCGTCGCCACTCATGCCGTAGCCGATGACTTCGGCGTAAATTTTTGCCCCCCGTTCCCGCGCGCTGTCAAGCGGTTCGAGAATCAAAATACCGGCCCCCTCGCCGACCACAAACCCGTCCCGATCCCGGTCAAACGGCCGGGATGCCTTCTGGGGTGCATCGTTTCGGGTGGACAGCGCCTTCATGGAATTGAATCCCGCAAAACAGGTCTGGGTGATCACGGATTCCACGCCACCGGTAATCATCGCGTCCGCCGCGCCGTATTTGATCATCTTATAGGCTTCCCCCACGGCATGGGTACCGGCGGCGCAGGCGGTTGCGACCGAAAGATTCGGCCCCTTGGCTCCGAACTGAATGGAGACCATTCCCGGCGCCATATTCCCGATCATCATGGGAATAAAAAACGGGCTGACGCGATTGGGGCCTTTCGTATCCATCGTTCGCAAACTGTCTTCCATCATGGAAAGCCCGCCGAGTCCGCACCCGGTGAGAACGCCTACCCTGGCAGAGTTACCGTCGTTAATGACAAATCCCGAATCCTCCAAGGCCATGCGCGATGCGGCGATGGCGTAACAGATAAAAAGCTGAGTTCGCCTGGCCTCTTTTTTCGGGAGAAAATCCTCCGGGTTAAACCCCTTTACTTCTCCGGCAATCTTCGTTTCAAAAGCAGAGGCATTGAACCGCGTTAACTCTGCAATCCCCGATTTTCCGGCGCAAAGAGCTTCCCAGCTTTCCTTCACCCCTATCCCGAGAGGGGTAACCAATCCTACCCCCGTTATAACTACCCGCCTGTTCAAAAAAACCTCCTCACCCTGTGCCCGGCAGTGGGGCGTGCGGCAAACAACCGATTGCCCGAACAGATTTTCCTATTGCGGCGTGAGCGCTTCACCTGTGAGCCACGAAGAAAAATAGTCGCCTGGATAGAATCCCGGTTCGGGCAACCCGCCAGAAAATTCAGCAAATCATGTATTGGCAGAAACGTAGTCGATGGCATCCTTTACGGTAATCATCTGCTCTGCCTTCTCATCGGAAATCTCGATATCGAACTCTTCCTCCATGGACATGATCAGCTCCACCAGATCCAGGGAATCCGCACCCAGATCATCCACAAAGCTGGCTTCGGGAACGACTTCTTCAATATCGACACTCAGTTTTTCCGAAATAATTTTTTTTACTTTTTCCGCAACCGACATGGACCCTTTCTCCTTTCAATTTTTACAGTGTTGTTACATATACATTCCGCCATTGATATGAAGCACCTGCCCGGTGATATAGGCAGCATTTTCGGATACGAGAAACGCCACGGCCCTCGCGATATCTTCCGGTGTTCCTCCCCGTTTGAGAGGAATCTGTTCCAGGTAGGCAGCCTTTACCTTATCCGGCAGTGCAGCCGTCATATCGGTGATAATAAATCCCGGCGCAACGGCATTGACCGTCACGCCGCGCCCCGCCAGCTCTCTGGCGGCAACTTTCGTCAAGGCAATGACACCGGCCTTGGAGGCGGCGTAATTGGCCTGACCGGCGGTTCCGAGAACGCCGCTGATGGAGGCAATGTTCACGATGCTGCCGGAGCGCTGAGCCATCATGGCCTTTGAGACCAGCTGAATACAGCGAAAAACCGCCTTGAGGTTGATGTCAATTACGCTGTCCCAGACATCTTCCCGCATGCGGGGGATGAGACTGTCCCGGGTAATTCCCGCATTGTTGACCAGCACATCGATGCGGCCGGTTTCATCGAGTATCCTTTTAAAGAAGGCGTTCAGGGCCTCCGCGGAGGTGATATCAAAACTCTCGCTGGAAGCGGTTCCGCCGGATGTCGCGATGATTTTTTCCGTTTCCGCCGCTGCCGCCTTTTCGCCTTCCGGATCTCCGGGGTTGAAGTAATTAAAGAAAACGTGAACCCCTTCTCCCGCCAACTCCCGGCAGATCGCCCGGCCGATGCCTCTGGACCCGCCGGTTACGACTACCGTGCGTTTCACTTGATCGCTCATGAAGCCCTCGCAAATAGAATGTCCGCCACCAGATCCATATCCGCAATATTGCCCTTCTGACACATGGAAAGCGCATCAAAAGAGATCGCCTCCTTAAACGCGAGAATGCTTCCGTCATCCAGCGCACCGGAGCCGATCACAATTCCCATCGCATTTTTGGCGACCAGCTGCGCCACTTCCCGTGCAAAAATCCGGGACATGACCACGATTTTTTTCGCTTCCGGAGCACCGGATCGGGTCAGCGCCGCCGCCTTTCTGGCGAGCGCGACGCCCACCTCGACGAAGCTCATCATGTCGGCAAGCGCAAACATGACATACTGCATCCGGGTGAGCCGGTTTTCGTGGGCAAGATCGATGGTCCGGTTCAGCGCATGGGCGGCAAGCCCGCAGAGCCGATATCCGCCGTCGCCCAGCTCCCCCTCAAGGGCCGCCATCTCCTCCCCCATTCCCCGGTAAAAGGCCCCTTTGGTTTTCCGGGTCACCTTCCAGCGAAAGGTGCTGATAATATTCTGCTGGATTTCGCTCGTCCCCTCGTAGATGGTGGTAATTTTGACATCCCGCCGGACTTTTTCCACCTCATACTCGTTGATATATCCGTAGCCGCCCAGGGCCTGAACGGCATCATCCGCGGCCCTGTTCGCCGCCTCGGTGCAAAAATATTTGCAGATGGAGCCTTCCACCTGAAGATCGGATTCCCCGCCGTCCAGCCGGGCGCCGATTTCTTCCAGGTGCGCGGAGCCGGCCTCTATGCGAATGGCATGGGGAACGACCAGTTTATGCGTGTAGCCCTGCATCTCGGATAGGGGTTTCCCGAACTGAATCCGCTCCTTGGCGTAGGCGATGACGAGTTCCAAGGCCTTATCTCCGGCCCCAAGACCCATGGCCCCCACCATCAGCCGCGTATAGCCGAACACCTTGTTGGCCTGCTGAAGGCCTTTTCCGGGAACCCCGCCGATGAGATTTTCCACCGGAACAAACACATCGCTGAAATAGAGCGGAGAGGTGTTGGAAGCGCGAATCCCGTGCTTTTCTTCCCCCTTGGCCTGCTCAAACCCCGGCGACCCTTTTTCCACGACAAAAAAAGTAGGCCCTTCTGGCGTATTGGCCAACAGCGTAATAAAGTCGGCATAGCCGCCATTGGAGATAAACATCTTGCTGCCGTTCACCGTATATCCGGTGAGTTGGCCGGCATCGCTTAAAACCGGAACCGCCTCGGTTTCCAGGGCGGCAAGATTGCTTCCGGCGCTCGCTTCCGTAACCCCGTAAGCCACCAGGGCCTTTCCTTCGGCAATCTTTCCCAACCATTTGGCTTTCTGCGCCTCGGTCCCCCCCACGAGCAGCGGATCGGCCCCCAGCTGAATGGCGAACACGGCTGTCGAAATACCAAGGCAGATCTTCGAGACTTCGCGAATCACCGTGCAACAGTCTCTTGTGCCGGCCCCCACCCCGCCATAGGCTTCGGGAATGAACAGGAGCTGGAGCCCCACATCCGGCTTCAACATGCGGCGAATGGCTGCTTCCGGAAAAGTTTCGGTTTTGTCGAACTCCAGGATATTTTCCTTGGTCAGCAGCCGCTTTTTCAGATCCCTGACCGTATTCAAAACCATCTGCAGCGACTGGGGGTCAAGCCCCTGCGGCACTTGCTCCGGTCCAGGTGTCGTTGGTGACATAAGCGATTATTCCTCTTTGGTCTCGATTACGGTTCGTCCTTTGTACTCACCACATTGGGCACAGGCATGGTGCGGCAGCGTCGCCTCGCCGCATTGCGGGCAGGTGGAGAGATTCGGCGCATCCGTTTTCTGATGCGTCCGGCGCTTATCCCGTTTTGACTTGGATTTCTTTCTCTTTGGTAAAGCCATGAGCAATCTCCTAATTATTTGAATTCATTTTCAATACGATTAAATCCCCTTCACTCTCATCAAAGTCCGGTATAAGTAATTGAAAACGATGCAAATGTCAAGCTCTTTTCAGGCACTTAATAATTTCATCGGTTGTGCTGCCATGAACTCTGTGCTATGGATGGCGACGGAATGGCGGATAAAGGCAAAAATAAAATTATAACCCATTTATTTAACAATGCATAAATGCAATGACACCATTAAAGGGACAGCCGCCTCGGGTCCCCGGATCAAAACGGGCCGTTTTCGGAAACGACTCTTTTTTCCTTCCCGAACCGGAAGGAGCCACTCGGGCACTTTACTCTTCACTCTTTTTGTTCCGCCGTTTAAATGAGGAAAACGAAATAATAATATTTTAAAATAACGGTATGTAACGTTCTATTTTTGTTTTTAGGATCGCGCAAATTAAGACATTATGGTAATTCCATCCTATATTAATAACACCACCGGCGAGCCGGCCCCGGAACCGAATAACAAAACCGGGCTTGCGCCTCTTTTACCGTCATCGGTTTGCCGGAAAAACCATCAAAGGGCACTCACATGAAAACAATTATCACGCGGTTTCCACCGAGCCCATCCGGGTTTCTGCATCTGGGAGGTGCTCGCACCGCCCTTTTCAACTGGCTCTACGCCCGCCACATGAAAGGCGAGTTTGTGCTAAGAATCGAGGACACGGATGCCGCCCGAAGCACCGAAACCTCCGTTGACGCCATCTTCGAGGCGCTGGAATGGCTCGGAATCGAATGGGACCATGGGCCCTTTTTCCAGTCCAGACGAACCGATATTTATCTGGCGCACATCCAAAAACTCATTGAGAGCGGGAATGCCTATTACTGCACCTGTTCGTCCGAAGCGGTGGAAGCGATGCGGGAAAAAGCCAAGGCCGAAGGCGGGAAACCCAAATATGACGGCACCTGCCGGCACAAGCATCTTCCCAAAACCGATAATGCCGTCGTGCGATTCAAGGCGCCTGAAACCGGCACCACCATTTTGCCCGATGTCATAAAAGGGAACATCGTCTTTCAAAATGCGGAACTGGACGATTTCATCATCTGCCGGAGCGACGGCACGCCCACCTACAACCTGGCCGTGGTGGTGGACGATATCACCATGGGCATCAACACGGTGATCCGGGGAGATGACCACGTCAACAACACGCCCAAACAGATCCTTTTGTTTAAGGCGCTGGGCGAACCCCGTCCCACCTTCGGTCATGTCCCGATGGTACTGGGGAGCGACAAGACGCGGCTCAGCAAACGCCACGGCGCCACCTCGGTGACGGCCTACCGGGATGAGGGAATTTTGCCCGACGCGCTGATCAATTACCTCGTTCGCCTGGGCTGGTCCTACGGAGACCAGGAGATTTTCACCCGGGAGGAACTCATTGAAAAGTTTTCCATCGAAAATATCGGCCGCTCGGCCGGCGTGTTCAACCCGGAAAAGCTTCTGGCCATCAACGCGAGCCACATTCAGGCCACCGCCCCTGCCGCGTTGGCACCACACCTCCTGCCGTTTTTAAAAGAAAAGGGGTATGAGGCCATCGAAGGGGAGTACCTGAACGGGGTCATCGAAACCCTCCAACCCCGCAGCAAGACCCTCAAGGAGATGGCGGAGATGGCCGGGTTTTACTACCGGGACATCACCGGGTACGAGGAGAAGGGCGCCAAAAAATTCCTGACAAGGGCGGCACTTCCCGCAATGGAGCAGCTCATTTCCCGGCTGACCGCCACGCCGACTTTCACTCAGGAAACGCTGGAAGCCGCCTTTCTGGCCGTGATGGAAGCAACCGATTCCAAACTGGGAAAGATCGCCCAGCCCGTCCGGCTGGCGCTCACCGGCACCACGGTAAGCCCCGGCATCTTTGAGATCATCGTGGTGCTCGGCAAAGAGCGCACCCTGGCACGACTGGAGGCGACCCGGCAATACATTTTGAACCTGCCGGAGAGCTAATTTTTTATTGACTCGATCCGCTTTTCCCGGTATGGTCGCCGCCATCCTTATTACTGGGAGATCGTCCAGCGGCAGGACTACGGACTCTGACTCCGTCAACCAAGGTTCGAATCCTTGTCTCCCAGCCAGTAAAAATCAAGGGGTTACGGCAAAAAACGCCGTAGCCTTTTTTTCGTTTTTAGTCCCCCCCGGTCCTTCGAAAAAACTCATATTGCGCTTATGGGGTTTCGGGGATATCGGATGGATGGGCCGCCCCCGCAAACCCCACCCGCATCCCCAAAATCGATATGGGCCTTTAGATTTGGGTCAAGCATATTCACAGGGGAAAGCGGTCCCCTCATCTCGGCATCGCGCGGAAATATTGGAGAATTAACTGTACCTCCCAAAGTTGTAGGACAACGGAGTTTGTGGTTCTTTAAATGATGGGAACTTCCGATTTTTGCCATTTTTACCTTTTAGCCAGGTATGTGGTATCTTATTGGGTGGATTTTCTGCTGCTTGCTTTTTGTTGAGATATTGGTATGGTATCAGCACGTTCACGGCAAACAGGAGGACCACAATATATTGATTACCCGATTCCCTCGCCGGAAAAAGAGCTTTCTGTGAGAGATGTTTCTTATCACCAATCGGGGAAATCGTGGTTTTTGTTTTGTGCGGTGTCTCGCTGCTTCGCTTGGGTTGTCGGCGCTTCCGATTTTTGCGCCGGTTATTGCCGTTGCGACCTTGTCCGGTTTGCGCGGCGTTCGGCGTGTTTTTGTTTCGTGTGTTAGTGGGGCGAGGTTCGTCGCTTATGAACTACGAGAAGTGGGATAGAAAAGAATCTTTTACTTTTGTTGAAGCAGCCATGCTTTGGTGTGGGCATGAAGAGTTTCATCTTTTTAGTAGAAGAAATCGCAAATATTTATACGTCATAGTTGCATTAAAAAAGATGCAAGATGATGCGGAAAGTGGAATTTTATCCTTCGACAAGCCTCCAAGCAACAAAGATTCTTGGGATGATGCAATAGTAACTAGAGATCAATTAAAAAAATGGGCCAATTTAAAAGGAGATAAACCGCATTTTTTATTCCCTGAAGAAAGAATTAGCTTGGACTATTCAGACTGGGATAAACGCGAGTATTTTACTCTTATAGACGCAGCGACACTTTGGTATAATATTGATTCAAAGCAAAGGAAAGTGGATAGAACAAATCTAAGTCATCTTGATAGTCTATTTTTTCTTAACACTCTAATTAAATTATCCAAAGAAGGATTGAAAATTAAACTTCCAGTGCTCAAAACTATCTCTGCAGACGGGACTGAAGAAAATAAAGTAAGTAGAGAAGTGCTAAGAGCATTGGCTATATTACTAGGTGCTAAGCCAGCTTTCTTATTTCCTGAGAATCGTCGATCAAAAAATATACTATCAAATGTGTTTTATAAAGAAATTCTTACTAAAATACACTATATGGGCAGACAATTTGAACGTTTACCAAGCACACATAAGTCAAAACAGGAAGAGGACTTGCGAGACAACCTACTTGTCATGTTGGATGGACAATTTGGGGCTTCTGCTACTGGCGAAACCTTTAACAAAAAAGGAAAAACAGATATTCTTCTAAAAAGCAAAGAAGGAGGAAATATTTTTGTTGCCGAATGTAAATTCTGGTGTGGCGAAAAAGGTTATTTAGAAACCATAACCCAATTATTAAAATATTTGACTTGGCGTGATTCAAAAGCTGCTGTAATAATGTTTGTACGTAACAAAAATTTTTCTTCTGTGCTTGATACAGTAAAAAACTCGACAAATAACCACCCAAATTATTTAAGTTATACAAGCAATGAAGATGATACATGGTTTAATTATTTATTTTTTCTTAATGAGGATATTAACAGACAAATAAAAATAGCTGTTATGTTATACCATTTAACCAACTAAAATATAAGCTATTAATAAGAAATAAAGCGGGAGATTTCGTTTTTCCGATTCGGTTGGTTTTGGCGTTGTTGGCGGCTCTTCGCGCGATTGTTCTTATATGGTTCCCGGTTCTAACGACCGCATGCAGGCGACGCGGTACCCGCGCTCCTGACACGGAGCGTTAAAGGTATATCCAAATCCTGCCAACTATAGTATTTGGAAGAAGTGAAATTGCAGATAGCCAAACCATAACCAGATTGAGAAAATGGACCAATATTCTGTGATAGCTATTTATTACCACCAGCTCCCCATTCTTAAACCGGCACAGGGCGCACACAATATATTGTGCACGATTTTTTCCCTCTGGAACCCGTGATAAGCTCGATGTATCTGGAAATATTGCAAACCAAATTAATCCCCCAGCAACGCCATTAACCTTCCCTTATCCAAACGTAACAAACTCCCTTTCAACCCCATATAATTTCATTAAGGAACGGCCCTTACGAGACCAGTCTATAACGCTCTCCATGGGACTCCCCTGAGAAATCACCAACAATTGAAGGAAGGGAGAAAATAATGAGAAAAATCCGGCGCATTCGCACGGCAAACCACGTTAGCCAAGCCGTTGTTGCGGCGCTTCTTGGTATAGGCAAAACAACGGTGCAGCAGTGGGATCAAGGGCAAAAGAAACCCAGTGGCCCAGCACAACGCCTTCTTGATCTTATCGACCGAAAAGGACTGGCCGCACTTGGCTAACTGAATAGGCATAGACCGCTCATGAATGACCGAAAACACCTTGTTTCGGCCGAAGTTAAAAAGCTTATGGTCGCCACCATGGAAAGCCGGAACGAGATTTGCGACAAGTGCCTTTTGTCACTAATATTCCGGCATGGCTTGCGCGCCCATTCAACCTAAAAACATTGGACAAAATAGATTATTTTGTCTAATGACGGGCAAGGCGCAACATATTGAAGGCTTGAAAAGCGGGGCAATAGGAAAAAGAAGGGTGATCCCCCTTAACCTCAAAGGATTATTTCAATCCCCTTGCGATGAATTACGTTTAACAGCGCGAGCACCGCACCGGTCGGGTGTTTTGCCCCACGTTCCAGTTGCGACACATAGCCGACCGTTAAGTTAAGATAATGAGCAAACACGGCTTGGCTCATATTCGCCTGTTCGCGTATTGTGCGAATGTCTTCGCCGGTCAACGGCTCGACTTCGCTTTTTTCCTTCACGCCGAGGTGTCTCAGGGTGATTTTTCCGTAAGCCTCTTCATCCATAAATCCGGCTTGCCTCATGTCCTTTGCCGTTTCAAGCATCGCTTTTGCCAATCGGCTTGGCTTTTTATTTTCCTTCGTCATAGTTCGCCTCCTGTAAAAACCCTTCCCTTATCGCGCGGTCAAGGCGTTCGTCATCCGCCTCAAGCCACCCCGCCGCAATCTCCTTTAGCGTTGACAGCTCATCGTCATCGACATTTTCGCGCTCGTTCTTTGCAAAGCCATACAAGAACACCGCCCGATTGCCGGAGCGGTAGGCGATCAACAACCGATACCCGCCCGAGCGGCCCTGCCCTGTCCGTGCGACTCTTTGCTTGATAACGCCGCCGCCTAAATCGGCATCTACAATCCCATGCTCGGCTCTTTCGATAGCGTTGCATAAACTGCGATCCCCGATCTGTTCCCGCCGCGCATAGCGCACAAACCATTTTGTTTTGAAAACTCGCACCAGCTTCCGCCCCCGCACTATGAACTATAGCACCACAAACTATAGATTTCAACTTGGTTTGTAAAGATGTTTTGTGATCCCCGCTTGAAACGGGCGCGTCCGCAGCCTTATTTTTTCCGGCCAGTTCGGCTACTCTGTAAAAGGGTTTATTGAACGCTTGACAAAACTACGGGTAACCAGCACTACCCATGATAGAGTTTGAATGGGACAACAACGACCGCACGCCCTCACGTTTCTTGAGGCTCCGCCGATATTGGTTTTTGCATGCACCTTGCTATCAATACAACCCATGAAAAGGGAACGGCCATTCCGATATTTCGGAACAGCCGTCAGGGGGGAAATAACCAGCCGCTTGCGCCCAAACAACCGACTGATTAAGGAGGAGAACAGATGAATTATTATCTGGTTGCTTTAACCTACAGCAATAAGCGCGCCAAACTTAAAAAAATACCGATATTATCTTTTCAAAAACATCTAACGAGCCGTATTTTTGGATATATAAATAAGAGATCGAATCCGGCATACGGCGTTGGGCACCAGCCAAACCTTGCCATATAGCATCTTTTAATTCAATATTTTGAACGATTGTTGACCGACGCAATCAACTTATTTTTCATATTTTCGGGATGATATAACCCTTTCCGGAAAAGTTCAAAATTTTGAATCATATCTGAACGGTGAATGCATCGGGATGCCCCCCCCTGCTTTTTACCATTTTCGGCTTTTAGGCGCGGATGAGGTATGTTATGTGGATAGTTATCCGCTGCTTGCTTTTTGTTGGGATATCGGCATGGTGGCTGAAAGTCTGCGGCAAGCATGGTGCCGTTTTTCGAGAACGCTTTAACTTTCCGATTCATGCGAAACGGGGCATCCACACGATTTAATAGATACCGCAAGAAAAGCGCCGACATAACCATGTTTTGCTCATGTTGTGGATATAGGAGGGATCATGCAAGCCATGGAAACGGCACGCCCTCCTGCAATGTTCCCAAAAAGGGAATTTTATATTGACATATCAAATTGGGAACTATAGATTGGTATGCGAATCATTGCCAAGAAAGCCTTATTGGATTATTGGACGAAAGTATCCGCCGCGAAGTCGGAGCTGGAAGCCTGGTATGCGGAAGCCAAATCGGCGGACTGGGCCATGCCCGCCGACGTTAAGGCGAAATACGGGAACGCCAGTATCCTCAAGGAAGGACGGGTGGTGTTTAACATCTGCGGAAACAAGCACCGGCTGGTCGTGCGTATCAACTATGACTATCGCACGATCTACGTCCGATTTCTGGGAACGCATGACGAATATGATCGAATCAACGCGCAGGGTGTATAATGAAACCTAAACTGATCAAAACCGAAGCGGACTACGAGGCGGCGCTGGCCCGAACTGAGGAAATCTTCAATGCAAAGCCCGGCTCACCCGAAGGTGATGAACTCGAGTTGCTCATCACCCTGGTAGAGCTATATGAGGAAAAGACGTATCCCATTGATCTGCCCGATCCGATTTCCGCCATCCGGTTCCGCATGGAGCAGCAAGGTCTGAAAGCCAAAGACATGATCCCCTATATCGGCAGCGCGTCCAAGGTCTCCGAGGTGCTCTCTGGCAAGCGCTCCTTGAGCCTGACCATGATCCGTAATCTGGTGAATGAACTGGGCATCCCGGCGGAGGTTCTCCTTCGGGAGCCCGGAGCCAAACTGCCATCGGATGCGGCTCTGGCGCAAAGCCGCCAATTCCCCGTGGCGGAAATGGTGAAGCGCGGGTGGTTCACCGGATTTCAAGGTACCGTGGCCGAAGCAAAGAGCCAACTGGAAGACCTGCTCAATAGCTTCGTGGGAGTCCTGGGCCAGAACGCCCTGATGCCCGTTCTCAATCGGCAGCATGTGCGAGCCGGGAGCCAGCAGGATGTGCACGCACTGACAGCCTGGCGCATCCGGGTGGCAAATCTGGCACTGGCCGAGACCCTCCCCGTTTACTCTCCGGGCGTGGTAACGGAAGTTTTCCTCAGGGAACTGGCACGGCTGAGTTATCTGAACTCCGGACCGCTGCTGGCAAAAGAATTCCTGAACAAGAACGGCATTCATTTGGTATGTGAACGGCATTTACGCAAAACTCACCTTGATGGGGCCGCGTTGAAACTGCCCAACGGTTCACCGGTTGTGGCTTTGACCCTGCGGTATGATCGGCTGGATAATTTCTGGTTTACCCTGTTCCACGAACTCGCCCATTTGGCGCTGCACTTGGACAGAGACGGCATAGAAGCCTTTTTTGACGACCTGACGGAAGCTGGTAATCAAGACAAGTATGAAAAGGACGCAGATAAATTGGCATCCGATACATTGATTCCTGAAAAAGACTGGAAGGCAGTGAAGCTATCAAAGAGATCTTTGCCAGAGAGCGTCGTGGCATTCGCCGAAAAACTTCGCATCAGCCCCGCCATTCCCGCCGGCCGCGTTCGCTTTGAAACGAAAGATTACACCGTCTTAAAGCAACTGGTCGGCGCCGGCAAGGTGCGAACGATGTTTTGCATCAGAGGGACCTGAACCATGCCCACCGACACCACTGAAAACGGATTCCCCAGCATGGTGGTGGATTACGATATCATAGATACCCCCAAAGGGGTCCTTTCATGATCTCTGCCGTCGGTGTCTCATTACCGGCCATCGGCCGGGAATTTTCAAGACGTTTGACACCTCCTATTTGGAAATCCTTTCGTTTATCACTCCCCCCTATCGGGTTTTACAACTGCCTTCTCCCGAAGAATCCCCCGGTCGATATAGATCGGTCTGATCTGTTCGCGGAACCGCGGAAGTTCCCTGAAAAAAATGATCCCGCCGGCAAGACAGCAGATAGCCCCGATAAGCACGGTTTCCCTTGCACCGATTTTGCCCGCAAGGGTTCCGGCAATAAGACTCCCGAACGGCGCCATCCCGATGAACGCCATGGTGAAGAAACTCATGACACGCCCTCGCTTGTCTTCCTCAACGATGGGATGATGTTCGACTCCAATTTTACGGATACCATATGGTTGCAGTAAGTCCCCTGTCAATCGGATCGGTTCCAAATTCTATCGGGAAAAAGACAATTGCGTAATAAATTTCTTGAGAAAACGGCAACCATATGATTCTATTGCCGCCGAGACAGGGTTTTCCATACCGACCCAAATCATTACCCCCAATTTGACCCCCTGAGGAAATCGTCATGAGCGCCCCTCTTGCCATGGTTAACACCCGCTCCCCGGACACGCAAAGAACCGCCTTCAAGGTCCTCGGCGCCATCAGTTTTTCGCACCTTCTAAACGATATGATCCAATCGTTGCTGCCGGCAATTTATCCGTTGCTGAAAAGTGTATTTTCCCTCAATTTCACACAGATCGGTCTTATCACGTTGACGTTTCAGATCACGGCGTCCGTATTGCAGCCGGTGGTTGGACTTTACACGGATCACCACCCGAAGCCCTATTCACTGTCCATCGGCATGGGATGCACCCTGACCGGTCTGATCATTCTTGCCTTTGCGCCGACTTACGGGATACTGCTCATTGCCGCCGCCATGGTCGGCACGGGCTCATCCGTCTTCCATCCGGAATCTTCCCGTGTTGCGCGAATGGCCTCCGGCGGCCGATACGGACTGGCGCAGTCTATTTTCCAGGTGGGAGGAAATGCCGGCACCGCAACGGGTCCGCTGCTAGCCGCCGTAATCATCATTCCGCATGGCCGGGCCAGTATTGCCTGGTTCTCGCTGGTCGCCTTGCTCGCCATGCTGGTGCTCTGGCAGGTCGGTGGCTGGTACAAGCGCCAGCAATCCGGGATGAATCGGCCGGGCAGATCATCCATGAGCTCACCGGGAGCGCTTCCCGGCCGTACGGTGGCAAAGTCGATGTGTATTTTGCTGATACTGATTTTCTCGAAATTTTTTTATATGGCAAGCCTGAACAGCTACTATATCTTTTTTCTGATCGGTAAATTTCATATTTCGGTACAATCCGCCCAGATACATCTTTTCGTGTTTTTATCGGCCGTGGCCATGGGAACCATTCTCGGCGGTCACCTCGGCGATCGCATTGGCCGCAAGCGGGTGATCTGGATCTCCATTGTGGGGGTCGCCCCCTTCACCCTGATGTTACCGTACGCAACTCTGGCTTGGACCGGACCATTGGCTTTCATCATCGGCCTTATCCTGTCATCGGCTTTTCCCGCAATTTTGGTTTTTGCGCAAGAACTGTTGCCGGGAAAGGTGGGAATGGTGGCGGGGCTGTTTTTCGGCCTTGCATTCGGCATGGCCGGGATTGGCGCGGCGGTGCTGGGAAAACTGGCCGATGCGAAAGGCATTGAATATGTCTATCAACTGTGTGCATTCCTGCCGTTTCTTGGGTTGCTGACGGTTTTTCTGCCCGATCTCGGAAGACCGGCTGGCAAGAATCACCCCTAATTATATGCTTGATCCGCCCGCCGGTTTATAGTATCGCTTGCCCAATCTTTTGATCCGTAACAGCTTGTTATCATTTTTTATTTATATTACCATCAATTTTTGACTCAAAATTTGCAAAAAGGATTCATATAATGGCTCGAATACTGCCTTTCCAGGGGATTCATTACAACCCGAATAAAATCGAAAGTTTTGCAGACGTCACGGCGCCCCCTTATGATGTCATACCGGAAACCAGACGGGATGAATATCATGACCGTCATCCCTATAATGTCATTCGGCTGATCCTGGGGCAACCCACGGAATCCGACACGCCCGACAATAACCCACACACCCGCGCCGCCAGAGCTTACCGGGAGTGGCTTTCAAAGAATATCCTTATCAAGGCGCCGGCGCCGGCGCTGTACCTTACCGCTATCGATTTTCCCTTCCGGAACGAAACCATCAGACGTTACGGGCTGTTTGCCAAGGTAGGTCTCGAACCCTTCGACAGAAAGATCATCCTTCCGCATGAGACAACTTTTTCAAAAGTGAAATCGGAACGTCTTGACCTGATGAAACGCTGCAATGCGAATTTCAGTCCGATTTTTTCGCTTTACACCGATCCGGGAAATATCCTCAGCACCCTGGTGGCGGCGGCGGCAAAAACGCCGGCCGAGATGGATTTCATGGACGACAGCGCCCATCGGCACCAGATGTGGCGTTTTACCGATCCGGCGCTTCATCAATTTGTAACTCAGGCATTTTCTGAAAAAAAACTGTTTATCGCCGACGGACACCACCGATATGAAACCGCCATCAACTATCGAAACTGGCTGAAAGAGACCCGACCCGATTTTAACGGAACACATCCTGCCAATTTCATCATGATGTCTCTCGTGAGCATGAGTGATCCCGGATTGGTCATCCTGCCGGCGCATCGCATCCTGTCGAGCATACCGGAGGCAACACGCAATGCCTTTCTTTCCAGAGCAGAGATCTATTTTGATATATCCACACTTCCCGGCGGGCCGGAAAGTGTTTCGGAGATGATGTCCCGATTATCATCAACCGCCTTGCCCCATCAGCTGGGCGTTGTTATAAAAGAGTATCAAACATTTTTCCTTTTAGGCCTTAAACCCGGCGTTATGGATACGCTGTTCGGAAAGGAGCTGCCACCGGCACTGAGGCATCTGGACGTTACCGTGCTTACCCGGCTCATTTTGATGGAATTGCTTGGAGTTGATCAACAACAACTCGACGATGAGAAAACCATCGCTTATGCCAGCAAGGAGACCGAAGCCATTGATGCGGTGATAACCGGCGGATATGACATGAGCTTCATTCTGAGGCCCACCAAAATCGAGCAGGTCCGCCAAGTTTCTGAAGAGGGGCTGATCATGCCCCGAAAATCAACCTATTTTTACCCGAAAGTCCTGACGGGCCAGGTACTGAACGACCTGTTGCCATAAGAGGAGCCACCCTAAGCGTTTGGGAAAATCTTTGTTCAATATTGAAACATGCGTGACACCTCTTCGGTGTACCGGCCTTTTGAATCGTAAATAATGAGAGGCGGCGGTATCTTGACCCCCGGACTACCGCCTTTCATTCCCTCAACCAGCACCAATCCGGCCGCTGCGTGATCGGCGGATTGAATCATCCGGAGCCATTTGGGTTCAATCCCCGCGGCCCGAAGCCCGGCAATCATATCGCAAAGCCGTTCCGCGGTATAGATGGCGAGAAAACGCCCCCCTTTTTGCAACATCCGGGACGCCGTGGCCGTCACATCGGATAGGGTAACCCTCAGTTCATGGCGTGCGACCGCACGCTGAGGATTCGGGTTCACCCGGCCGGTGTCAACCTTGTAAAAGGGGGGATTGACCACCACCAGATCCACCGGCCCGCCGGTCATTTCGGGCCGCAGTGTTTTCATGTCTTCCGCCAGGATGGTAACACGATCCGCCATCCGGTTTGCTTCGATATTTTCCATTGCCAGCTTCGCAAGGGAGGCCTGCACCTCAACAGCGAAAATTCGGACAAGGGGATCACGAAACGCCAGAATCATCGGGATAATCCCGCAACCGGTTCCCAAATCCAGCACCCGCGTCGAGGATCCGCCACCGGCATGATAGGCCAGAATAACGGCATCAATGGAATACCGGTATCCATCCTGCTCCTGGAGGACGAGAATACGGCCATTAAAAAAGGTATCGGTTGTTAAAAAGGTCATGGGAAAATCCGGAAGCATGAGTTCAAAAAAAAGCGCTTGATGGGATAACTCATAATTTTACGTCGAAAGAGACCCGATCCTGAATTTGATATCGTCCACCATCCCCTCCCCCGTAACTTCATGCATGCGGGTAAGGATATCTTCCTTTAAAAATTGCAGTTGCTGAATCCAGACGGAACTCTCGACATTCACCAAAAGGAGCCTTTTTTGATAGGCAACGGGCTGAGCGTTTTTTGCAATCGCTGCACCGACGATTTCCTCCCACACTTCCCGGATACGAATCATCTCCCTGCCGGATTGACGCCGATGCTGATTGAGAAGATCCGTCAGAATTCCGCTGATATGCGCACACTTTTTTAATGGTTCTCTACTCATGGTAAAGAGGATAAGAGCGGCCTTATGCCATTGTCAAGGAGAACCCCGGAAACAACATTAAAAAATAATGCCCCCCCTCGTGCGCCCAGGTATGTCCGGGTACACGCAAATACATCCGTTTTTGCCTGAGCGCTTTACCACCGGCATCGGCTTGATCGGGATCGTCGGCCCGGGAGAACAAGTCAAAATTGGGCCAATTTTCCTTGACTTCAAGGGCTTGCTACCTTATGTTTTCAGCGAAAGTCTGGAGGCGCCATGAACAAATCGGATGTGCGCCCTATATTCATTGGGTGTGCCATAAGCCCGTCGTGACAGCATTCAGGCAATTTGGCAGCACTCCTTAATCAGCCTGCACACCTTTTCCCCTCGGCCTTTTTCCGGCAGTCACCTGCGCGAGTCTCAGGGGAAACAACCATTAAACAGGAAAGGCGCTATGAACTGGGACTGGGACAAACTGAAGGATAATCAACAACACGGTGGCCTGCCTCCGCAATTCGATGACCTGATGGAGAAAATCAAAAACTTCAAGCTGCCGGGCGGATCGATTTTAATCGCCGTTATCATTGCAGGGTTTTTCGCTCTGACCTGTTTTTTTACGGTGGGTGTGGATGAAGTCGGCGTCATTCAACGCTTCGGCCAATATGTGAGAACCACTCAACCGGGCCTTAACTTCAAGCTACCGGCCGGTATTGAAACGGTCAAAAAAGTCAAGGTGCGGCGAGTGTATAAAATGGAATTCGAGAGCCTTGGCGGCGCTCCGGACGGTCGTTCCGGTTTGTTGGGCGGAAGCGATATCGAGGATAAAACGCTCATGCTGACCGGGGATTTAAACGTCGCCCTGGTGCCGTGGATCGTCCAATACCGCATCAAAGACCCCTACAATTTCCTTTTTAAGGTAAATGATGTGGAAGGACTGCTCTCGGATATGTCTGAAGCCTCAATGCGCCTGGTTGTAGGGGACCGCAGTATCAACGAAGTCATCACCAAGCGGGATGAAATCGCAGTCGAGGCCAAGGCGCTGTTAGAGACGGAACTTGATAATGCGGAGGCCGGAATCAGTATCGTTACCATTGAAATGAAAAAGACCAATGTCCCGACACCGGTTCAAGCATCCTTCAACGAAGTGAACCAGGCCGTTCAGGACAAGGAAACCATGATTTACCAGGCAAAGGAAGATTACAACAAAGCCATTCCCGAAGCCAGAGGGGAGGCTGACAGAACGGTAAAGACGGCCGAAGGATATGCTCTCGAACGGATTAATCAGGCAAAAGGGGACGCGACTCGCTTTCTCGCCCAATACGGGGAGTATGCGAAAGCCAAGGACATCACCAAACGGCGGATGTATCTGGAGGTAATAGGGGAGGTTTTCCCCAAACTCGGCCAAAAATATATTGTCGATTCAGAGCAAAAAAATATGTTGCCCTTGTTGAACCTTGGAAAAGAAAGCGGTGCGCAAAAATGAAATCAAAAGGAATCCTTGTAATTATCGGGGCGATTGTCGCCATCATCTTTTTTCTATCCGCCTATGTGGTCAATGAAACAGAGCAGGTGGTCGTCACCCAATTCGGCAGGGTAGTCGGCGAACCTGTCACCACCCCGGGGCTCAAATTCAAGATGCCCTTTCTCCAGAAGGCCACCTATTTCCCCAAAAACCTGATGTCCTGGGATGGGGATCCCGGACAAGTGCCGACCCTGGAGAAAACCTATATCTGGGCCGATTCCTTTGCCCGTTGGAAAATTGTCGACCCGATTAAATTTTTCCAGACGGTCACAGATATGACCCGGGCAAAGGGCCGTTTGGACGACATTATTGATCCGGCCGTCCGGAATGCCATTACCTCCTATCGACTCATAGAAACCGTCCGAAAAAGCAACCGCGTGCTGGACACCATGGAGATTGGCATCATAAAAGACGAAGCGAAAGAGCAAAGTTCTACATATGCCATTGAAACCGGCCGGGAAAAAATAACCCAGTCGATCCTGGCACAGGCCCAGCCCAAGCTGGCACAGTTCGGCATCGAACTGGTGGACGTTAAAATAAAACGGATCAATTATGTGGATCAGGTTCGAAAGTCGGTCTATGGGCGAATGATCGCGGAACGAAATCAGATTGCCGAAAAATTCCGTTCCGAGGGCCAGGGAGAGGCAAAAAAAATTCTGGGCGAAAAAGAGCGTGATTTGAAACAAATCACCTCTGATGCTTACCGATTAGCCCAGGAAATAAAGGGGAAGGCGGATGCGGAGGCAACCCGCATTTTCGCGGCGGCCTTCGGTGTGGATCCGGATTTTTATTCGTTCATTAAAACACTTGAAACTTATAAAACCACTTTGGATACGAATAGCACGCTGGTCATATCAACAAATTCAGACTTTCTTAAATACCTGAAGGGATACACCCAAACCCCCTAACGTACCACGGAAACAGCCCTATCCGTAACACAAACAAAAAAGCACCCATGCGATAATCGCATGTGGTGCTTTTTATTTCCCAACCTGTTAAAAAATATCTATTTACCTTTTCGCCTCTGGTGTCGTGTTCGGGCAAGGAGCTTTCGATGCTTATGTTTTCTCATTTTTTTTCTTCGTTTTTTGATAACGCTACCCAACTGATCACCTCCAATTATACAAGATTAATTTATATCCGAGTCCGATAGCATCAATTCGGGTCGTTTGTCCACTCTTTTTTAGTTTTCTAAACATACTTTTATGATGCTTGGTTTTTTACCGGATACCGGAGAACGGAATTGAATGTGACTTGCTTTTAACTTATTATTATCCGGAAATGAATAAGCGCGTCTTTGCAATTAACCGAAATTTGCTTGCAAACAGGATATTCAACCCCATTATGAGTGTATCTCCGACATTAGAATGTTTCTCGCCGGAACAAATAGTTACCGTCAACAACGCCGCATCCATGGCCGAGGAACTGGTAAGCGACCATTATAAAATGTCAGCCAGCCAATGGCTCCGGCGCAAATACGATTTCAAAACGCTTGTGGATCTGACCCCGGGCGAAATCGTGTTTGGCCCGTTTGCACAAATAATCCGGTATGAAGGACATCGGGTGGACAGCTCTCTCGGGTCCGCCGCTTATGATTTTTACAAAATCTGCCTTCAGGATCACGCCATTCTTGAGACGATGCGGCAACATCTTCAAATCCGGCTTTTTCCGTTTTGCATTTATATCCTTTCCCATGAGCTGATTCATATCATCCGGTTCAGCAAATTTCTCTGCAACTTTGTCGCCACAGCCGAAGAGCGACGGGTGGAAGAAACCCTTGTTCACCAAATAACGCATACCATCTTATGCGGAATATCGCTTGAAGGATTGCCGGAGGTTTTTGCCTTTTATATTAAATGGCGGCATCCATTGGATCAGGTCTCATCCCACTGAAGCCAACTTAATGCCTTGACAAGCTGAAAGAATGCCATATATTTTCCCCAAATTCGGCTGACAGGCCAATCAAGATTAATGTTTTTTCTTTTTTTTCGGGAGGTTTTAGAAAATGCCCATCTATGAATACGAATGTCGGCAATGCGGTAAAGTTGAGGAGGCAATACAAAAATTTTCCGACAAACCGTTGACGACATGTAAACGCTGTTCCGGGGAACTTTCAAAACTTGTGTCCCAAAGCAGCTTTCATCTGAAAGGGGCCGGATGGTTTGCCGACGGCTATAGTGACAAATCGGCAAACAAAAACGCTACACCGAAGGAAGAGAGCAGCTCAGCCGGCGCCGCGCCGGAAAAAGCAGCCGATTCCGGAACGAAAGAGAACACCTGATGCGGATACCCAGAACCGCTGGCAATTCGGGAGGTGTTGTCAATCTGTTTACAGCGCCGGAGCGGCAAAATCACCCTTACGGGATAAACTTTTTCCCTCTGACTCCCTTTACAATTAAATTTCGGTGATTATTATCGGCAAGTAAATGATTCGCCAACATGTTAGGCGCAGAGCCGTTTGCTCGGCGGTACCGCCTCGGAGTGCATCCCGATCGACCCGACGGGAGCCTGCCCGCTCCGACATTTTCCGGCACCTATTATATTGTTATCTTCAGAATCGGAACCATTACATTTTGTTTAAAGTTCGTTTAAACGTAACCGCAAAAGGAGAAAGCGCACATGAAACTCAGACCATTGCATGACCGAATTCTGGTAAAACGGGTTGAAGAAGAGACCACTACCAAAGGCGGGATTATCATCCCCGATTCAGCAAAAGAAAAACCGGCCGAAGGAAAAGTCGTGGCGGTTGGAAACGGCAAAGTGGGAGATGACGGCAAACGCATCCCGCTCGAAATCAAAACAGGCGACCTGATCCTGTTCGGAAAATATTCCGGTTCAGAAGTAAAAATTGATGGCATGGAATACCTTATCATGCGTGAAGACGACATTCTCGGCGTCATCGAATAACAATTTTCAAACGGAGGAAAGATCAAGATGGCTAAAATAATTAAGTACGATTTGAAAGCTCGCGAAGCGATGCTAAATGGTGTCCGGACTCTCGCTGATGCGGTTGTCGTTACCCTTGGCCCCAAAGGTCGAAATGTCGTCATCGACAAATCCTGGGGATCACCAACCGTGACTAAAGACGGGGTCACCGTGGCCAAGGAAATCGAATTCGACGACAAATGCGAAAACAGGCGCGCTCAGATGGTAAAAGAAGTTGCGAGCAAAACCAGCGACATGGCCGGCGATGGCACCACCACCGCCACCGTGCTGGCCCGGGCAATTTATGAGCAAGGCCAGAAGCTGGTTGCCGCCGGCAACAACCCCATGGATATCAAACGCGGCATCGATAAGGCCATTGAAATTGTCGTCGGTGAACTCAAAAAGTTGACCAAACCGACCAAGGATCAGCGTGAAATTGCTCAGGTCGGCACCATTTCCGCCAACAACGACGAAACCATTGGAAATATTATTGCGGAAGCCATGAGCAAGGTCGGGAAAGAGGGTGTTATTACCGTTGAAGAAGCAAAAAGCATGGAAACAACGCTTGATGTCGTGGAAGGCATGCAGTTCGACCGCGGTTATCTGTCTCCCTATTTTGTAACGGATGCGGAGAAAATGGTTGTCTCCCTGGATGAGCCTCTGATCCTCATCAATGAAAAAAAGATCAGCAATATGAAAGACCTTCTGCCCATTCTGGAGCAGGTGGCCAAAATGGGAAAACCGCTCCTGATCGTTGCGGAAGATGTGGATGGAGAAGCGCTGGCGACGTTGGTGGTCAACAAACTGCGCGGTACCCTGCATGTGGCGGCTGTCAAGGCGCCCGGCTTTGGTGACCGTAGAAAAGCCATGCTTGAGGATCTCGCCATTCTGACCGGCGGTCAGGTCGTTTCCGAGGATCTGGGAATAAAGCTGGAAAATATCACGATCAAGGATCTCGGCAATGCCAAGCGAATCACCATCGATAAAGATAACACCACCATCGTGGATGGCGCCGGTGCCCGCTCCGCTCTCGAAGGCCGTGTAAAACAGATTCGGGCGCAGATCGAAGAAACAACTTCCGATTATGACCGGGAAAAACTTCAGGAACGTCTGGCCAAGTTGATCGGCGGCGTTGCCGTCATTAACGTGGGAGCTGCCACCGAAACGGAAATGAAAGAAAAGAAGGCCCGCGTGGAAGACGCGCTGAACGCCACCCGCGCAGCCGTGGAAGAGGGCATCGTGCCCGGCGGCGGCGTCGCTCTCGTTCGTTGTATCGCCGCGCTTCAGAGCGCCAAAGTATCCGCCGAGCAGAAAATGGGCGTCCAGGTGGTAATGCGCGCCATTGAAGAACCGCTTCGTCAAATCGCCAACAACGCCGGCTACGAGGGCAGCGTTGTTATCGACAAGGTGAAGAGTGGAGAAGGCGCTTTTGGTTACAATGCCGCCACCAATGTCTATGAGGATCTGATGGCTGCAGGCGTTATCGACCCGACCAAAGTCGTGCGCTTTGCCTTGCAGAATGCCGGCTCTGTTGCCGGCCTGATGCTCACCACCGAAGCGATGATCGCTGACAAACCCGAGGAAAAAGGGGCGGCAATGCCCGGCGGTGGCGGTGGCGGCATGGGCGGCATGGGTGGAATGGGCGGCATGGGCGGCATGGGCGGCATGATGTAATCCGCACTTTACTCACCATCGCAATAACCAACGAAAGCCTTCACGCTGACAAGCGTGGAGGCTTTTTTTATACTCAACCGCGCAGTAATCCCTTGACAAGATACGACTTTGAAGGTTAATTGTTTTCAAACAGATACAGTGTTATCATGTCAACCGCGTCACTAAGGCGGCACCCTTCAACCGCTCAACCGAATCGAGGCTCAACATGTTTCCTGTCTTTTTTTCGAAGTATTGGGTCAGGGTAGCACTTGTTGTAACCACCGTTTTGTTTGCTCTCCCGCAGGGGCTTCCCGCTAGGACGCCGGAGCCGAAAGAGCAGATTTCCCATGATGCCGAATTCTACCATACCGTGCAAAAGGGGGATACGCTCTGGGATATTTCAAAAAAGTTTTTCGGCAACGCGGTTATCTGGCCGGATCTATGGCAAAAAAATGACCAACTTCCGAATCCCCACTGGATTTACCCGGGTCAAAAACTCCGGCTTTACGTTAGAGATGGAGTCGCGGGATTCGAAGTTGTTAATAAATTCCCTTCAGATCCCCCCCCCTTAACCTCGCTTCGGGATAATTCCTCGTCTTACCATTACTCCCTTATCGACCAGGTCGGATTTATCCGCTCTCCCGCCGTTGAACCGCACGGGGTGCTGTTTAAATCCAAAGATGATAAAGAAATGATCAGCCGGGGGGATATGGTCTATATCCGGCCGGAAAAGGAACATCAGCTGCTTCCGGGGGAAAAATACACCGTCTTCAGAACCCTCTTCCCCTTTGGAAATAAAAAGGATGCCGAAGAAATCGGGTTACAGCATTACATTTCCGGCATCGTTGAAATTACGGATCAACAACCCGGCCTTGCCGTCGCAACCGTCATTCAATCCTTCAGAAGTATCGAAGTTAATGATCTTTTGATGCCCTATCATCCGAAATCACCCGATATCGACTATAGAGACGGCAAAAAAGGGCTTGAAGGTCACCTGCTTCAAACAGAAGAACACTATGAACTCATTGGGCATGAGATGGTGGGTTTTATTGATAAAGGCGCTCAGGACGGCGTCGAAACCGGCCAGTCCTATGTGCTTTATTACCGTGAAAAAGAGGAGAAACCGGCAAAAACCATGAACGCACCGTTACTGCCGGCCATTGAATTAGGCGCCATTATCGTGCTTCATACCGAAAATACAACCGCCACGGTCCTTGTTACCCGCTCCGACCGGGACATCACCCCCGGAATCAACTTCAGGGCTTCAACGAATTAAAAAACACCCCCCGTGCCGGTTCAAAAAGCCGGCATGGGGGATCAATAATCCCCCCAGGTAACCCGCAACACCTCTTGACTGGTAGTAACCCCGGCCAGCATTTTTCGAAGCGCATTTTCCCTGAGTGTAATCATCCCCTCCGCCTTTGCACGAGCCTTAATGGAGGCCATGTCCGATGTGGCGGTGGTGAGTTTTTTAATCTCATCGGTGAACGGAAGGACTTCAAACACACCGGTTCTGCCATAATACCCGGTTCCCCGGCATTTCCGGCACCCTTTACCGCGATAAAGCTGAATCGCCTCCCCCCCCTTGGTATGTATCCCCATGGACACCAGTTCATCAGCCGCCATCGTATACGCTTCCTTACACTCCTCACAAATGGTTTTAAGAAGCCGTTGAGCGACGATGCCAATGACACTTGCCTGAATCAAAAACGGCGCGATGCCCAAATTGATCAGCCGGACAATCGCCGACGGCGCATCGTTCGTGTGCAGGGTCGATAATACCAGATGGCCGGTCAACGCCGCCTGAACCGCGTTTTCAGCCGTCTCCAGATCCCGCATTTCCCCGATCATGATGATATCCGGGTCCTGCCGCAAAATGGTCCGCAGAATCGTGCTGAAGGTGATATCCACGGCCGGTTGTACGGCGATCTGGTTAAAGGACTCATGGATCATCTCTATCGGATCTTCAACCGTTGTTACATTAACGTCCGGTGTGGACAGATACCGCAGGGTCGAATAGAGAGTCGTCGATTTTCCGCTGCCGGTGGGGCCGCACACGAGGATGACCCCATGCGGCCGATCGATGAACCGGTTGTAGCGAACCATATCCTTGGGCGAAAACCCAAGCTGCTCTATTGTCTGAAACAGGACATCCGGATCCATCAGCCGCATCACCACCTTCTCGCCGAAAGCCACCGGCACCACGGACACCCGTATCTCAACGGTCTTATCATCCCGTTCGGTCTTGATCCGACCGTCCTGGGGCCGGCGTTTTTCTGAAATATCCATCCGGGAGATATTTTTGATTCGACTCACCACCGCGGAATGAACATTCTTCGGAAGTGTCTGAACCGTGTGGAGCATCCCGTCGATCCGCATTCGCACCAAGCTGGTGTCTCGCTTGGGCTCGATATGAATATCGCTTGCCCGCTGGTCAAAGGCGTACCCGAACAGAAAATCAACGGCGTTGATGATATGCTTGTCATTGGAGGGAAGCTCGTCCGAGGAGCCGAGCCGGACATATTGTTCGAGGTTCCCCAGATCGATAGTGGGAGCCGTCAACTGGTCCTCGGCCGCGGCGATGGAGCGTTTGAATCCAAAAAACTCGTTGATGATCTTTACAATATCCGTTTTCGGGCTGACCACCGCCTGAACCCGCATATGGCTCACCCGGGCGATATCCTCTATGATTTCCATATTGAAAGGGTTTGCCGTGGCCACGGTAAGGCATCCATCGGAAATGGCGATGGGAAGCACGAGATGTTTCATTGCAAAGCTTCTCGGAATGGTGGTGGTAACGACATTCAAATCGAGCTTCAGCGGATCGATTTTCCGAAACGGCAGCTTCCACTCCCGGGCCAACGCTTCAAAAATAACATCTTCATCGATCCCTTTGAAGGCATCCCCGGCGCGGTGCAGATTCATGGCGGTCAGCACATCAATGACCGTCACGGGATTATGAATCCCCTCCGCCGTGACAGCCTCGCGTTTCTGCTGTTTTTGCAGCTTTTCAAGTCGTTGACGGAGACTCGGCTCCTTGGTCAGAATCTCGTCATGCTGTTGTTCCGAGATAAGGCCGCCTTTCAGCAGCGCCCGGCAAACACGTTCAGGAGAAAAAGGATCTTTCATCAGCATGGCAGCTCTTTATGTAATAAGGCGTATCAATCCGATCCAGAGGGATGAGGGTGCCAAGTTGATCAGGCTGTCAATCGCAATGCTTCTTGCGCCTCGGCGGGTAATTGAACCAGTACGAAATAGGACTCGGGATACAAATAGTCTTCACCAGATTCGTCAATAACTCTCAAGTACCCATCGAGTTTTGCGTCAGCATCAGGGAGGATCTGGTAAATTTTCCGTTTCTCTAAATCTTCACAATCCCTGTTTTCTATGCAAAGCGCATATTTTAGCTTTTCATTTATTTTTTCCATAATCTCAGTCCAAAAATCCTTTGATTTTAATTTTCTTTCTGCCAATTCCGTGGGCTTCGTACCAGTGCAACTCGGCTCTTCGAATGTTTCCACTCTGAAGGCGAATTGTGGCATTCCCTTTTAGTTTCCGCCATCGCCCGGGGCCATATTGCCTACGAAGCCGCATTATATCTCGAATCATACCACCCACGGCAATTGGCTCAATTTTGTTGATTTCACCGATTATATCAAAAATCATAAATATTAAAAATGACCTTCATTGCTCTTCCCTGAAGATTTCCTCCATAGGGATTCCTTCCAAGTTATCTGCACGATAAGCTTCGAGCCTCTTTTCTGCTTCTTCTGCCCATATGGCATCCAGTGATCTGTCCGGCTCATCAAGACTCTTTATGATCCCTTCGACCACCATGAACCTTTCGTCTGGTTTTAATTTTAATGCCTGTTCAAGTATTTCTTTACTGCTCATAAGCCCCCCCCCCCCCCCATTTCCCATTCCGGTGAAACATAACAGCCCACCTATAATAAGCCCTAACGCAATTTACCAAACTAAAACTCACACAATTGAATTTAACATTACAACGTTTGATTAATCAATCCAATTTCCTATATGATTCAAAGTATAATGAGCGAATCTGGCATTCTGGCCTTGATCATCGTTTCGGCCAATTTCCCACGGCAGGGAGGCCGCGCCAGGGTGTTTTTGGAAGAGCGGCAGGCTGTTTGAGCGATAGCGAGTTCCTGCCGGTCTGGAAAAAATATCCTGGCGTGGCCGGTACAATGATCAAGGCCGTTTCTTTCAATAATCCAGAAAATCATTGAAGTGGTACCACTGAAAAGGATGCCGCGCCAGGGCTGCAGCCATATGGTCCAAATAACATTGGGCCGCTTGTCCGATCGCCGCCGATCGCTGATCCCGGGTAATCGCCGTGACCGAAAAGGGGGGCATGGCGGTGACCTCGTACCGGCCATTTCCGGTTCGAAAGGCGAAAAAAGCGATCAAGGGGGCGCCGGAAACCAGGGCCAGAACAAACGGCGCCTCCGGCAGGCGAACCCGATGCCCCCAAAAAACGCCGGTGACCGTCCGCTGGCCCTCCCGCCAGATCCTGTCGCCGGCCATCGAAACAAACCCGCCGGCCCGCAGAAAGCCGATGGCCTCAACGATGTCGAAGGGCGATCCGCCGTCCTCGTCCACACCGAGCACTTTTACCCCCCGCTCGCGAACGCTTTGTTTTTGAATTTTTTCAATCTCCTCCTTGTGACGAATGCCCATATAGAGCATCAACCGCAACTCGGGCAGGGCGTTTCGCAAAAGGTGGGCGGCCACTTCCCAGTTGCCCATATGCGACATGAGAAGAATGCCGCCGGCCTTTCGCGCCAACAACGACGCCACGGGTACTTTGCCGTCGATGGTGTAGGTGAGATTCTCCATTTCGGATTGAATGAATCGATCCATGAATACATCGGTAAAATTCCGGAACTGGTTCCAGGTGCAACAGAGATGATGGAATCGGCTCCTTTTTGGAAACAGGGCCGCATAAAACCGCAACCCAACGGCGCGACGCCTCCGACTGAGCAAAAAATAGCCGGTGGCCACCCCACCGGCAACAAGGGTAAAAAACCAGGTGCCGTAAACCTTGGCGCCGGCGGTTAATGCCTTATAAAAAAAAGCTTTCATGGGGATACCTTACCGGCTTTTGAGTGGGCGATCAACCCGTTAGGTCGGCCACGTATTATCGCTTTTGCAATTATAACCGCGGAAACGGCCCGCCGACGGGCAATCCTCGTGGACCCTAACTATCAGTAATTATTTTTCAGGCGCCATTTTTTCAAGTTGCCTTAACCGGAATCGCGGGGTACACTGGCGCGCAATTTCGCAAGGCTTGGCGTTACCGGTTCCCCATTGATTCCTTACCCCATCAATGGAGTGAACGCCGCAAGAGAGAAAGGCTCATTCGATATGGCATCTGTCTCCATTATCGTGCCGACATTAAACGAAGCGGAAAATATGGACGAACTGCTTTCGAGAATCTCCCGCTGCTGTTTATCGCAACCGTATGATCTGGAGGTGCTCATCGTCGATGATGCATCGACGGATAACACCTGCGATCGAGTGGAAAAGAACCAAACGGGCCTTTCCGTCCGGTTGTTGCGACGGGCCGGGAAACGGGGCTTGGCCAGCGCCATCGTGGACGGCGCGGCGGTTGCGGCCGGAGATATTGCGCTCGTCATGGATGCGGACTTGAGCCACCCGCCGGAAGCCATAACGGACCTTCTGGCGCCGTTACTGAACGGCAGTTGCGATATGGCCATCGGCAGCCGGTATATCCCGGGAGGGGCAACACCGGACTGGACGCTATTCCGTAAAATCGCCTCCCGCACAGCAACCCTTCTCGCCTGGCCGTTTTGTGACGCAAAAGATCCCATGTCCGGCTTCTTTGCCGTTCGACGGGACCGCATTACCGAGCTGCAAAAAAGTGTTTCCGGCTTCAAGATCGGGTTGGAGCTTTTGGCGGCCGGGGGCGATGCGCTTCGGGTTATCGAAGTGCCGATTGAATTTAATGACCGCCGCCGGGGAACTTCAAAACTCGGACCACGGATCATTTGGGAATATCTGCATCAGTTATGGAGACTGGCGGGCGGAAATGTCGCGCCCGCCAATGGCTTTGGCTTCATATGGATAGGCCTTTTGGGACTGGTCACGGATTTTTCGATATTCGAGTTGCTGTTTTCAAACGGAGTGGAGGTGGGAGCAGCCCACACGACTAGCTTTGTTGCCGCCACGCTCATCAATTACCGCTTAACTTCCAGATGGGCGTTTGCTCACGGGAATGCGTCCGATGCGGGGTCGAAAACCCGAGGTCACCTGTCGTTTCTGATGATCGCCCTTCTGGCCGTTTTCATGCGGGGAGGCGTACTGGCATCCCTGACGCGTATTTCCGGGTGGCCTGTCTATGCGGCCATTTTGGGAGCAATCGGGGCCTCCGCGGGAGTCACTTATCTCGGCCGCGGATTTTTGGTTTTTCCCCGGGACGTCGCCGGGAATCAAACAAGCATCCGGTGGCGCATTTTTGCCCTGGGAGTTGTCGGCTATTCCCTGCTGTTAAGATGTGCCTATCTCGGGCCGCCTGAACTTCTCCACGAGGAGGCGTATTACTGGAACTACGCCCAGCACCTGGATATCGGCTATCTGGACCATCCCCCGATGGTCGCCTGGATCATCCATTTGGGAACAATGGTTTTTGGAAACACCGAATTCGGAGTTCGCATCGGGGCGTATGTCTGCTGGCTGGTAACCGCGTTTTTTTCCTTTAACCTCACGTATCGAAATTTTAATACGGCCACAGCCTTCAGGGCGCTGATATTGATTGCCGCCCTTCCGATTTTTTTCGGTGTCGGCATCTTGATGACCCCCGATGCCCCGCTCATCGCTTCCTGGTCCGGAACGCTTTACTTCTTATATCGGGCGCTGATGGACGAGAAACGCCCTGCCTGGCTGGGAGCCGGCATCTGCCTCGGACTGGGAATGCTGTCCAAATATACGATTGCACTCCTCGGCCCCGCCACCTTGCTTTTCCTTCTCATCGACCGTCGCTCCCGGCACTGGTTTTTGAAACCGAACCCCTATCTTGCAGCCGGTATCGCTCTGGCGCTCTTCTCGCCGGTCATTATCTGGAACTTCCATCACGAATGGGCGTCTTTTATGTTCCAGGGACCCCAGCGGATCGCGGATAAATTTTCTTTTTCACTGCATGAACTGGTCG
Source organism: Pseudomonadota bacterium (assembly GCA_043797445.1). Classification (GTDB taxonomy): domain Bacteria; phylum Desulfobacterota; class Desulfobacteria; order Desulfobacterales; family JAFDDL01; genus JAZDPP01. The sequence continues at coordinate 47,750 of JAZDPP010000086.1, forward strand.
CCAGCGTCCTTTTTTTGCTCACTCCGACGGGGTTTGCCGCCGCATTTTCAATCCTTATTTTCAAGAAAGAATGCCAAGCGAACTTCCATCTCAGGGACTCGGGATATTCAGGCATGCCGGTCACCAAAGGCAGACCGACTCGGTTTTCAAAACCGAGTCGGTATTTCGAGACAAACTCAAGCGGTATTTCGGAAATATCCTCCACGCATCACACCACTCACTCAAAAAGTCGCGCTTTCACCTTCGCTCTGGTGTTCATGCTCGTTCCGCTGTCCGTTTTTCTGACCTTCAGCCTCTCCAAATCCATCAAACTGAACTGGACCGGGCCCCTGTGGCTATCGTTGATACCGTTTATCGCCCACTATATGGCGCCGGATACGGGCAGTTTATCCCCCCGGCTGTTTCGACTGGTGCAGCGCGCCTGGCCGGTCACCATTGCGGCCAGCTTGTTGTTTTACGGCGCTTCGCTTCACTATCTTTCTCTGGGACTCCCGGGCCTTTCCTATCCAAACAACTTCCCGCTGGTGGGATGCAGGGATCTGGGACGGCAAATCGAGCGGATTGAAGACGATCTCGAATTGACAAGCGGGGAGGAACCGCTCGTTGTCGGAATGGATAAATACAGAATCGCCAGCTTGCTCGCCTTTTACCGGCCGGAAATGGCGCTTTCAGATAAATCGGCACCGAAAGAAAGCGTTACCGGAACCGCGGGCTGTCATCTGTTTGGAGGAAATAGTTTGATGTATCGGTACTGGTTTCCTGAAAAAACTAACGAAAACCGGGTGATGATTCTGGTGGGCTCTAAACGTAGCGACCTGGAAGGAAGCAATATTCCTTCCAGGGTCAGGGAAATGGGAACTATCCAAAAACTCGTTGTCCGAAAAAACGGAAAACCCGTCGGCAACTATTTTTATGTCCTCGTGAAGGGATACACCGAGGGCAGGAACCTGCCCGCCATTAAGTCAGAATCTTCTGGTATTTCGGATAGCGCTAACGAATACGGAAACCATGCGGTTTCCCTTGCAGGGTCGCGGACAATTCCACGCGGCAAATGATCCTATTACCTGCCGGGTTAGGGAATCAAGTCGCCTTTCATCACACTTCACCCAGCATTCATCATTCAAACTTCCGCCTTGCCGGCTAAAGAATCTTCCATGGGGGAAAACGAGATAGTTACCAGCGTCCAGGCACCTGGTTCGCTGTCGATCGAAATCGTTCCCCGATGAAGCCGAACGATTTCCTGAACGATGGACAGCCCCAGCCCCACTCCTCCATATTCTTTTGAGCGGGATTTTTCAACTCGGTAGAATTGGTCGAAAACCTTTGGCAAATCCTCCGCCGGTATCCCCGGACCGGTATTGTACAGGGAAAGACGGATAGCTCCACTTTTTTCGGAAAACGTTAGCCTTATAATCCCCCCATCAACATTGTATTTGACGGCATTATCGAGAAGATTGATCAGAACCCGTCGGATTTGATCACTATCCCCCTGCATCATCATATCGGATGAGAACCCGGTTTCAACCCGGAGGTTCGCTCTCTCGATGAGCGGTGCAAAATCCTCCAGTACCGACTTGCCAAGATCCACCAAATCGAAGAATTCCCGTGTTAAGACGGTTTTGAGCTCGAGAACCGATAGTTCCATAAGGGTTTTAACCAGGCGATCTATCCGCAGCATGTTCAGCCGCTGGTTGTCCATCTGTTGCTGAAAAGCTTCGGGTAAATCGGATCGCTGAGCTGCCTCTTCGAAAAAGAGCCGCAGCATGGCGATTGGGCTTTTCAGCTCATGGGATGCATCTGCAACATATCGTTTTTGCTTTGCAAAAGAGAATTGCAACCGATCCAGCATGCCGTTAATGGTTCTCGTCAGTTCGGTGAACTCGTCCCGCCCGGGTCCTTCCGGTATCCGCTGTTGAAGGTTCTTTTCATTGATGAGACTCGCCGACTCATTCAGTTCCCTGATCGGTTTCAGAATTTTGCCGGCAATGAAAAAGCTGATGATAATCAAGGCGATGGTCGAAAAAACAAACCCCGCCAAAAGCCCCATGAGAAGCTCCTCTATCTCCGGAATAAGCTTCTCCATGGAACGACCAATTTGCACCGTGAATTTCTTTCCCTCAACTTCGGTTTCAACGGTTCTGACTCTGAAAGCGGTTTTTTGCCCGGGGCGGTCTTTTTCAGTCGAAACGACGGCAAACACGATGGTCCGGCCGCCGGTAACGAGGGATGGCAATGCTACATGACGCGCCAGATCGGATTCATAAACCGTCTCTTTCGAAACTGAGTCCGAAATTCTTAACCAGTAGTAGAGATCATTATTCTCGTATACCGGGAATTGGGAGAGGGCCATCATTTTTTTTTGTTCAACTATTTTTTCTCTTGCCAATCGGTGGGCGGCCTCTTTTAACTCCTTATCCAGAATCTGAAACGGCTGCTCCACCAGCTCCAGGAACACGGCCGCCGAAAACAGAAGGCTCGCAAAAAGACCGGCCCCCGCGATCAGAAGAGTGATTCTCTGCCGAATGGTCATGCTTCCGGGTCCCTTATGACATATCCGACGCCCCGGATGGTTTGAATGAAAGACGTTCCGGCGGCATCTCCGATTTTGGCCCGCAGGTTTTTGATGTGGACATCCATGAAATTACTCATGCTGAACGTATCAAAATTATCTCCCCAAACCCGTTCGGCGAGATTGAATCGGGAAATAACCCTGTTTTTATTGTAGAGAAGGAATTCAAGAACCGCAAATTCCTTGGGCGTCAGCTCAATGAGGTGGCCCTCCCTGGTGACCTCCCGCCGGATTGTATTCAATTTGAGATCCCCCACCTGGAGAACCGGATCGGCAAGGTTGCCGTAGCGTCTCAAAATAGCGCCAACCCTTGCAATCAGCTCCTCCACGGAAAAGGGCTTCGCTAAATAATCGTCAGCACCGAGATTCAAGCCTTTCACCCGGTCATTCACACCACTTTTCGCCGTCAGCATCAACACCGGCGTTTTGATGTCCGCGCCGCGGAGCTCCTTAAGAAGTGAAAACCCGTCGATCCTGGGCAGCATGATATCCAGAATGATGAGATCAAAGGGCGTTTCAAAGAGTCTGTCCAGCGCTGACTCGCCATCCTTTACGGTTTCGACGACATACCGCCGGTCAACAAGAATCCGCCGCAGTTGCTCCAACAGTTCGGGCTCATCGTCGACGATCAGGATCTTCATGACATAAACTCCGCCAAACGTTGTTCTCTTCCAAGTAACTTCCAAGTCACTTTATGATAAACCCCTGCCGCGGGCGGGGTGGCGCGCTAATACCGAAAAAAATAATACCCGTTGGGTCCGGAATTATCCTCGTGGACGGGTGCCGGAAGTTCATTGCGCCATCGATCCATATGCTTCGCACGGGCGATCAACACGACGTTTCCCCGGCGCCGGTCGATCAATCGGGCGGCTTCCTTCGGATACAGCAATCTCCCGGCGGCTTCCTTTTGACTGAGCCCATAGCCCAGCTCATCCCGTCCCCCCAGCATGACCACATCATCACGTTTGAAATACCAGCAGGCGGCACGAATCAGATGGGTATCGCAGATGATAACGGTTTCGGGGCCAATGTCCCGCAAATGGGATGTTAAAAAAATCCCCGGCATTTTTTGTTCGATGGTCTGATCCGGCAAAATAAAGTGGCTGCTGAAGAAGATAAGCAGTGGCGCCAACGAAAATAGCAGTATTTGATCCCGGTTTTTTTGACACTTGCCTGCCCAGAAGCAAAACAGGATGAAAAAAATGAGACTATTGGCGGCCATCAATGATTTCCAGGGCCGACTGTAAAGATACATCCCCTTATAGCCGAAAATTTGAACGAAGATCAACGCCAAAAGAACCACCCCGAATAAAATACCGGCGCCGATGAGTCCCCGGTTAAAGACTCTTTTTGTGCCATCATCCCCTCGACCCGAAAGTCCAACGGCCATCAAAACGGCAACCGGCGGAAAACAGGGAAGGATATAGGTTAAAAGCTTCCCGTTTGAAGCCGAGAAAAATAAAAACGGCAACGATAACCAGCAGATGGCGAATCGAATCAAGCGCCCCCGGGAAGTCGGATCGGCAATTCCCTTCCGAATTCCACCGGCTGCCGCGGGCGTCACAAATATCCACGGCATCATCATTCCCGGGCCGGCAAGGAGAAAGTACCAGAACGGTTCATGATGTTGCGCGTTATCGGCCATGAACCGGCGGATATGCTCGTTCCAAAAGAAGAAGTGCCAGAAATCGGGCTCCTTCAAATGAACCGCGATACTCCAGGGCAGAGACACCAGAACGGCGACCAGCACCGGCAGCCAACCCATCCGCCACAGATCCCGATAGCGCCGCTGCCAGACAAGATAGGGGCTTAGCGCCAGAGCGGGAAGCACAACGGCAAGAAACCCTTTGGTGAGGAATGCGAGACCGCAGAAAATCCCCGACAGGAAAAGATACAAAATCTCTTTTCGGGAACCCGGCCGTTCTTCCGAAGCCAGATAGAAAGAGACCATGCAGGCGCTCAGGAGAAAAGAAAAGAGGTTGTCAAGGACGGCCATATTACTGATCCCCACCACGCCGAAGCAGCTTAAAAAAACAAGCGGGGATAAAAGTGCCTCACCGTTATCTTCTCTTTCTTCCGGGCGAAGCCCCTCTTTGGGGCGGAGCGCCCGGGATACCAACCCGAAAATCAGCAGGGCCGTAAGCCCGGCCGCCAGCGCCGAGGGGAAACGGACGGCAAATTCATTTTCTCCAAAAACCAGGAGGGCGGCCGCATGGACCCAATATCCGAGAACCGGCTTTTCAAAGTATCGCAGACCGTTCAGGTGCGGTGCGATCCAGTCGCCGCTGGAAATCATCTCCCGGGGAATCTCGGCGTAGCGGGTTTCGTCCGGAATGATAAGATCCCGTGCCCCCAGTGGTAACAGGTAGCATAGGAGGTAGAGACCGATCAGGCCTGCGGCATATTTTCTCATCTCAATCATTTTCCTCTTTTTCCTGGCGGGAAAGCCACCCCTCGCGTCCGGGAGTCTCATCTTTTCGGATACGGGATTCCCGGATGTTGCCGGCTTCCGCCAGGAGATCGCCCAGAGGAAGAAACACCATCTTCCGCCGCCGGGCCCTCTCCAAAAAATCCTGAAACAGCGAGAGGCAGGCGATCCCTTCGGCTTCGGCATGAAGGGTGAGCACATTGAGCCGCTCCGGCCGGATCATTTCAAGAAGGGTTTCATTGTAGGTAGCCGGCGTGCAACGCCGGCCGATCATTTCGTCGTAGGTCGGAAGCGTTGTCGGTACCTGAACCCGGGAAAGCGGCTTTCCCTCAAGGATGGGCCTGAAGACCGCATGTCCCCGGCAATCCGAATTAAACCGGGAGGGGAATCGCTCCCGTGCCCCAAGGGCCGCGGGAGTAATCCGCCACCCGGGAGCCGCCGCGCAATCGGGGGATCGTCCGATAATGTCGCTCAGAAGATTCCAGCCGTGTGCGATTTCCTGCCCCACGGCCGCTTCGCCCATGAGTTCCACCCGTGTCTGCCAGAGATGATGATCCCAGGCATGAAACCCGATTTCGTGACCCGCCCGGGCAGCGCCCCGTATCGGGACGGGGCAGTGTTTTCCGATCACAGGTCCCGGCCAAAAGGTTCCCTTCAGCAGGATATCCCAGCCGTAAAGACTCGCCGCCCGGGTTCTAAGCATCTTTATCATGAAGGCGGGTCGTGCCATGCGCCATAGATGACGCCCCATATTGTCGGGTCCGACCGAGAAAAAAAAGGTGGCCCGTATCCGATGTCGATCCAATAGATCTATAAGGTTTGGCACACCGATCCGGGTGCCGCGAAGGGTATCGACATCAATGCGTAATCCGATCGGCATCATGAAAGCGGTTGCGCTCCCGCCACCATTTCGCGAAGGAAAAAATCGAGCGTTTCTTCCACGGACCGGCAAAACGGCACGGAGGGTTCCCACCCCAGAAGCTTTCGAGCCTGACGGATCGAGGGCCGGCGGTGCTCGACGTCCTGATATCCATCCCCGTAAAAGGCGCGGGCCTCGACCCGGCGAATGCCGGCAAAGGGCGGGAACTGGCTCCGAAGCGGATGGCTGAAAAATTTCTCGATCAAGAGGGCCGCGAGCTCCGCCATGCTCTTTTCGTTCTCGGGATTGCCGATATTGAAAATCCGGCCATTGCAGCGCTCGTCCTTGTCATCGATGATTCTGAACAGGCAATCGATGCCATCCCTGACATCGGTAAAACACCGCTTTTGCGCGCCGCCATCCACGAGACGGATCGGCGTTCCCTCGACGAGGTTCAGGATAAACTGGGTGATGACGCGCGAACTGCCGATTCGGGCGGATGCCAGGGAGTCAAGCCGGGGGCCGACCCAATTGAATGGTCTAAACAGTGTGAAGTCAAGGCCCTTGGTGGCCCCGTATGCCCAGATCACCCGGTCCAGCATCTGCTTGCAGCAGGAGTAGATCCATCGCTGCTTGTGAATCGGACCCAGAACGAAATTGGAGCGCCTTTCATCAAACTCGGGGTCCCGGCACATTCCGTAGACCTCCGAGGTGGAGGGGAAGATCAGCCGTTTTCCGTATTTGGCGCAGTATCGAACCACCCGAAGATTCTCCTCAAAGTCCAGTTCAAAGACCCGCAGGGGATTCCGGGTGTATTCAATGGGGGTGGCAATGGCCACCAGCGGGAGAATGATATCGCATTTCCGGACGTGGTACTCGATCCACTCCCGCATGATGCTGATATCGCCTTCCTTGAAATAAAAATCGGGCTGCCCCATCAGGCGCTCCAGCGAATTGGCGGAAAGATCCATGCCATGCACTTCGTACCGGCCGCTTTCCAGAAGCCGCGCACTCAAATGATTTCCGATGAATCCGTTGACGCCCAAAATCAGAACGCTTTTTTTGCGCTGCCGCTCCTTAATCAGCTCCACCTGGCCGTTAAACCGCATGCCGACTGCAAGGTTTAACTCGACCGCGAGCTGGCGTCCGCTCATGTAAACGCCCTCTTCGGGCTGCCCGAACGCAACCCGAACCGAACCTTCCGCGCAGGCGATGATCAGCGGATCAACAGACAGCACCGTACCGGGGGCTGCGGCTTTTAATGTTTCATCAATATGCACGTCCCAAAGCAGACATTTTCGGGTGCCGAGAAAGGAAAAAGCACCGGGATAGGGCCGGGTGACCGCTCGGACCAGATTGCGGATGACGGCCGCATTCCGGTGCCAGTCGATTTCACCGTCCGCGGGGCGGCGCCCGCCAAAATAGCTTGCCAAAGCGGAATCTTGCGGAATACGGCCGGCTGTTAACTCCTTTAGTAGCGGCAGGAGTTCATCCATCAGCCTGGCCGCGGCCGCTTTCAATTTCCCGTGAAGCGAATGCGCCGTATCCGTGTCATCGATTGTCACCCGTTTTTGACCGACAATATCCCCGTCATCCGGCCGCGGTGTCATATAGTGCAACGTCACACCGGTCTCCTTCTCGCCGTGAAGAATCACCCAGTTCACGGGGCATCTTCCGCGGTAACGGGGCAGCAGCGAGCCGTGCAGGTTGAGACACCCCTCCTGCGGAATCTTCAGGATCGCTTCACTCACGATATCCCGATAATAGAAAGAAAAGATGATGTCCGGAGCCAGATTCCGGATGCGTTCCACCCAGAGGGGGTGATTGATGTCTTCGGGCGCATAAACCGGAATCTGGTGGTTCGCACCCAGATGCGCGACAGAGCCGAACCAGATATTTTCCTTCTCATCATCCTTATGGGTAAAGATCGCCTCAATATCAATTCCATGTTTCAACAACGCTTCTATCCCGACGCAACCGATATCATGATAGGCTAGTACGACAGCTTTCACTTCTCCCTCCTAAATCCGAGCCAATCGTATCCGTCCAAAGGACCGTTGATGGGGATATGTCATCGGAACTCGCCAATGCGGCCGCACCCCTTATTGCCTGTATAAAAAAACGGGGTCTTCCCCTCACATCGTGATAGATGCGGCCGATGTATTCACCGAGAAACCCGAGGCCGACAAACTGCGCCCCGATAAAAATGAAGAGAATGGCAAAGAGCGAGAACACGCCGTCCGCAGCCCAGGAAGGTCCATGGATCAGGCGCAGCACCATGAGAAGGAATCCGAAGCCAAAGCCGCACGTCGCGATCAGGGCGCCCAGGAAAGAGAGCAGCCGAAGCGGAAAAGTCGACATGGACGTAAGCAGATCGAACTGAAGCGAAATCAACCTGAACAGATTATACTTGGACGCACCCTTTTTCCGGGAGGCGTGGGTAACGGCAATCTCGGCGGTTTTCCGGGCAAAGCTGTTGGCCAGAATGGGGATAAAGGTGGACTGCTCCCGGCAGGAAAGCACGGCATCGACAATCGGCCGGCGGTAGGCCCTGAGCATGCAACCATAATCGTGCATGAGAACACCGGTGGCCTTCTGAACCATGCGGTTGACAAGCATTGAAGCGACCCGCCGGAACAGGCTGTCACACCGGGACTCCCGGACCGTGCCGACCACGTCAAACCCCTGGGCCATCTCGGCCACAAGACGCGGAATTTCTTCAGGTGGATTCTGCAGATCGGCATCCAGCGTTACAATCACCTCGCCTTTGCTTTGGGCGAGTCCCGCCAGGACGGCCGCATGCTGGCCGTAGTTCCGGTTTAACAAAACGCCCACCACCTCGGGATAATTATCGGCATTTTGGGCGATCATCTCGCTGGAGCCGTCTTCGCTACCGTCATCTACCAGAATCAGCTCAAAGGAACGACCGGTCCGCCGGCAGGCCTCAAGACAGCGATCGATCAATTCGGCAAGGTTGTCTCTTTCGTTATACACCGGAATAACGATGGAAAACTCGGGCACTTTCATCTTAATATCTCCTTGATGGCGGAAACGACATCGTCGACGTCGCTCATTGTCATGTCCGGAAAAAGCGGCAGGGAGCAGATCCGATCCGAATTCCACTCCGTCTCCGGCAACGCCCCCTTGGGCAATTTCAAGGTTTCCCGATAATACCGTTGCGTATGCGCGGCCCGGAAATGAAGACCGGTCCCCACATTTCTTTTTTTGAGTTCAGCCATAAACGTGTCGCGATCCATGCCGGCCCGGTTCGTGTCGAGCCGGACAATAAAAAGATGCCAGGCGTGGCGGCTTGGATAGACAGGTTGGGCCAGGGGAAGGATTTCATCAACGTCCGCCAAAAGCGTGTGGTAATGGCTCGCCAGTTCACGTCGCTTTTCGATGAACGCATCCAGCCGCTTCAACTGCCCCAGCCCCAAAACGGCCGCGATGTCGGTGAGATTATACTTGAATCCGGGCTCCATCACCTCGGCTTGGGGGGACCGGCCCTGCTGGGTTCGATCGTAGGCATCCACACCGAGGCCGTGAAATTTGAGGCGGCGGATCTTTTCCATGAGCACCGGATCATCGGAACAGAACATGCCGCCTTCGCCACAGGTCATGTTTTTGATGGGATGAAAGGAAAAGATGGCAGTGCCGGTCCGGCCGATTTTTTCCTCTTGGTATTCGGTACCGGCGGCATGGGCAGCGTCCTCCACGAGACGAATATTTTGATCGGCGGCCAATTGCCTTAAAGGGCCCATATCCACGGGAGCACCGGCAAAATGAACCGGTACGATGAGACGAGTGCGCCGGGTGATAAGGGGGGCCACGGTCTCGGCCGATACCATCAGCGTGTCCCGATCAATATCCGCAAAAACCGGAGTGGCGCCGGCGAGCGTAATCAAATTCACGGTCGATACCCAGGTCATGGACGGCGTGATGACCTCGTCCCCCGGACCGATGCCCAGGGCAGCCAGCAGCAGATGCATTCCGCCGGTGGCTGAAGATAGGGCAACGGCATCCTGGGCGTTGCAGTAGCGGCCGAAGGCGGTTTCGAACTCGGCCGCCTTCGGGCCCGTGGTGATCCAGCCGGATCGCAGCACCTCGGCAACGGCTGCTATTTCCGATTCGTTGATATTGGGTTTTGAAAACGGAAGAAAGGTTTCACGCATCTATTAAATCCTTTTTATCCTTTCGGCCTTGATCATCGTATCGGCCACGCCAGGGTATTTTTTCCAGACCGGCATGAACTCGCTGTCGCTCAAACAGCCTGCCGCTATTGCATAAAAGGCACTCCAGGGCCCAAATATTCAGACGCCAAAATAGCAGGCTTTCATGAAGGAAAGATGAAGAACTAAGGTGTAAGCATGAAAAAATTCGAAAAATTCAACCCATCCGGAGCCTGCCCCGGCATTATCATTCCGGTGATGATCAAAGCCCTCATTCCTTATCCACGATCGATAAATACCATGTTTCGTTTTTCGTTTTGTCTCCCAGTACATCAAGGAGGTGGATCTTTAAATTGTCCCACTCTCTGTTTTGACGCAAATGGTCCGGATGCGTTTTAGAAAAAAGAGCCACGGGGAAGTTCAAGGATCGTAACGCCATGGTTCCGGTGCCGATCTCCCTCACGCGCCTGCCGGCCGCCCAGATTTCTTTTGAATCCATTTTGGGCAAACTATACAGTTCCAATTGCTCTATTTCAGGCCTGTTGCGAATTTCCTTTAACGCCATAAAGCTTCTTTGCGGCATCCCATGACCGACCGTCGGAGGAACCAGCAAACAGCTAAGCGAGAGAATGGCAATTGAAACAAGCGCTATCTGGAACACTTTTTTATCTTTGTGGAATTGGATCAACCCCACCCCCATGCCGGCAAATAAGATAAAATATAGTGTAAATCTCATAAGTGAAAGGTGCCAGGGCCTCAGACCGTAGTAGTAAAACAACCCGGGAATGCAAAAAGAAATGAGCGAGATAACGGCGACGTGGGTAGTGAGAATAATCGTATCGCCGGGGGTTTGCCGCCTTTGTTCAAAGGCTGCCATCAGGTATCTTACATAGAATCCGATCAGCAGGGACATCGGCACCAAAACAGGAAGCAGATAATGCGTGCTTTTCTTTGGGATGGCGGACAACAGAAGCAACGTCAACACCATCCATGTGAAGAGAAAGATGTAGTTGGTTCCGAATGAGTCAACTTTTTCCCGGGCATAGGGCCACACCAGCACGGGAAGGATAAAAAATATCCAGATTCCGGATAACGCCGGAAACTGCAAATAATCCCAGAACGGCTTGGTATGGCTGGGAAACCATGCACCTGCCTCCCTATAAGCCGTCGCTATGGATTCCACCGGTAAATGGAGGTAGATATAGAGCGGCCATAATCCGCTTGTGATCAGGCAAACGAAAACGGCGAGCAGGATTTCTTTCCACCTGGAGACAATGTTTTTATATCCGAAGGCAAATAGATAGCTCAGCAGAAAAGGCAGCAACATGGAATGAAAAGAGACAGGCCCCTTGCTCATGAAAGAAAGGCCCATGAACAACCCGGACAGGATAAAAACACCCGCTCCCCCCTTACCCTTCTCCCATCCCCAAAAAAGCGCCCATATGGCCCCGGCCATAAACATATGGCAAAAGATATCCCATGCGGCATTCCTTCCCATAAACATCAGAAGTGCGGTTGATGCCAGCACCGCAGCCGAAAGAAACGGAATCCGGGGATCATCGGTTAATCTGAATGAAATGCCATAGACGAATAACACCATCAACAAAGCGGCTATCCCCGCAGGCAATCGCAATACCTCAAGGTTATCGTCGCTGCCGCAGCCGAACACGGCCAGGCTCGTCACCCAGGTCGGCAACGGCGGTTTGGCGATCCGTACCTCACCGTTCAGCGTCGGGATCAACCAATTATTGTATTTGACCATTTCACGGGCGCTGACAATATTGCGGGCCTCCATGACATCCGGGTTCAGCAGCCCCCTATTCGAAAAAATGGTAAAACAGCTTATGAGACACAAGGCGCCGATCTGAATAACATATTTCATAGTTATCCCTTTGAAGGTTTTCGCGGCATTCGTTTTGTTCTCCATTTAGCCATAAAATGGCCTGAAATCATTTCCGGTTCAGTGTTTTGACACGCAAATTTTTCCCCAAACGGCTTGTTGTCCGACAAAGCAGTTCAGGCGGAAATAACTTTTCATAACACATCTCACTTGCGACCATGCCCGGCTTCATTGACTATCAGCCAAACCAAAATCAAAAACGGCGGAACGCCGGCAGGAACCGGCAACCCCCTCTTGGTCTCCAGGACCGGTTTCTCCTGGACGTGAAATTGGATGGTCGAACTGGTGAACACCTCACGGCTGCCGCGGCCGGTGACACTCACCACCACCCGGTAGTCACCGCCCTTAATCAACCGCACGGGCCAGTCTGTTTTCAGAGACTTGCCCGGCCCGAGGGTTGCTCCGGTAATGGCCTTGCGGGCACTCCAGTCTTCCAGATTCACAGGCTGTTCATTTCCTGGATCAATTTCCACGAGGCTGATCCAGGCAACTACACCCTCTATAGAGGATACGCCCACGTTGGTAATCGTACTCCAAAATTTCAGATGATCTCCCACGGTGGGCGCCGATGGATTTTGGTCGTCCGGCCGCAGATCCAGGGTCAATGGCGCCCGGTCAGCGAACGCACCTGAGGCCATCAGAACCACTGCCACAAGAGAAAACAGAAAATATTTCCATAGTTTCATGGTGATTTCTTCTCATTGAAAATGGAGATAAGCGGGCGCTTCGAAGGATTTCCAGAGCTTGGCCCGGGATACCGGGATAAAACGCGCCCCGACTACCTTGCAAAAATGGTATTCGGAGCGCGTTGGCCCGCTTAGTCCTCACCGTCTCGGTCACCGCCGTCTTCACCGGATTCGTTGTCTTCGTCATCCGCTTTGTCCCGGTTCATGGTCAGAACCTCACCGGAGCCGGCATCCACTTTGACATCCATGATGGTTTTATCCGCTGTCACCACCTCAATGCCATACACCAAAAAGCCGTTTTCGTTTTCAAGCTCCGTTTTCAGGACGCTGCCCTGCGCTGCATCCAACGCCTTCTGAACAGCCTGCTCGGGTGTCAACGTTGCCAGAGCGGGAAAATCCGATTCAGCCCGATTCTCGATTCGAATAGTTCCGCCGCGAACCTCATTGTCATCCAATTTTGCAAAGCTCACCCCGGCAAGAGCAAGACCGATGATCGAAGCTCCGCTCCCGATAATGATGCGCCACTTCTTGTTCATGATGCTACCTCCTATGCGGTAAAGACTTCGACGCCCTGTTAAAAGAAACGATTATCGTCCTTCCGGCGCCTTTTACGCAGTTAAATAACAGACCATCATGAAGAAAGGATGAAGGATCGGAAATTCGCCAAAATCCGGGGACTGCCCGATAAAAACAATGAAAACGACAGGTTGAAAATTATGCACTTACCTCGCTCCCCCTGCGGCGCTTGAACGGAGTCGGCCTTTTACGGTGTCGGATGTTAAATAACTGGTGAAGGCCGGGATCGGGGACTATCTCGTCATCAGCCAGGTTCGTAACTGCCGGACGGTCTATCCTCTCACCTATAAAATCCGAATTGACAATCCTATGCGTTAGGCACATGCTCTTGGCATATGCTAAAGCAAGGAGGTCTTATGCAAATTGAACGTCATGTGCGCTTGTTCCGCAATGGCAGCAACCAAGCGCTACGAATTCCCCGTGAATTTGAGCTTGAAGGAAATGAGGCGATTATTCGCAAAGAGGGCAAGAGTTTGATCGTGGAGCCGGTTGGCACCAAAAATCGCCTGATTGAATTGCTAAAAACGCTGAAACCCATTGATGAAAAATTTCCTCACATCAATGATCCGCCTGCCACCGATGAGGATATCTTCTGATGGATTTCCACCGATATCTTTTAGGTACCAATATCATTTCACATCTGATTCGTTATCCTGGCGGCCCGGTTCTGCATCACTAAGAGTCCATATTGCCCACCACGGCTTGCACCAGTATTATTGTATCCGCTGAAATTCATTTTGGCCTCCGAAAAAAAGCCTCCGAAAAATTAAGCCAACAGGCAGCGCAAATTCTATCGGTTATAGACATCTTGCCCTTGGAACCGCCCGTGGATGAGCATTACGGTGCCATTCGCACGGATCTGAACCAAATGGGAATGCCCATTGGTTGGAACGATCTTTTCATTGCCGCTCACGCCCGCGCATTGAATCTGATTTTAGTCACCGACAACATACGGGAATTTTATAGGGTACTCGGTTTGCGTGTTGAAAATTGGCTATAGGGTGGTTCCATCCTGAACGGCCACAAAAGCCTCCCCCTTTCGAGGCATATTTTCCTTCGTAATATTTATCATTTCTTCTCAAGGTTGCCGCCGGTCATTGCGCCTTCACCAGCCGTCACGCCGGCGCCGAGGCGAACGGCTCCGTCGATAATGGTTCGAACCATTTTGCCATAGTCCCCGTCAAAATGATGTCCCCCCGATGTCTTGATGATCTGCGCGCCCGCCAACGAGGCGTCCGTGCATCCGCTTTCATCCTGGTCTTCCACCCCCAAAAAACACTGGACCCGCAAGGGATCGAGCTTTTTAAGTTCCGGTGGCAGCGGGAGGGCATCGGGGGAGGATGCCCCGCCTATCCATCCGCTCATGCGGATTTCAAAATCCGCGGTCCTCGACAAACTCAAGAGGGAAATCAGCCGGATTTGGTCGAGAACCGCCGGCTTTGCCCGATTGACCATGAAGGGGATGATATCGGCGCCGAATGAATAGCCGATCAGCAGCACATCGGGCGTGTTCCATGCGTTCGCAAAGTGCTCGATGATGCTCTCGAGCCCCTTTGTGGCCATTTCCGGTGTTTGCCGATGCCAGAAGTATCTCAGCGTATCCACGCCCACCACCGGGATGTGAGCCTTCCGGAGTTCCTCTCCGATTTTTTTATCGAGATCCCGCCACCCCCCGTCACCCGAATAAATCACCGCCATCGTCTTTCCGTGAGGATCGGCCGGCAGCAGGACGAGCGGCAGATCTTCAATCTTGCCGCCGCCGGCTTCCGGCGGATGTACCCGATCCGCGATAATGCTGATAACAGCCGAGGTAAAGTCATCATAGGGCCGGAGAGGGAAAATGACGTCTTTCTGAAGCTGTGCATAAGGGCGCAGTTTCGCATCCTCCGGTGATGCCGTCGCAATCCGCCAGAATCCGTTCAGGGAATTAGAGGGAAGATACCGGAAACCGGCGGGTGTTTTTTCATAGGGTGCTCCGGAACATAGGGGCGCCCGTCCCGGCAGTTCCGGATTAAATTCAAAGGCGACGGCACCGGAAAATTGTCCGGCTTTCGACTGGGAAAGCACTGCATAGGCCAGAGCACCGCCGGAACCCGCCCCGGCCAGCACGGAGGTGCCGTTTTCCGAAAGGTGATATTGCGCAAACAATTTGGATTTCAGGGCAAGAAAATCATCAGATGCCCGGGCGCAACCATTTTCCGCATCGGCGAGGGTGGCAAGATACCGGTGGGAGTCCACGACGGCGACCACCTGACCGGCCGTTGAAAGCGCCCGGAAAGACTCCCGAGGAGCCGGATGGGTGGCAGCGGGATCGGAAAACACGATCACAACCCCCGAGGGGGGTCCCGCCGTATCAATGACCGCTACCGTCCCCAACCGGGGCAAATCCATTGAATCGGCGCCGGTGGAAAGAGCAAAAGCCGGCGCGATGAAAAGCAAAAACCATATTCGTGGCATCATGCCACCTTCCTCTCAGGGTGAAAAAAGGTCTGCAAGCCAGATCGTTTTGCCGCCAAGGCTGACAAAAATGTCTTGTTTAATTTTTCAAACATGCTGCGGATGGATTCGCTATCACCCGTTTCCGGAAGCAGGATGGCAAACTCATCGCCGCCCAACCTGGCAAAAACAATTGACCCCTATTTGAAAAAGATGCCCTTGATGCCGCCCGACACCAGTGCACCGATATCGGTAAGCATGCGCGGCAAGGCCAGTCCACCGGGGCAAGCCAGGTATTTGGGTCGCCAAACGGGGTTAAATTTTTCCTTGTATTGCCGCAATCCCTTAAAATTGTAGAAATGTTCACCGAATCGAGCCACCATGCCACCGATTTTATGCCACAGGGGCGCCGCTTCGTTTGTCTCCATGCCGGTCATCGGCGCCATTCCCAGGTTGAACCAGCGGTACCCCTCTCCAGCGCCCCACAGCATAAGCTCAATGAATAGAAATTCCATCACGCCCCGGGGCGACTCCGGTGCGTATCGCATTAAATCGATCGTCAGCTCTTCCCGCTCCCCCCCTTGCCAGATATTGGCAAAGGCAACGATCCGATCATCGATTCGGACCACGGCCACCGGTAGCCGCTGAAGATAGGCCGGATCGAAAAAGCCGAGAGAAAAGCCTTTCTCCCGCACTTTTTTCTCTTTCAGCCAGTGATCGGAAATAGCTTTTAATGTCGATAGCTCGGTGGCTAGGTCTTCAGGGGGAAAAATTTCAAAGCGGCAGCCCTGTTTGACCAGCTTGCGGTGAATATAGCGTAGATTTTTTTGATCGCTTCCCTCCAGGGAAAAGCCGGTTAGCGGCACCCGGGCTTCCTCACCCAGCTTGAGCAGGCTGAATCCCGCATCCAGGTAAAGGTGCAGGTGCTCATGACCCACTTCGTAAAAGACGGCGTGATCACCGAACCGGTCGGCGGCTTTTAGAAACTGCCAGATCAGCTCCGGCCATTCCCGTTCGGGCCCAACCGGATCTCCCATGGCAACCCAGGTCTGACCGGTTACGGCATACATGACAAACGCATTCCGGGCCTCGTTCAGTAAAAACCGCTTGTCGCCGAGAAGGGCCAGATGCGCTTGAGCATTGGGGGATTGTTGGATGATGGCGGCAAGCCCATCCGGAATGAAACCGGGAAATTGCTCCGCCCGGGGAGCCGCCGGTCGCAGCAGCCGGGACAAGCCGAACATGAGCGCCAGGACCATGGCGCCCACGGTGGCGCGCATAAACCGGGGGGCCTGGCCTTTGAAACTGAAATGCCACCAGAGCTCGCGCGCATACTCCACATGGCGAAAAGCGAAAAGCCCCAGCCAGATCGATGCGCCGATCACGATGGCAATCGTCACAAACCATCCGGTAGTGAGGCTTTCGGAAAAAAGGGAGGCCTTCCGGAAAAATAGCCGTCTACCGGGCAGCAGGGAAAGACCGATCAGCGTGAGAATCAGGGCCTCCTCGTAGTCCAATCCCTTTAGAAGAGAAGCTACGGTGCCAAAGCCGATCAATCCGAGTGTCAGTACCCATGCCGCGTCCAACCGGAGCTGCAATCCGCGCGCCAGCAGCATCAATCCCATGCCGGCCAGGCTGCCGATAAAATGCGAAATTTCCAACAGCGGCAGCGGCATGGCCCGGGCGAGCCATGTCATGCGCGTCGAGACTGCCGGCAGAGCGCCGGAAAACAACAAAATCGTGCCGGCCACGAAAACCGCCCCGCTGGTCAGTGGAATGAACAGCCGTGAGAGAACCGCGCCCGCCAAGCTTCCGGCGTGCGCCAGTGCGGAGCGGTGACGCATCAGTTCCATTACACCCAATGATAGGGTCGCCACCATCAGCGGAAGGAGATAATAGATTCCGCGATAAACCACCAGCGCTCCCAGCAGAACGGGTCTGGGCACTTCCGCTGGCATTAAAAGAATGAAAAGGGATTCAAAAACTCCCAGGCCCCCTGGCACCTGACTGATCAGACCCGCCAGCTGGGCCAGCAGGAAGACACCAATGAAGTGCTCAAAACTCACCGTTCGCGGCGCCGGCATCAACGCAAAAAGAACCAAAGAAGCCAGAAGCCAGTCCGAAACAGCAATGATCATTTGTCCCGTGGCGAGGGGGAGTGACGGCAGTTGGAATTCCCAGTTCCGGATGGTAACGGATTTCGTCGGCAACGCGATCAGCCCGATATACGCGGCGGCGGCCAGCACCAGCACAAATCCGGGAACGCGGGTGTCGGTGAAGGGCAGGTGCCATTGATCCGGCAGCGGCAAGGGGTCGATGACGAACACAGCGCCGCTTAAGGCAAAAAAACCGAGCCAGAGGCTTAAGGAACAAAACACCACCATTCGGGTAATCTGCGCGGCCGATAAGCCCCAGGCCGAATAGATCCGGTAACGCACCGAAGCACCGGCCAGCATGGAAAAGCCGATGGTGTTACTGAACGCATAGCCGATTCCGGAGGCCAGGGCGATCCGGCCATACGCCAGGCGATGGCCCACATAGCGTAGCGCGATCAGGTCATAGCCGGTCATCACCATATAGCTCAAAAAGGTAATCAGGACGGCGAGTCCGGTCTGCATCCGAGGCATTTGGGCAATATGCATCAGTATCCCATGAAGACTTTCACCCCGAAGCTCCCGGTAAAGGACAACGGCTGCGACGGCAAACAGAAAAATTCCCAGAAGCGGCAACAGATATTTACGCCATCGTTTAGTCACTTTGACCTCATGCCCTCAATACGGTTATGTCTTTTGCGATGATTTTTTCATCATCATGTGAATGAAAGCATGAAATCCTGTCAAGAATCAATTCATAATCGAAAGCTTCCTTCTAATAAGAACAGGAAAAAGCGCGGTTGCCAACTTTCACCTCAATATGATAGAGTCTGCCGGCATTTCGGTTATAATGTCACAGAAACGGAGGTTACGAATAACATCCTTGCCTCACTCACACTGCAGCCCCAATTTTAGAGCATTGAAAATGAAAGCAAAGGTCATAACATGAGCGCCAATTTCCCGGCCATCACGAGTTTTTTAATCACCGGAACCCTTCTCGGGTTATCCGCGGGCGTCTCCCCCGGGCCCCTTCTGACCCTCGTCATTTCGGAAACCCTTCGGCATGACGTGAAAGCCGGAATCAAGGTAGCGATCGCCCCCATTTTGACGGATCTTCCCATTATCCTTGTCGCCCTGCTTCTTTTTCAGAAAATCACCCATTTCCACACGGCTGTGGGCCTGGTATCTTTTATAGGCGGGTTTTTGCTGCTGCAAATGGGCTATAAAAGTTTAAAGGTCAAAGGAATCGAAATGGGGCTGACGGCCCATTCACCCAACTCATTAAGACAGGGGTTATTGGTCAACCTGTTGAATCCCTACCCCTATCTCTTCTGGTTTACGATCGGGGCGCCCACCGTCGTGAGCGCATGGGCGCAAAGTGGAGTTGCCGTGACTGCCTATTTCGGCGGTTTTTACGTGTTGCTGGTGGGCTCGAAAATAGTATTTGCAATATTGGTCGGAAAATCGAAATCATTTGTGTCCGGAAACGGGTATGTATGGATCATGCGGGGCATCGGCGTCTCGCTATGTCTCTTTGCGTTTTTTCTTTTTCGGGATGGGATTAAATTGACCGGGTTGTTATGAAGCAACCGGGTTACGCTTTAAGGTTTAAATTGCCGGATACCCAGGATAGAAGTGCCCCAACCATCCTGATCATCCTTTTATCCTGCCCATCCAGATTCGGACAAGGTTTCGAATCAGGGCCGTAGCGTTGTATTTTTTGCCCTCCGCATTGAATCCTTACGGCATCGTAATCTTTCCGCAATTTTTGCGCCAGCTTCCTTGGGTATGATTCCCCATTAACCGTTGAACGTGTCAACAAAATGGACCCGAATTAAAAAGGAATCATTCAATATGCAATCGGTCTCAATTATCGTGCCGACATTAAACGAAGGAGAAAATATTGACGCGCTGCTTTCGAGAATCTCAACCGCCTGTTTATCGAGAACCTACGATCTGGAGGTAGTTATTGTCGATGATGCGTCAACGGATGACACCTGCAATCGGGTGGAAAAAAATCAATCGTGTCTTTCCGTCCGGCTGTTGCGCCGAGCCGGAAAGCGAGGGCTGGCCAGCGCGATCATGGACGGCGCGGCGGCCGCAACCGGCGACATTGTTATTGTCATGGATGCGGATTTGAGCCACCCGCCGGAAGCCATGGCGAACCTTCTTACGCCGCTGTTAAATAATGATTGCGATATGGCCATCGGCAGCCGGTATATCCCCGGCGGCTCGACACCGGACTGGACAATTTTCCGTAAAATCGCTTCCCGCACAGCCACCCTTCTCGCATGGCCGTTTTGTGGCGTAAAGGACCCCATGTCCGGCTTCTTTGCCGTGCGGCGCGATTGCCTTCTCCAGTTGAAAGAAGACGTTTCCGGTTTCAAAATCGGGCTGGAACTGCTGGCGGCCGGGGGGGATTCGCTACGGGTCGTCGAAGTGCCGATCGAATTTCATGACCGCCGCCTGGGAACGTCGAAGCTCGGCGCGCAAGTCGTTTGGGACTATATTCATCAGCTGCTGAAACTGGCCGGCGGCAATGTCACGCCTGCCAACGGCCTTCGCTTCATGATGGTCGGCCTTTTGGGACTTGTGGTGGATTTATCCCTTTTTCAGGCGCTCTTTTCAAACGGGGTCCGGTTGGGAACGGCCCACACCGTGAGTTTTATTGCGGCCACCCTCGTCAACTATCTCCTCAATTCCAGATGGGCGTTTCGTCATGAGGATAGAACCGATGCCCCCGCCGACTCCCACCGCTACGGATCGTTTCTGATCATCGCGCTTCTGGCGGTTTTCCTGCGAGGAGGCGTGCTGGCTTCTTTAACCGGATTTTGGGATTGGCCCGCCCACGCGGCCATGCTCGCAGCCATCGGGGCGGCGGCAGGAGTCAATTATCTGGGATGCGCCTTCTTCGTTTTTTCCCGGGACGTTTCCGAAAATCAAACAAACCTGCGGTGGCGCATTTTTGCCCTGGGCGTCATCGGCTATACCCTGCTGCTAAGAGCCGTCTATCTCGGAGCACCGGAACTGCTTCATGAGGAGGCCTATTACTGGAATTATGCGCAACACCTGGATATCGGCTATCTGGATCATCCCCCGATGGTCGCCTGGGTCATCCATGCGGGAACAATGCTTTTTGGAAACACCGAATTCGGTATTCGCTTCGGAGCCTTTGCCTGTTGGCTGGTGACAGCGCTCTTTTCCTACAAACTCACGTATCGAATTTTCAATAAGTCGACCGCCCTCAGGGCGCTGATGCTGATCGCCGTTCTGCCGATCTTCTTCGGTGTGGGGCTTTTAATGACTCCCGATGCCCCGCTGATCGCCTGCTGGTCCGGCGCCCTCTATTTTCTATACCGGGCCTTGTTGGACGAAAGCCGCCATGCCTGGATCGGAGCCGGCATCTGCCTGGGACTCGGAATGCTGTCCAAGTATACGATCGCCCTCCTGGGGCCCGCCACCTTGCTTTTCCTGCTCATCGAGCCTCGCTCCCGCCGCTGGTTTTTGAAACCGGAGCCCTATGTGGCGGCATGTATCGCCCTGGCGCTCTTTTCACCCGTCCTTATCTGGAACTTCAATCACGAGTGGGCCTCTTTTATGTTTCAGGGGCCCCGCAGGCTTGCCGGGGGAGTTGATTTTTCCTTGCATGAGCTGATCGGCAGCATCCTGATCTTACTCACCCCAACGGGGTTTGTCGCCGCCGTTTCACTCCTCTTTTGCCGGAAAACATGCCAGGCGGATTTCGGCCTTGGGGACTTGGAATCAAAAAGTCGCAGTTTCACCTTTGCCCTGGTATTCCTGCTGTTTCCGTTGTCCATTTTTTTAACTTTCAGCCTTTCAAAATCCATCAAGCTGAACTGGACAGGCCCCTTGTGGCTATCGTTGATACCGTTTATCGCCTACTATATAGTGCCGGAAACAGGCATCGCCTCCAGACGGTTATTTCAGCTGGTGCAGCGCGCCTGGCCGACCACCATTGCCGTGAGTTTGCTGATCTATGGCGCCTCACTTCATTATCTCACGCTGGGGCTCCCCGGCCTTCCCTATCCAAAAAACTTCCCCCTTGTGGGATGCAGGGATCTCGGGCGGCAAATTGAGGTAATTGAAAATGATATTGAATCGGCGAACGGCGTGGAACCGCTCGTGGTGGGAATGGATAAATACAGAACCGCCAGTTTGCTCGCATTTTATCGCCCCGAGCTGACAAAACGGCCGAATGAACCGGCGGCAAAAGAAAGTGTTATCGGAACAGCCGGCTGCCATCTCTTTGGGGGTAACAGTTTGATGTATGCGTACTGGTTTCCTGAAAAAAGGGTCGAGAACCAGGCCATGATTCTGGTAAGCCCCAAACGCGGCGATCTGGAGGGAACCAACGTCCGCTCCCGCATCGGCGAAATGGGGGATATTCAAGAACTCGTTGTCCGCAAAAACGGAAGGCCCGTCGGCAACTACTTTTATGTCGTCGCAAAAGGGTATAAAGATGACACGCCTTCGTCCGGCAATCCCGACGCTTCATTGATTTCAAATCGGAAGCAGGATGCCGTCAAAGACGTCGACATCAGGGCGGATTCTCTTGCCAGGTTGCCGGCGGTTCTTCCCGGCAGAAAATGAGAATCGGAAAATGCCTCTATCGTTCATGTGGAAAGGAAGTGTGTGGGTATGCGTATCCTGTTGGTTGAAGATGATGTAAAAATAGCCGCTTTTATTCTGAAAGGATTGAGATCCGCCGGCTTTGCGGTGGACCATGCCCCGGACGGAGAAGAGGGGCTCGACCTGGCCTTAGGCGCGAGCTATGATGCCGCTATCATTGATATCATGCTCCCGAAACGGGATGGATTGTCGCTCATCACGGAATTCCGGCAGCGCAAGGGGTCATCGCTTCCCATCATTATCTTAAGCGCCAAACGCTCCGTTGATGACCGCATCAAGGGGCTCCAGGGAGGAAGCGATGATTATCTCGTCAAGCCCTTTGCTTTCGCTGAACTTTTAGCCCGTATTCAAGCACTGATCCGAAGGGCCAGCGGCACATCGGAGCCCACCAGCCTCATCGTGGGAGAACTTTTCATGGACCTTTTGACCCGTGAAGTCCGCCGGGGAAAAAAGAAAATAGACTTGCCGCACCTCGATTTTGCGCTGCTGGAGTATCTGATGCGAAACGCAGGACGGGTGATTTCCAAAACCATGATCATGGAACACGTCTGGGATTATAATTTTGATCCCATGACAAACGTGGTCGAGGTCCGGATCTGCAGGTTAAGAGACCGGATCGATAAGGGGTTCGAGAAAAAATTGATACACACCGTGTACGGAGCCGGATATGTTATTAAAGAAGATGCTTAAACTGAAAGGCACACTCGCCTTCAGATTGACGCTCTGGTATACGGGCATCTTCAGCATATCGAGTCTGGCCGCTTTTCTGGCATTTTTTCTGCTGATCCGCTCCGTCATCAATGAACAACGAGATGATGAGCTTCTAAAGGATCTTAAAGAGTTTTCCATCATGCTCTCCACGGGCGGGGTTAATAAAATCAAGCAGGCGGTGGCATGGGAAGCCGGTTCCGAAGGGGTTGAAAACGTTTTTTTGCGTGTTTTTTCCGCGGACGGCGAGGAGCTTGCGGGAACGGACATGTCCGCTTGGGAGTGGGTTTATGAGGAAAGCCGCTCATTGGCGCAATTGAAAGCGGGAAGCGCCACCCATGTGTTTGAAACACTGAACGCTCCCGGCCAATCCCATCAGGTACGGGTAATCTGCGGCTATATCGGGAATGGATTAATGCTGCAATTCGGCGAATCCCTGGAAGAAGATGAGGACTTCCTGAGAATATACAAGAATGTTTTTACCCCCTTGATGATGATCGTCACGCTGATGGCCGCCCTGACCGGCTGGATGATGGCAAAAAGTGCGCTCGCCGGGGTCGAAGAAATCACCCATACCGCGCTTGAAATATCAAAAGGGGCCTTTGACCGGCGTGTTACGATCAAGGATAGAGGACTAGAAATAGAACAGCTCGCAACGACGTTCAATTTCATGCTCGACCGGATCAATACGCTGTTTAAGGAGATGAAGGAGACAAATAACAACATCGCGCACGACCTGCGCTCGCCCCTGGCCCGAATGCGGGGGGCGGCCGAAATGGCCCTGACAACCGTTACCACCATGGAGGAATATCAAGCTATAGCCGCCGGAATGGTCGAGGATTGTGATCGTCTCATGGGAATGATCAACACCATGCTCGACATTGCGGAAGCGGAGTCCGGTATTGTCGATCTGAAATTAAGCGAAGTCGATATAGCCCGTGTGATCAAAAACGCATGTGATTTGTTCATGCCGGTGGCTGAGAATAATTCGGTCAAAATTATGACCGATCTGGCAGACGGTTGCTTTATTAATGCGGATCCCAGAATGCTTCAGCGCATGGTGGGAAATCTTCTCGACAATGCGCTGAAATATACGCCGCCCCAAGGGACCGTCACCATTTCAGCCGCCGTTGAAAACGGGCAGGTGATTCTTCGGATCAGCGATACCGGAATCGGAATTTCCGAAAAGGATCTGCCGCGTATTTTCGATAAGTTCTACCGGTGTGATGCCAGCCGGACACTGCATGGAAGCGGCCTGGGGTTAAGCCTCGTAAAGGCTATTGTCACCACTCATGGCGGCCAAATAGTGGCGTCAAGCCATTCCGGCGGGGGAAGCATTTTCGCCGTCACTCTTCCCCGGTCTTCTTCGGGGTAAACGCGGCTTTCCCGGTCCGCGAATCCATTCCGCTTCCGGGAACCCGGCCCCTTCGGGAACGGCGGCATTTTGAACCATCAAGAGCTCATCGGCATTCCCTGTTCCGCCCACCTCACGACGGCCATTGCCATAATCCCCAGTATTGCAAAACCGCCGACAATCGGCAGAACCGTGCCGTTATACCCCGCACCGATCAGGATACCCAGCGCCACAGAAATAACGGTCGAAAGCGATCCGACAACGGCGGCGCCCACCCCTGCGATATGCCCCAGCGGCTTCATGGCCAACGCATTCAGGTTTCCGAACAAAACGCCGAAACTAAAAAACGAGAGCATGAGATAGGTCATGAGGCCCCACAGCGGTGGATGACCGTTCTGTACATAGGCGATCGCTAAAAAAAGGATCGAAAACCCGACAAATGTCTGCAACGAACGCCGGGTCAAGGATCGCATGCCATGGCGCATGACGATTCGGGAGTTCAAGAATAACCCGCAGCCGATCGAGAACGCCAGCACCGCCATATAGATCGGAAACTGTGTCCCCAGTCCATATTGTCCCTGAAACACCTGCTGGGAGGTGCTCAAGTAGCCGATGAAGGAGCCAAAAACGAGCCCTGAAGCGATAGTATAGCCCAGGGAGGCTCGGTTGCCGCAAATCTCCCGAATGGCCAAGGTAATCCGCCGCAACGAAAAAGGGATGCGCCGGTCCGGCGCCAGCGTTTCGGGTTGCCGGATCGCAAGCCAGACACAGGCGATCAGCGCCTGCGCCAGAAATGCGCTGAAAATGGCACGCCAGCTCGCAATCATGAGAATGCCCTGCCCCAATGCCGGCGCAATGGCGGGAACAAGCAAAAAGATGGCCATCACCAACGACATCACCCGGGCCATGGCGCGGCCCTCGAACTGATCGCGCACCATTGCCATTGTCAGACTGCGCGGACTTGCAACGCCGATTCCCTGAAGAATCCGGCCGGCCAGCATGACGGAGTAACTTTTGGCAAAAATTGAAATCAGGCATCCGATAATAAAGATTGCGAACCCGGCATAAATCGCCGGTTTCCGGCCGTAGCTGTCCGACACGGGGCCGTAGAACATTTGGCCGACGGCCATTCCGAGAATTACAAAGGAAATAATCAGCTGAACGTCATTTTCTCTCTCAACCCCCAGGTCCTTTCCGATTTGAGGCAATGCCGGAAGCATCGCATCGATCGACAGCGCCGCCAGGGAAATCATCAGCGCCATCAGCGCCACGGATTCCCCGAAGCGGGGGGTGGGGTGGATTTTAGTTTCAAATACCATGGCGGCAGGTTTCGGTGTGACCCGGATTCCTTCATTGAGTAACATTATTAAAAGCTTTCTCACCCATACGGTGCGCTTCCACCAGTTTGAGGCTTTATAGCACGTTTAAAACAGTCCCTGACAGTCAATTTTAATGCCGAAGCACTCCAGGTTATTGCGGCTACCGGCCGATCTTCTATAAAAGCAACCGGTTGTAACAGACCTTTAAGCGGCAAAGCCTTTGACATTTCAGAGACGGTTCTTACTCTGTATAAAGGTCATCGGCGCGGGATAAATTGGATGCAAAACCGTTGCCACCGG
This sequence comes from Pseudomonadota bacterium, assembly GCA_043797445.1. Taxonomy (GTDB): domain Bacteria; phylum Desulfobacterota; class Desulfobacteria; order Desulfobacterales; family JAFDDL01; genus JAZDPP01. Next base: position 73,797 of record JAZDPP010000086.1, read on the forward strand.
TGAGGGGAACCTCTTTTCCCATCACCCAATTCATTGAGTGAATCGCATTGAATGGGGGTAGAAATATGAAAAAACGATTTTTCCTGCCGCCGCTATTGTGTCTGGCGATCGGCACGGCTTTCGTACTTGATAACGTTAAATATTCGGGAGCAACGTCCATGAACGATACGGGAAAGACAATGGAAAAAGCCACCTTTGCCGGTGGGTGTTTTTGGTGTGTGGAGTCGGATTTTGAAAAGGCCGAGGGCGTCGGAGATGTCATTTCCGGATATACCGGCGGACTGGAGAAAAATCCGACTTATGAAGAGGTTTCAGCCGGAACCACCGGTCATCTGGAAGCTGTTCAGGTGAGTTATGATCCTCAAAGGATATCCTATGAAGCACTACTGGAAATTTTTTGGCGACACATCGATCCGACGGATTCGGGGGGCCAGTTTGTCGATCGTGGCTCCCAATACCGCAGTGCGATTTTTTATCATAATGAGCAGCAACGTGACATGGCGGAAAAATCAAAAGCCGCGCTTGAGAAATCGGGACAATTTCAGAAACCGATCGTCACCGAGATAAAGATGGCCACGGCGTTTTACTCAGCCGAAGACTATCATCAGGACTATTACAAGAACAACCCGATCCGATATAAGTTTTATCGATTCAATTCAGGACGGGATCAGTTTCTGGACAGGGCATGGGGTACCGAAAAAGAAAAGATCCTCGCTGCATCCGGCGCTGGAAGCTATTCGAGACCCACAGATGAGACGATACGGCAACGATTGACCCCGAATCAGTATCATGTCACCCAGGAAAACGGAACGGAGCCCGCCTTTGACAATGAATTCTGGAACAACAAAAAGGAGGGGATATACGTCGATATCGTATCCGGCGAGCCGCTTTTCAGCTCAACGGATAAATTCGATTCCGGTACCGGATGGCCTAGTTTTACCCGGCCCCTCGAATCCGCAAATGTGGTGGAAAAGGATGACAAAAGCTTTTTTGTGGTGCGAACCGAGGTCAGGAGCAAGCAGGGTAATTCGCACCTGGGACATCTGTTTCCGGACGGCCCCGGCGAGAATGGGTTGCGCTATTGCATCAACTCTGCTTCCCTTCGCTTTATCCCTAAAGAGGAGCTGGAAAAAACGGGATATGGGCAGTACCTGCGCCTCTTCTCAAAATAATAGGAGTCCTGATTATAAATGAAAAAGATATTATTTTATTTTGGGGCCGGATGTCTGGGCGCCCTTGCCAACAGCCTGGTCGTATGGTTTTTCGGTAATCATGGAATACCAGCTTCCTTTGGCGTTTCGATTTCTCCCGCGTTAACGGCAAACTGGTTATACCCCCGTATCGTCTGGGGGGGGATTTGGGGCCTCTTATTTTTATTCCCCGTTTTCAATTCCAGACCGTTTGCCAAGGGTACGCTATTGAGCCTGTTCCCCACCATGGTTCAACTGTTCATCGTGTTTCCCTTTCAGGCGAAAAAAGGAATGGCGGGCATTGCGCTCGGGGCGCTTACGCCCGTGTTCGTCTTCGTATATAATTGGGTTTGGGGTGTCGTGACGTCGATGGTCATTCGGTATTCCAGATAAAAAAATGGCATGGATCTTAGACTTCAGCCCGGCTAGAATCGGAAAAACCGCTGTCATATGTCATCCCCGTATAGCCTGCGCGTGTTTTCCGTGACATGCGAAAGCACCTTCTCTTCGGAGACCTGTTTCAGAGTGGCTATAGCGGACACGGCCGTCATGAGCGCTGCCGGCTCGTTTCGGATGCCGGGTTCCGGTCCCAGCACGGGGCTGTCGGTTTCGACGAGAAGACAGGAAAGGGGAAGGTGTTTTACGAGTTTTTGCTTCTGGGCGGAACGAACGATCGATGGCGGAATGGAGAAAAAATACCCGGCCTCAATGGCGGGGTGCGCGGACGATGCCTTCCCGTCAAAAGCGTGAAGCTGGACTTTTTTAGCCCCTTTTTCCAACAGGAGCGAGACGGCGTGTCTTCCCGCTGACCGGGAATGAACGTTCAACGGCAGATCCAATTCGAGAGATAATTCGATGAAACGGCCGAAGATCTCCTTTTGAACGGAAAGATCTTTCGCCTCCTTTGTCACCCAATGATCGAGCCCCACCTCGCCGATGGCCTTTAACCGGCCGCGTTCTTTTCGAATAAGCGCGATGATGGTTTCGGCCTGTACCGGATCGATTAACGCCGGATAGAGTCCGGCTGCGGGGCGAAGAATGGGGAATTCTTCCGAAAGGGCGAGGTTTCGCTCCGCATCGGCCAGATTTTCCCCCACAGCGACAATGGCGCAAATTCCGGCGGAAATTGCCCGTTCCAGCACCGCTTTTCGATCCGCGTCAAATATCGGATCACAGATATGGGCATGGGTATCGATCAATCCGAACTCGGACACCGAACGGTTTTCCTTTCAGGGAAAGGTTCAAAAAAAACGACATGCATAGCGAACCATCAGCCAGGCTATTTCCCCTCCACGATATCCACAATCTCCCGGGTCGATCGTATCACCCTTAATACCTTATCTTCCACCTGAATACCGATGACTCCTTTTTGATTTTCGGGCTCGACGATAGCACTTCGATCGCAGGTCTGGCGATCCAGGATTTCTCCTTTTCGATATTGCCTATGCAGCCCCCCCGACGTATGCTCTCCGCCACGATATATCTTCTGTTGAAGACCTGACGGCAGATCGTTTTCCGAATCCTTTTTTGCCAAGGCCGGATATTGCATCAGGCCCCACAGCACCATCATCACCCATATTTTCTTCATCGATTTCATTTCAGTTCTCCTCTTTTAATGGCATTTTCTAACAGGATATAGGCACCTCAATCATCCTGATTCTCGTTTCATCCTGTCCACCCTGATTCGGACGCTAACCCGAAATCAATCCTGAACACCGACAACACCACCGATGATGGGCAGCGCCTCGGGCTCTTCAGCCGGATTTAGGACAGCCCTGGCTACCACAATATAATCCCCCGCGGATGGAAAGGAGATTGCACAGGTATTGGTTGTGGCGTAATCCCGGACCATGGTCCAGGGAGCGGCGTCATATCCGGTTGTTCCATAATCGGCACGGTAATAGAATCGGTAATACACATTACTCCCTGACGGCCCGGATGCGGTGGCGGTAAATGTTACGGGATTTCCGACAATGGGGAGGGATGTCGAACCGGAGGAGAGCCCTGTAATGATGACATCGTTGCTGTCGGAAACGGTGACCACCTGACCGATGATGGGCAAAGCTGGGGGTTCACTGGTGGGATCCGTTACGGCTCTCGCAACAATGATGTAACTTCCTGCCCGGGCAAAGGAATATTGGGCGCTGTTTGAAGTGGAATAATCCTGAACCACGGTCCAGGGGGTTGTATCATAGGCGGCGGTTCCGTAATTCTCCCGATAGTAGAACTTGTAATAAACGGGACTTGCGTTGGCGCATGAGGCGGTTACAGTGACGGTCAGGGGGGTTCCCGTTTGTGGCGAATCCGTTGGAGATACACTGATCCGTGTAATATTGACCTTTTCGGAAAAATCGGTGCTTGAACATTCATACGCTCCGAGGTCATGGGCCGAGCCCTGCGGTCGCGGCACGCCGAGAATGTCTCTGGCGACAAGCGTGGAAACATCCTTGCCCACGTTCAGACACGGGCTGTCATTTTGCAATTGAAAATTGAACGCGCCGGCGTTCACGAAACCAGGGGCAACGTTAATGGCGGTGGTATCCCATTGCGGGGCCTGGCCGTCGTTGTACCAACAGTTGCGATAGTCTCCCGCGGGCAGGAAGGCCGATTCCCCGGCCAAATATGGCTCGCCGGTGGAATAGAGGATGTTGTTGGTGAAATGAATCGTTGTGGAGCGATCCAGCGCCCCCTGATCAACCAACAGACTGCCGGTTTCCTCCGGCAATACCGCCCCTGACCAGCCGTTGCCGTAAAGGGTGTTGTGATAAAGATAGACGGTCGTTTGCGTTATCGCTTCATGGCCTGTGTTGATGTGCAAGCCGGTATGATACGACTCGCCATCGGGCCATTCCGGCCCAAGCCCGGCATTGACGATGAGGTTATTGTATAACCAGTTGTCGCCGGTGACGTAGTAGCCGAGCAAGATGCCGTCGCCGCGCTGGTTCATGATGACGTTGTCGTGAACACGGTGCTGTTGGATGTAGGCTGAATATTCTTGTTCGCTGTAGATGTTGATGGCGCGATTGGAGAGCCCATCGTGGACATAGTTCCAGGCCACTTCGCGGTTGCTCTCGGTTGACGCCCGCGGCGGGCTATCTTGCCGAACACCTTTGACATAAATAGCATGGTACAATTTCGAACAGTCGGCCGAGCCGACATTCTCCAGTTCATTGCCCAGGATGTAAACGTTGTTTCCTGCGACATCGATCGCTCCATCCATTCCATCGCCTTGCGGGGCCGTCACATAATTACCGATAACACGGGAGCCGGTTTGAGCCGGAACGCCGACCTGGGCGGTCGTAATTGTAAATTTTGCAATCGTCCAATGGGTCGAGTAGCCGCTTGTGTTCTCATTCCACACCCAAAAGGCGCGCTCAAGGCTATCATTGCCGACTTTGGATGTTCCCCCGGGATAAACGATCAACGCCTTTGGAGTACCCTCCGCCCCGTCACTGCCCAGGTTGACCGCGGCGCTGGAATTGGTCTCGGTGGTTTGATCCACCCCATTGCCGATGTAAGCGATGTCGCCGGGGGCCAGACTGTCGGCGGCAAAGGGAATCGTCCGCCAGGGGTTGCTCCAGGAACCGTCACCCGTGTCGTCGTTTCCGGTGACCATGGAAAAGTAGATATTTCCCGAACGCACGGTGAATGGCAATGAATTGGATTGTTTTCCGTTTACCACGACGTAAATCCACCCGGCCCCATCCTGGGCAAGATGGCTGATCTGGAATGAGATCATCTGCATTTGATGATAGATGGTGAGGTCGGCGGGGTCGGTGGCATTGCCCCAGGTGTAGTAGGAAGCCGCCTCCGCGCCGTTAGCGTAAACATAGCTGCTGCCCCGGGCATTCCCGAGGTTGTGGCCCCAGAGGGTGACAATGGCGCCGTCTGTTCCACTCCGCCCGCCCGAGACATCACTGTTTCCGCTCCTGGGGCCACTGGTGATGTCGGAAAAACACAAAACAGGGTTGGTGGCCGCATCGGCATTAATTACCACCCAAAAGAATGTGACGAAAAAGAAAACCGCTTTTTTCATGCCTTATCCTCCTCGTAGCATAGCCTTTTGATCCGCCCTTTCACACCCCGGGCCGCTGATCACGCTACGGCCCCCGGTCAGCGGAATGAGCTGTATCTGAGAGCTGATTCTTTCCTTGAGCGCCGGCACATGGGATATCACCCCGATCAATTTCCCGTTTTGATGCAACCCGGAAAGCGTTTCGAGCGCCATATCCAGCGCCTCCTCATCCAGGGTACCAAATCCTTCGTCCAGGAACAAGGAGTCAACCCGGACATTTTTGCTTGCCATGAAGGAGAGCCCCAGGGCAAGGGAAAGGCTCACGATAAAGCTCTCGCCGCCCGAAAGGTTCTTGGTGGAACGGATCTCTCCAGCCTGGTAATTGTCGATGACGTTGAGCTCCAGCGGTTGCGCCTCATCTCTGATGAGAAGATAGCGATCGGTCATCTGTTGAAGTTGCCGGTTGGCGTGCCCGATCATGATCTCGAACGTGAGCCCCTGCGCAAAATTGCGGTATCTTTTTCCGTCCGCCGATCCGATGAGGGCATGGAGTATCTCCCAGCGGGTGCATTCTTTCTTTTGCGCCTCGATCGCTTTGGCCCGATCGAGCTGTTTGAGCCGCCGGCTGTCATTATCCTGCAACTGCTGCTGAATACCGCCGATTGTCTGCCGCATCTCTTTTATCGTTGTCTGAAGGACGGCAGCTTCCTGCATCAACGCTTCGAGCGGTTTTTCAGAAATCATTTTTTCGCGTTCCGTCTGGAGTTGAGCCGTTTTATCCCGAAACCGCGCCTGAAATCCGGTTTGCGCAGCCTGGAGCGCTTCCGCTTTTTGAGTGAGAGAGGCCCGTTCGTCTCCGGTCAGGCAGGCCGCGAGATAGTCGGCTTCGTCCGAAAAACCGGTTCCGGTAAGCCGAATGAGAAAAGCCACTTCGGCTGTTTTTAGCTCAACGGAGCGGAGCGCCATCGCCTTTCCCAGCGCCTCGATTTGACTCCCAAGGGTGACGAGTTCCTGCCGGGCGGCGTTCATCCCCCGGGCCGCGGCTTCCAATTGCTTCTGCGCTTCCTCGATTGTTGCCGCCAGGCGATTTTCTTCGGTATCGGGGTCTTTCTTCCCGAAAAATTCTTCACGTTCCCGGGACAGAATTTGCGCATCACGGAGGAGCGCATCATGCGCCTCCCGCTTTTCTTTCAGCGCTGTTTCCAATTTTTTGATCTCCTCGCCACGCTGTTCGGTTTGCAGAACGAGGATGGAGATATTTTTTTCAAGTTCGGTTTTCCGTTTCTGCCGGTCCAGCCAGCGGTCGCGACGGGCGGTCAAATCCGTGAGGACCGTGTTCAATAGATCAGCAGGCAACCGCTCGATCCCATAGGGAGAAACCGCCCGCAGCGTCTCCTCCTGAACGTTCCGGAGCTGTTCGGTCAAATTCGAGGATTCCGCGGTTACCCGCTCAAGGGTCTGCCACGCCGACGCCGTATTATGAGCGGCCGCCTGGGTATCCTGAGCCGAATGGGCCAGTTTGTCTTTCATTTTTTCAAGAGAACGGCGCTGCGCAGCGATTTCCTTCTCCAATTTTTCAGCCGATTTTACAACCGACATTGTCTTTTGGAGATCCGCGTCGGCCTCCCGCAGCAGGTCCCGCAGCATTCCGGCAAGATCGCCGCCGGCAGGATCCCCCCTCAGGGAGGAAAGCCCTTGCGCAATAAAAAAATCCGCGGTTTTAATCTGTTCCGAGCATTCCGTTTGACGGAGTTCCGCCTGTTCCAGGTCTTTAAGGGTTTTGGCCTCCCGCACCAGGAGATCCGAAAGGGTTTTTTCCAATTTCTTCAATGCCGCTCTCATGTGTTTCAGGCTCGCCAGGGTTTCATCCGGTACCGGAAGGTTCCCCATGGCATAGGGGTGCGCCTCGGCGCCGCAAAGCGGACAGGGCTCGCCATCCTGAAGCTGATGTCTTGCCGCCTCGAAATCCTGAATTTTACGTAAAAGGGAGAGTTGTGTTTCGAGAAGAGGAAGCTCTCTTTCAAGGGCGGATTGCTGCTGTTTTTTTTCTCCAACGGCGCGAGCCAGGCGCTCTTTTTCGATCAGGAGCGCATCCTGAAGAATTTTTGACTCGCTCTGCACTCGCTGCGCGTCCGTCCGTGACGTTACCGATTCAACGAGTTTTTCCAGAAGTGCTTTGCGGTCTTTAAGCGCCAGGAGCTTATTTCGAAAGTCCGGAATCTCGGCGCCGTCCAATAGGTTACCGAGGGAGCGCTGTCGGTTGCTGAAAACGCCCTCGATTTCGGACAACTCTTTTTTTTGTTTTTCAAGGGCCGCCTTCTGTTGTTCCCACAGGCGGTGGGTCGCCTGCTGTTGCTTTGCGCAGGCGGCGAGTTCTTCCATTTTGCGACGGTGCGTTTCGTCACTGTTCCGCAGGGCATTAAAGCGTTCCCGAATTCCCGCAAGCGCTTCGACGAGTCCCGCATCGGCAACGTTTTGCGTCAGAAATTGCTGAACCGTATCGAGGTGCAGCCGGGCCGTATCGAGAGCATGGCAATCGGCCGCACGCCGGGTGCGGAGCGCTTCGAGGTTTTTTTCCGTCGCGGACATGGCTTCCATTGCAGCCCTGATCGGCGTCTCTTTTTCTTTCAGCAGCAGATCCAGTTCCCGAACCTTCCGGATAAGACCCAACGCCGCGCTCTGGTCCCCCTTCTTTTTGGCCTGATTCTCCGTTGCCAAAACGAATGCCGCTTCGGCTTGTTTCGCACCCGCTTCGAGCTGCGGCAGTTTCTCATGGCAGTGGCGCAAGCTCGAATGATCCGCCGCCTCGGCTCCTCGAAGCGACACGAGCTCCGCGTGACTCCCCGCGAATTCCAGCGCTTGCCTGGCGCGCTCAAGCCGTCGCAATTCCGGTTCAAAGGACTCCTTTTGGACAGCAAGTGCCCGATTTTCTTCCGCCAGCAAGATCAGCTCTTTTTCCAGCAATCCTATCCCTTCGCGCCAGGCGATGGCCCTGCCCTTCAGTTCGAATTTCGTTTCCAGTTCCTTTTCCAGCAGGATTTTTTGCCTCAGGTTCGATTTCAGCAATTGCTCCTCTTCCGCGCTGAGAAGTTGCATCCCCGCAAATTCGGCTTGAAGCGCGTCGAGCTTTTTTCGTTCCCCGGCGTGCTTTTCATGCACCCGAATCGAAATTTGGCTGTAGATACCGGTGCCGGTAATCTGCTCGAGAATCGGGGCACGCTCATCGGGCGCCGCCTGAAGAAAGGCGGCAAAATCCCCCTGCGCCAGCAGCATGGACCGGGTAAAGCGGTCAAAATCCATACCGGTGGCGATTTCGATCTCTTCGGCTACCTCACGAAGCCGGGTCTCAAGAATGCGGCCGGAAACCGCGTCCGAAATTTCGTGCTTCGGCGCCTGGAGCTCGCCTCCCGCTTTCTTTCGGGCCCGGTGCTGGCTCCAGTGGCAACGATAGCGCCCCGATCGGGTTTCAAAGGTCACTTCGGCAAAGCACTCGCCCGTTTGCCGGGACATGACCTCGTTTCCGCTCTTTGTAACCTTGCTGAGGCGGGGGGTCCTGCCGTAGAGGCCGAGACAGATCGCATCGAGAAGCGTCGTCTTTCCGGCGCCGGTGGGTCCGGTAATGGCGAAAATCCCGTCGGATGAAAAGGCGGGATGCGTCAAATCGATTTCCCATTCGCCGACGAGAGAGTTGAGATTCTTGAATCTGATTCGCAGTATCCGCATCCGTGTCCTTTCTATTCCGCTCTATTCCGCCCGGATATCCGCTTCATGAAGGGAGGCAAGCACTTCCCGGTAGGTCCGCAGGAGATCGGAGTGCTGTTCTTCCGGGACGTTTTGAGCCGATAGACAGCGCGCAAACACATCATCGACGCTGAGATCATCCAGGGTTTCCTCTTCATGCAGACGATTCAACACCCGGTTTATGACCCGGGTATTGCGGACGCGAAGAATTTCCATGCCGGTCCCCGCGATCGCCGCATCCAGGCGATCGCGCAGATCAGGGATCACCTCATCGCCGTCATAAACGATTTCAAGCCAGGCGCAACCATGCGATGAAATAAGTTCTCGAATCCGCGCGGCAAAATATTCCCAGTTGCCGCGCAGCTGTAAAATCTTTTGAAAAACCGGAACCGGGAGGGGTTGAACCGAAACGGCCCGGCCCAGTGCTTCAACGAGACAAACGCTTTTCTCCTGAGTCGCCTCCCCGACGCCCATCGGCAGCGGAGAGCCGCTGTAGCGCATAACGTCGGAACCGTTCACTTTCTGGGGGACATGGAGATGCCCCAGAGCGAGATAATCGATACATTCCGGAAAGACACCGGGGGTGACATGGGCAAGAGAGCCGACATAGAGCTCGCGGACTCCGTCACCTTCCACGGTTTTCCCGCCGGCGGTAAAAAGGTGCCCCATGGCAACGATTGGAATCGGGGCGCCCAAGGCTTTGCGCGTCTGCCCGGCGATGTTGCAAACATCGAAGTAGTGGGACCGGATGCCCTCGGTAAGCTTTCGCTCTTTGTCCTCAATGCTCTCGCCGGCTTCGGCCACTCGAATATCCCGATCCCGTAAGTACGGAACGGCACAGACAATTAATTCGACAACGCCGGCGTTATCCCTTAAGAGCAACACCTCATCAGTGGGCAAACCGGTGCAAGACCCAACCACATGGACATTTAGAGCCCGTAACAGCTCCCGGGGTGCATTCAGAAACGACGGAGAATCGTGATTCCCCGCAATGACGACCACATGCCGGCAGGAGGACGCCGCAACCCGGCAGAGGAAGCGATAGTAGAGTTCCTGTGCCCGGTTGCTCGGTGTGCTGGTGTCAAAGACATCACCGGCCACGAGCAAAACGTCGACCTGCTCTTTTAACAAGGTTTCCGCCAGCCAGGAGAGAAATGCCTCGAACTCCGGGTAGCGCTTTTTCCCAAAGAGGGTGCGGCCGATATGCCAGTCGGATGTGTGAAGAATTTTCATTCCATTATCTTTTCTCTTTTTTCTCCTTCAGCGCCGCATGGGCCGCGGCCAGTCTCGCGACCGGAACCCGGAAAGGGGAACAGGAAACGTAAGTCAACCCCAGCCGGTGGCAGAAATCGATCGACTGCGGATCCCCGCCGTGCTCGCCGCAGATGCCGCATTCCAGATCCGGTTTTACGCCCCGGCCTTTCCGAATGGCAATCGCCATCAACTCCCCCACGCCCTCCTCATCAATGGTGGCAAAGGGATTGTGGGGAAGAACGCCTTGTCTCAAATAGTCAATGAGAAAACCGGATTCCGCGTCATCCCGGGAGATGCCGAAGGTGGTCTGGGTCAGATCGTTGGTGCCGAACGAGAAAAACTCGGCATATTCGGCGATTTCGTCGGCGGTGAGAGCGGCCCGCGGCAGCTCGATCATGGTTCCGAACTTATATTCCACAGTCATCCCCTGCTCCCGCATCACCTCGCGTGCCACCTTTTCGAGGACTTCCCGCTGAAGCTTGAGCTCGTTGCGATGGCTGGTGAGGGGAATCATGACCTCCGGGTGAACGGCGATTCCCTCCCGTTTGACTTCGCAGGCCGCTTCGAAAACCGCCCGCACCTGCATGGTGGTGAGCTCCGGAATGGTGATCCCCAGGCGCACGCCGCGAAGCCCGAGCATCGGATTTGCCTCCCGAAGGCTGACCACGCGCTTTAACACCTGTTCTTTCGTATGGACACTCTCCAGGATTGCATTGAGTGCTTCCAGCCGGGAGGCATGTTGCAACTGGAGCTTCAGATCGGATAGCTCCTGCACAAGCTCGGTGTGACTGGGCAGAAACTCGTGGAGCGGCGGATCGATCAGACGAATAATGACCGGCAGTCCGTCCATGGCCCGAAATAAGCCGGAAAAATCTTCCCGCTGATACGGCAATAGGGCATCCAGGGCCTCTTTTCGCTCCATCCACCGGTCGGACATGATCATTTTCTGAATCAGCGGAAGCCGCTCGGTTTCAAAAAACATATGTTCGGTCCGGCAAAGACCGATCCCACAAGCGCCGTATTCCCTGGCCCGTCTGGCATCCTTGGGGTAATCGGCGTTGGCCCAAACCCCGAGGCGCTTGAATTCATCGGCCCAGGAGAGAAGTTTCAACAACCAGGTATCCTTTATATCCGGAACCATGGTCTCGATCTTTCCGAGGTAAACCTTTCCAGTCGAGCCGTCGATGGAAAGGAAATCTCCCTCGTGAATCATGATGTCCCCGACACTCATCTGCCGCCGGGCGACTTCAATATTGAGGCTTGATACTCCCACCACCGCCGGTTTCCCGAACTGCCGGGCAACGAGTGCGGCATGACTCGTCCTGCCTCCCTTACTGGTTAAAATTCCTTCCGATGCCAGCATTCCGTGCACATCGTCCGGTTTCGTTTCGGGCCGGACCATAATAACCTGTTTGTTCCCTTTTTTGGCCCAGGCCTCCGCCGTATCGGCGTCGAACGCGGCGACGCCGCAGGCGGCGCCCGGTGAAACATTTAAGCCCGAAGCCAGCTCTCTTCCTTCCGCTCTGGCGGCCCTCGTCGCTTTGGGATCGAACTGGGGATGTAAAAAGAAGTCCACCTGCTCGGGGGTGATCCGCAGCACCGCCTCCTCCCGGGTGATCAGTCCCTCCTCGACCATATCCACCGCAATGCGAACCGCCGCCTGGGCCGTGCGCTTCCCGTCCCGGGTCTGCAAGAGCCACAACTTGCCTTTTTCAATCGTGAACTCAACGTCCTGCATATTCCGGTAATGCTTTTCGAGCTTCCGGGCAATCTCTTCGAACTGGGCGCTGGCTTCCGGCAGCTCGGTTCTCATCTCCTTCAGGTCTTTGGTCATCCGGATTCCGGCGACCACATCCTCACCCTGGGCGTTGATGAGATAGTCGCCCTCCATTACCTTTTCCCCGGTGGATCCGTTACGGGTCATGGCAACGCCCGTGGCGCTGTCCTCGCCCATATTGCCGAACACCATGGCGACGATGCTGACCGCTGTTCCGAGATCGTGCGCGATACCGGCGGCGTTGCGGTAATCCACGGCCCGTTTTCCGTTCCAGCTCTTAAACACCGCTTCGGTCGATAAATCCAACTGCTCGTAAGGATCATCCGGGAAAGCATGGAGCGTATGATGACGATAGATTTCCTTGAATTCCACCGTGACGGTTTTCCAGTCCGCGGCGGACAATTCGGCATCGGTCTGAACACCGGCCTGCCGCCGGACACGGGTCAGCACCTTTTCAAACACCTCGTCCGGAACGCCCATGACCACGCATCCGAGCATCTGAACGAGGCGCCGGTAGGCATCGTAAACAAATCGTTCATCTCCGGTCAGCGCCACCATTCCCTTTGCGGTCTCATCGTTCAGTCCGATGTTGAGCACCGTGTCCATCATTCCCGGCATCGAGAATTTGGCGCCGGAGCGACACGACACTAGAAGCGGGTTTTCCCGGCCGCCGAAGGTCTTTCCCGTTGCCGCCTCCACCTTTCGAAGCGCCTCGATTTCCTGCTCCCACATTCGCTCCGGAATGGTTCCACCGCCGGCGAGATAGGCGTTGCAGGCTTCGGTGGTTACCGTAAAACCGGCCGGGACCGGAATCCCCAGCCGAACCATTTCCGCAAGATTCGCACCTTTCCCGCCCAATAACCCGCGAACCTTATCCCAGTCCCCGCCAAAGCTTTCCTGTATCTGATCCACCTCATCAAAAAGATATACCCATTTTTTTGTCATGATTGGACTCCTGCTTTTGAAAAAGATATTGGTTCCATGCCATCTATTTGCTTTGATTCAGCGGTTTCTCTGTTTTTGCCTGGCAGAGCGTAGTAATTATCATGCATCGTCCTCTCTTGCTTTTTTCTATGCCGCTTGTGCAAGATCAAATTCAGCGTGAATCCTAACGAAAGGTACAAAAAGCTTTCCCGCATTATCCTTCTCCACTAATCCACGCTCTGACAGTACAGCGATATCGCGCAAAACAGCGCTTGGATCGCGCTTGATATATCTTGCAAGCTCCCTTAGACCGCAATGCCCCACTTTCTGAAGTGCCGCCAAAATCCCCCACCTTGCCGGGGTGAGTAATCGAAAAAGTGCGACAGGAGATTCGAAACTCATCATTTCTCCTACGTAATCACCCTGCTGCCATGCTTCAGAGAAATGCCGCCCCGCCCTTTCCAATGCACTTAACGAATCTGTTTCGATCCTGATTGTCAGTATTCGCATGATGACCTCCTATGTTTTACGGCATCAATAAAGTCTGTTATGAGGGTTGCAACGTCCAAAAAGATGTAAGCAGACTCTTTGTCACCGTCATGACGGTGATCTCCTTTGCCACTCTCGTTGTCGAAACCGATCACACGCTTTCCTTTCTCGAGATAGACAAGTCGGTATGTGTTAGAATGTTCGGAAGATGACACGCGACGAAAAACTTTCCAGATCACCATCCGCGCCATTGCGCCATCATCGTAATCCTGCTCGAATCGATAAATCAGCCTGGCTTTCATGTTGATATTTATATCAACAGTTAAAGATATTGTCAACAGGAATGCGGCGATCCATCGAAGCGGATATGGCAGTACGTACTATGAAAGTATGCCGCCGATGTTAACTGCAAACTTGAAATCAGGCTGGTGCCGCTAAAAAAAGATCCGTGAAGAAGCCCATTTCGCATCTATATTCAGACTTTTCCAGGCCCATTTTCGTACCACAAAGATACCCCAATTTGTGAGCCAATTTTCAAAAGGCATACTGGTTTTTGATCGCAATTTGAACGCCCCTGTTTCCCCACCAGGAAACCTGATTGAGCCCGGCTGCTTTTCGTTTTGCCAACAAGTCCTTGAGCCTTTTCTTGATACCTTGACGATCTCCATCCAGATATGTGATCAGCAGATCCCCGGATTCATGGAGGCTCAATTCACAATTCTGATTACTGAAGATACAGGTTCTTATGGTGGACAACACGCATT
>JAZDPP010000087.1:0-29466 GCA_043797445.1 Pseudomonadota bacterium
ACGATATTGCAGACCTCGCTCGTTTTGCCGTTCCAGACCAGTTCCACCTCCCGCTTGTCCTCAAACAGCAAAAAACGATATTTGTCCGGCAACGGTCTATCCGCCACAATATAGCGGATGATTTCCTGTCGTTCCTGTTCGGTCAGTCGTGGCATAATCATCCTCTGCTTAACGGTGTTCCGTCCGGAACCAGATCGGGGGGGCTTGATGGAAAATATACCAACCGGGAAAAGTGGGCGCACGGTTTTCGTGATTCACTTAATTCCAGGGTAAGGCAGATATCTCTATTCATGAATTTATCCCATTTTTCGATACATTGGAGGTGACATTTAAATGAATTCCTCTTGGCGTATCTATAATTTCGTAACCCATCACCATTCGATTTATATTTGGGAAAGCCAGTTTTTTCCGCTGGATCAGGAAATTGACAACCCTATAACCACCATCTAATGGATCATCGGTATTCGAAATGTTCAAAAGTTTTTTAATTTTGTTTTTCTGCTTAGATTGCATTTTCTCAGGCAAAATGGACAAATTCCAAATTAGAATAGCAACGGTTAGTGCCTTTTTTTGCTCGTCAGTGTTGGACGCGGCATCTAAGAGCGGTTTTGCAAAATAAATTATTATTTCAGACATTTTTTCTGTTGTGGGGGGCGCTACGGAAAGCTCCATACCGGCATCTGTCGCGTCCGCTTTCGCTCTCTGTAAAAGTCTCTCTTGACTTTCATTTATGGCTTTATTGGCTCGTTTATGCTCTTGAATTTTTTTCCTCATGCTTCTTGGTATTTTTAAATTTTTCTTCTTTGCCATAACAAGATATTCCTATTTCCCTGTACCGATGCCGAACATATGATTTGCGATCTCCATCCAAACAAAGGGCGCCTGACGACGATTCCCTTTCTGTGGGATAGGGTGCGGATAACCCTGTACAACGATTCGTGCCTTACGCACTTATCCTTCAGAATAGGGAAAAATTCAACAGATAGGTATGGCGTCCCAAGAATTTTGAGAGGGGGGGGACAAAATGCCCCCCCTTTGAAAGAGCGAGTTATTGAATGAGCAGGCAATTTGGACACATTACCCTCTGAGTCGATATAAAATATCCGGGAATTGAAAAATCGAGTTGACAACATATGGATTGAGTATATACATTTCAGTGTATACAAAACCAAAACGTTTGAAATAATATCCTATCGAATTCAGAAAGATAAATAAAATAAAGGAGACTACGGTGACAACAACTCGCGTTTTCAAATCTGGAAACAGCCTGGCGGTTAGGCTACCGAAAGCATTTTCGGTGAAAAGCAATGTGCTTGAAATTTTTCGTCGCGGAAACGAAATTGTGTTGCGAGAACCAGCCAAGGGATTGGCGCGGGCTTTTGAGCTCCTGACACGCCTTCCGGACGATTTTCTTGTCGAGGGCCGTAACGATTCGCCGCCCCAACACCGGGAGGGATTGTGATGCCCGCCCGTTATCTTTTAGACACGAATATATGCATTTATATTCAGCGGCATAAGCCAGGGGAGGTGTTGGCGCGTTTTGAAAGGCTTAAGCCGGGTGATGCCGCGATTTCGGTTATTACGTGGGGAGAGTTGTTATATGGCGCCGAGAAGAGCCGGTATCGGGAAAAGGCATTGCAGGTTTTGGAGGAGTTCAAGACGCTGGTTCCTGTTTTGCCAATGCCGGAAAATGCGGGAAAAACGTATGGTGCTATCCGTGCATCTCTGGAACTCAGAGGTGAGCCAATCGGTAATAACGATTTGTGGATCGCAGCCCACGCTAAATCGGAAAACCTTACCATTGTAACCAACAACGAACGGGAGTTTCACCGTATACCGGGTTTGAAAATACAGAATTGGGTTGCTCCTGTTTTTGCCCCGAAATGATGGGACCTGAAATAATCCGACTACACCGCAATTTCAGCGATCCCGGCCTTCAGTGTATCGATGATGTCGGCGGGTTGCATTTTGATCATGGTTCCGCGCTGGCCGGCGTTGATCATGACCTCCGGGTGCGCTTTCAAGGCGGCCTCCATGACCACCTTCAGGGGCTTTTGGGTGGCAAAGGGGCTGATGCCGCCCACGAGATACCCGGTTAACCGCTCCGCATCGGCAATTTCCGCCATGGCGGCGCGTTTGGCGCCGCAGGCGGCGGCGATTTTTTTGAGTGAAAGTTGACAATCTCCCGGCATCAGGGCCAGCACAAAATTCCGTCCATCCAGTTCGACTACCAGTGTTTTAATGGTCTGAGAAAGGGGAAATCCGACGGCCCTGGCGGCAAACTCGGCCCCCTTCTCCTGATGAACGTATTTCACCACCTCGTGGGGAACCCGTTTTTGTTTCAGAAAATGCAGCGCGCGAGTGGACATGGCCGGTGTATAGCATTCAACTGCCGTTTCGATCAAATCCTTTGTCAAATCCTACTTGAAACGGTTATCCGACCGCATCCTTGCGACTTCGTCTTCACTTGCCTTCACCCATCCCGACCGGCAGTTATTCACGGAATCAAAATTTTCGACATAGGGCTTAATATCCAAAAGGGGGGTCCCGTCGAGCACATCCATCCCCTTAACCGAAAGAACATTTCCTTTTATATTGACCAGTTGAACAATGGAAATACCGATATGATTCGGCCTTAAAGGCGATCGGGTGGAAAAGACGCCCCGTTCAACCGTATCTAAAAACGGGATTACGGCAAGACGGGTTTTTTCCGCCTTATGAAAAAAGTAGATAAGGAATATATGGCTGAACCCCTCTAAATCCTTAAGTCCCACCGAATAGGCGGGGTTCAACTCAATGGTTCCCTCAATACCGGCAGCTCCTTTCGGTTGCACCGGCATTTTCTCAAGATCCGTAAACGGTGAGTGAATTATCCCAATGGAATCCAATTCAATTTTCATATCAAACTTTGATCCACCCTTTTCTCAGTGAAGTATCCAAAATGACCCCGACGAGGAAAGCCACGCCCATGTTCCACATGGCAAAAGCCGCCACAATGAGCATCACGTAGAAATCGGCTTTTTTGTTTCCGATGTCTTTCACCACGATCGCCAGCTCCGAGCCCGCGAAAAACAGGATCACGCCCAGTATCGAATTGGGAAATATCTTGAAAATGATGGAAACCGAATCGCTGAAAAAAAGAGCGATCAGAATGAGAAGACTCCCCAGTATCACCAGGGCTCCGCCCGTCTTTGCGCCGAACCGGACATGCCCCGCCATTCCGCCGGCGCCATGACACATGGGAATGCCGCCGAAAAGCGGGGACACGAGGTTCATGATACCTTGGGAAATGGCGATCTTTTTTTCCGTCACCTGCCGGTCCGGGTAGAGCTCGTTGTTCTCGGCAACGATGGCAATTACCGCATTGCCCAGGGTGAGAGGGATCTGCGGGATCGTGAAAATCAATGTGCCCGTGACAAGATCATTCCACGTAATCATGGGAAGGCTGAAAACCGGCAGCTTGAAGCCGATATGGATTTTGGCCAGCTCCGGGATGAATTCGGGGTTCATGATAACGGCGGAAACAACCCCGATGATGAGGAGGACAAACATCGCCGGAATCTTGGGGTTTGTGAGAAGGAGGTAGGTGACAACCAGAGCAAAACCCGCCAGAACCGGCGCTGCCTTCATCCGGTTGACGCCATCGACCATGAACGTGAGCCCCAGCCCCAGCATGATACCTCGCACCACCGGTTTGGTGGCCAGTTTGGCGATCGGCCGGAGGATTCCCGTGGTGCCGGCAAGGAGCCAGAAAAGCCCCGTTGTGAGGCCCGATCCATAAAGGGCGGCCGGGCTGATGCCGCCGGCAATAGCGGCCGCTCCAATGGCTTTCATGGGTTGAATCGGAAGCGGTGTCCGGTAATAGAGCCCCGACGCCATCAGCGCAATGCCGAACATGAAGAGAAGCCCGAGGGGCGGTATCTTGACAATGGTGATATAGGCGACCACAAAAGGAATCAGGGTGCCGACGTCTCCAAACGCTCCGGCCCATTCCATCCGGTTGTAAAGATTTTTAGTTTTAGCCACGGCGGGACCCTCGGGAACCTGATCTTCAACAATCATCTTTCCTGCCACTTTGACATTCGTTTCCATGCTGAAGATACCTCCTTATCAAAGAATGGGGTATTTAAAAAATTATTTCCCAATGAGCCCGAATAAAGGGATCGGTTTATTGATTTACAATCACGAATAATATATATATCGTGACAATAATTTGGGCTAAAAAAAATGTCAATTAGTTTTTTGTTTTTATCCGGCGCTTGAGATATCGTAGGCCGGGTTTCGAAAAACAATTTGGTGGAAATATAACATCATCTTATTTCGAGGGAGGCTATGGGTGTAAAGAAGAAGGTCCGGAAAACAATGACCCCGGCCGATCCGGCGGTGCTCCTACCGGAGCGAGTTTACCACGGGCGCCTCTTTTCAGCGCCGGAGGGGGGCAAATACCTGGATATTGTCCAACTCCATCAATTGGAACAATCCTTCCGCGACTGGGCAATGGCGGCATCGCGTGCGGACGTACGCCTCGCTCGTCGACGTATTTTGCTGATTTTTTTATTGATACGATACACGGGGGCCAAGCTGAGCGAAGTCCTGGGGCTTGATCCATTTAAAGACATCGATTTTGAGCGCCAAGTGATCCGGTTCGGTCGGATGCCGGAAAACGCCAGCCGTCCGGATCGGAAAGTGCATTTGCCGGAGACGATCTGCCGGGAAATTAAGGCGGCCATTGGAGACCCCGACTTTAAAAACGCCATGCAAAATATGCTGAACGTCGATCCCGGCTTTTTGCGGCGTAAATTCTACGAGCGAGCCGAGGCCTGCGGTATTGCCAAACAGTTGGGCGCGCCTGAGATTCTGCGCAAATCGCGTGCCGTGGAGCTGATGCAAAACGATATGCCGCTGCCGGCGGTTCAGATGCTGTTGGGGCATTCGACGCCCAATCTGACCTCGTCCTATGTTTCCTTTTCCGAAGAGGACATTCAGCAGGTCACCCGGTTTTTCATGGAAAGGGAATCCGTTCGCAAAACCAGCGCCCGGAACTCCTTTTTTGGGAAAATTCAAGTGATTCAGAAAGGGGACATTCAAACCCGGGTTGAACTGCTGACCATCGACGGGCATCGGGTCACAACGGTGATCACGAACGATAGCTCGCAGCGGCTCGGTTTGAAGGTGGGCGGATTGATCACGGCCGAGGTAAAAGCCCCCTGGGTGATGCTTCAAAAAAAGGATAGCGCGCCCGACTGCAGCGCCGATAATATATTCAATGGGATCGTCGAAAGAATCAAGAGCGGTGAGATTAACACGGAATATGTCGTGCGGATTTCAGATGGCACCCGGATCTGTTCGATGGTGACCACCGAAAGCTCCCGGCGACTGGCTCTGGGGGAAGGGGATAAGGTATGGGTGCTGTTTAACAGCTCCTCTGTGGTATTGCTGTCTGATTAACCTGCGGCACCCATCGGCGGCGGATGCCCATACTTACGGTCTAATGACTTGCCTCCTCCTGTAGCCGAAAAGCGATTGACAGCAACTGATAATAAATTTAGATAATCCGCTTGATATGCGGTATTCCGGTCGGAGGATATGCAACATGATGAGCTTCAGGGGTACACGGCTTCAGAATACAAAACTGCCCCTTTCCATCGTGTGGCTGTTGGAAACCCTGGCCGAATCCAAAGGCCGTCAGCAACTTTATAAAAAACAGTCCCCGCAGCTTCTCAAAAGCCTTATAGAGATGGCATTGATCGAGAGCGCCGAATCATCCAATCGAATTGAGGGGATTACGGTTGAAAGAAATCGCCTGCGACCCCTTGCCCCCGACGGCGTTCCAGGGGCAATGGAGGAACTGTGCCTGGCGTATCGCCATTCTATCGACCAGTTGCATGTCACACCGCTTTTGGCGTCGGCGTGCTTTGTACTGGATTTTCTTTGCATCCATCCATTCCGGGACGGCAACGGCCGGATATCCAGGTTATTAACTCTTCTCTTCTGCTACCACCACGGTCACGAAGTCGGACGATACATCATCTTTGAACGAATCGTGGAACAGACCAAGGAGGACTACTACGAAGCCTTGAAAGCCAGTTCATCAGGGTGGCATGAGGGAGTGCATGATATAATACCGTGGTTTTCATTCCTGCTTTCGGTCTGGCGTAAAGCTTGCCGCGAATTTGAGGATCGGGCCGAAAGGCAACGTCCTCAACGTGGCTCAAAAACGGAAATTGTGGAATATGCGCTTGGCAACATGACCGGTCCCTTTGGCATTGCTGATGTAGAACGGCTCTGCCCCAATGTGAGCCGTGACACCATCCGACTGGTCATGAATCGCTGGCGGGAACTGGGGCGACTGAACATGCTGGGAAAGGGAAGAGACGCCAAGTGGCAGCGAAAAGGGTGAAGGTGGGAATACCACTTTAATATAGGAATAAATGTTGGAATGACTTGATGGGCGGGCGCGGACGGTTCCGCCGTGGCAACTGTCATATCGGTGCGGGCGGGCGGGCAGCACAGCAAAAGGAAATGGCATGCGGGATAAGGTAATTTTTCTCGACAGGGACGGGGTGATTAACCACGATTCCGATGGATTTATAAAATGGGTGGCGGAATTCATTTTCCTGCCGCGCAGCCTTGCCGCGCTTCGACTGCTGGCCGAAAACGGGTTTGAGGTGATTCTTATTTCGAACCAGTCGGGCGTCGGCCAGGGGATCATCACACCGGAAAATCTGGCCGCCATCCACCGGCACCTGATCGAGACCGTTGAACAAAACGGCGGCCGGATAAAGGATATTTTGTTTTGTCCCCATACACCCGAAGAGGGTTGCAATTGCCGGAAACCCGAACCGGGATTGTTGTTCAAGGCTCGGGACACTTACGGAATCGATCTTGCAACGGCGGCAATGGTCGGAGACAAGGCCATCGATATCGATTGCGCCCGGCGGGCCGGTTGCCAAAAGGCAATACTGGTTCGAACCGGTCATGGTGTGAAGGCGAAAAAGGAGCTGGCCGGAAGGGGGGTATCCGTCGATTATCTCGCGGATGATCTCTACGATGCGGTTTGCTATCTTCTCTCCTCCCCGTTTCCGGCTGAGGGCGCGCCTCAAGGCGGGCAACCGGAATGATCACCCTTCAAGGCCATCTGGAGCGAATCGCGTATCAGCATGAACGCACGCATTACACCATCGGAAAGCTTCGTGTTGATGAAACCAATCATATGGTATCCGTGGTGGGGTATATGGCCGGCGCCCAGCCGGGGGATACGTTG
Source organism: Pseudomonadota bacterium (assembly GCA_043797445.1). Taxonomy (GTDB): domain Bacteria; phylum Desulfobacterota; class Desulfobacteria; order Desulfobacterales; family JAFDDL01; genus JAZDPP01. The sequence goes on from JAZDPP010000087.1 coordinate 7,265, forward strand.
CGCCTGAAGGGGGGCTGGGAGACGCACGAGAAATACGGCCCGCAATTCCGGGCGGCTTCCGTTGAGATCGTTCCCGGCGATCCCCTTGACAGTATTCGAAAATTTCTCGCTTCGGGTTTCATTAAAGGGATTGGCCCGAAGCTGACCGGAAAACTCCTGTCGCATTTTAATGCCGATATTTTAAATGTCCTTGAAACCGATCCGGACCGGTTGCGCGAGGTTTCCGGAATTTCTGCCGCCAAGGCCGAAGGCATCGCGGACGCCTGGCGGACGCATCACGGCGCCCGCCGCGCGATGATGTTTTTGCAGGCTTTTGGCGTAAAACCGTTTCATTGCGCACGGATTCTGAATGTTCTGGGGCCGGATGCCGTCGAGATCATCAAAAATGATCCCTACCGGCTCTCAACGGATGTTCATGAAATCGATTTTTTTCTCGCCGATCGGCTGGCGATCGATCTGGGTGTTGAACCGGATGACCTCCGGCGCCTGCAGGCCTGCCTTTTATATTTGATGGAGCAGAGCATTGCGCAGGGGGATACCTTTGCCGGCCGCAATACCCTCAAGGCTCGCTGCGCCAAGCTGACGCAGGTGGAAGAGGCACCTGTCGAAACGGCGCTCGACGCCCTCGTTTCGGCAGGGATGCTGGTGGCAAAATCCATTGGGGGTGATCCGCCAATCGAAGCGGTTTACTTAACGGCTTTTCATGCGGCGGAAATCGGAATCGCCAACCGGATTGCGGCGCTTTTATCCGTCCCGATGCCGCCTAATTCTCTCGACCCCGATCAGATTACTTCCGAAGTAGTGCGAAGGCTCGCCATCAAGCCCTCCGACGGGCAGCTGGCGGTTCTCTCCGAAATTTCTTCCCACCGGGCCATCATTATTACCGGCGGCCCGGGAACCGGCAAGACCACGCTCATTCGATCGGTGTGCGCCGTTTTCGGGGCCGTCGGAAAACGCATCTGTCTGGCCGCTCCCACCGGGCGTGCCGCGAGACGTTTATCGGAAGTTACCGGCCGAAAGGCGGTGACCATCCACAAGCTTCTCGGCTATCACCTGGAGGAGGCGAAATTTGAAAAGGATGAGAATAACCCGATCGAGGCCGATGTGGTGATTGTGGATGAAACCTCCATGGTGGACACGCTGCTGATGTTTTCCTTGTTGCGGGCGGTTCCCATGACGGCCGTTCTGGTCCTTGTCGGGGATGTCTTTCAGTTGCCGCCGGTCGGCCCCGGCAACGTTCTGTCGGATCTCATCGACTCCGGCCGAATCCGGACCTTTGAGCTGAATGAGATTTTTCGCCAGGCCCAGGAGAGTCCCATCATCATGAACGCCCACCGCGTGCGCGCGGGCCACATGCCGGTCCTCGATCAGGCGGACCCGGAACTGGCGGAGACCGAATTCTATTTTGTGGAACAAAACTCGCCGGCCGCTGTCGTCAATACGGTCGTGCGGCTATGCGCCGATATTATTCCCCGCTGTTTTCGGCTTGATCCGATTCGCGATGTTCAGGTGCTCACCCCCATGCACAAGGGGGAGGGGGGAACGCTGAATTTGAACCAGGTGCTTCAGGAGGCCTTGAACAAGAGCCGCGAAGCGACGGCCGGCAAGGGGCGCGTATTCCGGCTCGGGGATAAAGTGATGCATCTTAAAAACAATTACCAGAAGGAAGTCTTTAACGGCGATATCGGGACGGTGTGTGAAATCGACAATGAGGAGGAAGAACTGCTGGTCGATTACGACGGCCGGGATGTGGCCTACGGCTATGATGAACTGGAGGAGTTATCTCTCGCCTATGCCATCTCCGTTCATAAATCCCAGGGCTCCGAGTATCCGGCCGTGGTGGTACCCATGATGACCCAGCATTACGTGCTCTTGCAGCGAAATTTGCTTTATACCGCGCTCACTCGCGGGCAGCGGCTGGTCTTTCTAGTCGGGTCGCGAAAGGCGGTTGAGATCGCGCTTCATAACGATAAGCCGCGGCAGCGGCTTTCGGGGCTTTGTCATTGGTTGAGAGAAAAATGATCCGCGTTTCGCTCTGCAATTTGACAGAAGTGAATGCCGGTCATTGTGTGCCCTGAACAAAGATTTCCACCCTCGGTGACATTTCCCCGGGCATAATGGTTGGTATTTCTTCTGAAACACCTCTTCTGTTTCCGTTATCAACCCTGGATGTATAGTTCCCCCCATATTTCGGACAGCATGCTAAGCTTATTTTGACGCGAAAAATTAGCTATAGTATTGAGGCCCAAAAATTACTAATTAATCATGAGTAAACCCCCGGCTCCGCCGGGCGACTCCCAGAGTTTGACAGTTCCGGGAATGTGTTTTGATGGTCTTGATGCTTGTTTCGGCCGTCATGTTGCCTCCTTATAACTGGTGGCCCGCGGGTTGCTGAACCGGGTGCCAAGGCCGTTTTTTCGCTGCTGGTCATAGAGGAGTTTTGAGGTTTTGACTTTTCCGATTGCGAAAAGGCCCCTTTGAGGGGCCAGCAATCGTAAAGCCCCCGGCTCTGCCGGGGGATACTTACTCCCACCAGAGATGTTGTAAGGGGATTTCTACTTCCTGAAAAGGTTCCGCACGGATATTGTCATCTTCACTGTGAACAGACAGCAATATCCATCTGCCTGATTCCAGGCGGAAAACCTCCAGCGTTCTGGCAACAGGATCGATCAGCCAAGCATACGAGATACCGAATTGAGCATAAATGGGCATCTTTCGGACTCTGTCAATCCGGACGGTGCCGGGTGACAACGCTTCGCAGACCCAGTCGGGTGGAACTGTTGTATAGTTTTCTAAAGGCGGATTGGGAAGTCTTTCTTTTTTCCATCCGGCAAGATCAGGAACTAGAATATTTTCGCCCAGACAGATTTCCGGTTCATATAAAATCACCCACCCCCCCGGACCTCCGCGTCCTCTTTGAAACGGACCTCTGATTTCATTCGTCATACCTGAAACAGCATTGCTATGCAGGAAAGAGGGTCTTGGCATGGCAAAGAGCTCGCCATCAATGATTTCCCCGATCATGTTATCCGGTATGGAATACAAATCTTCATAAGAAGCTTTTTTAGAAGCTGTCTTTAACATTTTGATTACTCCTTTATCAGAGAGATAAGAACTTGCTTTTTTTAAAGAAAAATATGGAAAATTGCAATAGTAAATCGGGCTGAAGTCCACCCCAACATGTTGGAGTGGGCTTCAGCCCGATGAAACCCGATAAAAAAAGAGGATAAATTGGAAGAATATTAAGGTGATGGCGAGTGGATATTGCACTATTTCGTTGTGACAGGGCTATTTTTAGGCGCAGCCTCCCCTTAATTCTGTTAAACTATTTTGAAAAATGCTTAGCCCCAATAGTCATAAGCGGGAATTTGGGAGTCCGAATCGTCAAATGTTAATTCGGGGATATACGATGGGCTTTCCGTCTGAATTCTTTTGATGTCATTTCGCCGGGTATAATGGTCGGTATCTCGCTGTCCTCATCGCGTTTCTTTCGAAGGCCCCGCAACTTATTCGAGTAAAAACCATAGGATCTTACCGTTTGCTCATATCTATTGGGTATGTGTATTACCAGTTGCGCCAGTCAATCCAATGCATCAAATGTCTTCCGGGTTTTGCCGTCCTTGGATGTATAAATGACTTTGGCCACGCCGTCCGTCGATTTTTCCACCGGTATATAGACCAAACGTTCTTGTGAAAAAGCATGCGCGGATAATTTATTTCGCCAGCTTTTCCAAACCGGTTTCATCATCCGGCATAATTCTGCCGCCGATATATCTGTTTCCCCGATTGTTTTTCATAGATGGTCCGGTACAAAAATCCGATAATGAGCGGCGAGTGATGGGCGCGCAGCAGCTTTACGGCGGGGGGTCGGTTTAGAAGGGTGGTGATGGATTCAAGTTTCATGATGAACTTTTCGTTCGAGAAACGGCCTCTTCCAGCGTTTTCAGGTAGGCCTTATTCATCACCAGGTCGGGATGATGGGTTTCCTCCCTGATTTCCACTGCCCGCCGGGCGAAATCAATGGCCTTATTTATATCTCCTTTTCGCTCATACTCTAACGCTATATCCCAGCATGTTGCGGCTTCGCCTGATAAATAGCCAATCTCCCGATGGATTGCCAGGCTTTCCTCAAACGTCTTCAGCGCTTCGTCATACCGTCCCCAGTTAGAATAAATCCGAGAGATATTGTGGAGAATACCCCCTTCGCCATACCGGTAACCGATCTCCCGGTGAATAGCAAGGCCCTCTTCCAACATCTTCAGCGCCTCCTCAAACCGACCCCAGTCATGATAAATTCGGGATATGTTATTGAGAATTACCCCTTCGCCTCGTCGATCCCCGACCTCCCGGAGAATGGCAAGGCTCTCCTCCAAGACCTTCAACGCCTCGTCATTCAGGTACCGAGCATGATAAATTTGAGATATGTTGTTGAGAATCCCCCCTTCGCCTTGCCGATCCCCGACCTCCCGGAGAATGGCGAGGCCCTCCTTCAATCCCTTCATCGCCTCGTCATACCGTCCCCAGGCGCTATAAATCTGGGAGATGTTGTTGATTGTCTCCCCTTCGCCATACCGGTCCCCAATCTCCCGCCGGATTGCAAGGCTCTCCTCCAAAACCTTCATTGCCTCGTCATACCGCCCCCAGGCAGTATAAATCTGGGATATCATGTTGAGATCCGTCCCTTCCCCCAACCGATCCCCGATCTCCCGGCGGATGGCAAGGCCTTGCTCCAACCCTTTCAACGCCTCACCATATCGCCCCCAGGCACCATAGATCTGAGATATATTGTTTAGAGTTTCCCCTTCACCAGATCGGTCCCCGGTCGTTCGTCGGATGGCAAGACTATTTTGGTAGTGGCGTAATGAATCTGGGAAATTATGATCTTCCCGCAAAGAAAAGCCCAATGCATGCTCCAGATCGCCGCGCAACCGCGAGGGTGCAGCAGGAATCAGCTGAAGCCCCTCCAGTGCGGCCTCTGCACCGGGTCCGGGAAGGTATTTTTTTCTGAGCCAGTTGCTGAGGTCTAGAAGGATGGCCGCCTTTTCCTCCGGATTGGTCGTTTGATCAATGAGGGGGCGGATATCTTCCATGTGTTTTTTTGCCTTAGCACGATCCTCTTCGGAGAGTCGAATTTCCGGGAAATATTGCAAGCTTTGCCACAGCGACTCCCTCTCTCCCGGATTACCCTCCAGCCAATAAGTGTGGTGTCTGAAATCCCACAGATCGCCGGCGCCGGAAATGAAGCCTTCCGCTTCGGCGGTGTGAAGAAAAAGAACAAACCTGAGTCGATCACGGGCGATCCGATCGCGGTGGAGATTCAAGTATTCCAGAAAAGAAGGGTCGGGGGTCGAAGAGCCGGGAAGGCGGTGAAGTCCAGCCACGATGGCAAGGATTTTGGCGCGGTCGACATCTTCAAGGAGTCCGTATAGCTTTCCGGTGGAATGCTCAGGCCTGTGAGCGGGATCAAAGGTCTGGGAGCTTAGCCCCACTTCCTTTAGTGCCTGCTGGAGTGCCTTGATAAACGAGAATTTAACCGCCTCTTGTTCGTAGTAGACAATCAGGAAAAGGGGATGGTCGGCCTCAATTGCACGCACCGCCCGATTGGCTATTTCATGGGCAATGGCTGTTTCGGAAAGCGTCTGATCCGACTTTTTCATGGCGAAGAGAGCCCTTTGACATACGGCTTCAGGACATGACGCAGATCGAGCCAGAGGTCCCCGTTTTCGTATTCGACCACGGCCCGTGACTGGAGATACGGCTCGACACCATCCACCCAGCCCTGAGCGCTCGCCTGAACGTTTTTTAAGATCGAGACGGCCTCGCCGCGAATGATCGGCTGATACTCCTTTTTGACGAGGTTGTACACCTCCCGGGCATCTTCCATCTCTATCCGCGCGGCACCGCGCAGTTGAGCAAAATACGATGCCTCATGGATCGCCCGGGCCGTCTCCCTGAAAAGACCGCCCCCGATGCGCAGCAGTTCATCCAATACCTCTTCGCTGAAAATTGCCGGCAGGTCGTGTAACCGCTTCTCAACGAAGCGCCGGATGAGCTGGAATCCCGCATGATCCTTGCATAGCGGGGGCAAATCGAGCACTTTGTTTTCCCGGTCATAGAGGCGAATAGCCGAAAAGGCGTAGATCTCGTCGGTCGGGATGCGGCTTCCGGGAAGGCCCCGGAAATAGATAGGCACCGTATAGACAATCGAGAAGCGGGGCTGAACCAGCGTGTCGTAGTTCTCCTGGAAAAGCCGTGTATGCATTTCCTTGTGGGCCGCGGATTCCCCTTTTTCCAGATCGTCAATGACCACCAGCAGTTTCTTTTTCGTCCGGTTTTTTAATTCCTGGGCCATGCGATTGAGGATACCGATGAGATCCTGGATACGGGGCTCCAGCTTCAGCTTTTCCTCCCGCTTCCACTCCCGACGCATTCCCAGCTGGGCCTTGAAATAGGCCAGCCAGGCGCTTCCCTTCGCGCCGACTTCGGCTTTCAGCGCTTCGTCCTTTACAAAGGAGGTGACGACCTGTTTCCCCCAGTCATTCAGTTCCTCCGCCAGCGATTCCGGCATTCCCACCTTCGTCCCTTTTTCGGCCAGTGAAACACCGATTTCAACCAGCAACGCATCATGCGTAAGATGCACCACTTCACTGCCGAAATGCTGTGCGGTCAAAAACAGAGTGAAGTACTTGTCCTGAATTTCCGGATCCAGGCAGAGCCGTTTCAACTCGGTGGACTTCCCGCTCCCCCGGTGCCCGCAGAGAAACGCATGAAGGGGCGCTTCCATTTGCTTCAACTTAAAAGACAAATTCTGAAGTTTTGGATCGGTTCGCGGTATGTAAAAATTTGTGGAAGGATCAACTGCCAGCATCGGATCGAAAACCTCCCAGACTTCCTTCAGGGTGGTTGCCGGTGCTGTCGGCGGAAAATCAAAGTCGCTGCAAAGCATGTCGTTCATAACCTTCAAAGCTCCAATGTAAACCCGTCTACGCTCAGACGAATAATGCTGGAAAAAAATTGAGCTGTCCAATAACCTTTTTCGGAATAGAGGAATAACAACTTGTTTTTTATAAAGGAAAATATTCGTTATTACAATAGCGAATCAACCCGGAGAAAAGGCTTGCGTCCGAAGGATCAGGAACAGCAGGCGCCGGAAGGAGCGCGACCGTACCGGTCCTGGAACCATTCCGCGATGAGTCCGGCGGCGCAACCGACACCGGCATCGACCTGAAGGGCGGAGACGGGGCAGTTTTTCATGCAGGCGCCGCATTCCATGCAGGCATCGAGGTTTGAGATTTGGACCGGCTTTTCGGCGAGGGTGAACACCTGGTGCGGGCAGACCTCCACACAGCGGCCGCAACCGATGCATCGCTCCGGAACTAACGAGAGGGTGGAAACATTCCGTAAGTATTCAAATCCTTTCATTGGCTGTTCCTTTTTCTAAGATAGCTTTTCCACGAGGAGCAGCAGGGCACTTACGAGAAGCGCGCCCCCCATGGCGGGAAAAGATAATCGCATCTTTTCTTTTACTCCCGATCGGGATGTGAATGGCGTGCAGCCGGTAAAATTGAGCGTGTAAAAGGCACTTATCGCCGGCAGCGCCAGCAGGGCGGCGAGGCTCGGTAAAAGTCCCCAATTTGCGCCATTTCCAAAAAGATACAGTCCACCGCACCAGAGGAGTCCGGCCAGCGCGCCTTTAACGGCGAAACTTCTCCCCGGAATCCAGGGGAGAAGCAGCGGTCCCATCACGATCCCGGCAAGGACCGCTCCGAAATAGGCCAAAAGGCTCGTAAGCCCGGCTCCAATGCCACCCAGGGCGGTCAAAACCATAAAGAGAAGAAGGCCGACGCCGGCAATGGGTTTAAGGGCAAGGACCAACTCCACGGGTATCAGTGCCAGCCGCTCGCGAAAGGAAAAGGTCATTTCTCTCATGGCCGGTGTCGTCACGCACCCGTTATCGAGGTATTCGGGGAGATTTTCTGCCCGGATCGTCGCATAGGATACGGTAAAGCCGGTGCGCCTTGCCACCTCGTGGGCGGCGACACCGGGGGCTCCCAGAATCGGCAGCAGAAGTTTCCGGCGGGTCACGATCCCTGCAAGTCCCGTGGCGCCGATCCGTGCGACGAGTTCATCGGTGCCGAAGCTTCCCTTTCCCGCTGCGCACCAGACGTTGATGCCGAAAGTCTCCAGCACGAGGAGCCAGATAGGGCGACCGGCCAGCGATCGGCGAACGAGGTCGAAACTCATCTTGTAATTGGCGGTCACCACTACCGGATCATCGGGGCCGGGCGTGCTGATGGCATAGAGGCCCGCGGGAACCAGATACTGCATTCTGCCGATTCCCCAGCGGACTTTCCAGGCTCCCAGGTGATCGGTCAAACCAAGATCGGAGCTGATTTGTGCCACGCGGCTTTGGCCGACGGGCAGCCATCCCATGAAACCGGGAACCCGTTCATCGATATTTCCGCCGCCGGCGGAAGTCCGGGGGCCTCAGCAGGGGGGCTTGTCGATGCCCATTTGTCCGGCAGCACTGCAACCGGCAGCGGGCGGCTGGGTTTCAATTTTTTCCATAATTCTTCTCTCCAGCGTTTTTATGCGCCTCAGGGAATGATCCGATGAATTGATTGAATGGACGATGGATGCCGATCTTCGCCATTTTTGATTCCAGTGTCGTGGGTTTGAGTCCCAGAATTTCCGCGGCCCCGTTTTTTCCCCGGATCCGCCACTGCGTCAATGCCAGAATGCTCAGGATGTACTCTTTTTGTACCGCCTCCAGGGTGCGCGTCTCCCGGTTCAAGGCGCCCTGATTTCCGGGAAGATCGATCTGAAGCGTCTCGCCGGAGGTGATAATCAGGGCCCGTTCGATGAGGTTTTTAAGTTCCCGGACATTTCCCGGCCAGTGGTAATCGCACAGGGCGTGCATGCTGGTTCTCGGAACGGTATTGATCCGCTTGCCCATTTTTTCGCAAAAACTTCGCACAAAAAACCATACCAGTGGCTGGATGTCCGCGCGACGGTCCCGAAGGGGCGGTATCACGATGGGAAAAACATTGAGCCGGTAGTAAAGATCCATGCGGAATTCCCCCATCCGAACCGCTTGAAGCAGGTCCCGGTTGGTGGCGGCAATCACCCGGACGTCACACGAGAGGGTGTCATGGCCGCCCAGACGCTCAAATTGCTTCTCCTGAAGGACGCGAAGGAGTTTGGACTGGAGCGCTAAAGAGATCTCTCCGATTTCATCCAAAAAGAGCGAAGAGCCGTTTGCGAGTTCAAAGCGTCCGATCCTTTTGAATTCTGCACCGGTATAGGCGCCTCTTTCATGACCGAAGAGCTCGCTCTCGATCAGATTCGACGGCAGGGCGGCGCAATTCACGGTCACCATCGGGCGTTCCCTGCGCTGGCTGAGTTTGTGGATTGCCTGGGCCAATAGCTCCTTGCCGGTTCCCGTTTCGCCGAGTATCAATACCGTCGTGTCCATCGCGGCCACCTGCTCGGCCTGCTTTAGAACATTTTTGATGGTATCGCTCTGACCGATGAATTCCTCGTGGGAATACTGGAGGCTGATTTCTTCCCGCAGATAGCTGTTTTCCGCTTCCAGACGATCTTTGAGGTCCTGTATCTCGTTAAACGCCTGATGAAGTTTCTGCTCCGCCTGTTTTCGCATGAGGGCGTTGGCAAAGACCACTCCCAGCAGGTTCAACCGTTGAACCAAAACCTCCGGCCACTCGCGCTCGGTTTTCAAGGCGGCAAACCCAACAACGCCCAAAAAGGATCCGCCCACCGCCAGGGGGATGAGCACGCTCGATTTAATTCCTTGTAGCCGGCAATACGCTTTTTCAACGGCCGCTTCGGCCGGCAGCTGGTCCAGGCTTGACATGACAATCGCTTCGCACCGGAAAAGCTTTTCACTGTACCAGGGCTGAGTCTCATTGAGCGTGAGATCCGGCATCGGCGTGACACCGGGAACGGCAAACGCGTGGGTGACCCGGAGTTTTTTCCGGTTATCGCTGAATTGGGCCACGCTGCATCGATCGATTTCCAGAACTTCCGCAATGCGTTGCAGGACATGCTCAATTTCCTGATCAATTTTACCGGCTGGCAAATTGACGAATTTTGTTGACATGTCGGCGAGCAGGGTTTCAAATTCAAGACGCTCTCGAAGCGAGGTCGGGGAAGCGTTATCGAACGCCGTCATTCTTTCCGCCGAGCGGTTTTGGGGGCACCATTCTTTTTGGGTCATAAAGGACTCGTTCCCAACTTCTATTTGGTTTGGTATTTATTCTGAATAGCTCCGAAATAGCGGAGCGTCAACCGAAATATCGTAGCCAAATCTAACTCAAATTCGGCTGCTGTCAGTTTGATAAGAAAAAAACCATATATTATCTGTGTGTTAATAAAATTTACGCTGAATGGCCAAATCGGCACATTTTTTGTATAGGTTGCTTTAGTTCTTGAATTAGTTTTTGAATTGGTTTCTATTCATTGGTTATTTCAGATCATCTTTGATCGAAACTCCGCATTTTCGGTCAAGAAATTCGAAGCAAGTATTCCGATTCGGGTTCGTTACATAATCCTTTGTCCGAATCAGGAGAGGCAGGCTGAAAGCATGATCAGTGCCTTACAGGTTAATTCCTGTCGAAAAAACAAGAAAATTTTAATCCCGTACCCCGGATTTCGGAGAACGACCTGTAGGGGCGAACCTATGTGTTCGCCCTTCGTAAGCAGGGCGAACACATAAGTTCGCCCCTACAGGGCTGTTCCTCCGCTTTCCGTTCTATACTTTCCCTTCACGGTTGAGTTTTGAGAGGAGAAATGTTGCCCCCCGAAGGGAAAGACCGGTCTTTTCGGCAAGCCCTCCGGGATCAACCGGCCCCTGCTCTTTGATAAGTGAGATGATCTCTGCCTCCAGTTCTTCAAACCAGTCCTCGAACAGCACCAGAAGATCCGGGTCGGTCATCGCCATCAGCTGCTTTGACTGGGCAACTTTATCTACCAGACTTTGGCACATCTGCGTTGGGTCGACACCTTCGCCCATGCACTCGGCCAGTCACAAATGCACCATGCCGGACACCTTGTCGCCCTCTGACTGACCGATCAGATTCATCAAAAATCGCTCGCGGCCATCGGCATCCAGATCCGCCAGGAGCCTTTCCAGGACCCGGGTGATTTTCGTCAGAGCCTCTTCCGGGGCCATGCGGGAAATGAGTTCGAAAAGCGCATCCATAGTGCTTGGTTACCTCCTTGGTATTAAAAGGTCTTTCTGGCCGACAACAGATCCGTTGCCACGCCACTCAAAATTTTCATGACATCCAGAATTCTCGCATCCGACAATTCATAGTAAATAAAGGGTCCCTCCCGTTCGATCGTGACCAGCAGCGAGCGCTTCAACTCCTTTAAATGGTGCGATACCAGCGGCTGCGACAACCCCAGTTTCTCGACGATGGCGGAAACCGATTTTTTCCCATCGCTGATGAGAAGCAGTATCCTCAGACGGTTGCCGTCCGATAAACTCTTGGCCAGGAAGGCAGCTTTTTGAAGCTGATCATTCTCCATTTCCCTCTTTTTCCCCTCCTTAAACTTGCCTGAAATCCGGTTCGGATTGTCTTCAAAAGCTTTTTTTTAAGTCTCGAGTATTATGAAATTAAGCGAACCAATATATAAATGTAAATTTATATATTAATGCTCATGTTGTCAATTGAATTTCATGATGGGCGAAAATGCGCTTTGAAAAGGCGTTCAAATGAAGGTTTTACGGCATGTTACCGGAAGGATGCGACCCGCATGTGGTAATTTCATATGAAAATCGACAGATGCGGATTGCATCTTGACAAGTTTATCATTGATCTGTAAACGTCATCCTACAAAGGGGAGTAGCTGAATCAGTGGCTATCGTCAACACGGCCTGAAAATCCGGTACCACTGGTTAGATAAATCTAACAAGCAAGACCTTTGCCGCTGATGAAAAATCCGTGGTGGAGGTCTTTTTTTTTGTTTGGAATTACCCTAACCCCTTTCCCCCCGGTCCGGACCGGCGGGCAATTTGTGAGGATCCCATGGAAACGAATAGAGCGTTATGGCACATGATGAGCACGGCGCAAGCGTTGTCGGAAATGAAATCAACCGTGTCGGGAATTACACTGGAAGAGGCCGAGGCGCGGCTGCTGCGTTTCGGGCCGAACGAGCTCGTGGAAAAAAAGGGCAAAACCGCATTCCGCATGCTGGTGGATCAATTCGCGGATTTCCTGATTCTGATTCTGATCGCCGCCGCTCTCATTTCCGGGTTCATTGGCGAAGCCATCGACACGGTTGCCATTGTGGTGATTGTAATTTTAAACGCGGCGCTTGGTTTCAGTCAGGAGTTCAAGGCGGAAAAGGCGATGGCGGCTCTCAAGCGAATGGCGGCGGCTTCCGCTACCGCGATACGGGGGGGCGAGCAATCCGTTATCTCCGCATCAGCCCTTGTGCCGGGGGATATCGTCGTTCTGGAGGCGGGCAATATCCTTCCCGCGGATATGCGGATCATTGAGGCTGCCTATCTTAAAGTGGAGGAGGCCGCCCTGACCGGAGAGTCTATTCCGGTTGAAAAACAGATCTCGGTGGTTTCCGGCGAAACGATTCCGCTCGGGGATCGTCTGAATATGCTTTATAAAGGCACCGTTGTCACCTATGGCCGGGGATTGGGCCTGGTTACGGCAACCGGCATGGAGACGGAACTCGGGAAAATCGCCGCCCTGCTGCAGGAGGAGGAAGAGGGGAAGACGCCTCTCCAGAAACGGCTGGCCGTGTTCGGGAAAAAACTCGCCTATGCGGTGCTCGCCATTTGTATCGTGGTCTTCGTTGCCGGGCTGCTGCGGCAGGAAGATCCCGTGGCAATGTTTCTCGTGGCCGTGAGTCTTGCGGTCGCGGCCATTCCGGAGGCGCTTCCCGCAGTCGTGACGATCTCCCTGGCTCTGGGCGCCAGAAAGATGGTGAAGCGAAATGCGCTGGTTCGACGACTACCCGCCGTCGAAACCCTCGGGTCGGTGACCTATATCTGCACGGATAAAACCGGAACGCTGACACTCAACCGGATGACGGTAGAGGCCGCCTACTGCGACGGCCGGACTCTCGCCCATGACCGGTTGCGGGAAATTAGTTCTCGTTGCGATCTTGCGGAGACCCGGATGGCTCCCGCGGACTTTCTTGTGACGGCTGTAACTCTCTGCAATGACGCCCGCCGGGACGCGGACGGCAATTATATGGGGGATCCGACCGAAATTGCGCTTCTTGAGTTTGCCGAAAAAAACGACGGGGGTGACTGCGGCAAAAAAGAGCTCGACGCGGCTTTCCCCAGAAAAGCAGAAATCCCGTTTGATTCGACGAGAAAGTGCATGACAACGATCCATTCCTGGGGCAAGGGCTACATCTCGTTTACCAAGGGCGCAACGGATGTGCTGCTTGATCGGGCAAGTTCGGTTTATACTGCCGAGGGGGTGAAGCCGGTGAACGCCGCCCACCACATCCCGCGGGCAAACGATGAGATGGCAAGCACTGGATTACGGGTGCTCTGCATCGCCATGAGAAGGTGGGAGTCGCTGCCAACCGAAATGGACCCCGAAGGGGTGGAACGGGATCTTACCATCATCGGACTTGTAGGCATGGTAGACCCTCCCCGGGAGGAGGCGGCGGAATCCGTCGCCCTCTGTAAAAGCGCGGGGATTATCCCGGTCATGATTACCGGCGATCACCCGCTGACGGCGCGGACCATTGCCAAACGTGTCGGAATTCTTGCCGATGACAACCCGGCAGCGGTTATTACCGGCGCCGAGCTGGAGGCCCTTTCCCTGGAGAAATTTGAAAACCAGGTGGAGCATATACGGGTATATGCCAGGGTTGCACCTGAACAGAAGCTTAAAATAGTCCGTGCTCTTCAGGACCGGGGTCATTTTGTGGCCATGACCGGCGATGGGGTAAACGACGCACCGGCGTTAAAGGCCGCGGATATCGGCGTCTCCATGGGCATTACGGGGACGGATGTCGCAAAAGAGGCTTCGTCCATGATCCTTCTGGATGATAATTTTGCAACGATCGTGGGCGCCGTCCGGGAGGGCCGAAAAATCTATGACAATATCCGAAAATTCATCAAGTATCTTCTTACCACCAATTCGGGGGAAATCTGGACCCTCTTTCTCGCGCCTTTTCTGGGGCTTCCGATACCGCTGTTGCCGATACACATTCTCTGGATCAACCTGGTGACCGACGGTCTGCCGGCCCTGGCGCTTTCAATGGAACCCGAGGAGCCAAAAATAATGAAGCAACCGCCGCGCCATCCGAAGGAAAGCGTTTTTTCCGGCGGGCTTGGGTATCATGCGGTGTGGGTGGGCCTTCTCATGGCGGGTGTGGTGCTGTCGCTTCAGGCATGGGCGATCAAAACGGGAGATGCGCACTGGCAGACAATGGTGTTTGCCACCCTTTGTCTCCTTCAGCTGGGTCATGTGCTGGCCATACGGTCTGAAAAGGAGTCGATCTTCGTTCAAGGCATTTTAACCAATAAGCCCCTGCTGCTGAGCGTTGCGGCAACTTTTCTGCTTCAGTTTGCCACGATCTATATCCCTTTCCTGAACCCGGTTTTCAAGACCGTGCCGCTTACGGTAACTGAAATTGCAATTGTATTGATTCTTTCAACAGTGGTATTTATTGCTGTCGAAATAGAGAAACTCATTAAACGCAAAATGAATATGAAAAAGGAGACTTGAGCGAAGGAAAAACACGACTTCATGTATGTTAACATAAAGAAATATTTGAATAAATAAAGTCGATAACCACAATAAACAAGGAGGTCGAACCATGCAATGTCCGGTATGCAGTGTTGATTTGGTGATGTCCGAAAGGCAGGGGATAGAAATCGATTATTGCCCCAAATGCAGAGGGGTTTGGCTGGATCGTGGCGAATTGGACAAAATCATCGAGAGGTCCGCAACCTTATCGGCCTCAATGAGACCGGAAGCGCCTCGTCAGGCTCCGGAACAGTACCACGGTCATAAGGATAATCGACCGTACCCTCAAGGGCACAAGAGACATAAATCGTTCCTGGAGGAATTGTTTGACTAACCGAGGATACATTGCGATATTATTTTGCTTTGTGTTCCTTATCGGCTGCGAAGACACGGATTTAAGGACGGCTGCCGACGCCGGAATGGACGCGATAAAGGCGCTGACTCTTTCGGACACGGAGTTGCAGGAGATTGCCTCACAATCCGCCACGTATTCAGATAAAAAGCATACCCTTGCAACACCTGAAAACAGATATGCGAAACGACTTGTCCTGCTGGTGGATCAAAACTTCCGGGAAGATAACGTCAGGTTCAACTACGGCGTCTATATTTCCCCTGAAGTAAATGCGTTTGCGATGGCAAACGGGACGATCCGCATCTATAGCGGTCTCATGGACATGCTCGATGACGGAGAATTGCGTTTTGTCATCGGGCACGAAATGGGGCATGTGATGAAACAGCATATTGGAAAGAAAATTCGACTCGCCTATGCCGCGAGCGCTGTGCGCAAAGGAATTGCATCCCAAAACAGCACCGCCGGAGATATTGCCCGGTCGGTATTCGGAGAGCTCGCGGAATCTCTCCTGAATGCTCAGTTTTCCCAATTGGAAGAGAAAGAGGCGGATGATTACGGGTTCGCTTTTCTTCAGGATGCCAAGTTTGACCCCCGGGATTCGGTATCGGCTCTGCGGAAAATCGCCAAATTGGGAAAAGCACATTCGTTCCTGTCAAGCCACCCTGACCCGGATAAGCGGGCCGAAAGATTAGCTGCGCAACTTGAGGGCAGGGCCTTATCCATCGAAGAAAATAAGCAAAATATTTTCGAGAAGTTTAAAGCGTACCTTGCGGAATATTTACCCTCCCTCTACAAACGCGAATAGTTGGGGAAACAGAAAATGCCGATATACCTGACAGTGGATATTGCCACCCCCTTGTAGGGGCGAACCTATGTGTTCGTCCTTGGTGATCAGGGCGAACACACAGGTTCGCCCCCACAACACCGATGGGAAATTGGGAAATACGTATTCCCTTGAAACATTACCGGTTATCTCTGAAACATTCTTTCCGCGGTCCGGCGGAATGCATTTTGAAGCTCACACCATTGGCGCGTACGTATATTTCTTCCATCATTTATAACCCGAAGAATAATCCGCGGCCCGTATTGCGGAAACGATCCATCATTCATATTCTTGAAAAAAAGCGTCGTTGCGATCGAACCAGGATAGCGGAACGATATTTTTTACGCAGGGAGCTGCCCGTAAGCGGACTGCCGCAAGCAGATTCAAATAGATGGCCCCGCGTAGTGCGATAACCTGGTCTGGAGGTAACTGAAACATGGAATCCGCACTGTCAGTTCGGTTTCGAATACAAAATCTCGACTGCGCCGCATGCGGCGCCAAAATTGAGCAGGCGTTGAAAAAAACCGGGGGGGTCGAGGACGCGGTGGTGGACTTTGCAAACCTCACCCTGCATCTGAAGGCGACCGATGTCCCCAGGGCATTGGCGGCCGTGAAGCGAATCGATCCGCAGGTGACGCTGATACCCGCGAGCCAGGAGAGGGGCGATCACGAGCAAGAAAAACCGGTAATCAGCGGTTTAAAAAAGCAGATCGGGATTATCGTTAGCGCTGCGGTGATCTTTGCCGGTCTCCTCATGTTTGAAAACTGGTTTCACGAACTGCCATGGGCCTGGGTGGAATATGCCACTGCCTTTACGGCCTATTTGCTGGCCGGTTGGAGCGTTCTGGCCGGAGCGATGCGTACGATTCGCCGCGGCCTTTTTTTCGACGAAAATGTCCTCATGGTCATTGCGACGGTTGGCGCCATATCGATTCACGCTCTGCCCGAGGCGGTCGGGGTAATGCTGTTTTTCAAAGTGGGGGAACTGCTCCAGGATATGGCCGTTTCCCGGTCTCGCCGTTCGATTCGCGGGCTGTTGGCTGCCCGTCCGGACCGGGCGCTGGTCAAAACCCTCGGCGGTTTGGTGGAAATGGTTCCCGAGAAGGTTAATGTGGGGGATATGATTCTCGTTAAACCGGGGGAGAAAGTGGCCCTGGATGGTGAGGTAATTGAAGGGGTCTCCCAGGTGGACACCTCTCCGCTGACCGGCGAGCCCGTTCCGGTAGGGGTCCGGCCCGGTGACATCGTGATGGCCGGCGCCATCAACACGGCTTCGGCTTTGACGGTCCGCGTCACCAAACCCTTCGCAGCGTCTTCCATATCCCGTGTGCTTGAACTGGTGGAAACCGCAACGGCTCGCAAAGCTGCCACCGAAAAGTTCATTACCACGTTCGCCCGCCATTACACGCCGGTGGTGGTGATGATCGCGGCGGCCATCGCCTTTTTGCC
This sequence comes from Pseudomonadota bacterium, assembly GCA_043797445.1. Classification (GTDB taxonomy): domain Bacteria; phylum Desulfobacterota; class Desulfobacteria; order Desulfobacterales; family JAFDDL01; genus JAZDPP01. The sequence continues at coordinate 24,642 of JAZDPP010000087.1, forward strand.
GCCGCTGATAATAGAGGATGCTTTGTTTTCGACCTGGATTTACCGGGCATTGGTATTGCTGGTTATTTCCTGCCCCTGTGCGCTGGTGGTCAGTATTCCGCTTGGCTATTTCGGCGGGATCGGCCGGGCATCGCGCAGCGGAATTCTGATTAAAGGATCGATGTTTATCGACGTTCTGGCCCAGCTCAAAACAGTCGTATTTGATAAAACGGGCACGTTGACGCGAGGCGTTTTTGAAATGAATCGGATTGTTCCCGAAAACGGGTATACGTCCGATCAGATACTGCAATATGCCGCCGCGGCGGAACTTCACTCCACTCACCCCATCGGCGGATCCATCGTCAAGGCCATGCGAACTAAGGGACTTGCCATAAACGAGGCCTTGGTGAGCAACCATGTCGCCGTTTCCGGCATGGGCGTACGCGCAACCTATGATGGTCACGATATCACTGTTGGAAATGATGCGCTCTTACATAAACTGCGGATTGATCACGGCCAATGTGTCTTTGAGGATACAGTGGTCCATGTGGTGGTGGACGATCGTTACGCCGGGTATCTGTCCATTGGTGACCAGCTCAAACCCGATGCCAAACAAGCCCTTGAACGGCTTCGGGGAAACGGGGTTGAGACGCTTGTCATGTTAACCGGGGATAACGAGTGTTCGGCCGGGCATGTTGCAAAGGCTTTGGGCCTGGATAGATTCCATGCCGGTTTGTTTCCGGAGGATAAGCTTCGATTGTTTGAACAGATCCTTTCCGAAACGAAAGATGGCGATAAAGTGGCCTATGTCGGCGACGGGATCAACGATGCGCCGGTCCTCGCCCGGGCAGACGTGGGTGTGGCGATGGGGGGCCTGGGCTCGGATGCCGCCATTGAAACCGCCGACGTGGTGCTGATGACCGATTCACCGATGAAAATGGCCGAAGCCGTTGACATAGCACGCCGGACTCGACGGATCATCCGGCAGAACATCGCTTTGGCGCTCTTTGTTAAGGCTGTTTTTGTCCTGTTTGGCGCCTTCGGCGTTGCCACCATGTGGGAAGCCGTATTCGCAGATATGGGAACTACCCTTATGGCATTATTTAATGCAACGCGGGCGTTTCGTGGAATGCCCATTGAAAAGCCCGTTAAGGAAGCCCTTGCGGATTTCGGGATTTCCCGTTGACAGACAAGACAGGAAGTTGGTAATGGAACAGCGTGGCAGTTAATGGCTAAAGACCGGCAGAGGTGCCTTGGCGTTGCGACGAACTAATTTTTTACTCATATTGATGCGTTGCATGCTCCAGGGTATGGTGCCTGCTTGGGGAACGGTTTTGTGCGTCGGCGAAGACGGCCATGTTGCTATGAAGCTGACGACAAGCTGCGCCCTTGAAGCTTCAGATGATGCCTGCGGGTCGGGTCGGGATGCCCAATCCTGTCCTTGCTGTATCGGCGAGGAGGCTTCCCGCGCCTGCAATGACTCCATCGTCTCTCCCTATTCACTGTCATCCGGATCTATTGTTCCCAGGACGCCGGATGCTCACTCCGGAGGGGCTCTTGCAGTAACCGGCGTTCACATGTCCGCCATCTCATTTGTGACGGCCAATTCTTCCGGCAATATCCGAAATCCTTTTCTCATCGAAAGTGCCATTCATCGTAGCATCTTTTCCATTATACTACTGATGTGACCCCCCTCGTTTTTTAGCCAAATTCCAGAGAATAGACACTTGCGCCGAGCTGTTTTCGGTTTGTCCCTCCGGAAGCGGAGCGTCCGCGTCAAGGCAGTGGAAGCCGAGATTCCGCTGGTTGAAAATGACCGGGAGCGCACCCGCCTGGATATTATCAACGAGGTCTCTCAAGCGTTTGTCACCCTGCTCGGGGCGCAGGAAAAACGACTTTTCGTGCAGGCTGCCTATGACACCGCCGAGCGGTTTACCGCTACCGTGCGGATACTTTTTGGAATACGGCGGTCAATTCGAAAATCAGCAACGGGCGATGCAGCGGCTCTCCATCGTGGTGCCGGTATCGCTTCTTCTCATCCTGATGCTCCTTTTCATGGCCCTCGGGTCCTTGCGCGACAGCCTGCTGGTCGTTTTGAACCTGCCCTTTGCCCTGGTGGGCGGAACCTTAGCCATATGGGCGTACCGGATGCCGATGTCGATATCGGCCGCGGTCGCCTTTATCTGTCTGCTTGGGATCGCGGTTCAAAACGGTGTGGTCTTGATCGCCTTCTTCCGGCAGTTGAGGGCCGAAGGAAAATCCGTTGAGGAAACCGTTACGCAGGGGTGCCGGCTGCGATTCAGGCCGCTGATGATGACGGCGCTCACGAGTTTCATCGGGCACCTGCCCATGCTGTACGCAACCGGATCGGGAGCGGACATTCAAAAGCCCCTGGCGATCGTGGTCATGGGAGGACTTATTACATCCACCATTCTCACGCTGGTGGTGCTTCCGACGATTTACGAGTGGTTTGAAGCAAGATCCGAAGCCCGTACCGGCTCCGATTGACCCCAATGCTGCTTCATCCGCGGATAATGGAACCACGGTTCGGGTGAGCAATGTGAATTGAACGGGCATGTAGAAGAGGGGAGAATTCCCGTTTTCTCAAGAAATTTTTTCCGTGTATTCCTGGAAACCATCCATCAACTGCCTGAATGAAGTCGGCTTGTATTTCTCGAACCCTTCTTCATCCACGTAAACGAAATCGTATGTCACGTCTGTATGCACCCGGTTGACATCTTCACACCATTGCCGAAGTCGTGCCATCTTCAGCGGCACGTCCAAATCTCCCTGCCCCTTCGTTTCGACAATAACAATCCGCTTATCGGCCAGTTTTACAAGAAAATCCGGGTAGTAGTTGGAGATATCACCGCCTACGTTCACATAATCGAGCTTGAAATGGACGGCCAGGTAGTTCTTGGCGTATGAGACCACATCGCTGCAATCCTCCAGGAATGCAGCGAAGCGAAGCTCCAGTCGGCTGTCACCAATGATGCGGTTGAAGACGCTTTTCTTCGGGACAAGGTAGCCTTGATTCTTGGCCACAAAGGGACGGGTTTGGTGCAACTTGATTGTGTCCCTGATTTCGGCGTTGCCCTTGTCCCGGACGGTCAGCGAGTTAATCGCCTTTTTGAAGGTTTCCATCAGTGTTTTGGTGGCGACAAGCTCCGACAGGTTACGCAATGTGTTGGGATCTTCCAGTTCCACCGGGCGGTCGAACAACTGCTCTCGTACAAATGCCTTGACTTTGCCGTACAGCACATCATAGCCACACGGAGTGGACCCCGTACGGTATTCCAAACGCCATTCTTTCATAATCATTTGCGAAAAGTATCGGAAAGTCTTTATGCAGGGCCATCCGGCTACTCGCTATTCTTTTTTGCGGGCGTCTCAGCCGTGGCGAGTCGCTTGCGCTATTGGGTTTCAATTTTCCTGATGCTTTCCGCCACCGGCAACTCTTCAGGCATTGTGCCGCCCAATTCCCGGATGGTTTGCCGCACCTTGGCGCCGACCTCATGATGTGTCCGGTTCGCCGCGTCTTTCCCCCTCACCTCATCACGGCGTAGTTTTTCCTCTGCCTGGGTAGCCCGGAACAGGTTCGCCGCCAATTCCGTGCTGCCCATGTGATCGAGAATCTTCTGGCTCTTTTTCAAGTTTTTTCGCCGGTGAATGTCTTCCTGTTTCAGTCCGCCATAGAGCCCCATATACCCGTGATTTTGAAAAATGGCGTAGTCTATGGTTTGGATGACACCGGCATCCTTGGCCGCATCGGCCAATTGAACATTGTGACGGCGCATTTCTTCACGTAATAACAGGCGACGATTTTCTTCGATATGTTCGTCCGCGATTTCCTGCCGCCGCGTTTGGATGGCGAAGTAGGTTTGGCCCTGTGCCACTATCTCTTTTTTAGGATCGGCGTTCTGAATGGCGAGGTAACAGGCGTAGCGCGATAGAAGAACGGTTTTAATCGGCCGCTGCCCACCCTTCCCTATTTCGATCATTTCGGTGACGTCAACGAAATGATCCTCAAGGCGGTGTCCACTATTGAAACAGGACAACTTGGCCTTCTCGATTACCCCCTCGAAATTGCGGTAATCACCGTAGCCCAATATTTGAGAAAAGTCTCGGCTTGACCAAAACTCCATCCCCGCATCGTTCGTGCGTTTAATCCGCTCGAAAGGCGACGCATGTCCGTCGGCAGTCTGTACAACTTTCCTGGCCATTATTCCTTCCCTCCATTCGTCTATACGTTCACGTCAACAATCGTCATCGTGTCGTTGCCGAAGATGTCCACTACCTTCACCGCGATCTTGCGTCGCCCCGGCGTGCAGTCATGAAAGATGCTTTTGAGTTCCAGCGTCCGGTCCTTCTTTGTGCGGAAGCTTTGCCACTCGCTTTCAAAGATGTAATCTCCGGTCCGATGAACCAACTCGCCGTTTCCATATTAGCTCATTTCGAAAGTTTGCTATTCCAAGTACTTCATCGAGGATTTCACGCATGTAGCTACTCACGCGGTAATCGCAATGCACATAAATACTCCCATCATCGGCTAACAGATCCCGCATGAGAATAAGTCGTTCGTAGATCATGGCAATAAAGGAATCCGCCCCCTTGCCCCAAGTATCACGGTAGGCGATTTCTTCGAGGATGTTGGGCTTCCTCTGCGCGCGGTTCGTCCACCTGCTCGATGACCTGGAACGGCAAAACGATATTGCAGACCTCGCTCGTTTTGCCGTTCCAGACCAGTTCCACCTCCCGCTTGTCCTCAAACAGCAAAAAACGATATTTGTCCGGCAACGGTCTATCCGCCACAATATAGCGGATGATTTCCTGTCGTTCCTGTTCG
>JAZDPP010000088.1:0-18053 GCA_043797445.1 Pseudomonadota bacterium
CTCTATCCTCATCCGACCGACGGGTGGTTAGATCAAAAGAAATGGATTTTAGGATGCGAGCGGCTGCTGGCAATCGCGCTCCCAGACTCCAATCCTGACACCGCCAGCTAAAATCCAACCGAATAATGACGCCGTAGGCCATTTTATTTCTCCAAAAATTCAGATTTATAAACTACAGCATATTGGGTATTCCGGGAGTATCCAAAAATCGGAGCCTCTTAATATACCGATATTTTTGAAACAAACGTTATAGGTGAGATTTGGCTCGGATCTTGCGTCCACAATAACAGGACAAAGCAATTGTTATTAACCCGGCAATATAAGTTGACTATCCTGCATAAGCAATTCTCGGGTGATTAAAGTATTTCATTACGCGTTTCGACATTTTATAAAGTTTTCTCAAAAGAGTTGGGCGACTCAACCGGCCCCAAGCGGAACTCACTTTTACAATAAGCGCAAATCACGCAGTTCGAAAAAATCTTCTTCATTTTCTTAACATTTTACAAAAAGCGGCCTGAGCAGTGTGAAGAAAAATTACCGAATTTTATGCAACAATAGGGTCAACTCAATATGTTTGAGTAACTTGCCATCTTTAGGTGGCCAATGATCTACAACCGCTTTAAGCGGTCCATGGTTTTTCAGGCCTCCGGCTTTTCCGGAGGTATCTAATTCGTTTCCATTTTGTTAGCTATGAGGATTGTTTATATCCTGATTCAGAAACAAAGCCAAGAGCGTGCTTATACCCGAATTGAACAGACTCTAAAAGTGTTTTCGCCCCAACTTTATTCAAAAAAGAAGGAATTGGGTGGTGCCGCTGAAAATCTCGGCCGTTGAGAGGCGCTAACCAACAAGCTCGTTTTGATTGCGGACTTAATGGATATCGGGGAGGGTATATCGAGTACCACCAAGGAAATGGCATAGTTTTTCAGTGACAATGTTCGTGTCCTGGGTGTTCGGCAAGCGGCTCAACGCTGTTTTATTAGCCTCCACAGAGCAACTTATGAAGATGGCAACCTAATTTTCTTTTTTTTGCCCGGGAGTTAAAGAGTAAGGCACAGCCATGAAACGGAATGAACGTTCATTTTATGAGTGGGGGAGTCGGTGGCAAGGTTAGATAAGCGTGGCCAGATAATTCGTGCAGCTTTGGAACTGATTGCGACTAACGGTTTTCACGATGCTCCGATAGCCAAGATCGCACAAAGGGCAAATGTCGGGGCGGGTACCATCTACCGCTATTTCGAGAACAAGGATACGCTCATTCAAGAGTCCTTCAAGGATCTCGAAGATAGGATCCTGGCATATCTGCAAGAGGGGTACTCGGTTGACATGCCGATGCGGGAGCGGTTTATTCACCTTGGCACGCGGCTTCTGCGCTACTTCATAACTTATCCCATCGAGTTTCGTTATCTGGAGCAGTTTCATAACTCTCCTTATGGGGTTGCACATCTCCGGGATAAGCTTTTGGGTAAATCGGAGGACGCTCAAGTTTTCAGCGATTTTTTCAAGCAAGGGATCGCTCAGCAAATCATAAAGGATATCGAATTGGTTGTGCTCTTCGCCTTGGGACTCGGGCCCCTGACCGCCATAGCGCGGGATCATATTTTGGGGTTTATAGAGCTAACCGATTCGCTGGTTCTTCAAACGGTCGAGGCCTGCTGGGACGCCCTGAAGCGATAGGCAACAAATTTCAGTTTGTTGATTTTTTTCATTTGTAACCGTTGAAAGTATAATTGTTGCCACTGCGGCAGGAAATGGCATTGGGAGATCGGTTATATCCATTTTGATGCATGGGTTGAACTTCAGCATGGGTATGGCCCAAAAGACCGCTCACCGCTTATCCTTACGTCGAGTTGTTGCCGAAACATCGAAACGTAAGTTGGATGCAGTCAAGAAAGTATTCGGTGGACTTCGCAACGGTTTCTATGGGTTGCAGGCCATCTTGCTGACATTGGTTTTCATGGGGCTTTTGCGTACCAAATCTCCGGAGCGACTCAAGGGAAAGTCTCCCGGAGAACTGGGAATCGTACTGGGCCTGGATTGAATCCCGGAAATGAAGATTCTTCGCCGAAAGCTCAAGGAGATAAGTTCGCGCGGCAAGTCTGCCGTGTTCATGGGGGAATTGACCAATCGTTGGTGCGATGAGAACCTTGACGCCATCGGGTCAGATGGTCCGGAGTAACTCTAGTAATTCGCCTTCTAATAAAACAGCCTCCTGTTTTTGCGAATCTATGATCATAAAAGTAACAGTGGCTTCTGCCACTAATATATCTGTATTTTTGTGTTTAACCAACTGGCGAATGACAGCACTCTTTTCGCCCCATTGGGTCACCTCTGTTTCAATCGTCAGTACTTCGTCAATAACAGCGGCACGGCAATAGTTGATATTGATATTGACTACAGTGAAAGTGTATCCCTTTCGATGCAATTCCATCAAATCTACCGTTTTTTCAAACGCCCGCCATCGCGCCTCCTCCAAGAACTCAAAATAGCGGGCATCGTTAACATGGCCGAAGAGATCCAGATGGTAACCTCTGATCTTTATATCCATAATATGAACCATAAATAATATTCTCCTTATGTATAGTAACCCTATGAGTTCAATGTAAGGTCAGAACTCCTTACCTCTGGAATGATGCCATGTTTGCTTGCCACGGAAGCGGCTCTGCACGGTGCACCGATCATGTCGGCCATGGAGGCGATATTCACAATTGCACCGAAGCCCTGCTTCTGCATCTGCACCAGTTCATGTTTCAGGCAGTAAAATACACCGGTGAGGTTCACCGCAAGCACCTGGTCCCACGGGTCTCCCGGAAGTTCCGCTATCGGCGCCACCATCCCTTCTATTCCGGCGTTATTGCAGGCGAAATCCAATCTGCCGTAGCGCTCGACAGTAGCCGCCACCATCTTTTGCACATCTTCTTCCCGGGTGACATCGATAAACAAACAATGCGCGTTTCCCTTTTGTTCCCGGATGAGACGAACGGTTTCCTCAGCATGCTGCATTTGTATGTCCGTGACCATGACGGAAGCGCCTGATCCAGCAAATGCCAGGGCAATTGCCCGGCCAATACCGCCACCGGCGCCCGTAACCAGCGCTGCTTTGCCGTTAAAGTTTTCCATGATTTCGTTCACGACGTATCTCCTTTGAAATATTCGTCCCTTCTGCAACGCCTGCGCTTGGCAATATTTCTCTTATCCTATATCTTTCTTCCGGCATCGAATCCCTCGTGAATCGCTTCGAAAGCCCGACCGATTCTGCAAGCATCCCCTATTACCCGACAGGGGATCCCTTTTTGTTTCAAGGACGCTTCCAGCGGATTATAGGGTTTGGCGCCGATGGCGAGCACCACCGTATCGGCCGGAACCATTTCAACATCGTTGCCCTTTTCGACATGGAGGCCGGCCGGCGTGATTTCCAGCGCCTTCGTTGCGGTTTTGCTTTTTCCGCCCAGCCGTTCCAGTGCCTGGAGCATCCCCCATCGGGTGGTGCGCCCGATATCCTTCCCGATTCGGTCGATCATTTCTATGAGAGTAACCGTTTTCGTTCCACGAGTAGCAAATTCGTAAAGGTCCTCCGGCTCTTCGGCCCGGTTAACCATCAAAAATTTAATCGCTTCCGCGGACAACGTACCTTTTTCCGCGAGAAACAGGGCTGTCTCCACGCCCACCGCACCGCCACCGATAATCACCACCCGCTTTCCCGTCATCACCCGGTTGATCAACACCTCCCAGGCCTGACAGACATGGGGCAGCTCCGCCCCCGGAATCGGCGGAAGGATGGGGACGGCACCGGTCGCGAGAATGACGGCATCGGGCTTTTCTTTTTCAATCCAATTCGCATCTCCTTCCCGGTTCAGCATCACATCTACGGGTGTTGCGGCCAGCTGGTGCGCGAGATCCCGAGCCAGTTCGAGAAATTCCTGGCGGCCCGGAGGCGCGCCCGCCAGATGAAGCTGCCCGCCGAGCCGGTCCTCCTTTTCGATGAGAATCACCTTATGGCCGGCTTCCGCCGCCGCCAGTGCGGCACTGATGCCGCCGGGTCCGCCCCCCACGACGATTACCTTTTGGGGTGGATTCGCCTTTCGGACAACCGTTGTGGTTTCGTGGCAAGCGCGCGGATTGCACAGACACTCAATTACTTTTCCCTCGACAAGATGATCGAAGCAGCCCTGGGCGCAACCGGTACAGTGAAGGATCTCTTTTCCCCTGCCGGTGCGGGCTTTTTCCGGAAGATAGGGATCCGCGATAAGGGATCGGCCCATGGCCACCATATCGCACATGCCGTCTGCGATCATTTCTCTGGCGGTTTGGGGATCGTTGATGCGATGGCCCGCCATGACCGGCACATCGACCAGCTCTTTGATGCCGCGGGCGAGGTATGCGAACACCCCCCGCGGAACGGAGGAGACGATCTGGGGCACCTGCGCTTCGTGCCAGCCGACGTTGATGTTGAGCGCATCAGCTCCGCTGACGGCCAGGCTTTTCGCGAATTCCTGAAGCTCTTTTCGCCCGTTTCCGCCCGGCATGAAATCATTGCCGTTCATGCGCGCAACGATGGGAAACTTCTCTCCCACCTTTGCACGGATGGCGGCGATGACCTCAAGGCCGAAGCGCATCCGATTCTTTAATGCCCCACCATAGTCGTCGGTCCTCCGGTTGGTCAGGGGAGAGAGAAATTCGCTGATGAGATATCCCGTCCCACACAAGACTTCAACCGCATCATAGCCGGCGACTTTGACCCGACCCGCCGCTGCGGCAAAGCGCTCGATGATCTGCTCGATTTCCTCCCCGGCAAGCTCCCGCGGCGTTTCACCGGTCATTCGCGAAGAAACGGCCGAAGGTGCCACCGCCTGCCCGCCGTCCAAATAAACGGAACGGTTATATCGGCCGGCATGATTGATCTGTACCGCGGCCATCGCGCCGCCCGACTGAATTCCCCGCGCCAGCCGGCTCAACCCCGGAATGAATTCATCCAAATGCGCGCCGATATTGGTGGCGTTGCCGGAGTTCTCATCCACCGTTGCAAAGCCGACAGTAATCATGCCGGCCCCACCCCGCGCTCGCTCGGCGTAAAATTCGATCAATGGATCGGTCACTTCGAATTTCCGGCACAGGTTCAGATGCATGGCCGGCATACAGATGCGGTTTTTGACTTCGATCCCGTTTATTTGAATCGGCTGGAATAGTGGATCTTTCATGCCCCTTCCTTTTCAGCTCATGCAATGGCCGCAATCCACGTTGATCGCCTGGCCGGTGATCCCTCCGGCTTCATCCGGGGCGAGATAGACAGCCATGGCGGCAATCTCATCCGGATCCAGCATTCGCGCAGCGCTAATAGGTAAAAAAACCGCTCTTTGTTTTCCGGCCCAGGCGCCCGGCGCCAATGTATGTTTTCAGGAGATAATGCGGCCAGAAACGGGTTGCCGACTCTTTTGCGCTTAACTCTTCAAGGACGGACAGCACCCAATCGAGCCCCTTCTCATCGGCCCAATGAAGAGGACCGCCAATCCCATCTATGTTGGGAAAACCGGTGCCAAGCACCATGGCCCGATCAATGTCCTCGGGAGACGCCACCCCCTCCTGAAGGCAATAAATCGCTTCATTCACCTGCCGCATGATCAGGCGGTTTATCGAAAACATTTTATTACTTTTCTTTAGCCCGATATCTTCCACCAGGGCGTTAAATTCGTCATCGACCTTTCCATCGCTATACACCCCTTTGCCGCTCTTCATTCCGAGACGCCCGGCGCCGTGAAGCTTTTTTACTATCGGAGGGAAGGGGAACCGCTCTCCATAGCTGCCGTGAAGCACCGTAAACGTGTGGAGAGCGACATCCCACCCCACCATATCGCCAAGTTCAATGGGCCCCATGGGGAAACCGGCTTTCCTTGCTTCCATGTCAATAACCTCAGGGGATATTCCCTCCTGGACGCAACGCAATGTCTCGTTTATATAGGCAAGGAGGATACGGTTGACGAGAAAACCGGGGCAGTCTTTCACGATGATCGGTGTTTTCTTTATCGACTTCATGGCGACGTGGACTTTTTCAACGACATCATCGGCCGTATCCAGTCCCGGGATGATCTCAACAAGTCTCATGGCAGGGACGGGATTAAAAAAATGAAGCCCCAAAAACCGTGCCGGCCTGCCGGAAAGCGCCCCAAGGTCCGTAACCGACAAGGTCGAGGTATTCGTGGCAAAGATAGTCTCGTCTGAGCAAATGCCATTAAGGGTACGAAACAATTCGCCCTTTATCTCTCTGCTTTCAACGACGGCCTCTATGACGAGGGCGGCATCCGATGCGTCGCTCTGATCCGTGCTGCCTTTAATCCGTCCCATGATCCGGTCTTTAGCATCCGGGCTCAGTCTGTCTTTTTTTATTTCTGATTCGAGTCCTTTTGCGATCTTCTTTAAACCATTTTCTACAAAATCCGGCTTGATATCGATCAGCACCACATCGAAGGATGCTGCCGCCAGCACTTGGGCAATCCCCGACCCCATTGCGCCGGCACCTTCAACCACTACCTTCCCGTTCTTCATGGCAACCCCTTTTCTGTTTAAATTTTACTTCTTATAAACAGTTGTTCCGTTGCCTTGATCATCGTTTCGGCCGATACGATGATCAAGGTCTGTTTCGTTTATGAGTTATCTTCCCTTGAAATCAGCTTTTCGCTTTTCCGCAAATGCGGTTATCCCCTCGGAAAAATCCGCCGTCGACATTAGGATGGAATCTATGTCATCCTCGAGACGTAACGCCTCCTCAATCGGCAGACCCGATCCCCTGATCATCAGTTCCTTGGCATACCTTACGGCCAGCGGGGCTGCTTTGCATATCGCGTCCGCCATCTTCCGCGCTTCTTCCATTAAATGATCCAACGGCACCACTTTGTTGACCAACCCGATGCGGTATGCCTCCCGTGCGGAAATTGTTTTGCCCGTAAAGAGCATTTCCGCCGCAATCCGCATCGGAATGGTTCTGGGCAACCTTGTCGTGCCGCCGCCTCCCGGAATGATCCCCAACTTCGCTTCCGGAAGTCCGAATTCTGCGTTTTCCGAGGCGATCATCATGTCACAGGCGAGGCTTATCTCCAGTCCGGAACCCAGCGTGAGACCATTACACGCCGCAATCATCGGCTTCCAGAGATCCATTCCCCGCATAATACCGCCCTTTCTGCGCCATTTCGTGTGTTTCGTTTCGCTGACAAAGGCCAGTAGCTCTTTCACATCGGCCCCGGCGCTGAACACCTTGTCCCCGGTGCCCGTGACAATGCCGACCCATAGGGCCTCATCGTCACGAAAGTCAATCAATGCGGTCTCGAATTCTCTTAAGCCTTCAATACTCATCGCACCCATTGCCTTCGGACGGTTGATTCTGAAAACGGCAATCTTACCCTCTTTTGTATATTCGATCATAACCGTCGTTTCTCCCTTTAAGCTGATTTTCACCCGCGATGGGCTTTCATTCAATTGGTTCTCTCAACGATGATGGCCTGGCCCAACCCGCCGCCGCAGAGGGTGGCCAATCCCCTTTCAAAGCCCCTTTTTTCAAATTCGTGAATCAGGGTGACCACAATTCTGCACCCGGTATTGCCCACTGGATGCCCGAGGGCGATGCCTCCCCCGTTCACGTTCAATATCCCCCGGTTGACCCCCAGCTCTCTTTCGACTGCCAAGCAAGGCGCCGCAAAGGCTTCATTCATACCGATGTGTTATGTTTCTATCCATATTATTCTTAGCCTTTCTCAGGCGGTGACCCCGCCATCGCAAACAAGACAAGCGCCTGTGGTATATGAAGAGGCTTCGGATACCAGGTAGAGAACGGCGCCGGCCATCTCAATGGGTTCTGCCGGCCGATTCATCGGAATCATATTCAATAAGTCACGGTCTTCGATGAGCACCCCGGCCAGCTTGGTCGCCGTCATCCCGGGAAGAAGAGCATTCACACGAATGTTATCTCTCACCAGCTCTTTTGCAAACCCTTTGGTCATGGAAACCAACCCGGCCTTGGCGATGGAATAAATGCACTGCTTCGGAGGAGGACTGATCGCATTTATCGAGGATACGTTAACGATAGCTCCGCCGCCGGAAACCTTCATCAGTCCGGCCGCATGTTGAATCATTATGAACGGCCCTTTGAGATTGACATCCATAATTTTATCCCAAACCGACTCCGATGCGTCAATCATAGGCCCGAAATGTGGATTGGCGGCGGCATTGTTGATGAGAATATCCAGTCGGCCGTGTCTTTCCTTGATTTCGTCAAACAGTGTCGCAATCCGGTCCGGATAGCCCATGTGGCAGGCGATGGATTCGGCATTGCCGCCTTTTTCCACAATTTTTTTCACTACCTTTTCGAGTGCTTCGATTTTTCGACTGACCAAAATGCAGTGGGCCCCATGCTCTGCCAGGGTCAAAGCAACGGCTTCACCGATGCCCCGACTCGCCCCTGTCACAATCGCGATTTTCCCCTCTAAGGAAAAATTAACCATATCTTCTCCCCCTCATTGTTTTGAAATTCTTTTCGGGCCTAATCGACCCCACGCCTTAAGCTTGCAACTCCCGTACCAATTAGCATCTATATAATATTTTCCATATTTTTAAGTAGATATAAAACCGACAGATATGCGATTACCGGAATCTACAAATTACCGGACTCTCTCACAACAAATAACTGGAGAAAGGGACTGGAGAATACTATGGATTTAATACCCGAATTTTGCGCTCATAAAGCGGCTCTGGGCCATCGTACCCATCTTTTTCCAATTTGTTAAAGTACTCTTTTCTACCTTACCCCATAGCGGCCTGTTTCATGACTCGAGGCCGGCAAATTTGCATTTTGCCCAACCGTTTGATCGGATTTTCCTTGTTATAAAAGCCATTATCAGATAATGTATTACTTAGATAAGATGGACAACAAAGGGAAGGGGGAGCAAGAATGGGTTTACTAATAAGGGCTGATGATGAATGGTATACCGAGGCGTCGAAAAATAAATTATTTATCCGACGGATTGAGGATTATCACGAAATTGTTGGCGGTGATTTTTATGAATATATTGATCTTGAAGGATACGCGGTTCTGGAATGGCAGAACCCTACTGGACCGGCCTTGGCGATGTTTGAAACTCTTAAAGAGGCCGAAGATAAACTCCGCGATTTTTTTAGCCCGACTAATTTAGCGCATCCGAGATAATTTTGATGTCAAAGTTCCGCGATTTTGCAATATACATAGCGCGCCAAATGCCGTATGATGGCCATTATGAATGCCAAAACCGGAAAGCGATGCAAAGCCGTCTATACCGACTTGCTTAAGATAGCAGACCACGTTTTTTACTATTCCCGTACTGCTGATAAGCGTTTCTAACCTCGCATTTTTTCCGGTGAAAACCTTCCTCGAATTGTGAAAATTGGCTGGGAGTACTGTGCATCTTTAACAACAGGGCCTTTCCCCGCGGAAAACTTCCTGAAGCCAGGTCATTTCTTCTTCTATCATTTTATACAAGCCGGGTCCCGGTCTGATCAGCCCCAGTAGGTCAATCCCCTGGTTTGAAGGCAGGATCTGAATGAGCCACCCCTTTCTATAGGGGCTTGTATTTACTAAAGAGGGGTTCTTTTTAAGTTCATCATTGACCTTAACGATTTCCCCGGAAACCACAGCGCACACGGGGCCAAGCCAATCGCCCGGTTGAACTGAGGCCACAATCTTACCCTGTTCGACCATGCCATAGGCATACTTGAATTCAACTGCTGTTATCAGACCTACAGACCGCTGGTAAAAATCAGTGGCTCCCATGACAATCAGAGAATCTTGGACCCCGGCCCAGAAATGATTCCGGCTGTAATAAAGGTCGTCTGGAAAATAAAAATCGGCGATTTTCATATTTCTATCTTAATTGCTAATTCGTATCTAAGCAGCCGGTTCCATATCACCCACTTCGATAAAACTTGTTCCTTAAATTTCAAAAAATGAGATGTTCTCTTCTCATAAATTATCCCTACAACGCAACTTTCGCCCCTTAGAGCTATGTACGGAAGATACGGTCTCTTCGTTACACAACATCAGGAGTCTATTTTGACAAGTTGCGTTGTAGGTTATGCCAGCCTCAAAGTCCAATTTTGGGATTCTTTGCACTTAAAATCGGCATCTGGCCTTTTGAATATTTATCTGCAACCTTATATCCTGCGTCCTGCCTTAAAGCCTTCATGGACGGCATTGAAAATATACCGTGGACGGATGGCGTCGCCCACAATTTCCAACACATCCACGTTTTCGTTAACAATGTCGATAAGATTCTGTTCTTGTACCTTGTCAACCAGTACCACACTATCTGCACTCACAAACTTTTCCGTACCATCAGGAAGTCGTACCTGGACACCATTCTCTTTAATCTCCAAAACTTGGGCATCAACCACCGAACTGACCCGATCGGACAGGGCCTTTTTGAACCACAACCGATAGCGCCAGGCATAATTCCGCACCACGTCTCTCTTGAATTCCACAGGACCTTTCTCGACAAACACCACTTCTTTCCCTTCATCATAAAGACGGTGCCCCACAGCAAAACCGACTGTCGTCGCTCCAAGGACAGCCACACGATTTCCTTTAATCTGCGTCCTTCCGGTTAAAATGTCATAGGCTGAAAACACATTCCCACCAGTCGCACCAGGTATATTTGGAACATTGATTTTAGCACCAGTAGCCATAATAATTACATCCGGAAAGAACTTTGAGACTACCTCCGAGGTAACCTCGGTGTTCAAACGAACGTCCAAACCTTTTCGTTTCATTTGTTCTTCGTACCACTCAACCAGAGATCGATAAGCAAACCCGCCGAAAGTATCGCCACTGGCGGCCAGCAATTGCCCCCCTAAACGTTCGTTACGGTCAAATAGAGTCACCTGATGGCCTCTTTTAGCCGCTTCCAAAGCTGCCTCACAACCAGCCGGACCGCCGCCGACGACCATAACTTTCTTTGTCCAGAGGATTGGATTAGGTTGATAGTCTGGATCTTTCTCATGGCCCAAGAGGGGATTGATGGCGCAGATATAAGGTTGCCCTTTTCCGAATTTGGCCCCGCACCACAAACAATTAATACAGTTTTTAGTAGCCTTGACGTCGTTTATTCTCGCTTTATTTAAAAGTTCCGGGTCCGCCAGAAAGGGGCGGCACATTTCCCAGAAATCAACCAACCCCTCCGCTATCGCCTTATCCGCCACGTGTGGGTCCTTCAATTGCGGGCCGAAGGCAATCGGTATATGGACCGCCTTTTTAATCCCTTCCAAAGAATAGAGAAAATGATCCGATTTTTTTTCCCGACCCCAGGAACCCTCCGGAGATTCATGCCAGGCAACAACGGCGCTGATATAATCTACACCGGCCTCGTCCTGAGCGATTTTCATGATTTCCAGGTTCTCTTCAGGGGTATTTCCTTCGGGAAGAAGTTCATCCGAACTTAAACGCACCCCGACAATCAAATGGTCACCAACGGCCTTGCGCAGAGCTTGAATAAGCTCTACCATGAACCTGGCCCTATTTTCAACCGATCCGCCATACTCATCGGTCCTACGGTTGGTGTATTTGGAAAGAAAATTGGATATTAAATACCCGACAAAGCAGGTCACTTCTACCCCATCAAAACCAGCCTTAACAAGCCTGACCGCTGCGTTGGCATGGTCTTCTATGCACCTTGAAATATCTTCTTTGGTCATCTCCACGGCTTGCGGCGGCTTACCCCCCTTGCCCCAACCGACTGTCCGAGGAACGACGGCCGAAGGCACCCAATATTGACCGGCCTCTCCTCCGCCATACCGCCCGCCGTGCAGAATCTGACCTAGAAATACGGTACCTTCAGGTGCGGTCTTGCGCCAAACATCAGCCACTTGCCTGAGTCCGGGGATAAAGCGGTCATCAAATGCCGCCAACTGCTGGGGATAGGTCTTGCCCTCCCCGGTTCGGTCTGGGTAAACCCCCTGATTCGTGAGAACGCCTGCTCCGGTTTTGGCGATAACCTCATCCCGATACAATTCCCGCTGAGAAACAAAACCGCCTGGGGTGTTGTAGTTCGAAACTGAGCATGCTGCATATTTGCATCGGTTGTTAGTTCTAAATTTTCCAATGCGACCCTCTTGAAAAATATGTGGAAATGCTTGTTTGCCGAAAACTTGATCTTGATTCATCATTCTCTCCTTTTCATTAAAATTTTATAAAGATTTTATAACCTGAGTACTCAACTTCCGCACTAAAACAAGTTTGCATTGTATGTTCAGAGAACTTGATTTGCTATCCCTAGTTAAAATCAGAATATAGAGGATATTCAACTGGTTAATTAATTTATTAATTTCACATCGTTCCTTATCGGAAAATAGACCCGATACCATCCTTGAAATGGTGTCAGGAAATAAATTTTGAACATGATTTTATCACTTTTGACAGACCTTACCGTTGCGCTGACTTTATTTCTGGCTCCTTATTAAGAGGTTCTCTTTTACCGTTTGAATGGTTCGATTCACTATGTTAAAAAAAGTAACATCCAAGCGCATTGTGCAGAAATACTCCTGAAAAATTCATGCAACTTCAAGCCAATTCCCGCCAAAAAACCGAATTACTTCTATTGCACATGATTACTTCTATTGCACGTGCCGGACAAGGCTGTCAAATTCATTATTTCCATATGCAATTATGCTCGCATTGATAATTTCAATGCGTTCGGTTTTATCTCTATTGCGTCGGCCGGTTATCTTCCGCTGCGGGCGGAGATAGATTTCTACACAGAGAAAGCAAAGGCCCTCTGAAAATCCGCAGGCAAAGCACAAAGGAGGATCTATTGTTTCCAAAAATTAAAAAATTACCCCGCTCCGAATACCGATTTCGGGTTTACCCAACCACAGGATAAGATCGTGGTTGGCTGCGCTCCCACGATCTTTCCTTATTCTTTACAGCAGGGATAAAAGGCCTCTACTATCCGGCATTGAAAACTGGATTAAGCCATCTGCCCGCCATCGATTGGCAAAGCAACACCAGAAATGTAAGAAGCTTTATCGGAAGCTAAAAAGACTACGGCATCGGCCACTTCTCTCGGTTCTCCAAAACGTCTCAGCGGAACGCTCTGGCGGAATGCTTCTTTGGCAGCTTCGAGATTATCGGGAGAAATCATTTTTTCCATATCATGCATCATGCGCTGCATCATGCGAGTGTTAATCTTTGATGGACAAATTGCATTAACACGGATCCCATGGGGACCATATTCTACCGCTGCAGTTTTCGTAAGACCGATGATAGCATGTTTCGTGGCATTGTATACACTGGCACGAGGCATTCCTTTAATTCCGCCAATAGAGGAGTGGTTAACAATTGCACCGGATTTTTGTTCCACCATGACTTGTAACACATACTTTAATCCCCAGAATGCGCCTTTGAGATTTGTGTCAAGTAATAAATCAAAATCCTCCGCGGGGAAATCCAAAAGGAAGCCTACAGGTCCCCCCGTCCCTGCATTGTTAAAGAATACATCTATTCGACCAAATGTATCTTTAGTTTTTTGTACAAAGTCTTTGACTTGTTCTTCGTTCGTAACATTGGCCGGCAGTAGAAGGTAGTCTCCTTCCTTAAGTTTTAAATCTTGAGCCGTTCTCTCCAAATCATCCAAGTTACGACTAACCAAGGCCAATTTGGCTCCTTCTTCTGCAAAGGCCCTGGCAGTTTCTTTTCCTATTCCTGATGAGGCACCGGTAATTAATACAATCTTGTTAACAAAGCTCATCTTTATCCACCTCCTAAATCAAAATAGTTCATATTTTCTTTCCAAAATTTTTGGACTCCAACAATCGACGAACGGTGTTCAGTAGTTTTTGAACCCCATATCGATCGGCCAGGGATTCCGGCAATTGCGAAAAATCGGTTTCCGTTAAAATGCCCCCATATAAAAGCCGGAGGGCAAAATTGATCGTTCTCGGCGTGCTCACGCCGTCCAAACCATACTCCGAAGCCGGCTGAAGAATCCTCAGGTTAAAGTCCAAATCCGCATACATGGCATAGGTCATTTTCGTCCAGCATTTCAGCGCATAAGTCGGCTTTCCCTTCGGGGTGATGGTCGCCTTGCATTGCAGCGGGCAGTTATAGCAGCCGATCAGCTGGGTCTGCATACGTTCCATGGTCTCCGTCCAGTCTTTTTCGACCTCCGGAGTCCAATAATCGGGAATCGTTTTCTCGTGGATTCCCCATCGACCGGTCCTGGCGTGCCACTTCTCGTCATGGACAGACATTTCCTGGGGAATTCCAAACTAAAACAAGTTTGCATTGTATGTTAAAGATAATACACGCACAACTTATAGGAAGTAAGGGCATAAGTTGCATTGTTTCAGTAGGGATAAAAGGCCCCTACAATCCGGCATTGAAAACTGGATTAAGCCATCTGCCCGCCATCGATTGGCAAAGCAACACCAGAAATATAAGAAGCTTTATCGGAAGCTAAAAAGACAACGGCATCGGCAACTTCTCTCGGTTCTCCAAAACGCCTCAGCGGAACGCTCTGGCGGAATGCTTCTTTGGCAGCTTCGAGATTATCGGGAGAAATACTTTTTTCCATCTCATGCATCATGCGTTGCATCATGCGAGTGTTAATCTTCGATGAGCAAATTGCATTAACACGGATCCCGTGGGGACCATATTCTACCGCTGCAGTTTTAGTAAGACCGATGACAGCATGTTTCGTGGCATTGTATACACTGGCACGAGGCATTCCTCTAATTCCGCCAATAGAGGAGTGGTTAACAATTGCACCGGATTTTTGTTCCACCATGACTTGTAACACATACTTTAATCCCCAGAATGCACCTTTGAAATTTGTGTCAAGTAATAAATCAAAATCCTCTGCGGGAAAATCCAAAAGGAAGCCTACAGGTCCCCCCGTCCCTGCATTGTTAAAGAATACATCTATTCGACCAAATGTATCTTTGGTTTTTTGTACAAAGTCTTTAACTTGTTCTTCGTTCGTAACATTAGCCGGCAGTAGAAGGTAGTCTCCTTCCTTAAGTTTTAAATCTTGAGCCGTTTTCTCCAAATCATCCAGGTTACGACTAACCAAGGCCAATTTGGCGCCTTCTTCTGCAAAGGCCCTAGCAGTTTCTTTTCCTATGCCTGATGAGGCACCGGTAATTAATACAATCTTGTTAACAAAGCTCATTTTTATCCACCTCCTAAATCAAAATAGTTCATATTTTCTTTCCAAAATTTTTGGACTCCAACAATCGACGAACGGTGTTCAGCAGTTTTTGAACTCCATATCGATCGGCCAGGGATTCCAGTCCGGTTTCAAGGTTATCGGATACGGGCTCTTCCATATGCTCTTCTTCCCGAACCTCACATGTCAGAGCGTCATAATAGCACCACTTAACGCACAGGGGTTCTTCTTCACCTTCACACTTGTCGCATTTGAGGGGGAGACCCGAGTCGGGCTCTTTGAAAAGCTCTCGTACCCGGCAGGAAGCATTGCAAAATTCACATTCGTCGTATTCCCTTCCTGCAATAGTGTACTTCTGCCTCCCGATGCATTCGGCTTTCGTATACACGCCTGCAAACACGGGGATGAATTTATCCGCAAATGGGTCCCGAATCACCCGAATACGGGCGTTGTCCGGATTTGTGCTGCTGTATTTGGGCACCGAGTGAGATGAGGCACATACCATCTCACATACACGGCAGCCGTTGCATTTATCCGCATTGACCTTGATAATTTTGATGATTTTCTTTTTATCGGTTTTCACCAGTCCCTCTCCTCCCGGGCTTCAACTCTTCCGGTCACCTGCCGCCGGTTCCGAGGAGATGGCAGCTTCGTTTCCCATATAAATGCCTCTCTCGACAAACTCCCGGCCCACATACTCCAGACCGAGCTCGCGCAACGACTCTTGGGTGGGAACGCCGTCCCGGTTCCATCCCTTTATTTTGTACCACTCGTCGATGAGCTCAGCTTCGAGCTCGGGCAAATGTTGTTCCCACAACTCTTTGGGCGGTTTGTCGTCCTTTCTCCGGATCCCTCGTCTGTTGTTGATCGCCCGGAATAACGTCCGGACTCTCCTGGTGGCCTGCACCAGCTTGTCGGTATTGTAGTCGATTCCGGTCGCGGCTTGGATTACCTTGGGGTAGTTGTGCAAGTGATACGGCGGCTTTTGCGGCCAGGATGACATTCCGGCACATACCCCCGTGCAATCGTCAATGTAGTGCATTCTTTCCATCCAATCCACCCATTCGGCGGTCATCTTGGGAGTGGGATAATAAGGATTGGTATTGCTTCCCTCCCTTCGCCTCTGCCAGTCCACATAATACTGTTTAAATTTTTCATCGGGAACCTGGAACCAGTCTTTGACGAACTCTTCCCTCACCTTCTTGGAGCTATATGGATGCTGAGGAATCTGTCCTTGCATAAACCTGACGTCCAGTCTTTCACCGGTGGACATCATGACATAATACACGGGATTGATAAACTTCGAACCGGTTCCGATCTGTTCATGCATTTTCGTTGTATCTTTTGCGAATTGTTCCGCCCCCCTTCCGATCTTTCGCGCCGCACGATACAGGCCGTCGGCCAGAACATCACCGATCCCCTCCCTGTGTGCAATCTTGTCCAGCAAATAAAAGAATCTCCCTTCCATATCGGCCGGCATTTGCGGAAAATCGCTTTCCGTTAAAATGCCCTCATATAAAAGCCGGAGGGCAAAATTGATCGTTCTCGGCGTGCTCACGCCGTCCAGACCATACTCCGAAGCCGGCTGAAGAATCCTCAGGTTAAAGTCCAAATCCAAATCCGCATACATGGCATAGGTCATTTTCGTCCAGCATTTCAGCGCATAAGTCGGCTTTCCCTTCGGGGTGATGGTCGCCTTGCATTGCAGCGGGCAGTTATAGCAGCCGATCAGCCGGGTCCGCATGCGTTCCATGGTCTCCGTCCAGTCCTTTTCGACCTCCGGAGTCCAATAATCGGGAATCGTTTTCTCGTGGATTCCCCATCGACCGATCCTGGCGTGCCACTCCTCGTCATGGAGAGACATCTCCTGGGGAATTCCAATTCTTTCATTGAGGGCCGGCGTTTCCGGGACCGGGTGTTTCCACCTGTAATCCATATAATCCCAGATTTCCTTACGTAGGCGCATAAATTCCGCCGGATCGGCTACATGGATGTTCCGGGTGCCTCGAACGGCGATAGCCTTCAAACGCTTGTCGCCCATAACGGCTCCGAATCCAAGCCGACTTGCACTGGCGCCGTCGTGTTCGATGCTGGCGAAATAGACTCTGTTTTCTCCGGCCAGACCGATCGCCGCCACCTGAGCAAAAGGTTGATTCAATTCCTTTTTGAGGAGCTGTTGCGTCTCGATCGCGCCCTTGCCTTTGAGGTGGGAGGCATCGCGGATTTCCACATGGTTGTCGTGGACCCACAGGTACACCAAATCCGGTGACTTTCCCCGGATGATGATCTTGTCGTATCCGGCGAACTTCAATTCCGGAGCAAAATAGCTCCCCATGACCGAAAAGGTGAAGGTTTCCGAGACGGGAGAAATACCGGCAACCGAAGTGCGATTGGCACCTATGGCCGGCGTACCCACCAGAAGACCGGCACTGAAGATGAGCAAATTCTCCGGAGAAAAGGCACCTGTTTCGGGGGGAACACGATCCCAAAAAATTTTGGCGGTGGTGCCAATTCCTCCCAGGAAAAGCTCGGTTTCCCTCGGGTCGGTTTCCACCCGATCGATGCTGCCTCGAGACAGATCGATTTCAAGATTGAATCCGGTTTCGCCATATCTCATTTTTACCTCTTCACTATCATTTTTTCCACGTTTATCTTTTTAAATTCTCGATAACGGCGGCCACTCCCAGCCCTCCACCGCAGCAGGAGCTGAAGAAACCATAGCGGCCGCCTCTCCGAATCAGCTCCCGCATGGCGAACATGCAAACCCGGGCGCCGGAAGCGCCGTTGGGATGTCCGAATGCGATGGCGCCGCCGAGCGGATTCCAATCGGCCATGTTCACCTTCTCTCCGGTGAGGTTTTCGATTTCCTGAATAACC
>JAZDPP010000089.1:0-125477 GCA_043797445.1 Pseudomonadota bacterium
AAATAGGGCCGCGCTTTTTCGTAATCGCCTTTTGCCAGATACTGATATCCACTATCCACGACTTTCATATCCTCGGAAAGTTGTTGATAAGCCGGGGATTCGGACTGAAACAGGCGAACGATTTTCCCGGTGTTTTTCATCATGAGGGCTGTGGCCGCCGGTGCGGGTTTACCGCTTGTCTGGAAAAGGTAATAGTCCGATTCCGCCGTTGGGGGAACTGCTTCTCCAGCCACCGCATTCCAGACAAGGGCGCCGGTGGCAACATTTAATACCTTCACCTCGATGTCTACTCTGGAGGTCCGGGACAGGCTGCCGTCCATATAGTAGAGCACATTTCCGGACAGCATCATGTCCATCCCCCGGTCCCGGGCGATGGCCAGCTGTTGTTCCAGAGAAATAATGCCATATTGATACAGGGGCGTAATCCGTCGAAACACTTTCTGCTCCAGCAGCTGTTGGAAGATCGTGGTTGCAGCGGCCTTGCCAACATCCGGGGCGTACAGCGGTGAAGCAAAGATAAAAACACCTATCTCCCCCTGGCTGTAATAATTTCTGAAGGGTTGCTGGTAAATTTGCTCAGGTAGGGGGGGCGCGAGCAAATAGCCGCCATGGCTGCCGGCACAGCCGAAAAGCACAGCCAGCACCGCGAGGGTAACGATGGTTCGATTGTGTTTATTTCCCCACATGCGATAGTCCTTTCCCTGGCTATTCCCCGGACCCAACGTCATCACTTTTTATATAATAAACAGCCGGTTCAATATGGCTACGCTTACATATCGGGCATCGCCCCGGTCTCTGAAATCTTTTTCGATCCTTGAATTCATAACCGCATGACAGACATCGGAAGGGGGCCATGCGGAGTTGTTTGCTCAAGTGCGCCAAGCTGAACGAGATATGGTGCAAATGATCATAGACATCTTTTTCCCGAATGTGCAAGGTTTGGGATAAGTCCCTGACGTCCATTTTATTATCGGCCAAAAGCGCCATCATCTGTCTGCGAATCGTCGACATGCCGGGGCCACCGTCCTTTACCCCATATCTTACAGTGTGTTGCCAACCCTTTTGGTAACTTCTCAATAACGGTGGGCAAGCCGCACGTTTCGAAAAGCCTGGATTCCGGCTTTCGCCGGAATGACGTGCTGCACTTCGGAAATCCGCTGCGTCATTCCGGCGGAAGCCGGAATCCAGAATGCAGTGCCTGCACTTATTGAGAAGTTACCTTCTCTTGGATTATTAAAAAGCACATGTTTATTGGGGTGTCAAGGCGATTGTTAAAATATCAGCAAAATAATTGTTGAGCAGGCAACAATCTAAAGAAGGCGGGCGGCTCGTCCCGCTAAAATTTTTCGGTCCGGTTCTCAGTCATTCCGGAAAGGCACGGATAAAGATATTGGTGTTGGCTGCGACTGTGTAAATATGGGCAATTTGATTGTTGATATATCAACTTTAAGCCCGTTTGTTTGCAGAAAGAATTCAATATAATAATAATTACAGCAAGTTTTTAAATATTTTAAATATGGTATGGCGTTTGCATATTTTGGAATCCAAAGAACATTGAAAGAGTGCCATATTTAAATAGGTCAACTTACCCTGGCATGGCCGATACCTTGAACAGGGCAGGTAAGGGTAACCTGAAAGGATAAGCAGTGAAATCACTTAAAGATGTTAAAGTGTTGTCTCTCGAACAGGCGACGGTCGTTCCCTACCTGACGTATCGATTGGCGCAAGATGGGATGCAGGTGATCCGCATGGAGCATCCGGTCCTCGGAGACCCCAATCGACTCATAGGGGAGCGTGTTATCGACGAAGACCGGATGAACTCCTATTTTCTATGCATCAATTCCGGGAAAAAAGCGATTACGCTCAATCTGGCGGCAACGGAAGGGCAGGAGTTGCTGAAGTCGATGATCACGAAACTCGACATCGATATCTTCGTGACCAACCAGTTACCTAAAAATTATAAAAAGTTGGGGATCGATTACCATAGCTTAAAAAGCATTAAGTCCGATATCATCTGGATGGGCATTACCGGGTTCGGTCCCGACAGCAACGAAGCGGCCTATGATCCGATTTTGCAGTCACGCTCCGGATTGCTTGAGTTGACCGGGGAACCGGATGCGCCGCCCCAGACCATCGGTGTGCCGCTTCCGGACATGGGCACCAGTGAACACGGCTATGGCCTGTTGATGAAGGCGTTGCTCAAACGAGAGATGTCGGGTGAGGGTAGTGAAATTAACCTCTCCATGTTTGAGTCTTCTGTTTCATGGTTGACCGTGCCGATAACTTTAAGCGCCAGTTTCGGGAAGCATATAACGCGCAAAGGAAACACTCACGAATTTTTTTGCCCGGTTCGCGTCTATGAAACAGCGGACGGCTTTGTCTATATAGCGGTGGGAAACGATAAGCAGTGGAAGGCGATGGTGTCACAGCCCGCTTTTCAGGAACTGGATCGGCCGGAGTACGTCACGAACAATGCGAGGGCAAAGGATGCGAAAAACCTTCATGCCGCCATTAATGCGATCACCGGAAAGCTCAAATCGAGAGAGATGATCGACCTGTTTAATTCGATACAGGTTCCAGTCAGCAAAATCAATACAATAGAGGAAGTACTCGCGGAACCCATCGTAAAACAGAAAACACTGCGTTCCCAAGATCCCGTATCCAAATTGGAGTTGACGCTGGCGCCGCCGCCTCATGAGACATCGTTCCTGAAAGAAAGCGACGGTCAACTGAGTTTTCCACCTCGTTTCGGGGAGCACAATAAAGCGATTTACGGTGACGTTCTGGGATACACGGATCAGCAGCTCGCGAACTTTAAAGAAAAAGGCGTGATCTGATGAATTCCGGGACCGGAGGAACCTATCAACATCCAATGGTTCAAACAAACCTTAACACAGTCAGACGTGAGGGTATCAAGTGATGGATATTATCGTTTTGGTGAAACAAGTTCCGGATACGACGGATGTGAAGCTGGATCCCAAAACCGGTAACCTGCTCCGCGAGGGATTGAAGAGTATCATGAATCCCGAAGATCGACACGCATTGGAGGCCGGTGTGCAACTCAAGGAGACCTGCGGCGGCAAGGTGACGGTTCTCTCAATGGGGCCTTCCCAAGCCATCGATATATGTACCGAGGCCATCGGAATGGGTGCGGATGAGGCCGTACTGTTGAGTGACAGAGCATTTGCAGGCGCCGACACATGGGCCACTTCCTTCACCTTGGGCAAAGCTATCGAGACAATTGGAAAATATGATCTGATTCTTTGCGGCAGGCAGGCGATAGACGGCGACACCGCTCAGGTGGGGCCGCAACTGGCGGATTATCTCAAGATCCCGCAGGTGACTTACGTGCAGGAAATCGAAAATATCGATACCACGCACACCACCATTAAGCGCCGCCTCGAAAACGGGTATGAACGTATCCGGTGTGAACTGCCGGCGCTGTTGACCGTCATCAGCGCGCTGAATACTCCCAGATATGGGCATTTGGGGCGAATCATCGGCGCCTGCCAGCCGAAAGCACGCATCAAAATTTTAAATGCAGCCGATATCGGCGTGCTGACGTCCCAAGTCGGGCTCGAGGGCTCATTGACGCATGTTGTAAAGACATTTTCTCCCGATTTCAAGCGGCAGGGAGAAATCCTCAACGGCACGAAAGAAGAGGCCGTGCGGGTACTCATAAAGAGAATTTCCCAGAGTGACGCCGCTACAACCTGCAAGGCCTTTGCCGCGGCATGTGAACTTTCATAAGCCGGCGCATTCTATACGAATATGGGAGGAAGAAATGACCATCTGGATTGAAAGTCAGCTCTGTGACGGTTGCAGCCGTTGCGTAAAGGCCTGTCCTTACGACGCTATCGCCATCGAAGGCGGGAAGGCGCAGGTTCAGGATCGTTGCACCGGCTGCGGCGCCTGTCTTGCCGTGTGTAAAAATGAAGCCATAAGATCGGACGCCACCCCTAAACAAGTCCCTGATTTCAGCGAGTACGAAGGCGTGTGGGTCTATGCCGAGCAACGGGACGGGGTGCTTGCAAAAGTGACGTTTGAACTGCTCGGCGTTGCTCGGGATCTGGCGGAAAAACGGAATCAAAAGGTGTCCGCCGTGCTACTGGGGGATCGGGTTGAACATCTTACGGATGAACTCATCCGATACGGGGCCGATCATGTCTATCTGGCCGATGATAAAACCCTTTCCCGATACCGGACACTGGCTCATGTGAGTGTCCTTGAAACCCTCATCAACCGATACAAACCGGAAATATTGCTGATCGGAGCAACGCATATCGGCAGAGACCTGGCGCCGCGGCTTTCCCGTCGTGTCGGGGTTGGCCTGACCGCCGATTGCACGGAACTATTGATTGACCCGGCTGAGCAGATTTTGCTACAGACACGGCCCGCTTTCGGCGGCAACATTATGGCGACCATCGCAAACCGGTATTCGCGTCCCCAAATGGCCACGGTCCGTCCCGGCGTGATGGAAGCCCGGATCGATGAGACCCATAGGGGAACGGTTATCCGTTGTGAGGTTCAGCTCGCGGAAAAGGATATTAAAACCGAGGTGCTGGAGGTGTTCCTGGAGAAGAGAAAACACACTCCCATTACGGACGCCAAAGTCATTGTCGCCGGTGGAAGGGGCGTAAATGGGGAGGAAGGGTTCAAACTCTTGCAGACCCTGGCGGAATTACTGGACGGGGAGGTTGCCGGCACGAGGATCGTCGCGGAGCAGGGCTATATCCCGGCGGAATGTCAGATCGGGCAAACGGGGAAAACCGTGAAACCCGAGATTTACATCGCATGCGGTATTTCCGGCGCGATTCAGCACCGGGCAGGCATCATGAAATCCAGGTATATCATTGCGATCAACAAAGACGCCGGGGCTCCCATATTTAAAGTCGCCGATTGGGGTATCGTCGGCGATCTTCACGATGTGGTACCGGAACTGATCAAACAGTTAACCCCGGCGGGAAAATAACTAAACCACAACATCATGGACGCTCGATCTTCCAATTCCGGGCGGCCAAATGATAGAGGAGGAAGAAATGGTAAGATCGAATGCCGAGGAAATGGTCAGAAATACCATTGCCCGATTCGTGGACCAGGAGGTCATTCCGGTGGCGG
This sequence comes from Pseudomonadota bacterium, assembly GCA_043797445.1. Classification (GTDB taxonomy): domain Bacteria; phylum Desulfobacterota; class Desulfobacteria; order Desulfobacterales; family JAFDDL01; genus JAZDPP01. The sequence continues at coordinate 5,119 of JAZDPP010000089.1, forward strand.
GGGAACTCGACGAGAAAGGGGAACCCCCGAAAGCGTTGTTTAAAAAACTTGCGGATATGGGGGCGCTCGGGCTGCGATACCCCAAGCAGGTGGGCGGGTCCGGCGGCAACACCACCCTTTACTGCATCGTCATGGAAGAATTGGCCAGAGGCCTGATGAGCCTAGGCGCCACCGTGGCCATGCAAGGCCTCATGGCGACCAACGGCTTGTATCTCTACGGCAATGAAAAAATGCATGAAGAATTTTTGAGGCCGGCGCTTCGGGGAGAAAAGATCGGCGCCTTTCAACTCACCGAGCCGGAGGCGGGTTCCGATCTGGGTGCGGTAAAGACGAGCGCAATTAAAAACGGCGACGGATGGGTGATAAACGGGATGAAGACCTGGGCATCGAACGGTCCCTATGCGGATTTTCATACGGTTCTGTGCCAGACGAATCCGGCTAAGGGGCTGCGGGGGCTGATGTTTTTCCTCGTACCTACGGGGACTCCGGGGTTCTCCAGAAGTGAACGGTTTAAAACACTGGGGACGCGCACATCCGCTTATTCCGAGATTTACTTCAGCAATTGCCATATTCCGGATGAATACCGCCTTGGAGAGGAAGGCAGGGGGCTCGATGTGTTGCTGACAATGCTGGCGGAAATCCGCGCGATGACCGCCGCTCTGGCCATTGGGCTGCATCGCGCCGCCATGGATGATTCCATCCGCTATGCAAAAGAGAGGGAATCGTTCGGCAAACCCATCGGCAACTATCAACTGATTCAGGCCAAAATCGCCAAGATGGCAATAGAGTTGGAGGCTTCCAGGCTGATGTTGAAAAACGTCACGACCATGATCGATAACAAAATTCCCTGCCTGAATAAGGCGACGATGACAAAGTACTTCGCAGTGGAGGCAGCTTGCAAGGCCAGTGACGAGGCGACGAGAATTCATGCCGGATATGGATACTCCATGGAATATTCCGTTCAAAGGTACTATCGGGATAATCGCTTTTTGCTCTCCGGGGGCGGTACGCACGAGGTCTTGCTGACGACAATTGCAAGGGAAATCCTAACAAAAGGAGTGTAGGGATGAATCGAAAAAGAATTAGAATTTTAGTAGCCAAACCCGGACTGGACGGTCACGATCGCGGAGCCAAGATCATTTCACTGGCGCTTCGTGACGCGGGAATGGAAGTCATTTATTCCGGACTTCATCAAAGCGTAGACCAAATCGTTTCAACCGCTGTGCAAGAGGGTGTCGATATCATTGGCCTGAGCATCATGACCGGCGCGCACGTAAGTATCAGCGAAAAGCTGGTGCATCGATTGAATTCGGAAGGTATTGACGATATGCGAATCGTGGTGGGCGGCGTGATTCCCAAAGACGATATCGACAGGTTAAAAGCCATGGGTGTCGCCGAAGTGTTTCCAAACGGCACAAAATTTGACCAAATCATCGATCGGTTGAATGCATTGATGTGAACCCTATTTCGGCAAAGTGAGGTAATAATGGGCGTAGCGACATATATAAAAGATGAAAAAGACGGTATCCAAAAAGTGATACTGCAATCCGGTATCGAAGTGAAACCGGTATATTCTCCCGAAGACCTGGAACGGGTTGGGTTCGATTACAAGAAAGACCTGGGAGATCCGGGCCAATTCCCGTTTACAAGAAGTCTCCATCCATTGGGGTACAGAAGCAGAAACTGGACCACCCGGCAATACACTGGATTCGGGACCCCGGAGGAAACGAATAAGCGATTTAAATTGATGATCAATAACGGGCAAACCGGACTCAACGTGGCATTTGATTTGCCGACCCAGATGGGTCTCGATTCCGATGACCCAAGGGCGGAAGGTGAAGTGGGCAGGGTGGGGATGGCGGTGGACTCTCTTCAGGACTTCGAGACCGCCTTCAAGGATATCGATCTGAAAAAAATCGGCAGCGGGTTGACCATCAACGCGGTGGCCTCCATCATGCTCGCCATGTACCAGGCGGTGGCCGAAAAATACGGGTATAAAAAATCTGAAATTTCCGCAACGCCGCAAAATGATATCCTGAAAGAAATCATTGGTCGCGGCGCGTGGATTTACCCCGTGGCGCATGGCGTCAGGCTTATCGGCGACACTTTGGAATACAGCATGAAAGAATTGCCGAAATGTAATCCGGTTTCGGTTTGCGGCTACCATATCCGGGAATCCGGCGCCACACCGGCCCAGGAAATCGCCTACGCCTTTCTTATTGCATTTGCCTATGTCGACAATGTGGTGGCGCGCGGATTCAAGGCCGAAGATTTTGTCGGGCGTTTTTCCTTTAACCTGAACATTTACGGGAATCTCTGGGAAACGGTGGCCAAGTTCCGCGCGGCAAGAAAGCTTTGGGCCAAACTGCTGCGGGAACGCTACGATGTCCAGGACGAAAAGGCGCTTTTTCTGCGCGGTCTGTTCGGTGGCGGCGGTTCCGGGCTTACCAAGGAACAACCGGAAAACAATATCATGCGCGGCGCTTACTACGTGCTGGCTGCGGCGCTGGGAGGCGCGCAGACGACGGCGTTATGTTCATTTGACGAGGCCTATTCCATTCCAACGGAAAGATCGACGCTGTTATCTTTGCGGACACTTCAAATCCTCATGGATGAAACAGGCCTCCGGGATACCGTGGATCCGCTGGCCGGTTCCTATTTTATCGAAACGCTTACCAAACAAATGGAAGAAAGAATCCTTTCCGAAATGTCGGAAATCGAGAACCTGGGCGGGATCGTAAAAGGGATCAGCACCGGTGATGTTCAGCGCCGGGTGGCCCGGCAGGCCTATGAGTACGAGAAAAGACTGCAAAACGGAGAGGCCATAAAAGTCGGAGTGAATAAGTACACGGAAGGCGACAATATGGAAGTTGAATTACACCAGTATGACCATTCGTGGGCGCGTAAACAGATCGAAAAACTAAAGGAATTAAAAAGAACCCGGAACAATGCGGCCGTCAAAAAATCACTGGACGCCTTGCACGCCGCTGCAAAGCGGGAAATGAACGTGATGCCTTATCTGGTAGATTGCTGCAAGGCATACGCTACGGTCGGTGAAATGGCCGATGTGTTCAGGATTGTGTTCGGTGAATTTGTTGAACCGAGTTTATTTTAAAAACGGCCTGTAGAATTGATAGGCGGAGTGGATAAAGAAAATGGAAAAAACGTTCATGCCCGCAATTGCGACCGAAGATGAGTTAAAGGCACTTCAATTGAAAGGTCTTCAGTGGACTGTTACGCATGCATACAATGGATCGGAAGTCTACCGGCAGAGATTCCGTGATGCCGGCATTTCACCGGAAGATGTGAAAAGCCTCGAAGATCTAAAAAAACTTCCCTTTACTACCAACAAGGATCTTCAACACGGTTACCCGTTTCCCCTGGTGTGTGTTCCCATGGATGATGTCGTTCGGATCCATGCCTCTTCCGGAACCACCGGTAAAAGAAAAGTACTTTGCTACACGAAAAAGGACATTGAGGTTTGGACGCATTTTTTTGCCCGTTGCTACGAATTGGCCGGATTGACGAAAAAAGACAGAATTCAGGTGTCATCCGGCTACGGCATTTGGACCGCAGGTGTCAGCTTTCAGGCCGCCGCCGAGGCGCTGGGGGCAATGGCGATTCCGATCGGTCCCGGGAACATCGATATGCAAATCCAGTTCATGGAAGATTTTCAAACAACGGTCATGACCTGCACGGCGTCCATGGCGTTATTGCTCGCCGAAGAGGTGAATCGCAGGGGCCTTAAGGACAAGCTCAATTTAAAGAAGATAATTTTCGGATCCGAGCGGGCCAGCGACGCCATGCGTTCAAGGATTCAGGAGCTATTGGGCGTGGAAGACGTGTTCGATATCTCCGGGATGACCGAGCTATACGGACCGGGTGCCGGCCTTGATTGCCCTCACCACACGGGAATTCATTACTGGGCGGATATCTACATCCTGGAGATTCTAGACCCGATTACGCTCGAGCCTGTGGCCGATGGCGAGACCGGTGAAATGGCGGTCACGACATTGAAAAAGGAGGCTGTTCCGCTGATTCGTTACCGGACGAGAGATTTGACTCGATTTATCCCGGGAACATGTCCTTGCGGGTCGATTTTCCCCCGGCATGACCGGTTTTTGGGCCGTTCCGACGATATGATTGTTTTCAGAGGCGTCAATACGTATCCGGGGCAGATTGATCATGTCCTTTCAAGTTTTTCGGACGCGACCCTGGCATGCGGCCATGTGGGCTGTGAGTACAGGATCATTCTCGATAGAAAAGATGACGGTCGTGAGTATATGCTGCTGAAAGTCGAACGCGGCATTGACGGCAGCTCTGGAAAAGATGCTGAACTGGAAAAGAAGATCGCCGCAAAAATCAAAAAAGACATTCTTGTCAGTGTGGATGTGGAAATTGTGGACCATGGAACTTTGCCCCGAACCGCCGTTGGGAAACTGAAGCGAATTGAAGATAACCGATATAGGTAGCTATTAGCCGTTAGCTTCCAAGTGACTTTATGATAAACCCCTGCCGTGGGCGGGGTGGAACGCCAACAGCTAACGGCTAACAGTCAGAGATTACGCGTTTCCACATGAAAGACTGTACAAGCGGAGATTCACATATGAAAAACTTTAGTGTTGTTTATCCGGAATCGTTAGATGATGCCGTATCCATGCTGGCGGCTCATTCCGGCTATGCAAAGTATATTGCGGGCGGAACCGATGTGATGGTGAAGATAAAAGAAGGAAATCTCGCACCGGATCTGCTCATTTCTTTAAAAAAGATACCCGATCTGAAGCATCTGGAAAAAAATCCGTCCACGGGAGAACTGATCATCGGCGCCATGGTGACCCATCGTGAGCTTGAAGTGTCCGGAAAACTTTCCGGCGGATACACCATCATTCGGGATGCCGTTTCGAATATCGGTTCTTTGCAGATCCGAAATGTCGCCACCATTGGTGGAAACCTGGTAAACGCAGTGCCGTCCGCCGATGGCGCCATCCCCTTGGTCGCGCTAGACGCAACGGTCAGCTTCATTGGTACGACGGGAGAAAAATCCGAGGCGCTTCGAAAATTTTTCCTTGGGCCAGGGCAAAACATATTGGAAACAAATGAGATTTTAACCCGCATTACGATTCCGCCATTGCTGCCCAACACGGGAAGCGCCTATATAAAATTCAGCAGACGGGCGGCCATGGAATTGCCCCTTTTGGGAGTGGGTGTTGTTTTGAGTCTGGATAGTAATCTCGATAAATGCGTCAAGGCGAGAATATGTCTGGGGGTTGCAGCCCCGGTTCCCCTGAGGGCGTTTGAAGCGGAGAAATTCCTGGAAGGCCGAACCATTGATGAGGAAAGTCTGACGGAGGCCGGGAGGATCGCCGGGCGGGAGGCCAAAGTCCGTGACAGCATCCGGGGGGTTGCCTGGTACAGAAGGGAGATGGTCAATGTCCAGGTGAAACGGATGGGCTTAAAATGCCTTGAACGGATTCGAAATGATCAATGAGAACACAGTGTGACCTTGAAGGAGTTGTTATGGTAAAAGAAATCAAATTTATGCTCAATGGGCATGAAACGAACATATGGGTTCAGGAACACTGGACACTGCTTCATCTGCTCAGAGAAGAGCTTGGCCTTAAGGGCACGAAGGAAGGATGCGGCAGCGGTGAATGCGGTGCCTGCACCGTGATCATAGACCGAAAAGCCGTCAATTCCTGTCTTTTTCTTGCCACCGACGCGGAGGGAAAAGAGATTATCACCATAGAGGGACTCGCTCAGCCGGATGGGACGCTGCACCCGATCCAGCAATCCTTTGTGGAAAATGGCGGGATTCAGTGCGGGTTCTGCTCACCCGGCATGATACTGTCCTCAAAAGCGCTTTTAGACGAAAATCCGAATCCCACGGAACATGAAATAAAACACGCCCTGGCCGGCAATATCTGCCGATGCACAGGATATACGCAGATATTCGATTCCGTCAAGGCAGTTCGAGACAACCGCCTGATGACGGTAACGACTGAGCCGTGGCGCGATCCCTGGAAGGATGACGACGCATGATTTCCCGGTGAGACAGCGAAGCCGGTTGGAAAAAACCCTGTTCGACTACAATCAAAGGGCAATAATATGGAACAATTCGAGCATATCGGAAAAAGAATACCCAAAATCGATGCCGTGGAAAAAGCGACCGGTAAATCGAAGTATATACAGGACATCAGCCTGCCGGGAATGCTGTACGGCAAAATTCTATACAGCAAATATGCCCATGCGAAAATTAAAAGCATCGACACTTCGAAGGCTGAAAAACTAAGCGGCGTTCGAGCCGTATTGACCGGAAAGGATGTCCCCCAGAAGATGCGGATGGGGTTTTATAAGGACAATCCCCCCCTGAAATCGGAAAGAGTGCGCTCTTTCCGGGATGAGGTCGCCGCCGTGGCCGCCACTTCTCCGGAAATCGCCAAGGCTGCCCTAAAGCTGATAGAAGTAAAATATGAAGCCCTGCCGGGCGTTTTTGACCCGGAAGAGGCCATGACACCCGATGCGCCGTTAATTCATGAGGAGCAAAAATCCAACATTTTAAAGCTCCCATGGAAAATGCATTTCGGCGATGTGGAGGCCGCCCGGAAAGAAGCGGCCTATATCGTTGAAGGCTCCTACAGCACGACTTGGGTTTCTCACTGTTGCATGGGAACCAGCGGTGCGCTGGCGGAATTCGATACGAAGAATAACCTGACCATTACCACCAACACCCAGATCCCCTCTCTGGCGCAAAAGGATTTTAAAAACGCTCTGAAAACCATGGGACTGGCCGACAGCCGGGTGCGGGTGATCAAACCCTGCATCGGTGGCGGGTTCGGCAGCAAACTCGATACCTATGCATACGAGCATATCGCGATTCTCCTGGCCTTTCGAACGCGTCAACCGGTGAAAATCGTGTTTGAAAGGGAAGAAGAGTTTGTCGCCATCTCGACCCGGCAGCCGACCCGGACGCAAATTGCCCAAGGGTGCGACAAGGAGGGGAAACTGCTGTTCCGGGATGTGAAAATGATTCTGGACAACGGTGCCTACACTTCCTGGGGCGCGACGACTCCCAATGTCATGCTGCTGCCGATTGCCAGTTTGTACAGAGTCGACAATGTTCGTTTCGAGGCGACATGTGTCTATACCAACAACACTTACTCCCAGGCTTTCCGGGGTTACGGAAACCCACAGGCCACTTTCGCCATCGAATCCTCCATGGATGAGCTTGCGGAAAAGGCCGGTATTGACCGCGTGGCGTTACGGCAGATCAATCGAAATCAGCCTGGAGACGTTACCTGCCAGGGAGCGAAAATCACCTCCTGCGGGTTCAAGGAGTGCATAGACGCGGTAATCGACCAGATGGATTGGAACAGCCCGAAAGAAAAAGGTGTCGGTTTCGGACTTGCCTCTTTAATTCATGTTGGGGGCGGGGCACGGATCTATCAATCCGACGGCTGCGGTACCCGCATCCATCTTGATGATTTCGGCAAAGCGTATGTTTTTTCAGGTGCTACGGATATCGGTCAGGGTGCCGATAATGTAATTGCGCAGATCGTTGCGGAAGAACTGGGATTGCAGATGGAAGATATCGATGTGAAGCTCACGGATACGGATGTCGTTCCCTGGGATGTGGGCGCGCACGCAAGCCGAACAACCTTCGTGGCCGGAAACTCCGCCCTGCGAGCAGCCGGCGAGGTGAAAAAGATCTTGCTGCAGCTGGCATCCGAAGCGCTTGAAATCGATGCGGCAAGCATTGTCCTTCGGAATCGAATGGCGTTTGCCAAAGGGGCGCCCGATAAAAATGTTACCATCGACAAACTCTGCCGGAATTACCATTTCAGAAAGGGTGGTCAGATGCTGTCGGTTCAATACTTTTATGACCCGCCCCACGATAATCTGGATCGCCAGTTCCGGGGAAATAACTCCATGGCTTACTCCTTCGGCGCTCACGGGGTTAAAGTCAAGGTGGATGAAGAAACCGGACAGGTTGAGATTCTCGATTACGTCGCAGCCCACGATGTCGGCCGGGCGTTGAATCCCATGCTCCTGGAAGGTCAGGTGTACGGCGGCGTTCTGATGGGGGTCGGTTATGCGCTAAAAGAGCAGGTTCTCCTCGAAAAAGGGAAAAACATGAATCCCAATTTCAGGGACTACAAGGTTTTGACCGCCAAGGATGCCATCAGCATCAAGACACCGGTGATTGAAACCATTGATGAAAACGGCCCGTTTGGCGCCAAGGGCATCGGAGAGCCCGGATGCGTGCCGACGGCGCCGGCCATTGCCAATGCCATATACGACGCTGTCGGCGTCCGGATGACGGATCTGCCCATAACGCCGGAAAGAGTTCTCGCGGCGATAAAAGCAAAAAAAGGGATGGATCCTTGCGGGAATCCTCTGGGCGGCATCGCACCGGATGTATGTATCACCGAATAGAACGCATTTCCAAAGACTCCCGCGGGCACGGGTCGAAACGATGATCAAGCCCAACAAAATGTTTCGGAAGGACAGGCAGGGGCATATGAAGTATTCACTGAACATCTCCCAATGGGTGCGGCAGTGGAGCCGGAGACAACCGGAAAAAACCGCCATTTGGTTCGAAGGCCGGGAGATTTCCTACCTGCGCCTGCATCGGCAGGTCTGCAGGATTGCCGCGTACTTTGCGATTCAGGGGATGGTTCCCGGCCGGCGTGTCGCCGTTTTGCTGGATAATTGCCCGGAGTTCATTCAGATTTACCTCGCCTGTTCCCGCATGGGGCTTATACTGGTTCCCCTAAATACCCGTTGGGCCTCGGATGAAGTGAACTGGGCGATTCAAAATTGCGAGCCCTCTGCAATCGTTTTTCACCAAAAATACAAAAATAAGATATTGGATTGCCACGAAATTGTTTCGAAGCCTGAAATACTTTATGTTGAGATTCCGGAAAATGCAGTGGATTTTTTGGAAACCTATATTCAGCAGGAAGTGGAGCGCACGGGCGGTGGCGATCTGGTGGATACCCGGGCGGTTATTCCGGTTCCGCCCGAATCCCCCCATGTCATCATGTATACGTCCGGGACCACCGGCCGGCCCAAAGGGGCGGTACTCTCCCATCGGAAGACTTTTTTCAACTGTTTAAACGCGCAATTTTTTTTAGATCTTCAGGCGGAAGACCGCATGCTGCTGAGTGTTCCCCTATTTCATTCCGGGGGGCTTTTTATCCAGGCGTCCCCCGTACTGTACCGGGGCGCCGGCCTGGTGATTCAATCCAAATTCGATGCCGTCGCCACTTACAAGGATATCCGAAAGTACCGAATCACCCAATATTCGGCGGTGCCCACCATCATGAAAAGGCTTTTGGCGGTGCCGTCTGAGATGCGCGATGACATCTCTTCGTTACGGATTTGTGCTGTCGGTGGAGAGAAAATGACCGATACACTCGTGAAGCAGTGCCTGGCGGCGGGTTTCCCCATGCGTCAGATTATGGGCCAGACCGAGACGTCCATCATCCTGTGGGCATCAGAGAAGGATCTGATCGATTATCCGGGAACCGTTGGCAAACCCGTATTTCATGGACAGGTGGCGTTGCTTGATTCCAACGGCAATCCCACCGGGACGGGCGACGTCGGAGAAATCGCGGTGTCGGGACCTACCCTTATGAGCGGTTACTGGCGATTGCCGGAATTAAGCAAGGAAGCAATTCGTGATGGATGGCTGTATACGGGCGATCTGGCCCTGCGGAATGAGGAGGGATACTTCTTTCTCGTGGACCGCGCAAAGGATATGTATATTTCCGGGGGAGAAAACGTATATCCGGTCGAAGTGGAACGGGTTTTAAAAGCACATGACTTGATTTCGGATGCGGCCGTGATCGGTATACCGGATGCCGTCTGGGGACAGACCGGGCATGCGTTTGTCATCAAAAAACCGGGTGCGGCGCTAACCGAGCAGGATATCCGAACTTTTTGCGAGGGGCGGCTGGCGAGATTCAAATGGCCGCAAAGAATTACTATCCGTGACCATTTTCCGCGTACGGCTTTGGGGAAAATCATGAAGGAAAACCTGAGGGCAACGTCCGCACGGTGAATTTGTTCTACCATCATACAAGGGGCTTTGCCGCAACCCCGGGCTGAATTACACAGCCCCTTCAGGGCATGGGGTGAGGCTGGAAGTATTTAAAATATTAGGAGGCTCAATGTCAGATAATTACTATCGGCTCGGTTGTGATATCGGCGGCACCTTCACCGATTTTGTGCTGCTGAACGACCAGACAGGGGAATTGACGGTTCATAAATGCCTGACCACTCCCAAAGACCCATCCGACGCGGTGGAAATCGGAGTCAAGGCATTGGAGAAAAAGATTCCGGACTATGTCTCGAAACTCGATGAAATCATTCACGGCACCACCCTCGTGATCAATTCCATTATCGAGCGAAAGGGAGCGAGGACCGGTCTAATCACCACCCGGGGGTTTCGGGATGTCCTGGAACTCGGGCGCGAGAGCCGCTACGCGGTTTACGATGTGTTCTGCGAATACCCGGAACCACTGGTCCCCAGGCGCTATCGCTTGGAGGTGGACGAACGGATTCGAAGCGACGGTTCGGTGATAAAACCATTAGATGAGGCCGAAGCCCGGAGCGTGGTCCGAAACCTGCTGGATATGGGAGTAGAATCCATTGCCGTATGCCTTCTCAATTCCTTTGAAAATCCGACACACGAGTTGATGCTGAAGAGAATTATTCAGGAGGAGGCCCCTGAGCTGTCTCTTTCGATCTCTTTCGATGTACTGCCCCAAATAAAAGAATATGAGCGAACCAGTACCACCGTGACCAACGCTTACGTGAAACCGCTGACCGAAAAATATCTTTCCAAACTCGCCGGACGACTGGAATCCATCGGCGTGAAAACCAAGCTTTTTATTATGCTTTCAAGCGGTGGAATCACTTCTGTTGAGACCGCAGCCAAATTCCCGGTCCGGATTATCGAGTCCGGGCCCACCGCCGCGGTCATCTCCGGGCAGTATTACAGCAAGCTCTTCAATATACCCGAGATATTTTGTTTCGATATGGGCGGCACCACCGCCAAGTCTTGTCTCATCCAGGAAGGGATCGCCGGAGTGGTTCCGACCTTTGAGGTGGGGCGCGTTCAGCGTTTTGCCAAAGGAAGCGGGTTGACCATCCAGGTCCCGGTGGTGGATCTCATGGAGATAGGCGCCGGGGGGGGCTCCATTGCAAAAGTCAGCAAAATGGGCACTCTCCAGGTTGGCCCTGAGAGTGCAGGCGCGGAGCCTGGTCCCATTTGTTATGACCAGGGTGGTATCCACCCCTGCGTAACGGATGCCGATCTTCTTTTGGGATATTTGAATCCGGACTATTTCCTCGGCGGCGAGATGCATCTGGATCTGGATAAGGCCGCTCGGGGAGTCAAGGAATTGATCGCTGACCCACTGAGGGTGACCCCCATTCAAGCAACCTGGGGTATTCACGATCTGATCAACGAAACAATGGCCGCTGCCGCCAAAACTCATATTGCCGAGAAAGGTGGGAATCCGAAGACGGTTACCATTGTCGCCTTTGGCGGGGCTGGCCCCATCCACGCTTACGGCCTGGCTAAAAAGCTGGGAGCGCCGCGTCTGATCATTCCTCCCAATGCGGGTGTGGGGTCGGCAATGGGGTTTTTTACGGCCCCCAGGGCCTTTGATCTCGTTCGCAGTCATAAGGTCCCCTTGGACAACGCGGATTTCTCCTCAATCGAAGCCATTTTTAAATCCATGGAAGCTGAAGGACTCAAAACCATCCTGACTACGGGCGGCGATGGGGAGGTCACCTTCAATCGATCGATCGACGTTCGATTCGTGGGGCAGGGCTCCGAGACCAACATCGATGTGCCGGGACTCGATTTTACCCAAATCGAAAGAGAAGATATCCGTGAACGGTATGACAAAATTTACGAAAAGCTCTTTGGGCGGACTTATCCGGATTCTCCGGTAGAGTTTATCAATTTCAAGGTCCGCGCCAGTCTTCCCGTGCGGCTGTTGACGCTTCAGGAAAAGGACTTTTCGTTCAATACCCTGGGGGGCGCCCGGAAAGGGAGTCGTCCGGCCTACTCGGAAATCGCGAAGGATTTTATTCCTCACACCGTGTATGACCGGTATTTGCTGCCGGCGGAGGTTACGCTTCAAGGACCGGTCATCATAGAGGAAAGAGAATCCGCGGTCATCGTCGGAGAAGACGCTTCGGTATTCATGGACCGATACGGGTTTTTGTGGATCAATCTGGAGGGAAAATAAAATGAAACGTACATTTGATCCGGTTACACTAGAAATTCTGTGGAGAAGACTTATCTCCATTGTGGACGAAGCGGACGGCTCCGTTTCCCGAACGGCATTTTCCAGCCTGTTGCGAGACGCCCATGATTACACCTGCATGTTTACGGACAGCCACGGACGGGAATTGGCCCAGGGCTCCTTCGTTACGCCGGGACAATCGGGGGCTATGGCCATCGGCATAAAAAAGCTTGTTTCGGGGCTTGAAGAATCCAAGTTAAATCCGGGCGATGTTTTTATTACCAACGATCCCTGGGCGCTGGCGGGCCACCTGAATGATGTATGTGTCCTGTCTCCCATTTTTTACAATAAAAAACTGGTGGCATTTACAGCTTGTGTTTTCCATCATTCGGACATCGGAGGCCGGGTGGCCTCGGATAATCATGATGTTTTTGAGGATGGACTGTTTATTCCCCTGGTAAAACTCTACGATGCCGGTGAACTGAATCAGGCGGTGCTGGAAATGATCCGATGGAATGTTCGGACCCCCGATGAAGTCATTGGTGATATCCGGTCCCAGATTTCAGCCAATCATGTGTGCGCGGAAAAAATCTGCATCATGCTGGAAGATTACAAAATGGATGGGCTGGACGATCTGGCGGCGGAGATTATCGATCGAACCGAAAAGAGCATGCGCAATGCGATCGCCAAGGTTCCGGACGGGGTATACCGGGCCGAAGGAATCATCGAACAGGTGGAAGGCCGGGAGGATATCGTGATCAAGGCGGCGGTGACGGTAAAAAACGGCAGCATCTCCGTGGACATGGACGGCTCCTCCGGCCAGGTGGAATGGGGCGGCAATGTCGTTTATAACTTCACATACGCCTATGTGTTCATGGCATTAAAGAGCATGTTCGATCCGGAACTCCCTAACAACCATGGGTGCTCCCGGCCCATCAGCTTCAAAGCGCCTGAAGGAAGCATTGTCAACTGCAAGTTCCCGGCCGCCGTGGCCGCGCGCATGCAGATCGGCCATTTTGTCACGGAGGTCATATACCGCGCGATGGCCGACGTGTTGCCCAACCGGGTCATTGCCGGATCGGGCGGAACGCCCGCGGCCATGAATATCTTTTACGGCAAACGTAACAACGGGAGAGCCTTTCACTCGGTTATCATCCGGGGCGGAGGGATGGGCGCCAGTGCGAATGCGGACGGCCCCCATGTCTATATCTTTCCGGCAAACGGAGCCAATACGCCGGTGGAAATCTTCGAAAGTGACACGCCGCTCATCGTGGAGCAGCGAAGCATCATCCCCGGCTCGGGCGGACCGGGCAAACAACGCGGAGGGCTCGGTAAAGTAGAAGTATTCCGGATCCCCGACGATGAATCGGCTCCATCCGGCCCGGTGAATCTCGGCATACAGGCCGGGCGGTTCCGGTATCCGGCCCAAGCCCTGTTTGGCGGGAATAGCGGGCTGACGGCCGAGTTTTCAGTCAACGGCAAGGCCGGTAATCCTTATGGTCTGACCCGCTTGCAGCCCGGGGATGTGGTGACCATGGGGGCAGCCGGCGGCGGTGGTTTCGGTGATCCTTTAACCCGGGACCCGCAACTGGTACTGAATGACGTCATGGACGGATATGTCACGGTCCAAGAGGCTGAAGTGGAATATGGTGTCGTTCTTAAGGGTAATGAGCTGAAAATCGATATCGAGGCGACCGAAACGCGTCGCGGCAGCACGAAAATCGCTGAGAACTGACAACATTCAATAGCGAAAAAATCTTACATCTAAAGGATATTGATATGAAAGTTAAGAAAATCGACCATATTTGTATTGCGGTAAAGAATATACAAGAAGCCAGAAAAACCTGGGAGCCCATCCTGGGCAAAACGCTGCCTGACGACGAATACGTTGACGAGCCCGAAAAAATAAACGTAGCCCGGTATTGGGTGGGAGAAGTTGGGTTCGAATTGATGGAATCCACGTCTCCTGATGGCGATGTGGCTAAGTATATAGAAAAACACGGCGAAGGTGTCATGCTCATCAGCTTTAACGTGGACAATACCCGAGAGTCCATGGCTGAGTTAAAGGCCATGGATTATCCCTTCATAGGAGGAGCGCGTCCGTTTCGTGACTGCGAATTCGCTTTTCTTCATCCAAAGAAAGTCAACGGTGTGTTGCTCGAACTGATTGATTACAAATGGGACGAGTTCAAAGACCGAAAGTAAAGGGATATTTTTTTAAAAAAACGAGCTGGCTCATTATACAATAAGGAGAAAAAAGAATGCCCCAAAAATCTATTTACTTAGACTACCATAATCCTCTTTTTCACACCCCTGCACGGCAAGTTCCCAAGGCGGCCGCCATTATCGGCGCCGGGACCATCGGCCCGGATATCGGTTATTATCTCAAGAGCGCCTTACCCGAGATGACGTTATACCTGGTCGATATCTCCAGGAAATCTCTTGAAAATGCGGAAGCCCGGTTGAAGTCGTATGCTGAAAAAGGGGTGAAACGCAAGAAGATGAGCGCCGAGAAGGCCCAAAAGGTCATCGAAAATATATTCTATACCGATAACTATCAGGATATCAAAAACTGTGATCTCGTCATTGAAGCGGCGATTGAAGACGTCGGCTTGAAACAGAAAATATTTGCTCAGGTTGAGGATATTGTCAGCAAGAGCGCGATACTGACATCCAATACCAGTTCCATTCCGGCGGACCGGATTTTTGCAAAAGTGAAGCATCCGGAGCGTACGACGGTCACCCATTTTTTTGCTCCCGCCTGGCAAAATATAGCCGTGGAGATAATCAACTGGGAGAAGGCGCATCGTGACACCATCGAATACCTATTTTGGTTATTTGGTTCCACCGGAAAAGCACCCGTCATTACGGACAACGTGCTTTGCTTCATGCTCGATCGCATATTCGATAATTGGTGTAACGAAGCGGCCTATCTTCTGCAAGACGCCACCGCAGCGGAAATCTGCCGCACCGTGGAAGAATTTGCCCATCAGGGACCTTTTTACGTGTTGAACATGGGCAACGGTAATCCCATCATCACCGAAACCAACACCCTTCAGATGGAAGAGGGGAAACATTACAAGCCGTCTCCCATGTTTCCATCCGTCGATAAATGGCTCGTCCCACGCCCGGGTACCGATGTGCCGGTTTCAGATGAGCGAAGAAGAATCATTCGGGACCGGATGCTGGCGATTTTGTTTTCACAGTCTTTTGATATCGTGGATAGGAAAATTGGGTCCAAAGCGGATCTTAACTTCGGATGTCAGGCCGCATTGGGATTTAAAAAAGGGCCCTTGGATATCATGCGAGATTTGGGCGAAGAAGAAGTGATGCGGATCATGGCCAAATTCGAGAAAGATCGCCCGGGATTTCCCCAGCCGAAACAGCGTTTCGAGGAATACGTCACATTCAACCGGCATGTTCTGGTGGATGATATCGATGGGGTTAAAGTGATCACCATCCGAAGACCCCAGGCGCTCAATGCCAGCAACGAGGAGGTGACCAACGAGATACTGGCAGTTCTCAAAAGTCACGCGGATGATCCGGCCGTCAAGGGGTTTGTCCTCACCGGGTATGGCGATAAAGCTTTTTGTGCCGGATCGGATATCGGACGGTTTCCGGAGACCCTTGGAAACCCGGAAGCGGCTGCCAAATACGCCAGGGATTTTTCGGAAGTTCAACTTTATATGGATCGAATGGACAAACCCGTTGTGGCCGCGGTCAATGGGCTATCCCTTGGCGGTGGTATGGAAATCGCCATTCGCTGCCATGCCATTATTGCTGCGAAGAGCGCCAAGTTTCAGCTTCCTGAGGTAACGCTTGGTATCACTCCCGGTGTGGGCGGGTGTATTGTGCCGTATCGGAAATGGCCGAAAGGGGCTGCGATATTTCATGAAATGATTTGTCTTGCGCGACCTCTTTCAGCAACGGAGGCACTTGAAATCGGAATGGTCGACAAGATGGTCGATGGGGCTGAGCTGATAAAGGCGGCGGTTTCGCAAGTGGAAAAGCTCATTGGAAATATCCCCCGCATCCCGGATGGTGAAATTTCATTGCCGCCGATTTCTCTTCCCGATGCGCCGGCCTCCGGAAATTTGGCCTTAAGTAAAGAGGTGGTCAATATCTTGCGGAAAACAATCGAGGCCGGCGCCAAAGCCAAAACATTTTCAGAGGCGCTGGAGGCGGGCTATCAGGGCGCGGCGCAAGCCGCCTGTACCGACGCCGCTAAAGAGGGAATCGGAGCTTTCCTGGAAAAACGGACACCGAATTTTGAAAGATAAGGGAAAGGAGAGACGGCTTTGAAACTGTTTGAACCATACACCATTAATAAAAAGCTCGTGTTGAGAAACAGGACCATTTTGCCGGCGATCGTCACGCGCCTGGCAACGGAGAACGGGGAGGTCACTGACGAACTCCTGGAGAGATACGAGTTGTATGCCCGGGGAGGGGTCGGGATGATCGTAACGGAGGCCGTATCGGTCAAAAAGCAGAAAAGCGGTCCTTTGCTGCGAATCAGCGATGATAATTTTACCGGCGGGCTGAAATCCTTGACGGAAAGGGTCCATGGGGTGAGCGATGCCAAAATCGGCCCCCAGCTGATCCATTTTCTTAAACTCTCCCGAAGCGGATACCGGCAAAAGGTAGAGGATTTGACGATAGAA
The DNA here is from genome assembly GCA_043797445.1 of Pseudomonadota bacterium. Classification (GTDB taxonomy): domain Bacteria; phylum Desulfobacterota; class Desulfobacteria; order Desulfobacterales; family JAFDDL01; genus JAZDPP01. The sequence goes on from JAZDPP010000089.1 coordinate 22,043, forward strand.
GAGGTTCGGGAAATTCCCCGTCTCTTTGCGGAAGCGGCCTATCGTGCGCGGCAGGCGGGCTTTGATATGGTGGAGCTGCATTTTGCGCATGCTTATACCATGTCATCGTTTATTTCCCGCCATAATCACCGAAAGGACGACTACGGTGGCTCGCTGCAAAAACGGCTCAGGCTGGCCGAAGAAGTAATTGTTGAAGCACGGAAATCAGTGGGGGATGATTTCGTGATTGGCGCCCGTATGAACGGTGATGAGTTTACGCTGGGGGGCAGTTCACTGAAACACACGAGAGCCATTGCTACTCGCCTGGCCGAACTGGGACTTGATTATTTAAGTATTTCGGCCGGTGGGAAGTTTGAGGATGCTACCCAGCGTGAGGGACGGGCACTGGAGCCCTATACCACCGGATACAGCGGCAGCCGGGCCATTCCCCCCGCATGGACTCCTGAAAAGGTGAACGTCTATCTTTGCAAGGCAATTCGGGATACCTTGCGCGCGGAAGGACATACGCTGCCGGTGGCAACAGCCGCACGTATTCCCACCGCGCATCTCGCCGAAGGAATTCTGGAAAATAACGAGGCCGATCTGGTTGGGATTGCCCGTCCCATACTCTGTGATCCATATTGGCCCAATAAGTATAAAGAAGGCAGAGAAGACGAAGTTTTGAAATGCACCTACTGCAATAAATGCACGGAGCTGGATGCCGCGCACCAAAAGGTTATCTGCGCGCAATGGAAAACAAAAAATGGAGAATATCGGCCGCCACGCGCTTAAAGAGGCGATAGGCGATAGGCGATAGGCAATAGGCAATAGGCGATAGGGGAGTGATGGAGGCCCATAGCCCATAGCCCATAGCCTATAATACTTAAAATTTCCGGCAAAGCCGGTTCAGGATGAAAGGAAAAAAAATGTTAACGAAAGCATACATTCCCTACAAAGGGTATTACAGCACACCGTTTTGCAAGTGGCAGGGGACCTTGGCAAAGGAAAATGCCATTGTGCTTGGGGGAAAGACGGCAGGGCGATGGTTTGAAAAAAAAGAATTGAGGACCGGGATCATCGATTATCTCTTCTGCGGCATCACGATCGGCCAGCAACATCAATTTTATGCCAGCGTTTGGGCGGCGGCACTCATGGGAGCGGGTAGCATACCGGGGATCACCATCAGCCAGGCCTGTTCCACCGGTGCGACCTGCCTGTATCACGCAGCTGTGGGGATTGAAACCGATCTCTATAAAATGCCGTTTGTGCTGATGACGGATCGTTGCTCGAATGCACCGCACACCATTTGGCCGAATCCCGACGGGCCGGGAGGGCAAGCTATTTCCGAGGATTGGATGATCGATAATTTCAACAGTGATCCGAACGTGGGTCTCAAAATGATCGAGACCGCGGAAAATGTCGCCAAAATTGCAGGGTTTACCAAAGAGCAATGTGATGCGCTGGCGTTGAGACGTTACGAGCAATACGTCATGTCACTTGCGGATGATAGAGCCTTTCAGAAGGGGTATATGTTTCCAGCCGAGGTCCGCGTATCCAAAAAAGAGACCCTTACGGTAGATGCGGATGAGGGGATCATGCCGAGCACCCGGGAAGGCCTCTCGCGGCTGAAACCGCTCATCGCGGATGGGGCGCATTCGTTCGGTGCGCAAACCCATCCGGCGGATGGCAATGCCGGGGTGATCGTTACGACCCGCGAAAGGGCCAAGGATTTGAGCGTGACGCCGGAAATCGAGATACAAATCGTTTCGTACGGCTATTCCAGAGAAAAAAAAGGCTTCATGGCCGCCGCCCCGGTGCCCGCGGCTAAAATGGCGCTGGAGAATGCCGGACTGAAGATCGATGATATCTCAGCCATCAAAACGCACAACCCGTTTGTCGTGAACGATTTATTTATGGCGAAGGAACTGGGGATCGATCCGAACGGAACCGATCGCATGGGATTCAACAATTACGGATCTTCACTGGTATACGGGCATCCGCAGGGGCCGACGGCCGGAAGGCTGATTATTGAGGGCATCGAAGAAGTCGTGAAGAAGGGCGGCGGGTATCTCCTGTGGGCGGGCTGCGCCGCGGGCGATACGGGCGCCGCGATGATTTTTAAAATAAAGTAAATCCCATCATGTCACAGGCGAATATGACCGGTTCCGTGAGAGACGGAGGGAGGAAAAAAATGAGCAAAATATTAAGAATAGATTTGACTCATCACAGGCATTCTATAGAAGAAATTCCATCGGCTTGCCGATATATCGGCGGCAGAGGTCTGATCGCTCATATTCTAAAGGAAGAGGTCTTACCCACTGTCGATCCTTTAAGTGACCACAATAAGCTCATATTTGCCTGTGGCGTGCTGGCCGGAACCGCAGTTCCCAATTCCAGCCGGTTATCCGTCGGAGGCGTGAGCCCCTTGACCAAAACGGTGAAGGAAGCAAACGCGGGCGGTACCACTGCGCAGGTGATGGCCCAAATCGGCTTACGGGCGATTATCATCGAAGGGCGGGCCAATGCGTTGACAGGTATCAGAATCGATGCCGGCAGCGTCAGCTTTTTTGATGCCGAGCCCTTTAAAGGCATGGGGAATTATCAATTAATCGATGAAATTACCGCGAAATACGGTGATAAAACATCCGTCGTCAGCATCGGTCCCGGCGGGGAAAAAAAGCTGCTCTCCGCCGGGGTTTCTTCCACCGGCGCCGACAAGGAGCCCCGCATGGCCGCCAGGGGCGGGCTCGGAGCCGTCATGGGGGCCAAGAACCTCAAATGTGTCGTGCTGGAGGCGGAAAAAGAAAGCCGGGTTCAAATCGATGATCCGGCGGCATTCAAGGCTGCCGTTAAATCGCTTGCAAAAGGGATTGCTTCTCATCCGATCGTGGATGGGTTGAAAAATTTCGGTACGCCGATGCTGGTCGGTATCATCAACGATGGCGTCAATTGTTTGGCCACCCGGAATTACCGAATGGGGAAATTCGAGGGCAGCGCTAAGATTTCGGGCGAACACATCGCGCAAATGATGGCGGTGCGGCCCAATGCCAAAGCCGTTCACAGGTGCATGCCCGGTTGCATCATCAGCTGCTCGAATGTGTTTGCCTCCCCCGATGGAAACGTCGTCGTTACCGGACTGGAATTTGAAACTATCGCCCTGCTGGGATCGAATCTGATGATCGATGATATCGATGCGATCGCAAAAATGAATCGGCTTTGCAACGATATCGGCGTCGATACCATGGAGGTGGGCGCCGCCCTGGGAGTTGCCATGGAGGCGAAAGTCATCGCCTGGGGGGATGCTGATAAGGCAATCGAGTGGATTCATCTGTTGGCGCAGGGAAAAGACGAGGGCCTGTTAATCGGTAATGGATGCGTTTATGCCGGAGAGCAGCTCGGCATCGAAAGAGTCCCCCACGTCAAGGGGCAGGGGCTCGCGGCATATGACCCGCGGGGGTTGAAGGGGACGGGGGTCACCTACGCAACGTCCCCCATGGGGGCCGATCATACGTGCGGGAATGCGGTTCCAAGCCCGGCTAATCCGGATTACAACCCCTCTTCGGATGTCGGTCAAGGGCCGGTCTCCCAATTCTTGCAGATTTTTCATGCCGCAATCGACAGCCTCGGGTTGTGTCTGTTTGCTTCGATTCCTCTTCTGGATATTCCGGAATTGCGCAATGACCTCATACGGTGCGTTTCCGCCGCTACCGGTATGGCATATGATCCGGATTACCTGGAGGGAATCGGGAAATATACGCTCAAAACGGAGCGGGCCTTCAACTTGGCGGCGGGATTTACCGCTGAAGATGACCGGCTGCCCGCCTTTTTCACGGAAGAAAAACTTCCCGAAACCGGAAATTTCTTTAACGTGTCAACGGAAGAATTGGACGGAGTTCATGCGTATTGATTGGAAAAACCAAACTGGAAGGCGGAAAAAATGGAAAATAATACAGAAGAAACGAAAGTTGTAAAAACGGTATGTATGCTTTGCTTCATGGTGTGCGGGATCAATGCGCACGTAAAAAACGGCAAGGTCGTCAAAGTTGAAGGAATGAAAGAACACGCCGCCACAAAGGGGGTCATCTGTCCCAGAGGCGTACATCTTCCCGAGTACATACATGCGCCGGACCGGCTGAAATATCCGATGGTTAAAGGAAAGGATGGGACTTTTCAGCGTGTTTCATGGGATGAGGCCTTGGATACCATAGCGCAAAAGCTCCAAAAGATAAAAGATGAGTATGGGGCGCATTCGATAGCCGGTTCAGTGGGGTCCATCGGTGCGGAAGATATTCTGATTTCGGCTTTCGCCCAGAGATTTCGAGGCGCTATCGGCACTCCCAACTTTTTTTCAGTAGAGGCGCATTGCTTTAGATGTCGCATAATGGCGCGCCTGTTTACTTTCGGCAGCTATCCGGTTTCCGATATCGATCATTCGGATTTGCTGATATTGTGGGGAAAAAACCCGGATGCATCTGAGCCGCCGGTCGGCGCCAGAATACATGCGGCCATAGATAAGGGCTTACCGGTCATCGTCATTGACCCGATCAGAACGCGACTGGCCAAACGGGGGTTCCATGTTTCGATACGGCCGGGTACGGATGCAGCGCTGGCGCTCTCCATGATCCATGTCATCATCTCGGAAGGCCTCTATAACAAGGAGTTCGTTGAGAAGTACACGGTCGGCTTCGACAAAGTCGCGGAACATGTAAAAAAATATCCGCCGGAAGAGGTTGCGAAGATATGTGACATTCCCAGCGCGGATATCTACATGATTGCCAGAATGTTTGCCGGTGCCGGGCGGGCCAGCATCAAACAGGGGATTGCCTCTCTCGATCAACATATCAACGGATTTCAAACGGGCCGTGCGATTTCGATATTGCAAGCGATAACAGGCAATTTCGCGACCCCCGGCGGGTGGAATGCGACGCCGTTGCTGCGCATGACCGATCTGCGAATTCCTGTGGCGGAGAAACCGATCGGTGCTGAAGAGTATCCCATATTCCATGCTTTCTGGGGAAGGACCGCACCCTACGGGCAGCAAATGCTGTTGCCGGAAACGCTTCTTACGGAAAAACCCTATCCCATAAAGGCCATGATCGTCAGTGGTGGCAATCCGGTCGCATCGTGGCCCGACGCGAAGAAGCTGAGGGAGGCGTTTAAAAAACTCGAACTGCTGGTGGTAACGGAGTTGTTCATGACCGAGACCGCCAAGATGGCGGATGTGGTGTTGCCGGTCTGTTCCACGGCGGAGACCCTGGGCCTGGCCTATAATTACGCCCTCACCATGGGAATTCCCTATGTGCTGTTGAGCCGGAAATTGATCGAGCCGATAGGTGAGTGCAAACCCGTATGGTGGATTTACGCCGAGCTCGGAAGAAAAATGGGGTTTGTAAAAGAATTCCCGTGGAAGACGGATAAAGAGGTGGTCGACCACATGCTGGCACCCAGCGGGTTGAGTGTGGACAAGCTGGAAGAAACCCCCGAGGGCGTCTTTTTTGCTGAAAAAATATACGGTATGGAAAATACCCGGCTGCATACGCCGACCGGAAAAATTGAACTCTATTCGCAGGGGTTGGAGGAGATGGGGCAAGCGCCCCTGCCGGATCATGTCGAGCCGACCCAAAGCCCGGTGAGAAATCCGGAACTGAGCAAAAAATACCCGTTAATTTTAGTTACCGGAGTGAGAACCACCGAATATACCAACTGGCAATTCAGAAATATTCCCCAGTTGAGAAGACTGGGGCCGCATCCGGTCGCCTGGATCAATTCATCGACGGGAAGACAATATGGGGTTGTGGACGGCGCGCGGATCAGCATCGAAACGCGACATGCTGAAATACAGGCGATGGTTCAATTTACCGATGATATGAAACCTGGAGTGTTGGGCGTTCAACATGGCTGGGAAAATGAGTTAAACCCCAATACGCTGATTGAGTTGGATGATCGTGATCCCGTTACCGGGTATTCGGAGTTTCGAAATATCGCCTGCCGGATTAAAATGGTATGAGTGGACAGGTATCCGCTGCAAGTTTTCCCCTGAATCAAGTTGCCGGTTATGCGGCTTACCGGTGGCTTATGGTGTTAAGTGTGAGCTTTTCCGTATGTGCTTACGCGATGGAGATGACCGGATTCGCGCCGATATTGGGAATTATAGCGAAAGATTTAAATGTTCAAATAGGAGAGGCGGCAAACTTGATGATGGCCTATGTGCTTGCCGTCGCGTTTTGCCTTACATGGGCGGGAATCGTATGTGATCGATACGGAATTACCATTTCGCTGGTGCTGGGGCTCTTATGTTCCAGCGTTCCAGCGGTCCTGATGCCCCTGGTCGTTAAAGATGGGTTTAAGATCTTTTTTATTCTCAGGTTTATCCAGGGGGCATCCGTGGGCTTTATTTACGTGACCGTGGGGCATGTATTGGCCCTATGGTTCCCGCCAAAAGAGCAGGGGATAGCAAGCGCGCTGATGATTGGCGCCATGCCGATTGGGGCTTCCATCGGCATGGCAACGGCCCCCATCGTGTTGGAAACGATCGGAAGCTGGCAATATACAATGGCCCTGATTTCAATTCCGGGGTGGATTGGCATCGTGTTAGCCATTTTGATTACACGGCGGCAGCCGCAATCGGCACGTTTAAACGACGTTACCGAATCAAAGAAACCGGTTCAAAAAGAAATATCGTTTTATGCGGCGGTTAAACTCCCCTGCACCTGGATCGGTGTCGGTATCATGTTCTGCAACGCCTGGTGCCATTTCGGCCTCTACAATATCGTCCCTCCCTTTCTTTCAACTAACGCGCCGATCGGCGTGGGGTTGAGTCCGGTGCTGGCGGGCAAGATCTCCATGGCGATCACCCTGGCAGGTTTTTTTGCCTTTATCGCCGGTGGTTTGTTCATCGATAAAGTGGCGAAGGGGAACTACCGGTTTGCTATGACCGCCGGTTTTTTTCTAACGGCGATATCCAGTTATTTCGTTTTGACATCAGCATTTCAAGACGGGATTTTTTCTTTGGTTTTGTGCCTGCTATTTGCGGGATGGGGCATGCCGTTCATGAATGCTTCCATCAGTTCCTGTATCGTTGCAAACTATCCGTCAAAGATTTTAGGGCGAATGATGGGGGTGTGGTTTGGGTTGGGCACTTTTGGAGGGGCTATAGGAATTTATCTGGCGGGGATAAGCATCACAAATACGGGGAGTTTTTACTGGTCGATTCTTCGGATTTCCCTTGTGGCCATCATGGGAGTTGTTATAACCCTGTTTTTAAAAGTTCAGAAAAACAACAACGGAGTTATGTGAGTATGCCACTTGGATTTGATTCCATAAGCCATGGTTCGATTGCGTTTGGTTTTTTTAATATTGAAAGTGATCTGCTGCTGCTTGAAAACTATTTTTTATTTGCGGATGAATTTTGCCGGAATATAGAAGCACTTCCTGATGCAGCGGCGGAAAGCGGATCGGCAGCCGAATGGGAAGTTTGGCATATTCCGGATAGAAAGGACAGGGGAGATCTCATGAGTGCCATGCATGGGGTGAGTTCGATCGGTTTTTTTGGGGAATTGTATCAAAAACACCCATTTCCGGCATCATGGGATGATTTTAAACAAAAACCGGAAGGGGAAAAAACACAGACGGAAGTGAAACAAATACTGCAAAAATACGGAAAAATAATACCGATACGGTTTGGAATGGAAGCGGGAGGGAGGCGTGTTCACATCGGTGCGTATTCCTTCACTAACGCCGTTTTCGGAGAACTCATCAAATACGTGTGGGAAGGGGGGTATCCCAAATGGAGAGATGGAAAAAGACCGGAATATGTCATGCATATGAGAGAGTGGATAACGAGCAACAATAAGCCCATGTTCGCGGGATTGGCGCTCGTCTGACGGGCTCTTCGGAAAAATCATGGAGGATGGGATTTAAACAGCAGTTGGCACCCATGAGTATGTCAAATGAGACATCACATTTCAACAGAAAGGTCTTATCCAATATGAGACTTTATTAAAAGGAGATGATCCGCTGCCATGGCGCAAGAAACCTGGAAAGATTATAAGAAGACGAGAAATTCAAAGCCATTGCCCTTAAAAGGCCTCAAAGTTCTTGAAGTGGGAACTTTGATTATAGCTCCTGTCGGGACTTCGTTTTTAGCTAGCATGGGCGCTGAAGTGATCAAATGTGAAATTCCTCCCATTGGTGATACCGGTCGCAACATGACGCCATTTGGATATTTTTACAAAGGATATCCTCCCGTATTTCTCCATAACAATATCAATAAATACTGGATGGGCCTTGACTTACATAAGCCTGAAGGCCAGGAGCTTTTCAAAGAACTGGCACTACAGGCGGATATTATTGAGATAAACCTGCGCCCCGGTGTGATGGATAAGTGGAATGTCGGTTACCATCAGATTAAACAGATTAATCCACGTATTATCTTTATATCGAAGACCGGTTTCGGTCAATGGGGTCCGTATGCGCTTGAAAACAGGCCGTCCAATGATGGCGCAGCTCAGGCGCTTTGCGGATACGCATGGATGTCAAGCTTCCCGGATCAGCCACCGCTTAAGAGCAGTATCTTCCCTTGCGATGATTATGGTGCGCTTATGGGGGAGGTTGCGGTCTTATCGGCGCTCCACCATCGGGAAAAGACGGGCGAGGGCCAGTTCATAGACTTATCTCAGTGTGAAAATATTATGAGAGCGATGTCCTGGGTCTGGCCGTATCAACAATTTACAGGGCAAGAAGCCATGCCCTCGGGCAACAGAGATGTATCCATATGTCCGGCGGATACCTTTTATTGTTGCGATGGTGATTTTGTGGCGATTGCAGCACCGGCTCCGGATGAATTTAAAGGGTTGTGCACCGCCATGGGAAAACCCGAGCTTGCGGAAGATTCCAGATTCAGCGATCATCTGACCCGGTTAAAAACAGAAAATGCTGACGATATTATAAAAATTATTGCGGATTGGGTAAGGACCAAGTCTCCCGCCGAAATTGAAGAATTAGCTGAAGCGCATGGTTTCGCGGCCTCTCGATTGAGAAGTGTTAAGGACACAATGAATGATAAACACATTCAGGAACGTGGTTTTATAACAGAGTTTGATGATCCGGTTCTCGGTGAGTATCAAGACACCGGATTCCCCATAATGATGTCCAAAACACCGCCCAGAATCAAATGGTCGGTCCGGCCGGTTGGTTTTGATAACGAGTATATTTTGACAAATCATCTATCCAAAAACCAGGACCAGATCAAGAAATTATATGAATGTGGGGCTATTGGGAAATGGGGAGATCTGCTGGGACGCAGACCGCCTTCGGACTGGGATGGCAAGGCCGGGCTTATTATGGCCAGAGAAGAACAGGAAAAGGAGTAAAGATGGAGATTGGAGAAACCTGGAATGATTGGGCGAAATATCACAGCGATCCGCACGTGGCACACACACGGCCTGAAGCCCTGGATGATATTACGGTACTGGATTTAAGTTATAAAAGCTTTGCCGGCTGCTATTGCTCTTCGCTATTAGCTGAATTTGGTGCACAGGTCATCAGAATAGAACCCCCGGAAGGTGATTTTATTAGAACGTGTACCCCTTACGGGATACTACACAAAGGAGAAGGCCTCAATTACTTGACAGAGGGTCGAAATAAGTTTCACATTACATTGAACCTGAGAGATCCGCAAGGCCGTGAATTGCTTAAAGCCCTTGTGGTTCAGGCGGATGTGCTCATAGAAACCTTTTTGCCGGGTGTTATGGATGATTGGGGGATTGGTTATGAGCAATTAAAAGAAATCAATCCCAAATTGATATTTGCTTCCATCACCGCCAATGGTCAGTTTGGACCATCGAGCCAAAGTCGGATGCCGGACTACGACAATATCGTACAGGCAAAATCAGGGATTCAGTTAGGTACAGGGGAGGTCCTGCCCAAAGGAAAGACATATGATGACTGCCCCTGGGCCGTGCCAACCAAAGCGGGGCCGTGGATTGGATGGGCTCAACCTGGAACCTTCATGGCCGTGGGGATTCTGGCTGCCCTTCACTGGCGGAAATCAAGTGGAGAAGGACAGGCACTTGATGTGTCAACGTCTGAAGCCTATGCTCGTTTTGATGATATGAATCCAATCTGGTATTATGGTAGTCCGGACTTTGTTTCAGAGCGGTTTGGAAACCTGGATAAGGGTTCCTGGCTATACTGCTTTGCACCCACCAAAAATGGCGGTGTTTTTCTGGGAGGGTTAAGGCTGGAAATGTGGAAGGCCTTTGCCGATATCGTCGGGAAATGGGAAGAATGGGGGGTTGATGACTGGAATGAGCTAAGCGTATTTACGCAAAAAGAGCAGCAATTGAAATGGTCACCTTTGATTTTTGCCGAGACTCAGAAATATACCAATGAAGAATTGGTGGCCATGTCCGTGGAATATGGTAAAAACGGTCGCCTGGCACCCATCACCCCGGTCATAGCACCGGTGCTTTCCCCCTTGGAAACCATGAAAGATCAAAATTGGAAGGAAAGAGGCGTTTTCACCCCGGTCCAGGATCCGGTTTACGGTGAGGTTATGGTTGCACAGGCGCAGCATAAAATGACGAAAACACCCATAAGGACGAAATGGGTATGCCGGCCGGTGGGCTATGACAATGGTCATATTTACCTCAAACATTTAGGGCTCGGTCCTTCAAAACTGAATCAACTAAAAAATGCGGGAGTGGTATAATAGCAAAATACGCATACCCGCCCGGGTGAATTCAGGTTAAAAGCTCGAAATGGCCGTTTCGGGCTTTTCCTGTTTATAAAGGCCCCGATGAAGTTGTCCATAATGTTTTTCACTTCATATCCCGTTCGTGCTGACAAGAAAAATCCGGAAAAAGCGACCGATAGCTTAATAGAAATTGTAGAAGCTTCAGCACGCCCATCTGCCTAGATATAAACAGTTTCTTGTCGCTATTTCAACAAACATGACTACAACAAATGAATTGAATTTGATTTGTTATAATTACAGCAGGTTAAAAGATTATTAATTTTTATGGCCATGGCATGAACTTTGCTGTTTTAGTATGGGGTGAAGAATCCTTTATTGGGGAACTCATCAAAACCGTGTGCGAAGGGGATATCCAAAATTCTATTTATTATCGTGAATAAATCGTTTCAAAGTATCCCTAAAATATCTACGTTCGGGTAAGGCAGGGGGCAGTATGATCATCGGCATTTTAAAAGAAATAAAGACGGAAGAAAATAGAGTATGCATGACACCCGCGGGTGTCGAAGTGCTCACGCAAAACGGACATCGGGTAATAGTTGAAAAGTCGGCGGGAAAAGGAAGCGGATTCGATGATGAGGTCTATATTTCCTCCGGCGCGGTTATGGCAAATAACGCCCGGGACGTTTATGCCGAGGCCGAAATGGTCATGCACGTAAAAGAGCCGCTGCCTTCGGAATACGAGTTGATTCGGCCCGGGCAGATCGTGTTTACATATCTTCATCTGGCCGCCAACGAACCGCTGACGCGGGCGCTCATGGCAAGCGGCTCCATCGATATCGCCTATGAGACGATTCAAAAGGCGGATGGTTCACTTCCCCTTTTGACTCCCATGAGCGAGGTAGCGGGGAGAATGGCCATTCAGCAGGGCACCAAATATCTGGAAATGGCGCAGGGGGGGCGGGGCGTCTTGCTGGGCGGCGTTCCAGGGGTCGACCCCGGCACCGTCGTCATCATCGGCGGCGGCATCGTGGGGATCAATGCCGCCAAAATGGCTTGCGGTCTTGGAGCGAAGGTCTATATTTTGGATATGAACCTGGATCGCCTGCGCTATCTTTCCGACATCATGCCGAAAAATTGCATTCCCCTGATGTCCAGTCCGGCCGCGATCCGAAACCTGATAAAAGAGGCGGATGTCGTTATCGGCGCCGTTCTCATTCCCGGCGCCAAGGCGCCCCGTCTCATTACGCGGGACATGCTCAAGGATATGAAACCGGGATCGGTCATGGTGGATGTTGCCATTGATCAGGGCGGGTGTTTTGAAACTTCCGCGGCAACAACTCACGGAGATCCAATTTACACGGTCGACAATATTATCCATTACTGCGTAGCCAACATGCCTGGCGCCGTTGCCAGAACTTCGACCCTTGCATTGACCAATGCCACGCTTCCTTTTGCCGTTGAGATTGCCAATAAGGGATGGAAACGGGCTTTGAAAGAAAGCAAGGAAATCAAACTGGGGGCCAATATCATTCAAGGAAAAATTACTTACAGAAATGTTGCCGAGGCTTTCGGACTTCAATATTTCCTGGTTGACGATCTTATAGAATGATCCCGAATAACAATTCGTCATGATTTGGTTAGAAAGTAAGGTCATGCTATGAATTTTACTTCATTTTGTCGCATGCATCTCTTTACTCCGGTGCCATACTTCCCCTGGAGAGGTTACCGCTTGAAATACGTTCAGATCGGCAGGCGCTAAATTCGCAGTGCCATCATTCCAAACCGTGTTCAGAGGGCGTCAATATTCTATGCCGGCATACATCGTTTCGATTATTATTTTGATCCTGTCTCCTTACTGGAAAGTAATGGTGCTATTGGGCTAAAAAAAATAGGTTTTAACATCGGTATTGATTTCATAGAAGAACTGGGTCCCGGGCAAGAATTTTTCTAATAATTTGAAATTGCGAATAATTATAAGAGAATCGCTTTTTTCGTTATAGGGTTAAACCGCCGGATCGGTATGGTTCAACAGAGGCTGTGATGTCTTTCCTTGCGCTTCATTGACCTCCGGCAATTTATAAAAAGGGATAGGATAAAAAAAGACAATGAAAAGGAGATGAAAGGCATGAAAAATGTAAAGGAAGTCTATGAAAATTTCGTAACGATCGATGATGCCATGAAACTTTCTTATGAAGAAGTTAAGCACAACTTTAGAACATATCAAAATGCCATGGCATTGGGTTTTTTTGAAGCCATCGGCGTTACGCGCAATTACGTGAGAGCGGAAGGCAGTAAATTTATCGACGATCAAGGCAATGAATACCTGGACTTTCTGGGGGGCGTGGGCGTACTGAACGTCGGGCATAACAATAAAGAAGTATTTGACGCAATCGGAAAAGTTTTTGGACTTCCCTGCACCCCGCAGCTGCAGGTGCCCCGCATCGCCAGCGCGTTTGCAAAAAACCTGGCAATGGTTGCGCCGAAAGGGCTTTCAAAGGTGTGGTTCGGAACCGGTGGCGCGGAAGCTGTCGAAGGTGCCATGAAATGCGCCAAAATGGCGACAAACAGATCCCGATTTGTTTCCACCTTTAACGCCTTTCACGGAAAAACAGCGGGCGCCCTGTCCGTGACGCGACAGGCGCTGGCGAAAAATCAGGGAACATTGCTTCCGGGGGTGAACTTCGTCCCCTATGGCGATACGTATGCCCTGGAGCTGGCGTTGCAGGATAAAAACGTTGCGGCTTTTATCGCGGAACCTATCCAGGGGGAAGGCGGAATCAATGTTCCGCCGGAAGGGTACTTCAAGAAGGTTAGAGCGTTGTGCGACAAATACGGAACTCTTTTTATCGCCGATGAAGTGCAAACCGGCATAGGACGGACGGGAACCTTGTGGGCCGTGGAATACGAAGACGTTATTCCGGATATTTTGGTGTTTGCAAAGGGGGTAAGCGGCGGGCTAATTCCCTTGGCGGGGTATATTACAAAACCGAAAATCTGGGATGCCGCCTTTGGTTCACCCGAAACGGGCATGATTCACACCAACACCTATGGGAACAATACGTTGGCATGTGCGGTAGGGTTGCAAACGCTTCAATATGTCATCGAAAACGATCTTCCGAGACAGTCTAAGGAAAAAGGCGAGTATATGATGACAAAACTCAAGGAGATCGCGAAAAAATATCCGTTGCTGATAAAAGAAGTGAGAGGAAGAGGGCTTTTTATCGGCATAGAATTTCATAAGCAATCGGAATTGCTGAAAATGGAAGAAGGCGCCGTCGAAGTCATGGCCTTCACGCTGTGCAAGAAATTGTTTGAAATCGGAAAATGCTTTGTCGCATTTACATTCGCCAACCCCACTGTCATACGCGTGGAACCCCCATTGACAACGAGCTATGAACAATTGGATACCTTCATTAATGTCTTTGAAAAAGCGGTTTTCGCAGCGCTGAAAGAACTTGGTATAAAAGAAGAAGACGTAATGCAAATCGCGACCAAATAACACCTAAACCCATGTGAATGAAACCGGAGTGAGCCTGCCGGTCGCCGGCAGGCTCCCAAGAGCAACCATGTTAGATACGCGATTTAAGATTTTTCACGAGCTGATGCCGGTAAAGATAAGGGAAATTCTTCTCATATCCACACCTTACGAGGCATGGATTATGGAGGAGGATTGCAGGCTCTCTGAAAATATCGTTAACGAATATCGCGGATTGAACCTGAGCTACCCGCCACGGTTAACGTGGGTATCAACGGTTAAAGATGCTCTGAGTCTATTGGATCAACGCAAAATAGATCTTTTGATTCTCATGTTAACGCGAGCAGATCGCGCGGCTTTTAGTATCCGAGAGGAGATCAGGGAAAAGCATCCGAACCTGATGGTGGCATTGTTGACACATGAGCCGCCTTCTGAGAATGGGGAAGTTGAAAGCTGGAGAGTCGGAGATAAAAAGGACGCTACCTTCGTTTGGTCCGGTAATACGGATCTTCTCCTGGCCATGATCAAGGCTGCTGAAGATTTCATGAATCTGGACCGCGACACAGCGGTGGCCGGTATACGGATCATTATTCTTGTTGAAGATTCCCCACGGTACATGTCGGCTATCCTGCCGATTTTATATAAACTGCTCTTGGTTCAAACCCAGAAAGTCATGGAAGAGGGACTTAACGAAGAGCACCGGCTTCTTGCCATGCGAGCGCGTCCAAAGATCATATTTTTAGAATCCTATGAAGAAGCATGGGATTTTTTCCAAAAATACGAATCATACGTGCTTGGCGTAATTTCCGACGCAAGAATACCGCGCGGAAAAGTGTTGGAAGAGACCGGCGGGGTTGATCTGCTGAAGCGAATAAAAGAAAAGCGTTTTGACATTCCCTGCCTGCTTTATTCCGCGGAATCGATAAACTCAGTTCATGCACAAATGATCAACGTCGCTTTTGTCGATAAGAATTCACCGTCCCTGTTCGCTGAGGTGCGGTCTTTCTTTAAGGAACGACTGGGATTCGGTGATTTTGTTTTTCGAGATGAAAAGGAAAATGAAATCGCTCGGGCGTCAAACCTAAAAGCGCTTGAAAACCATCTTCAACTTATATCCGACGAGACATTTACACGGCATTGCCTGAAAAATGACTTTTCCAGATGGCTATTTGTCCGTTCAGAGATTGACCTCGCCTCAAAAGTGAGAAGCATCAGCTGTAATGACTTTTCGTGCGTCAAAGCGCACAGGGAAAATCTCATCTCCATTCTTCACGAAAGTCGCATGCTTCGGCAGCAAGGCGTTATCGTTAATTTTAACCCCAACAGTTTCGATATGGACACCGGGATTCTTAAAATCGGCAACGGTTCTTTGGGGGGAAAGGCCAGAGGCCTGGCATTTATGTCGGCGCTGATTCATAAATTCAGTTCCGATTTGGCGCAATTGAAAGGTGTCCATATTATCATTCCCCAGACCCTGGTCATCACTACGGACATATTTGATGAATTTGTCGAAATGAACGATTTCAGGCAACTGGCCCTGGGCAATCAACCGGATAAAGACATTGCAGGCAAATTCATGGAAGCCGCGTTCCCGGATACGATAAAGGAACTGCTTCGTTCGTATTTATCACGAGTGAAATGTCCGCTTGCGGTTCGCTCTTCCAGTCTGCTTGAAGATGCCCGGCTGCGTGCCTACGCCGGGTTGTATAAAACATACATGCTGCCGAATGACCAATCAGATCCGGAGAGCAGGCTGTCCCATCTTATAGACGCCATCAAGCTGGTATATGCATCGACCTATTTTCTTGGCCCGAAAGCGTTTTCCAAACGCATTGGACAGCTGGTGGAAGAAGAAAAAATGGCGGTAATTATTCAACGCCTCATCGGGGTCCGGCAAGGCCGGTATTTCTATCCGGCAATTTCGGGTGTGGCACAATCCCAAAATTACTACCCGTTTTCGGCCATGCGGTCAGAGGAAGGAGTCGCGAGCATTGCGCTTGGGCTGGGAAAGAGCGTGATGGACGGTGAAAGGGCACTAAGGTTTTCACCCGCGCATCCTGAAATTTTTCCTAATAGCAGTTCTGTAAACGAGCTCCTAAAAAATGCCCAGCGGTATTTTTACGCCATCGAGCTTGAGAAAGAACCGGATCAACTGGACATTGAAGATTGTGCGAATTTGGTAAAACGGGAGATCGCTGATGCCGAAGGAGAGCCGGTGGTGCGCGAGCTTCTAAGCACCTATTACCCGGAAGAAAATCGTATCCGGGATTCATTCGGTCCCTCTGGGTGGAAGGTGCTTACTTTTTCAAAGGTACTTAAATTCGGCAGTTTCCCGCTGGCGGTCATTCTCAGGAAAATCCTGGCCATGGGACAGGAAGCAATGGGGTGCCCGGTAGAAATTGAATTCTGTGTGGATGCGGTGGGGACACAGGATATGCCGTCGTCCTTTTCCATCCTTCAGATGCGGCCGATGAGCAGCCGGGAAAAAATGAAAGAGATCATGATCCCGGATAACGAAATAAAAATAGCCGTGTGTGTTTCAACCCAGGCTATTGGAAACACGGTCGATTCGGGCATGAAGGATATTGTCTATGTTAACAGGGATGGATTTGACCCGTCCAAAACCAGGGAGATGGCTTCGGAGATCAGTAATATAAATTCAAGTCTCCAAAAAGAGGGGAAAAAGTACCTGTTGATCGGGCCGGGCCGGTGGGGATCGGCCGATCGATGGTTGGGAATCCCCGTGAGATGGACCGATATCAGCGGTGTGGGCGCCATAATCGAAACCGCTCATGCCAAGCTGCGGGTTGAACCTTCCCAGGGAGCCCATTTTTTTCACAATATTACATCCCTTGGCATCAGCTATCTTACGATATTTCATGAGAATAAGGATGTGCTTGACTGGGAATGGCTGATGAGCCGGACTCGACAGACGAAACACCGGTATGTGGCGCATATCAGGCTTGAAGAGCCTTTCACCTTGAAGGTCGACGGCCGTCGGTCCCTCGGGATTGTGCTTTCGGCTTGTCATTTGTGTTGATCGTTTTTAACTACTTTTTTTTATGTAACATTTTTTAGGGAGGTTGTTTAGCATGCTGGATATTTTAGAAATCGTCAAACTCAGAGACCCGAATGAGAAAGAATTTCACCAGGCGGTCGGAGAAGTAGTAGAGTCCATCAAACCCGTGATGGATCAAACCCCCGAGTATCGCAACCACAAGATATTGGAACGTATCGTGGAACCCGAGAGGGTCATCATGTTCCGGGTGCCATGGGTGAACGATAACGGCGAAATTCAGGTTAATCGCGGGTTTCGAATAGAAATGAGCAGCGCCATCGGACCCTATAAAGGAGGCTTGCGCTTTCACCCGTCCGTGAACATCGGGATATTGAAGTTTCTCGCATTCGAACAGGTATTTAAAAATGCCCTGACGACATTGCCGATGGGCGGTGGCAAGGGCGGATCGGACTTCGACCCCAAGGGAAAGTCTGATGCCGAAGTCATGCGGTTTTGCCAAAGCTTTATGTGCGAGCTGTATCGGCACATCGGCCCCAATACGGATGTACCGGCCGGTGATATCGGTGTGGGCGCAAGAGAGATCGGGTATTTGTTCGGTATGTACAAGAGGCTGGCCAATGAATTCACCGGGGTGCTGACGGGGAAGGGGTTGAACTGGGGTGGCAGCCTTATCCGCCCGGAAGCGACCGGTTATGGTGTGGTTTACTTTGCCGAAGAGATGTTGAACACTCGAAACGAAACCATCGAAGGAAAGACTTGCCTGGTGTCCGGGTCCGGTAACGTGGCCCAGTTCACCATCGAAAAGCTATTGGATTTGGGAGCTAAGCCCATCACCTTTTCAGATTCTTCCGGATTTATCTATGATGGCGAAGGTATCACCCGCGAAAAGCTGGACTATATCAAAATACTGAAAAACGTTCGTCGAGGCCGGGTCAAGGAGTATGAAGACAAGTATCCGGCGGCCACCTACACTCCGGTGAATCCGGAGCTTGCCTACAACCCCCTGTGGGACCACAAGGCAAGCTGCGCTTTTCCCTGCGCCACGGAAAACGAAATCAACGAGCGGGACGCCTATAACTTGATCAATAATTGTGTGTATCTCGTGAGCGAAGGGGCCAATATGCCCAGTACCCCGGAGGCGGTGGCGCTCTTCCTGGACAAAGGGTTGTTGTATGGCCCCGGAAAAGCGGCCAATGCCGGGGGCGTGTCCGTCTCAGGGCTCGAAATGACCCAAAACAGCCAGCGCCTGAACTGGACGAGAGAAGAAGTGGACAATCGGCTCAAAACCATCATGAAAACCATTCACCAAAGCTGCGTGGATGCCGCAAGTCAATATGGTGCGCCCGGAAACTACGTCATCGGCGCCAATGCCGCTGGTTTTGTTAAAGTCGCAAACGCCATGATCGATCAGGGGGTTGTGTGATCGAACCTTGTCACGATTTTCCGAGCATACGATGCTTGTTTTCAGTGGCAATAGCAAAGTATTGGCCGATACTAAAAAATCGGCCCGGCGCTAAAATTCGAACGGTTGCGGGAACGTACCGGTACCTATACGGCCGTTAAAAAAGCACTGAAGGGACGTTTTTTTTCAGTTTGATGTGGAGCGGGTGATTTTTCTTATCGTTTTTCATCGGTTGATAATATCCGGGTCCGACCGGTTTTGTGACCGGTGGCATCACGATAACACGATTGGCGGAGCAGAAAGGTTGGGCTTGCATCACTTGTACAGGGCTATTGCATTCTTGGCGGAAGAACGGATTGATTTGGAAAATGCCAGTCCATTTACGCCAAAATGCAACAAGGATCTGATAGAAGGTGATACTTTCTTTTATCGCCGAGACCTTTTTGCTTCGCTATACCTGATGTTTTTCGATACTACTTCTATATATTTTGAAGGCAAGGGCGGCCAAATTTTATAATGGACCCTGAAATTCGAACTGGTAGTTAAGCTACTTTTTCTGTGATATCTTCCGGAAAAAAAAGGGAGGTTGAATGAGGAAGAGTTATCCGGGAAATTTTAAGGCCAAGGTGACATTGGCTGCCATCAAATCAGAGGACACCATTGCTGAGTTATCGTCGAAATTCGAGGTGCATAGAGCACAGATCATGCGTTGGAAAAAGGACTTTCTAACGGCTTTGCCCGATTTTTTCACTGACAAATAGGAGAGAAAAAGTCAGGATCAACAAAAACTTCAGAGAACTTGATTTACTTCCAAGGCATTTGTGAGTAAAACAGCGCCAATTTTATTGTATTACGGTCCGTTAAGGCTGACGGGGGAAAAAATATTTATTTTTTTAAAGAAAAATAATATTGACACCTTTATTGGCTTTTTTAAAAAACTTTCCTGCAGATGAAAAAGCAAAGAATGGCGGTGCCATGTCGCAACTAATATTGCCAATCATACCGACGGGAGTCACTCGGATCTCCGACATGGTATGTGTCCATCGAGGTGAAATCAATATAAGGTGGAGCACACCTATCGCCGGTCCAAAAGCGACTACCAACTTGAACCGATTTATTTGCATACGCCCGAACGGATTGAGACCTATCTGTTTCTTTTCAAGGTCGCGTTGCAAGTTGTTGTATTGACCGAACGGACGGCCCGAAAAAACATCCAGGCTCGGGACAAAGGACTTGTTGATTTCATGCCCAACCGTAACGATTACCAGACACCGTAAGCCGAATATCTACTTCAAAAGTTCGAGCATGTTGTCAGCGGGTACATGCGTCTTGCCGACGGAAAAGACTACGGCTTCATATCTGAACTAACCAACCTGCAAAGCGATATTTTGACAATACTTGAGGTGCCCAAACGCTGTTACTTCTATGCGTATCTCTTCGATAGCTCATAGTGCCTCATAATACTGGCAGAAAAAATATGAACTATCGGAAATTATCAAAATCTATTTTTCAAAGAGCGAAATCAAAGACTTAACTATCAAAGGAGTATTAATTATGTTAGATACTGGTTCAACTGGCTTTATGTTGTTAGCATGTAGCCTTGTTATGTTGATGACACCTGCTCTCGCATTCTTTTACGGAGGTCTTGCTACCAAAAGAAACATACTGGGTATTATGATCCAAAGTTTCGTATCTTTAGGGTGGACCACTGTATTATGGGTACTTTTCGGGTACTCTCTCTGTTTTAGCGGCAGTGGTAGTATAATTGGCAATTTTGATAAAGCTTTTCTGGCTGGAGTTAGCATTGATTCTATGTATACCAATGGCAAAATTCCAGAAATAGTCTTTATCGCTTATCAGATGATGTTTGCCATCATCACTCCTGCTCTTATCACGGGTGCATTTGTAAACCGTGTTACATTCAAATCTTACATGATATTTCTAACTGTGTGGCAAATCTTTGTTTATTATCCCTTTGTTCACATGATATGGGGCGGTGGATTACTTGCCCAATGGGGCGTTCTTGATTTTGCAGGAGGTATCGTCGTTCATGCCACGGCAGGCTTTGCCGCATTAGCTTCCGTATTCTATGTGGGTCCCCGGGTTGATAAAAACTCAACACCGAATAGCATTCCATTAGTTGCCATTGGAAGCGGGTTACTCTGGTTCGGCTGGTATGGATTCAACGCAGGCAGCGAAGTAGCCGTTGACAATGTTACTGCGCTTGCCTTCTTAAATACGGATATTGCAGCTTCCTTTGCAACTATCGCATGGTTGTTTGTGGAGTGGACAAGGGAACGTAAACCCAAATTTATTGGATTGCTGACAGGCTCTATTGCTGGTCTTGCCACAATTACCCCCTGTGCAGGCTATGTGCCTTTATGGGCATCTCCTATCATTGGAACCATTGCGGGTATTGTTTGCTATTTTGCCGTTCAAATGAAAAATAAGCTGAAATGGGATGACGCTCTTGATGTATGGGGTGTTCACGGCGTTGGAGGAGTATTAGGCACCATACTTCTCGGAGTATTCGCATCAACTGCAGTGAATAGCGTAGGAGCAATGGGTCTGGTTCATGGTGGTGTCGGTTTTTTCTTAAAGGAACTGATAGCCGTAACTGGTGCAGCGTTATACGCATTTGCATTTACGTATCTTATGTTAATAGTGATCAATTTAATTACGCCTGTAAGAGTTTCCGAAATTCATGAAAAAGAGGGATTAGATACCTCAATTCATGGTGAAAAGGCGTATGATGAAGGTGCTTTGTAGGTTAATGGGAGAACTTATTAATTTACGAACCTTAGCTTCCGACTCGCAAATTTAGCTGAAAGATTATGATTTCAGCAAAGGAGTAAAATGAGGCTTTGAGGATGTTGGCAAAAATAAAAACTATCAAAATTAATCCTAAAAAATTATAACAACTGTATCAAGCTGACTTGTGGGGCGTTACTTTCTTGAATTTCTGTGCGAAGTTTTAAGCTTTGTGCTTTCTTTCAAGAGCGGTGTAGCCCCACAAGCAACTTATACTTGTCCGTTGGGCTGAGCAATCCAGTTTTTCCAGAATTGTTCCTCAAATAATAACCATTTGTAAATTTGAAATATTTTCAATTAACATCGGAGAATGATTCTTGACAGTACCGAGTTCTTGACCTTTTCCGGGTTCAAAAAACCGACGCCGGAGGGAGGTCATTTTCATATTCTTCCATCCAGCTTTCGATTTGATTCTCAAACCGTTCCATTTGTTCTTCGTCAAGTACTTCCGGCGTATATTCCATCTGTAGCCAACCGATAAGATGACTCAGTACCACCTGGTTATCGAAACCCGAGTCTTTCCTTATCCGTTCGACGCTTTGGTCAATACTCAAGCTTTCGCCATCCTGCCAAATGATCCTTTTTTCGAATGGATCGACTCGCGCGCCATCCAAGGCATTAAAGACGCAATCCAAGGCTTCCATTGATTCCTCGCCTTCCGATATTGCAATGGGACACGGCGGGTTATGAATGGAATGTGACGTATGCCATTTCCCGGTCTGCACCTTTGGGCGGTAAACGGGCGACCCGGACCGTTGCTGCTGAGATGGTCCCGGCCCTTTTCAATATCTCAAATTGCTTCAGGAGATGATCTTCTTGAGTTTTTCAAACGCAAGCTCAAGTTTGGCAAAAAGAGATTTGATTTCGTTCTTGTTTTTATCCTTGACCGCGATTTCGATTTTAGAGGCGATGTTTTTAAGCTCAAGTGCACTTATGTTGGCTGATGAGCCTTTCAGCGTGTGAGCCTTGTTTCCCATTAACTCAATGTCATCTTTTTCCAGAGCTTTTTTCAGTTCCGCCATAAAATTCGGCGCATCATTTAAAAAGATATTCAATAGCTCTTTTGCCAGGCTTTCGTCACCTTGCACCCGGTCCAGCAGCTCCGCCCGGTTGAAAATCTGTTCATCAAAAATTTCATCGGGAGGGGAAGAACCGCCATTTTCAGGTGTATGGTCAATGCCGTCTTGAAGAGACGTCTTTTGTTTGAAAAGGTGGTTCGCGATCACATGATAGAGCTCATGCGGATCAATCGGCTTTGATATGTAGTCGTCCATTCCGCTTTCAAGGCATTTTGTCCGGTCGCCGACAAGGGCGCGGGCGGTCACCGCGATGATAGGAACCTCATGGTTGATGGAATTTGAGTTGGGATCCCGGATTATTTTTGTGGCTTCATATCCGTCCATCTCGGGCATCTGCATGTCCATCAGCACAAGATCATAGGGAATGATTTCAAGCGCCCTCACCGCTTCTTTCCCGTTTGCAACGGCATCTGCCTTGAGCCCGAATTTTTCAAGAAGTTTCAACCCCAGTTTCTGGTTGACTATATTATCCTCAGCTAAAAGAATGCGAGCATTAAGTCTTTTCTTTTCTTCGATGCTGTGAACCGTGACCAGTTCGCTGCAAGTTCTATCCAAAGCAGCTTTTGTGCTTTGCACGACAGACAACAAACATTCGAAAAGCTGTGATCGTCTGACCGGTTTGGTAAGATAGGCATTATAGCCGATTTCCTTCATCTTGCTTGCATCCCCCCTCATGCCGCGCGAAGTGAGCATAATCATGGCAACATCCTTGATCGCCGGATCCGATTTTATCATTCTGCCCAATTGTGCACCGTCCATGATGGGCATCTGCATATCACAGACAACGATATCATATGGGGAATTGACTTTCTGGACCGCGTGCAGCAGCGTCAGGGCGATTTCACCGTCTGGAGCCAGATCGCACACGCATTTCCAGGACTCGAAATATCCTTTGAGGATTTCTCTGTTTGTCTTATTGTCATCAACAACAAGGACTCTCAAATTTTTTATTTCAACAGGCAAAGACGGGCAGATGCTGTCAGGACTGGCCGGTTGTTTTTCAAGCGTTGCGGTAAACCAGAAGGATGATCCTTTTCCGGGCTCGGAGATGACGCCGATTTCACCGCCAAGAAGTTCCGCCAGCTTTTTGGATATGGCCAGTCCAAGTCCGGTGCCTCCGTATTTCCGGGTTGTTGATGCGTCAACCTGATGAAATGATTTGAACAGTCTTTTCTGATCGGTTTTCGATAGGCCGATGCCCGTATCGGAAACCGTAATTTTAATGGTCACATGAGAAGCTGTCTCTTTTTCCAGCATGACCCGCAGGACGACTTCGCCGCCCTTGGATGTGAATTTTATGGCATTGCTGGCAAGATTGATGATGATTTGCCGCAACCTTCCGGGATCCCCCCGGAGCAGGGAGGGGAGGCCCGGGTCAATGAAATATGCCAGCTCGATGCCTTTTTCATGAGCCTTCATGGCCGGCAGTTCAACCATCTCATCCAAAGCCGCCCTGATATTGAAGTCAAGGATCTCCAAATCCATCATGCCTGCTTCAATTTTGGAAAAGTCAAGGATATCGTTTACGATTGTGAGAAGAGAGTCCGAGCTTCTTTTGATTGTTTCAAGATAATCTCTTTGCTCCAACGTCAGCGGCGTGTCGAGCATCAGGTTCGCCATGCCCATGATGCCGTTCATGGGGGTCCTGATTTCATGGCTCATATTGGCAAGAAATTCGGATTTCGAGACGTTCGCGGCTTCTGCTGCTTCTTTTGCCCTGCGAAGCTCCTCTTCCGAGCGTTTTCGAGTGATTGAATTGGAAAATATTTCGCCCACGGTCTGCAAAAGACTGATCTCATCCTCTGTCCATGTCCTTTCCGTAAAAGAGTCGAATCCGAGTGAACCGATCTGCTCATTCTGGCAGATCATCGGAATCCGGATCAAGGCCTGGATTCCCTGGCTTTTCCAATGCTCTTTTTCGATCGTTGCTTCGGAAGAAAGATCTTCAATGTTTTTAACATTGAAAACCGTGCCGATGATTTGGGAAACAAAGGGGCGTTCCGCCAGGCAGAGGCCGTTTTTATATTGACATGGCGGTGAGATTCTGTCGGAGCACCATTCATGGGTCTGATCCAAGATGGTTTTATCCTTGTCTCTGAATAAAAAAATGCAACTTCTGTCTGCGTTGATCATCTCACAGATATGTTTCAGTGAATGCTTGATTTCCCTGTCAAGATAATCCAGAGGAATGTTGATCAGCCGGGTTGATGCGCGCGAGATGACTTCCAGAAAGCCGATTTTGTATTGAAGTTCTGATTTCGTCTCCTTTCTGTTTGTAATATCCTTCGAAAGCTCGAAAAAATAGGAAACGGCTCCTTTTTCATCATATATGGAGAATGCCTGCCTCAGGTAAACATGCCGCTTGCCGTCGGCCGTTTCCGATGGATCAATGATATATTCGCTTGTTGCCGGCTTTCCGGTTTTCAGGGCGGTTTTCCCGGGACAGTTCCGGCAGGATGCTTTCTTCCCGGCAAAAACTTTGTAGCATTTGCTGCCTAAAATGGTATCATCAGACCTGACAAAATTTTCAGCTTCTGACATCATCTTTTTATTTAATGCAACCACTCGGTAATTGCGATCTATGACGCAGATGCTCATGTCAAGATTGTCCATAAGGGCATTATAGAGCATTTTATGGTCAGGCAGGATTTCGGGACGTTGTTCCCGGATGGATTGGTTTTCTGAATTCCTTATTGCAGCCATGTCGTTCCTCTTTAATGCGGGTCGCGCGTTATAGGAGACAACTTTTTTTGTATTGTTTCGATTAAAAGAACAGAAAGATAACAACTTCCTTTTATAAAGAAAAATATTGGCAATTGCAATAGTTAATCGGGCCGAAGGCCTCCCCAACATGTTCTAGAGAATCGAGGTAGGACGGCCAGTTGCCCGACCGCCCCCTCACAGATCTTATCCCGCAAAATGCGCCATCCCGACTAATTGTCACAAGCCCTCATATCAAGCCCTTCCTTCACAAAAATGGCGGGATAATATTTACGGGCTTAACCCATATAACTGCCTGATTAACGCCTCATCATCTTCCCATTCAAGATATGCAGTTTCGCCGGATAGCAACGGGTTCAATTTTGAAGTAGCTTTCATGATAGCCTCCTTTTTCATTTCAGTATCAGCATTCGCATAGATCAATGTCGATGAAATTTGTGCATGCCCGAGCCATTCAGCCAGCAAAACCATTGGCATCCCACTTTTATACAGGTGCATGCTGCGAGAGTGACGAAACATGTGGCAATGCAGTGACTCTGGGACTTTTGGATTGACGTTATGCGCGGCGGTACCGTATTTCTTGACAAACTTTTCTGAGCAGTCTGGCGACATAGCAGATCGGTTCCCTTTTCGTTCGATGTAGAAAAGATGATTGCTAAAGGAAATTTCAGGGTGGAAGACATCAACATACTTTCTGAAATGATCAACGGTTTTGGGCATTACTGGCACCAAGCGCGTTTTCCCACCTTTCCCAGTAATGACAACGTAGGGCGATTTACCTTCGAAGTGGATGTCACTTAACCTGATATCTATCAACTCTTGGTTTCTGGCTCCGGTATCATACATCAGTATCATAAAGAACAGATTTCGTAGCCCCTTCTTCTTTCTGGCATCTGGCTGCTCAAGTATAGTTTTCAACGCAGATTCACTGAAGAACTTAATGACGGCGGTCTTTGCCACCTTTTTCTGAGGAATAGTGCATAAATCATTAACGCATGCCTGAACACTAACATCCCTGACACCGGCATATTTAACGAAAGACCGGATACATGCAAGGCGATGGTTGCGTGTGGAAACACTGCAATGCCTTTCCTTTTCAAGATACTCCAGATAGCACTCAACTGTCTCCCTGGAAAGATATTCGAAACTGAGTTTTCCCAGAGCGAAACCGTCTCTGTCGCAAATATAGCTCAACAATTGATTGAGACATTCACGGTACGACTTAATAGTATTGACGCTCACAGCCCTTTGATCTGGGAGATATATCGTCAGAAAGTCCCGTACTAATTTGAAGAAGCGGGTGCTTTTCTCATTCATCTTCGGACACCTCCGGGATCAAATCCGAGAAATGGATCCAGTCGATAGCCGATGAACGAATGAGGTTTTCCGGTAAGAGGTGGATGTAGTATGCCGTATCCGAAAAATGAGTATGTCCCATAAATGCGCTTAGATAAGGGAGTTTTGCGAAAAGATCAGCACCTTCGTCCAGCCATTTCATCATCATCGTCGTTGCATACCGATGCCTGAGATCATAAACAACGGCGGAAGCCTCATTACTGGTTGCGCGGGCTTTGTGCCAAATCATTCGAAACTGTCCGGAAAGCCAGCGCCGATTGTATGGCAAGCCGTTCGGAGATGGGAAAAAGTATGTGTTACCAGTGAAAATGTCGGCATTGGAAGTATGATAATCCTTGCACATCTGCAACACATCATCGGACATGGCGACATAACGCTCTTTGTGAGATTTGTTTTTTCGGACAAGCAAGATGCCTTTGTCGAAATCTATGTCGCAGCTTTGCAGTTCCCGTCCCTCGTTCGGACGCAAGCCGCAAAAAAAAATCAATCGCAATAATACAGGAAGAATCAGGTGCCGGTTAGGGGAGCATTTATTAGGCAATAGATCGTCGCACTCCTTGAAAATGCTCTGTAATTCTTTGTCAGTAAAAATATACGGCGTCCGTGTCTCTGGCCTGGGGAGAAAACTTGATGGGATCACATAGCAATCAATACCGATTGCAGATAGGTATTTAGGATCGACGTGGAAATAAAATCACATTTTCTATACCCGGGTGAGGTGTGCTTAAATATGCACCGTCAGTTATAGTCCCTGAGAGAATTCAGAAAAAAATATCGAGAAATCGGTAATGAGTTTGGGAAGATTGGAAAACAAATTTGACAAGCCGTCATCGAACCTGTTTACTTGATGGCAAAACACTCTTGGCTCGATCATGTAGTTCCATTTCCCGAGTTCATCGGCTCTGGTAAATTCGAGCTTTTCCATTTCTTTGTCCGACACCTTCTTCCCTTTTTCATAGATGCGCTCATCACGATATGCCTCAATGCGCAGCCCGGTCTTTGTGCTTGTTTCTCTTGCGAAGTTTATCACAGTGTCGAAAGTCTCCAAGGGTTGGCCGGCCCAGTTTTTGGTAATTTCGTTGAACATTCTATGTTCTATTGGGTTCCATTTACTGGCACCGACTGGATAGTGTGCCACAGTGATTGTAATGCCGAACTCATCGGCGAACTGCTCCTGCAATTGCTTTTTCCATACACGAGGACGGGCACCATTGCTTCCGCCGCTGTCCGCAAGAATAAGCAGGCGGTCGGCGGCCGGATAATCATATCGCCCGTGCTTCTTCCACCATGTTATTATGCTGTTTACCGCAAATTCCGGTGTGTCTGCCGATTCACCGACCACCAGCACCCCGAAATTTCTCTGGGGATCGAAGATTCCATAGGAGGCAGCCAATCCTTGCGCCTCGGAGCGAAAGTCATGGTCTTTTACCTTCTTGTAACCACGGCGCCATGTACGTCCGGCGTTTTTGAAGAGGCCAATCAACTCCTTTTTCTTGGTATCAACACTGATGATTGGGTCGCCTGCCGCTATATACTCCTCACGCAGGCCCTTTATAATTCCAAACTGTTTATCACGATAGGGAGAGTTTCCCGCAGATAGGCATTTTTTGTTGCTCTTCAGGGAGTAATTCAAATCTTTGAGCAGTCGGCGCACCACCGTAGCCGATACCTTGATCCCATAACCTCTGGCAAGGCATTGTGCCACTTTTTCGGCGGTTTGATGGGTCCATCTTCGCTGAGACATCGGGTCACCGGCTGTGGACGAATCAGTATCGAGAAGGTTTCGAATTTTCACCATTATTTCAGGATTTTTTTTTCCACTCGCTTACGTCCTCCCCCAGGATTTCGAACACCCGAGCGGTCGATAGATCCGCCAAAAAGTGCCTGTCGCCCCTTTGAGACGGTATGTGAGTCCAATCCCAGGAGATCGGCAATCTTCCGGTCACCCCCGTGTCCCAACTTGGCAGCCTCAAGCCCCGCATAAAGTCTTCGTTGCTTTTCGTCCAAAAGACTGAAGAACAGAATGATACCAGCTCTGAGTTCATCTGGCAGCAGGTCGGCCTCCAATCCAGATACTTGTTCTCGGATTGACACGCACTCCTTTCTCATTAATTCCTGACAACGACGCTGTCCAGGTTCTGCGGCCATATAAACAAAGTGACTTCCCGATTTGACACGAAAAATTTTCTTACGATGCAAGAGCTTTAGCAAAGCTGGTTGGGTTTCAACTTGAAGGAGGCTCTCTAGCTCAGACGCAGTAAATCCGCCTTCTGAGCGCTGTACCAAGATAGCTGCGGTATCCAGAAGATTTCCAAATTGGCTGAACCTAACCGAATTAAACGACCAAAGTCCATAGAAATCGAAAACAGGAATTTGTTGCAACGTATAAAAACTTCCGCGATGCGAGTAACTGGTATGATATTTGAGTTGGGAAAGCAAACGGTAGACAGTCATTCTTGAGCTCGAGTCGATGACTGTCATTATGTCTTCAATAGAAGCTATCTTGCTGGAATCAAAAAGCTTTTTAATGTTTTTAAGGCGCTCTTGCGGGCTTTTAATATGATACAATTACCTATTAAAAGTTTAAATTTAGGTAATTGTGTCATATGAATGAAGCAACTGTAAAGAATATAAATTATTTAAAACTAAAGGTTTAGTTGATGAGAGAGCATATTCTGAAAGTGTAGTGAAGGATACAGTTATCTATTATAATGTAATATTATTTATGCGGCGATCCTAAGGTTGAAGATTAAATTTTAATAGCGTCCCAGCAAGCAATGGCAATGGAATGAATCATATCCTCGTTCAATGTAATATATCCGCCCACATGCTCTCTTGCAAGAAAGGGGATTGGAGCATATGATATAAATGCGAGAAGATCCACCGGCAGATCTTTAACTATCTGCTGCTCCTTTGCAAGCTTCATAATTAACTGAGCCGGGTCATCAGCAGAAAAACCTTCCGATCTAACCCTTTCAAGTCCATAAGGTGAATTAAAATATTGTTCCAAAAATCTGCATTCATAGGGATTTTGTATAAAATATGTTAAAATAGCCTTGTTCATTCTGATAAATTTCTCTCGAAGCGGCGCTTTCTCCATCACCTCATTAAGGGCTGCAACGCTTAAATTTTTTTTCCATATCGTATTAAAAATCTCTTCGATCAGAGCATCTTTATTTTTAAAATAACGATATATTGTTCCGCTCCCAACTCCGGCCCTTTTCGCAATAAGTGAAGTGGGGCTTTGATGAAAGCCAAGCTCAGCTATCAATTCCATGGCAGCCTTTATGATCGCATCTCTTTTACTTTCGACTTTATCATCCATGACATACCTTTATTGTTGATTTTATCAACCATGACATACCGCCAGAGTGACTGATCAATCAGAATATAGTGCCTCATTTTTTGTGTCAAGCATTTTTTACCGGGGGAACCTGTGTGGTTATTTTCAACATCAACGCCTGATCTGCCCGGAAAGTCAGCTCTTCCGAAAGCTCCATTCTAATCAAGGCACTCCATTTCCCGACCGGTGTATCCACGGCCAAGAAAAACCAGGAGACGATTTCCATTATCATTAAATTAGAAACTCAACCAATGGGCAACTGTGGAAAAAATCGAAATCGCATTAAAAAAAAACTTGACATCAGAAAAAAAAATTCATATAAGCGGAACCATAAGCGGATCGATTAATCACTCCGGGTAAAGGGAAGATGTGTCATGAATGATAAAACTGACAGTAAGAGAGATGCGATCATAAAGGCTGCCATGGAATTGATAGCGGAGCATGGTTTTCATCAAAGCCCTACGTCGCTTATTGCGGAAAAGGCCGAAGTTGGGAGCGGGACATTATATCATTATTTTGAAAATAAGGATGTTCTGATCGAAGAAATTTTTCATACAATATGGGAAAAATATTTAAGCGTTACAACCCATGAAAAGGAGCTTGAAAAAAAGTCGGAGAATGCGCCGCTTCAGGAGCAATTTATCAGAATCAGCAAAACAATTTTAACATATTTTATTCAAAATCCTAATGAATTCAAATTCCTGGAACAATACTTCAATTCGCCTTACGGGCTTGATAAGATAAGATCGGAAGGCTTCAATGATAATGACCCGACACAGGTAATTTTAAAACTTGCAAGGGAGCAGCAGATAGTAAAGGATCTGCCGTTGGACCTGCTTTCATTAGTATCATACGCCCCAATTCCCTTTCTTGCAAGAGATCATGTGGGTGGATTTATAACATTGAACGAGGATATGATTCATTCCATTGCTGTTGCTTGCTGGGACGCTATTAAAATTTAATCTTCAAGCTTTGTGTTACAGGTGAGTATAAAAAAAGATTATTTTTTTATTTGAAAACGGGGGGACTAATCACTCTGTAAAAACAGAAGATGGGTAAAAAAGGGTAGTGGTTGAACATATAGATAGATTAGACCCATTTTCAAAAACATCTACGCAAAAGTGCGCATAAAAGCATATACTTCGGCATGTATTCTTCCCAGGAAAGATTGCCGCTGATATCAACTTCAATAATCGCAATGGGTCACCAGAACGCCTTAAGTGAGGTGTTTTGGGGATACGATTATGGGCACGAAGAATCTTGCAACAGAAGACAAAGTTGAAACGATAGTCGTTTTCGATCCACCTCATCCTTGGATGGTGATACTCCCATGTGCTCTGCTGTCTGGCCGTTACGGAACCTATGAATGAAATGTTCTTCTCGCATAACGGCGGCAATCAAAAAGAGTTAAAGAAGTAGAATACTGATCAATTATCTTTCGATAATCACAAAATAATCATAATTTAAAGATAGGAGATTTTCTGTGAGTTTAAAAGCTATGGAAACCGACCTACTTGTAATTGGGGGTGGTATTGGTGGGCCATTTGCCGCTTTATTTGCAAGTGAAAGGGGTGCTCGGGTGGTACTCTTGGAAAAGGCGGCCGTCAGAAGGAGTGGTGCGACGGGTATGGGTATTGGCAGCTGGCACCAAATGACATCCGAGGATATTACGCTCGATGATGTTGCAAAGGAAATAATGGCAAGTGGAGGCAAATTAATCGGCAGTGAGTGCATTCTGCCGATTAACAAGGGGCTTGTCGACGAGAACCTTAACTACATCGGTTATAGGGATAACTGGGATGTCGTGCACACCCTGGAGAAATGGGGTATCAAGATGGTGTGGGACGATGGCCGATATAATCTTGAGGGCGACAATTTGCGTTTCCACGGGGGGCTGATAAAGAAGGGTATCGATCGTGCGCTGAGGAAATCGGCGGTTACTGTCCTGGAAAGAACCATGGGGATAGACCTGCTTACGAAGGATGGCGTAATCGCGGGGGTTACAGCGCTGAACGTCCGAACCGGTGAATTCAGTGTTATCAGAGCTAAAGTGGTTATGCTGGCGACAGGAACGGTGTCGCGTATATTCAATCCCTGGCACCATCATTCCCATGGAAGATTCAAAATGCTCTATCACTATCATGCCGGTTCCGGCGATGGAGTTGCCATGGCCTATAAAGTCGGGGCGGAATTGGTAAACTTTGAGATAGGCGGTATTGGGGCAGGTGTCATAGGTGCTAGATTGGCCGACAAAACGATCTACAGCCATCCCTCCGTGTTTCCGGATATTGCTTGCGACTCTAGAGGCAACTTTGTAAAGGGAATCATGGATGCCGACAGGCAATTTCAGATAAAGAGGGAAGGTCACGACCCTTGCTATGCTGACTTCAGGGGAAGAACCGAGGACTATTACCAATACTGGCAAGATTATAACAAGGACTCGGTTCCCATTCACGGGAAGTTCATTGCCGAGCGGGGGCTGGACGCGAGAAAGCAGAATATGGAGGTCGCCCAATATAAACCGGAACACAATTCATCGATATCCGGCGTGGCGTTTGATGAGAATGGCCACACGACTGTGGACAGGCTGTATGCCGTGGGCGATATGGTAGGCGGCACGACGTTTCTGGGTGCAGCCAATGCGGCTGTTTACGGGATGCGAGCCGGCATACATATTGCCTCGAGTCTATCCGGGATGGAACTGGCGGATATTGATGAAGCTCAGGTAGCTGAACAGCGGAAGATTGTTTTTAGCCCTAAGAAGGTGAAAAAAGGGATTGAGCCTCTAGAGGTTGAGATGAAAATACGGGATCTGGTAGAGAGATACTGTGGTCCCGAAAGAAGTGAAAGCAGTATTGACCGTGGGCTTTGGCGGCTAAGAGCGGTCAGGGATAAATTTCAGCCCATGCTTGCTGCAAATGATAACCATGAGTTGATGTTAGCCTACGAGGTCAGAAATCTGTTTTTGCTGGCCGAGCTATTCATGTTGTGCGCCAGAGAGCGCAAAGAGAGTGGCATGAGAACCTATCGCATGGATTATCCTGAAATGGCGAATGATCCCTGGAAGGAAGCTTTAGTGGCAAAGTTCGAGGATGGCGAAATACGGTTTTCGCGCAGAAGAATGGCTGAGTTAAGGGCAGAGTTCAAACCCAAATGACGTTCGGGAGCTTGAATATGGCCGTCTACATAAACTATTAAAAAATGCAACGGCTGTAGACTCTCCCATGACTCAACAGCCTGTAAAGATATATTTTAGTAAAATCAAATAGAATTTGAACATGGAATGAAGCGTGAAAGGAGCTTATGAGCGTGTATAACCCTCAGGTATTCGGCAGACGAGTAGGCTATTACCCTAGCTCGGAAGTGTTCAAAAATGTCGACCGCTCTGTATATCTCCTTGATCGGCCCTCCGATGCCGAGTACGAAAGGAGGCATAAGGTGGCTCGCTCTTTCATTGAAAACAGCGGACTGGATTGCCTTCTGATACAAAGCGGCGCTGGAGCGAGCGCATCGTTAAACGTAAGATGGGTGACAAATCAGCTTCCTCAATTCGGGAATTCCTATCTTATCGTTCCCGCGATTGGAGAAATGACGCTCTTTGTTGGGTTTCAGTTCTTGGTAGATCCATCCAGAAGGGCTCAGGTGATCGTGGAAGATGTACGAGGAGGGCCCCCAAGGGAATTCGGGCGAATGGCCGTGGAGAGGTTGAAGGAGTTAGGTTGTGCCAAGAGTAGAATTGGGATAGTGGAGGTCGATGCCGGTTCCATGCCGGCAAGTGATCTGAAGTTGTTCACTGCGGAACTACCGGGCGCACGGTTTGAATTTGTGACGGATGCGTGGTGGCAGCAGGTTAGGCTTATCAAGAGCAGTGAAGAGATCGAGTTCATGGAGAAGGCAGCCTCGATAGGGGATAGGGTCGTTGAGGCAATTGTGGAGAACATCAGACCTGGAATGACTGAGGCGGATGTTTTCGCTTGTGCGTATAGCGCTCTGTTCAGGAATGGGGGGGAACTGGGGTCGCCCTTGTTGATGTTGGAATCGAGTAACACATACGCTTCTACATCAGCGCTGCACAGGGAGAGGCCGCAGAATCGGATCCTTCAGCGCGGGGACATAATCTGTCAGGAAATGGATACTTGGTACTCGGACGGTTCGAATGCTTCAACAAGCAAACCCATTGCTTTGGGTGAACCCTCGGAAGAGTATTTGGAGATGGTTGATCTCATGCTGAAAGTGTATGAGAAAGAAATTGAGCAACTGCGCCCGGGAAAAACCAATGAGGATTTGAGAAAAGCAGCGGCCCCCATCCTGGAAAAGGGATATTCCGGAACCTGTCCGGTGCTCTTTGGAATGCCGGGAAGAAGCGCGGGTGAATATCCTTGTGCGCTTGCATTTGATGATCCATCGTCCCATAAGCCGGAACCCTTTGTTCTTGAACCCGGGATGACTGTTGTTTTGCATCCCTATCCCTATTCACTTGATTATACAAAGGGAGTCGAAATATCTGATACGTGGGTGATTACGGAGGGCGAAGCTCGTTGTCTACATAAATACCCGCGACAGCTGACAATTATATGAGAGGAGGCCAGCAGGAAGAAAAATGCCAATCTATATAGACTATGAAAAGTGTAATGGTGAAGGGCTTTGCTATGATATTTGTCCCATGGACGTTTTTGGCTGGGACGAAGAAAAGAAGCAGCCCTATCTGGCTCACTATGATGAATGCCAGCATTGTGGGGACTGCTTCTTCGATTGCCCTCAGAAATGCATTGAAATAACTTATCCCGTATGTTTGTGGTAGTCCTATTGAAAGTTAAGGCGTTCATGTAACCAGTAGGACAGGGGAGCGGATAAGTAAGCGCTTCTGGTTTGACTGCGGCAGATAAGAGAAAATTTGGATATGGAGAAACGATTATGACTGAAAAGTCAGTTAGTATGAGTAAGGAACAGGCTAACATCAGGAATGACATCAGGCAGACGGTAAAGCGTTTTGGACGGAGCAGGGGGAATCTCATTCCCCTGCTGCAGGAGGTGCAGAAGAAGCTGGGCTATCTTCCTCGGGAAGCCATGCTGGAGATTTCCGAGCGTCTCGAAATACCGGCGGTAGATGTTTATAGCGTGGTCACTTTCTACAACCAGTTCAGGCTGACCCCCCCAGGAAAGCATTCGGTAAGGGTTTGCCTGGGCACCGCCTGCCACATGAAAGGTGGGAATATCGCCTTGGACGCCTGGAAGAGAAAGCTTAAAATCGACGCGGGACAAACGACCCGCGACCGGGAGTACGACCTGGACACAGTAGCCTGCGTCGGGTGCTGTACGCTGGCGCCGGTCACTGTGGTTGATAAAAAGCCCATAGCCCAAGTCGACACTACGAAAGTAACCGACATTCTTCTCTCGTTCGAGCAAAAGAAGCAGAAGCGTGGGAAAGGGGGGCACAGTGAAAAATAGCGAGCATTCAGGTGTCGCCTCGACTTTCGAGGAGATAAGGAAGGGCGCTGAAGAGCGTTATCGCGAGCTGCAGAAGGCCAAGGCCATCGTTATGGTCGGTGCGGCCACCTGCGGCCGCGCTACCGGGGCAATGGATGTGCTCCGGGCCTTCAAGAGCGAGGTCAAAAAGCATGACCTTGATTGCCCGGTGATAGAAGTCGGATGCATGGGGCACTGCTACGCCGAGACCGTAGTCATCATCGCGAAAGCTGACTTTCCCCGCATTGTGTATCAGAAAGTCAGTCCGGATATCGCCAAGAAGCTGGTGAAGGACTTCATCATTGGGAACGACCCTTGCCTTGAATTGGCTTTGGGCTCTCTGGAGAATAGTGACGTTGTCCCTAGCCTAAACGATTCTCCTCGTTCCCAATACGAGCGCAAGATCATACTCCAAAACTGCGGCTATATTAATGCAGAAGAGATAGACAACTATATCGCGGTCGGCGGATACTCGGCTCTGGCAAAAGCCCTCCAGACTGAGCCTGCAAAGGTTATCGACGAAGTCAGAAAGTCGGGTTTGCGGGGCCGAGGCGGGGCCGGCTTTACCACAGGGGAAAAATGGGCTATCTGCCGCCAAGCTGAAGGAAGCACAAAGTACGTCATCTGCAACGGTGACGAGGGTGACCCAGGCGCTTTCATGGACCGGACCATTCTGGAGAGCGATCCCCACTCCGTACTGGAAGGCATGTTGATTGCCGCCTATGCCGCCGGCGCTCGTCAAGGCTATATCTATGTCCGTGCCGAGTACCCGCTGGCGGTACATAGAACGCAGGTAGCACTGCGCCAAGCCAGAAGGTCTAAACTGCTGGGGAAAAACATTATGGGCAGCGATTTCAGTTTCGACATAAGTGTATTCGAAGGCTCGGGTGCCTTCGTTTGCGGCGAAGAGAGCGCCCTAATTGCATCTATAGAGGGAAAGACCGGCACTCCCAGCCACCGCCCCCCGTACCCCGCCTACAGCGGACTATATGGCAAGCCTACACTTATCAACAACGTCAAGACACTGGCCTTTGCCCGACACATAATCGATAAGGGGGCCAAATGGTTTTCAAATATTGGCACGCCCAACAGCCCCGGCACCGCTCTTTTCGCCCTGGCCGGCAAGGTGGCCAACACCGGGCTTGTGGAAGTGCCAATGGGCACTACTCTGCGACAAGTGATCTTCGACGTCGGCGGCGGCATTCCCGGCGGTAAGCGCTTCAAAGCGGTGCAGATAGGCGGCCCTTCAGGCGGCTGCCTGCCCGAAGAGGCACTGGATTTGCCCATTGACTTTGATTCGCTCGCCGAGGCCGGGGCGATGATGGGTTCCGGGGGAATGATTGTCCTCGATGAGGACGACTGCATGGTGGAAATAGCCCGTTACTTTCTGCAGTTCACCCAGCACGAGTCCTGCGGTAAGTGTACCTTCTGTCGCTTGGGCACCAAGCAGATGCTTGAGACCTTGAGCGAATTCACAAAAGGCGAAGGGGCGATAGAGGACCTTGATATCCTAGCCCAGCTTGCCGCGGATATCAAGGCGGGCTCGCTCTGCGGCCTAGGCCGGACAGCCCCTAACCCGGTGCTGACCACCCTGCGGTATTTCCGCGACGAGTACGAAGCTCACATCACGGAGGGGCGTTGTCCGGCGCTGATGTGCCAGAAGCTTATCGCTTACTACATTATACCGGATAACTGCGAACCCTGCTGTGACTTCTGCATCAAGAGCTGCTCGTTGGAGGCGATTACAAGGAACAAAAAGAAGAGAATCAGTATCATAGATCAGGAGAAATGTGTAAACTGCGGGTCCTGCCTGGACGTTTGTCCTCCCGAGTTTAATGCCGTAGTGAAATTATCTCCGCCTAGTGAGGTTCAGAAAAAAAATGAATAAAGTATCCTTAACAATTGATGGCAAGAAAATAACTGCCGATGAGGGAGAAAAGCTCCTCTGGGTTGCGCTGGACAATGACATCTATATCCCCAACCTGTGCGGCATTAGGGATAATTCAGGTCCATCGGCCGCCTGTCGTTTATGCTTCGTTGAGGTGGAGGGTAAAGACTACC
Organism: Pseudomonadota bacterium; assembly: GCA_043797445.1. GTDB lineage: Bacteria > Desulfobacterota > Desulfobacteria > Desulfobacterales > JAFDDL01 > JAZDPP01. The sequence goes on from JAZDPP010000089.1 coordinate 59,451, forward strand.
CGGTTACCGCATGCACCGAGGGGGTAACCGAGGGCATGGTCGTAAATACCGCGGGGGAAAAGGCACTAAGCCTGGCGCGAAGTGGTTTTGAGCTGATCATGGCATCACACCCGGTGGTCTGTGCCGAATGTGCCGCCAACCGCTCCTGCGAGCTTCAAAAAATAGCACGCCATCTAAAAATGAAGCTTAAAACAAAGCGCTTAAGGAAACTTATGCAGGAACTTCCTGTAGATGACAGTAGCGATTTGTTTATCCACGACCCAAATAAATGCGTCCTCTGCGGTCGGTGCGTCCGGGTATGCGGGGAGCTTGGCTTTGCGCACCGTGGTTTCAAGAGGATAGTAACTACTTTCCAAGGCGAACCCCTTGGCCATCTCAAATGCCAGGAATGTAGCGAGTGCGTGAGTATCTGTCCCACCGGTGCTCTTGCATTCAAGGACGGCAATCAATAAACGGGGGATAAGGAATAGAAATGCCAGGATATATGGGAAAGATTCTATTTGTTGATTTGACATCAGGCGCAATTAATGAAGAGGCCTGGTCAGAGAGTGTATACCGTTATTATATTGGCGGAGAGGGGCTTGGAGCCAAGATACTCAACGAGAGACAAGCGGGTAAGGTGGATGCTCTGGGTCCAGAGAATATTCTTGGGTTTGCCACCGGTCTCCTGACCGGATGCGGTGTGCCGGGGGCGTCAAGGTTCATGGTTGTTACAAAATCTCCACTCACTGGCACCTGGGGAGATTCAAATGCGGGCGGTTTTTTTGGGCCAGAGCTGAAGGCTACCGGCTACGACGCTATCTTCTTCAGAGGTATCGCTTCTCATCCGGTGTATCTCTGGGTAACAGAAGAAAAGGTAGAACTCAAAGACGCGCGCCACCTATGGGGAAAAGATACCGTTGAAGCCCCGGAAATGCTGCGTAAGGAGATCGGTGACCGGGGAATCAGGGTGGCTTGCATCGGCCCTGCCGGAGAAGCCCGGTCGCTGCTGGCTTCCATAATATCGGAGGGGAGAGCGGCCGCTAGGTCGGGCGTTGGGGCAGTGATGGGAGCCAAGAACCTCAAGGCTATTGCGGTGAGAGGCACAAAGAAGGTGCCGGTTGCGGATCCTGAAGCAATCAGAATTATCCGCAGAAAGATACTATCTCAGATAGAGACCTCTGGGCACCCGTTTATAGAGATGTTGAAGGAATACGGAACCAGCGGGGGAATGAGCATGGCGGTCTCTACGGGGGAAGGCCCAATTAAGAACTGGAGCCAGGCCGGAGAAGAGGCCTTTCCCACCCATAAGAACCTAAGTGGTGAGAACATAGCCAAGTATAAAGTGAAGAAGGCTGGTTGTGCTGGTTGTCCGGTGTTCTGCGGGGGTATCGTTTCGATAGATCAGGGGCCGTACAAGTTAGCAAAAACGAGGAAACCAGAGTACGAGACTCTGGTTGGTCTTGGCAGTCTATGCTGCAACGATAATGTAGAAGCGGTTATCAAGGCAAACGATATTTGTGACCGTTATGGTATTGATACCATGTCAGTTGGAGCAACCATTGCTTTTGCTATGGAATGCTACGAGAAAAAAATAATAACAGATCAGGATACAGATGGCATTCAACTAACGTGGGGTAACGCTGAGGCTATTATAGCCATTACCGAAAAGATGTGCAAAAGGGAGGGATTCGGCGCCATCTTGGCTGACGGCTCAAGGGCAGCTGCAGAGAAGATTGGCAACGGTGCAGATAGATACGCCATTCACATTGGCGGGCAGGAAGTTGCCTACCATGATCCCAGGCTTATGCCGGGTGAGGGCGCTTGGAGTATGGATCCTACGCCGGGCAGGCACACGAGAGGCGGAACTTCGGAAAATAGAGAAAATCTGGAACCCTACATGGAATTGCAGGTCCCAGCGGTGGATACCTCCACGATTAAAGGTAAAGGCCAGGTTTACTCCTTAGCTATTAAACATCTTGAGCTATTGGCTTCTTGCGGACTCTGCCTGCATCTGGGAATGGTGGTCAACTTTCCCCTGGCTGACCTTATCTCTGCGGCAACCGGCTGGGATTTCAGCAATTCCGAGCTGCTAGTTGCTGGGGAGAGGATTCAGACCCTTCGTCAAACGTTCAATTTTAGGGAGGGAGTGCGCCCGCAAGGCTTCAAATTACCGTTGAGGTTACATGAGCCCATCTCCTCCGGACCAACCAAAGGGGTACATATTGATTTCGAGGCGCTCGAAGCGCTTCGGAGAGCATACTATGAGGCCATGAACTGGGATCCGGAGACCGGAGAGCCGTCCAAGGCAAGATTGCGAGAGATAGGATTAGAAGAAATCACCAATTAAGGCCAAAGTCGGCAATGTTTTGAGTAAAGAAGAAATTTATGCCATGTTATAAGCTAGTAATTTGAAGATGAAATAAAAAAACTTTTTAAGAATACAAAAGGTAAGGGGAAATGACAAAGTGGAGAATGCTTATCGGGGGAGAATTGCTGGAGGCAGCGTCTGGAAAGACTTTCCCCGTCATTAATCCGGCGACGGGTGAAGAGTTTGACCGTATCCCGTTTGGCGGCGAGCTCGAGGTCGAGAAGGCGGTTGCTGCCGCCCGCGGGGCTTTCCCCGAATGGTCGCGGAAACCAATACAAGAAAGGGCTGAAGCGCTTCAGAACTTAGGGGCTACCTTACGCGAGAGACTTGAGGAAATCGCCATGCTCGATTGTTTAGATCACGGCACACCGATCGCCGTGGCCCGGAATTACACGATGGAAGCATCGTGTGATTTTGGACGGGCTGCCGCGGTGGGTCAATCGTTCGAGTCGGACGCCCTTGATATGGGGAGAGACGGTTTGGCGTATGTGCACAGGCGACCCATTGGTGTGTGTGCGCTAATTACTCCGTGGAATGTGCCGCTTTGGGTTGCAGCCTCGAAGATTGGCTCCGCCCTGATAATGGGTAACACTTGTGTCCTCAAGCCTCCGAGCATTGATTCTGTCACCTCTCTGGTACTGGGAGAAATCATCGCGAGTCTCAGCGATATCATTCCTCCTGGCGTGGTTAATATTATTACGGGAACGGGTGAAGTTGCCGGCAATGCTCTCGCTTCTCATTCCGGCATTGGTATGGTCAGCTTTACGGGCAGCACGGAAGCAGGGAAGAGCATATTCACAGCATCTGCCAAAACAGTCAAGAAACTCTGTCTTGAACTCGGTGGTAAGAACCCGTTTATCGTCATGGCTGATGCCAATATTGATATAGCTGCTAAGGTAGGGGCCCAAACACAGATGGAGAATACTGGGCAAGCCTGTATTTCTCCCGGCAGATACTATGTGCATGAAACGGTATACGATGAATTCATTGAAAAGTATGTCACGGAAGCGAAGAAGGGTGTCGTGGGTGACCCTCTTAGCATGAATACTACGATGGGACCAGTAGTTGGTGAACATCATCGCAACAGTATTGAGGCGCACATTAAGTCCGCTCTTGATGAAGGTGCCAAACTGGCACTCGGTCAGCTTAGCCCGCTTCCAGAGCCATTGAATAAAGGATACTATGTTTTGCCCACCGTTATCACCGGGGTTACTCCGGAAATGAAGGTTTACCGTGAAGAGATCTTTGGCCCTGTAGCCTGTATTACCCGGTATTGTGACAGTGACGATGTGATCGCCATGGCCAATGACAATAACTTCGGACTTGCGGCTTCGGTTTGGACCAAGGATATTGAAAAGGGAATGAAGACCGCCAATGCGATCGAGGCCGGAACGATCTGGGTGAATACGCATATGGGTATGTGGGGCCTGCCTATGGGTGGGGTCAAGGAAAGTGGTGTCGGCAAGGAGGAACCAGAAGCATATTGTGAGAAGAATTCTATTTATGTGCAGTTCGGGTAGATATTAGCTCGTCGAACTATGGCTTATTTGCGGCGATGACAGGTCCATGAACACTAATTATTGTTGCATCCGACGCTGAGCGAACTTAGGAGATTGCGGCTGCGAGCGCTCGGGTCGGAGCGATGATCGAAGAAAGGAGATGGCGAGGAAAAATCCAATTTATATAACTTATGACACTTATACAGGCGAAAAGATCTGTTTTGATATCAGACCTTTTCGAGCGTACTAAGAATAACAATCAAGCGGAGTACAGGGACTCCACAGAAAACAAATCAAAAAAAGGAGCAAATTATGACTGAACTAAAGTTGGATCCACAAATAGAGAAGGAAATCGAAAAGCTTTCCTGGCCGGAAGCGCCCAAAATAATGACCGAAATACCGGGGCCCAAATCCAAGGCTCTATGGGACAAAGAGATGGCCAACGAGACCGTCACTAGAATGTGTCCTAATATTTTTGGAGGTTCATGGGCTGAGGCTTTTGGGGCAACGATAAAGGACTCTGACGGTAATATCATTATAGACCTGGTCTCAGGTGTAGGAGTAAACACCGTTGGGCATTGCCATCCAAAGGTGGTTGAGGTCATCCGGAGAGAGTGCGCCATTCTGGGGCACACCTCAGACATGGTCAATCCTAACAGGCAGAAGCTTGGGGAAAAGCTTTCCCAGATAGCTCCTGGCAATCTTAAGGGAAATGTTAGGATGCAATATGGACTGAGTGGCACCTCGGCCATAGAGACAGCGGTTAAATTTGCCAGAAAGGCGACCGGAAGGCAATTCACGGGAACCTTTGACGGTTGTTTTCATGGTTGTATAGGGGAAGCAGGTGTCCTAAGCAGTTTTATAGACTCACGAGCCGAAGGTTTAGCGCTTAACGCTTTTCATTACCCCATTCATCCGTATGCGTATTGTTATCGTTGTCCTTTTCGCATGAAATATCCTGAATGTGATCTTGAGTGTGCCAAATACGTGGAGTGGCAATTGACTAACCCGAGGTCGGCAATAGACGCGGAAAACATCGCCTCTTTTCTTATTGAGCCTTTTCAGGCCGAAGGGGGCTGTGTATTCCCTCCCGATGGTTACCTGAATAAAATTAAAGCAATGTGCGAAAAGTTTGGAATATTGTATCTGGACGACGAGGTCCAGGCCGGTATGGGGAGAACGGCTAAATTTTTCGCTGTAGAGCACTACGGGGTGGAACCGGATATTATAATTCTTGGAAAGGCAATGGGTGGAGATGTTCCTTTCAGTGGGATGGTTATCAACAACAAGACCGCCGAAAAACTTTTACCCGCCAGCCATGTGATCACTGCGGTAGGAAATGCTACCTCTTGCGCTGTAGCTTACACGAATATAGAGTTGCTGCAAAATGGACTTTTGGAGAGAGGAGCCATATTAGGAGAGTACTTGAAGGCTTCCCTCCAAGACATGGCAAAGGAGAGGGAAATCATAGGAGATGTCCGGGGCAAAGGCATGGCGGTTGGTCTGGAGTTAGTCAAGGATAGAGAAACCAAGGAGCCTCTTGATGGAGAGGTAATGAAACGTATCTTGTTAACTTTAAGAGACAGGGGCGTTTATGAGATGCCTTGTGGGAGATATGATAACGTTTTGAGGGTGTTACCTCCGTTGGTAATAACCAAGGCACACTTGGACAAAGCTTTAGAGATAGTATCTGAAGTTCTTAAAGAAGTAGAAAGTGACATTCTGAAAAAATAGTGTATGGTTGTATGATGACCGAGTGAAGTTCCAGGATAGAACTTCGAAAAACTGGAACTTCACTATAGAACTTCGAAAGGAGGTGTATTATGTAAAAACTGAAAGTGGTAAGCGTGTGAGATGGCGTGATTGAAAATCTTCCCAAAGGCCTTTTCCCCTTATTCCGTGAGTAAGGGGCGCTTTACAAATCACATATCCGGTCTATCTCCGGTGTACTCGGTCTAGTAGGTATGTAGCTATTAATTATAGTTGCGATTGTGGAAATAGTCATGGATAAACGGACGTCTATAATGTTTGGTCTACTATGATAAGGAGGGATTTGTAATGAATAAAAGACTATTGATAATCCAGCTATCATTGTTGCTATCCATCAGCTTGGTTGTTATCGGCAGTGCAACAGCTGAAAAACCTGCCGACGGTGAGTTAATCTATGCAACAGAGTCTACGGGCGCTGAAAATTTTTCTTTTCTTGGATGTCTGCCACCTGCCTGGGTACAACTTACCAATGACCGCCTAATCCGGTACAACTATAATGATGAGAAAACAGGTTACTATCCAATGCTGGCGGAAAGGTTTGAATTCACTCCTGACTATAGTGCTTTTGACGTCTATTTACGTAAAGGAATTAAGTGGCAGGGTGGATATGGAGAGCTTACGGCGGATGATGTTAAATATACGTTTGATCTACACTCAAATGCAGATAAAGGTTCTTGGCAAGCGTGGTGGTGGGGGCCTGAAGATCAACGTGGTTTCATCAAATCCACCGAAGTGGTTGATCGGTATCATTTCCGCTTTAATTTCTCAAATCCCCCTTATCCAGCGTGGTTATCCGATTTATGCACCCCGTTTACGGGTATTGCATGCAAAAAATACGTTGAAAAAGTGGGATTGGATAAGGCCATTGCGGAGCCTATCGGTACCGGACCTTGGCATTTAATAAAAAATGTCCCGGGCTCTTACATGAAGTTTGAGCGATACGAAGATTATTATGGACATAAACCGGATTTTAAATATCTCACTATCAAGGATGTTCCCGAGAAAGATACCCAGTTAGCTATGCTCAAAACCGGTGACGTGGATATTATTGGAATACCGCTTGACAAAATCTCCCAAATTAAAGATGGAGGATTTCGGACTGTTAGCATACCTGAAGCAACCGGAACATACCTGCTTTTCGGTGGACAATTGTTGTCTACTGACCCAACATACGATCCCACCGTCCCCTGGGTAACACATACGGATGAACCCGCTGATTCGGACTGGAACAAGCGAGCTTTAAAGGTGCGTAAGGCATTCAATCTGGCTATTAACAGGAAGGCAATTTATGATAAAATCATGCATGGGGAATGTATCCCAATGACGACATACCTCGGGCCGCCCGATATGTTGGGGTATAAGTCCGAATGGAAGGAATATCCATACGATCCGGATCAGGCTAAAAAGATTTTAAGCGAAGCTGGTTATCCAAACGGCTTCGGAAAGCCTATAACCATGTATATTGATTCTGGAAATACATACGCAGGCGCTACCGGTAAAGAAATGGCGCAGGCAATAGCAAATGACTTTGAGGCTATTGGTCTTAAGATACAGCGTCAGATCATAGACGCGACCGCTTTCAAAGATCAGTGGTATACCGGGCGAAAAGATGCCTGGTGTATGAGTGCTATGTATTTAGAAATTTATCCGGAAGTGACGATGATGTGGCCTTGGCTGCTTTCCAGCCAGACTGAAACTCATGAAGCTTTCATGCACCCCAAATTCGATGCTATAATTGATGAGATTGGGAAATCAATTACCAAGAGCAAAGAAGAAAAGATTAAACTTGTTCAGTCCGGCATGGACTGGATTTATAATAATTACATGCTAGCCCCAATCGCTTTTACGAACAAAATATCTGCTTTTGGCCCAAAGATTAAGGATATTTCCCGGTATGAAAAATATGCACAGCACTCAGAACCAGGGATAACCTTCGAGTTCATCACTCATGCAAAATGAGCTGGACAAGTAGGTGGATATAACAATTGAAACCCAGCAGCCGTGCTGAGGTGGAAGGAAATTATCGGGACAATTGGCGCTAGAGTGTATTTATAAAATAGGATTGGAGTAATTTATGCAACGATATATTTTGGCACGTATTTTTCAGGGGATCCTAACAACTCTGGCCGTCGTATCTATCGTTTTCCTGCTGACACGGTTATCTGGAGACCCTTTAGGCTGGCTGGTATCTATTAATACTACCGCTGAAGTGAGGCAGAAGATAGCCTCAAATTACGGACTGGATAAACCAACGATAGTCCAATATGGGAAATATCTTGTTAACATTATCCAGGGTGAATTCGGTAATTCTTTTCGTTACAAAAAACCCGTCATGGAAGTAATTGCAGAGCGTGTACCGGCCACCGCCGAATTATTGATCGTAAGCCTCTTCATATCTCTAATTGGTATTCCTATCGGCGTATATTCAGCTGTAGGAAAAGGTAATTTCTCAGATATTGCCGGAAGAGGGTTTGCCTTTGTGGGAATGTCAGCTCCGTCGTTTCTCGTAGGCATGATACTCATTCTTGTTTTTGCTGTTTACGCTGATATTCTACCGGTCGGTGGCCGGTATTCCGCTGGATCCGTCATTCTTCCAGCGGTGACTTTAGCCTTCACTCTGATGGCCGGAGTGGCGCGGATCACCCGTTCAGAGTTGCTGGAGGTCCTGGGTGCCGATTATCTCATCTTCGCAAGAGCAAAAGGTGTTAGCGAACGGATGATCATCTGGAAACACGCCTTTAAAAACGCTTCTATTCCGATTATTACCTACATTATGTTCTTATTAATCATGTTTATAAGCGGTGATGTAGTAGTAGAGAACGTTTTTGCCTGGCCAGGTCTTGGACGTTTGACAATACAGTCCGTGATGTCACGTGACTACCCACTTGTGCAGGCAATAACGCTTGTCACCGTCTTTTTATTCATTATATCGAGTCTGATAGCTGATGTTATCTATGTTTATCTTAATCCTAAAGTCAGGTTACAGCAGAAAATGTAAGTTCCACTATGAAGTCGACATACGAGTTAAAACAAAAAAGTGAGATTAAGAAATGGTCATAGAAGAAGCTATTGCGTCCAACAGGAGGGAGATTAAAACCAAAGTGAAAAGACGACCCAGGCTACAAGGATTTAAAATGCTATTGAAATCAGCAAATCTTTTTCAAAAGTTATTAGAAAAACGGACAAGGAGATTTGTCCTGAATCCCGGAATATCCATGCTCATCCTGAGTATGGTGGTGCTATGCGCCATATTTGCTCCTCAAATTGCTCCACATGATCCCAATATGAGTAAATTAGAGCAACAGTTCATAGTGCCGGCTTGGATGCCGGGAGGCAGCAGTGACCATCTATTAGGAACCGATTATTTCGGCAGGGATGTCCTTAGCCGTCTAATTTATGGAACCAGAGTGTCAATTCTGGTTGCGGCCTCCGCTATTCTGATAAGCGCCTGTTTCGGCACATTACTAGGTCTTATTTCCGGCTACTATGGCGGTTTTGCAGACACAATTATCATGAGAATAACAGATAGTATGTGGTCAATTCCGTGGCTGGTAGTAGCTATCGTGATTGCCGTATCACTTGGTGCCAGCTTGCAAAATACCATTTTTGTACTGGCATTTTTCGGATGGCCCATGTATGCCAGACAAATTCGGGCAATATCACTGGTTATAAAGGAGCGTGATTATGTCGCGCTGGCGAGGGTCGCTGGCGCTTCCACTTTCCGGATGCTATCAAAACATTTTGTACCGAATATAATTCCAACTTTCCTTGTTTTGGCTACGCTGGATGTCGGTAATATTATTCTGGCGGAAGCTACATTAAGCTTTCTTGGTGTAGGGGTTCCCCCACCCACTGCATCTTGGGGCTCAATGTGCTCTGAAGGGCAAGGGTATATCGCAACATTATGGTGGCTGCCATTGTTTCCCGGGATTGCAATTTTCATAACCGTGATGGCAGCTAATATTTTGGGGGATTGGGTTAGAGATTATTTAGATCCAAAATTACGGCAACTGTAGAGGGAAATATGGATAGAATTTTATTAGAGGTTGAGAATTTAAAAACGTATTTTTCTCTCAAGCGAGGGGTGCTGAAGGCTGTTGATGGGGTAAGCTTCACAGTCAATGAGGGGCAAAGCGTTGGTCTTGTTGGTGAGTCCGGGTGCGGAAAGACAGTTACCACTATGTCCATTTTAAGACTTGAACCAAAACCAGCGGCCAAAATAGTGGGAGGTAAGATTCTTTTTAAAGGTGATGACCTGGTAAAAAAGAGCGAAAAGGAAATGTGTAAGATACGCGGTTCGGAAATATCTCTAATAATGCAGGACCCGATAACCTCATTGAACCCTGTATTTACTATCGGCGACCAGATTAGAGAGGCTATTAGGTTGCATGGAGGGGTCAAAGACAAGCGTTCAGTAAACAGTAGAGCCATTGAAGCTCTAAAGCAAGTGAATATATCCGGCGCCGAAACCAGGATAAACGATTTTCCGCATCAAATGAGTGGCGGCATGAGACAGAGGGTTGTGGGCGCAATAGCTATCAGTTGCGGCCCTTCACTGTTAATTGCCGATGAGCCGACTACCGCACTCGACGTCACAACCCAGGCACAGTATCTAAGGCTATTAAGGGATATCCAAAAAGAAAAGAAATTATCCATGCTTTTCATCACGCATGACCTCGGAATAGTGGCAAAATTGTGTGATGCTGTATGTGTAATGTATCTGGGCAAAGTGGTTGAAAGGGCTAGCGTAAGAGATCTATGGAGTAATCCCTGCCATCCCTATACCATCGCACTCATGAAAGCAATGCCAAAAATGGGGTCCAAGGTGGACAGGTTATACTCCATAAAGGGGATGGTCCCTTCGCTTCTTGAACTACCCACGGGATGCGCGTTTCGGCCCCGTTGCGAAATGGTTGGCGACTACTGCAGGCAAGAAAACCCTCCGGAGGTGGATCTTGGTGGCGGGCACTATGTCAGATGTTGGCGAAAAAAGGGCTAAATATGAAAGAAAAACTATTAGAAGCAATAGATATTAAAAAGCACTTTCCCATAACGAAAGGCCTAATTACAAGGAAAATATTGGGATATGTAAAAGCCATTGACGGGGTGGACTTTTGTATCTACAAGGGAGATTCCTTTTCTTTGGTTGGCGAGTCAGGATGCGGTAAAACAACTACAACGAAATGTATCCTTCTTTTGGAGAGTCTTTCTTCCGGTAGCTTGCTGTTTGAAAACAAGGACATTTCAAAGCTTACACCGGAAGAGATAAAAGGATACCGCAGTTCGGTACAAGCTATGTTTCAAGACCCTTATAGTTCCCTAAGCCCTAGAATGAGGGTTAGAGACATTCTCAGTGAACCAATTGAGATAAATCTGGAACTGACCAAAAAGAAAATCAATGAAAGGATTGACCAAATCCTAACTGAGGTAAAACTACCACCAGGGAGCGCTAAATTATACCCGCATGAGTTCAGTGGCGGGCAGCGACAAAGAATTGCCTTAGCCCGGGCTATCGCTATTGAACCGAAGTTAATTGTATTAGATGAACCGGTGTCGGCTCTGGATGTTTCTGTACAAGCCCAGCTTATGAACCTTCTCATGGATATTCAACAAAAAAGAAAATTTACATACCTGATTATTGCGCATAACCTGGCAGTTGTCAGATACTTGAGCAACCGGATGGGCGTAATGTACCTAGGTAAAATAGTAGAATATGGAAAAAGTGAAGCAATATATTGCAAAAGTCTTCACCCCTATACCAAAGCGTTATTCTCAGCCGCGTTGCCATCCCAACCCGACAGCACTCAGGAGGAAATAATACTACCCGGAGAGGTGCCTACTACCGCAATTAATCCCCCCTCCGGCTGTCATTTCCATCCTCGCTGTTTCTATGCTAAAGACATTTGTTATGAGGTGGAACCACCAATGGAAGAAGCAGGAACTGACCACAAGGTCGCTTGCCATTTCTGGAAAGAAATAAATCATTGACGCGGAAGCTGCGTTAAGATTATTGGGTGTAGGTGTACTACGCCAACGGCATTTTAGGGTTCAATGTTCTTTGAAAGACAACGGTATATTGCAGCTTAAACCTAAGAACAGGAGGAAATTTATAATGAACATACTTGTTGGATATAATGGCTCTGAAACTTCAAAAAAGGCCATAGAACTATCAAAAAGGCAGGCAAAGGCATTTAATGGTGTAGTAACCATTTTTATGTCAAAACCAAGCCATATTGATGAAAATGCGTCAGAAAAAATGGCTGAGCGATTTTGGACTGATCTAAAAAACGTTGAAACTGATATAGAACACTATAGGGAGGAGTTTCGAAAAGAATCTCTTAACTGTTTTGTACAAATTTCAACAAGAGAAATTGATGCAGGAACCGATTTGCTTGAATATGCAAAAATGATTGAAGCGGATGTAATTATCATCGGTATTGAAAAGATATCCAAGGTCGGCAAATTTTTATTTGGATCAACAGCGCAAAAGGTAATCCTTGAAGCTAACTGCCCTGTATTAACAGTTAAATAATATAAAAAAAAGATCGGGATGATGGCTGAACATACCGAAAGACTGGGAAAAGAAATGATATCAAGTCTCATAATAAAATTATCATTTCCTTGTGTAGCGGCCCATCTCATACACGCGGTTTATAACATAACAGATCGTATTTTCATAGGGTATGGAGTTGGACCGCTTGGTCTTTCTGGCGTCTCGCTGGTATTTCCCGTTATTTTAATTCAGATAAGTCTCTGTATCCTGATCGAACATGGAGCGACCGCTCTTATTTCAATAAGTCTTGGAGAGCGGGATAAGACAAAAGCTAATCTCGTACTGTGTAATGCCTGTACGCTTCTTCTGATCATTAGTATTCCTTTTCCATTGTTTGCAAGCTTTATCGTGGATACTATCCTCAAAATATTATCGACAAGTGAGGCAGCCTATCCTTATGCAAAAGACTATCTGACAGTGATGTTATGGGGTATGCCTATTACTGCAGCAGGGTATGTATTAACTTCTTTTGTAAGAGCGGAAGGAAACCCGAAAATAACTTTTTACATTTTGCTGTTCGGTTCAACTGCCAACATAATACTTGATGCGATTCTGATTTTTCAGATGAATATGGGGGTCAAGGGAGCGGCTTATGCGACAGTTTTTTCACAGGCTGCAACGGCTGTTTTAGCATTTTACTATTTTAAAACATCCCGGAGCACGTTGAAACTGGAGTTGAAAAATTTTATATTAAAACAAAAAATTGTCACAAGGATACTCGCCCTTGGCACAGCCCCGTCTATTGCAGAAGGTCTCATGGCCGTTTATTGTATAATTATGAATTATTATCTTATGCTTTACGGAGGAAATGATGCTGTAGCTGCGATGGGAATAATATTAACCAGTCATATGATTATCTTAATGTTTATATTCGGAGCATGCGACGGTGCTCAGCCCATAATCGGATACAATCACGGCGCCTTGAATTTTGACAGGGTTAAAGAGACGCTAATAGCGACTATTAAACTGGTTTTAGTATTTTCAACTCTCTTTTTTCTTATTATCCAGATATTTCCTGTGCTAATAGTAAAAGCATTCACTAACAATGCGCCTCTGATCGATATTACTTCAAAAGCACTAAGGCTTGTATCTCTTTCCATCCCGATAGCCGGAATTTCTATGGTGGGTTCATTTTATTTTCAGGCGACAGGAAGGGCGTTTATTGCGACAGCGCTGGGAATACTCAGGGAAGCTGTCATTTTCATTCCGGTTATTGTTATTATGGCTGCTTTTTTCAGATTGAAAGGAGTCTGGTTGTCAATACCGATAGCAGATACCTTTGCATCATTATTGACTTTGGTATTAATCATTATGGAGATAAAAAAACTAAATATAAAGATGGAGAAAACACCCCAAGAGAAAAACAGCAAATTAAAAATAATAATGCCGAAACCGCTTAAATGAAGCTATTCACTTTGATTTTTGCTGAAATAATTTTTTCTTGTGTGATTAAGCCGTTAAATAAAGCGCTTAGAATCTTCTTTGCTATCCATACAAAGATTCATTCAATTGAATCGGATATGCCCTAAAGGACGGAGACTCCGGACAGACGGAGAATGCGTTCGGGTTAGCCGAAAATACATAGGGAACAGGGGGTGGATGCTTACTACATTTAATGAAGATTCCAGCAGCAAGCTATAGAGTACCAAAGTTGAATTGTGCTGTAGCAAACCCGCCTAAGCTCTTGAACGCTTTGACGCGATTCGTCTTCTCATTTTTCATGCAGCAAGCAGCAGGGTATTTTGGCGAAGGCGAACGAAAACCAAAGCGGATAAGAAGTGTTTGACTAGGAGGAAAGAAAAAATGAAAAAACTCAGTCGAATAACAAAAATGAAGCTGGGAACCAAAATTGCTTCCGGGTTTGCCATTCTTATTGTCATTACCATGATACTGGGAGGAATTGCCGTCTATGAGATGCGAATAGTGGCAAATGATTCAACCAAACTCGCCAAGGAATATATTCCCCAGATCGATATAGCGAACCAAATTCAGGAGGCGGCCAATCGGCTGATGCTGGCCATGAGTTCCTACGGTTTTACGGAAAACGATTCGTATTATCAGGAAGCGGTCAAAGAGATGAAAAGCCTCGAGGCCGGACTTGCCGCCGGCGACAACCTATCGGCTTCGAGCGTTCACTTGGTAGAGCTGAAAGGCAGTTTGCACCAGATCAAAGAAGCAAAAACCGATTATGAAGCGGCGATGAAAAAAAGTTCGCAAACCGTGGCATTAAAAAACGACTTGTTGCATTCGATGCTGAAAGACGCGGACCTCTACCTGAAGGAGAGCGCAGCCTTTTTGAAAAGCCAGAATGAAGCATTCAAAAAAGAGCTATCCGAACGGAAGAAAATGATTGAGAGTATCAGCAAATTGAAAGCAATAGCTACCGAGGCAAGAGAGCTCAATTTCAAGGCCCAAATTATGAATCTGCCAGGGCTGTTAAAAGGAGCCATTGACTCCTTGGAAGGCACAAACTCTCTGGCAGAAGATATCCAGACTGCAACGAAGGACCAGGAAGAGATCGGAAAAATCGATTTAATAAAAGCTTTTTCGGTGAGTTACAAAGACGCTATGGAAGCCTATCTTGCCGAATTTCAAAAAGGGGAGGATGCAAATCCGCACGTACTGAAGGCGACCGGAAACAAAATGACCTCCTTATCCGGCAGCTATGTAACGACTTGCGAAAATTTCTTTGAAAAGCAGCTGGTCAATCTGGAAAAAGATATGAACGATCGACATTCCAAAATTATTATGACCGGCGCCATCGTTGAACTCTGCTATGAGACCCAGTTGAAAGTTGGAGGATTCCAGATTCTACGCGATCCGAAAATGATCGAAGAAGCACACCGAAATTTTCAACTCATAGAGGAAAAGTTCGTGCAACTTCGTAAGATCACTCACCGGGAAACGAATCTTGCGCATATAGAAGCCGTTGAAAAAGCCGCTTTTGGCTATAAAAACGGCATGGAAAAATTCCTGGAAGAATGGAAAGCTCTTCAGTCGCTTGGAGTGACACAAGAGGGACTCGGCAATCGATTGATCTCAGTCTGCAGAGATTTGGCCAAGGTAGGAGCCTTGAAAACGATCGACATTGCCACCAATGCGATGAATGGACTCAACAGGGCTTCCGGCATTATGGTAGGAGGCCTGTTGGCTGCGCTGGTTGCAAGTATCGCTTTAGCCGTATTGATCACGCTGAGCATTACGCGGCCCATTCATCGGATTATCGCCGGACTTCTTGATGGTGCTGAACAGGTTGCCGCTGCATCGGGTATTCTCTCTTCTTCATCACAGTCGCTTGCCGGAGGCGCTTCCCAACAGGCGGCAAATATAGAGGAAACCACTTCTTCATTGGAAGAGGTTTCCTCCATGGCACGGCAGAACGCGTCTAACGCCAACCACGCCCAACAGATGACAAAGGAATCATCCTCCGTTATTGAAAAAGCGAACGCTTCCATGACTCGAATGATCGAGGCGATGGGAAAGGTTAAGAACGCGAGCATGGAAACATCCAAAGTCATCAAAACCATCGATGGAATCGCTTTCCAAACCAATTTGTTGGCCCTCAATGCGGCTGTGGAAGCCGCCCGAGCAGGAGAAGCAGGCGCAGGCTTCGCCGTTGTGGCGGAAGAAGTTCGTAATCTCGCCATTCGAGCATCAAAGGCAGCAAGCAACACGGCAGTTATGATCGATGATACGGTTAAAAAAGTCACTGAAAGCTCGAACCTGGTATTCGATACCAATGAAAACTTCATTGAGGTGGCCGGCAGTTCCGTAAAAGTGGGAGAACTTGTCAGTGAAATTGCTGCCGCTTCTAAAGAGCAAACCCTAGGCATCGAGCAGGTCAACACAGCCATTCAACAAATGAATTCCGTAACCCAACAAAATGCAGCCAATGCGGAAGAGTGTGCGAGCGCCTCGGAAGAGCTCAACGCCCAGGCCGAGCAAATGAAGGCTTTTGTGGCTGAGCTTGTAGCGATGGTAAGCAGCAAAACGACAAGGAACGATAAGAAAATCGAACCCGTATTACTAATAGAGCCATAATTGTATAAACATATTCTTCGAGATAAAGCACAATATTGACTGATTGATCGAAATCCATGTCCATACAAAAACGCTCGAATTACTATATCAGCTGTAATTGGAATGTTCTAACATGGCATGCGTATTGCATCTAAGTAGCATAGGTTAAAGAAAAACGATTGTTCGGTTTTGGCAATAAACAGAAAACTCATCAAAAGGAAGAGAGGCTATGAAAGTCGGAATTTTAAAAGAAATAAAAGCTGAAGAGAATAGAGTGGCAATGACCCCGGCGGGTGTGGAAGTAATGAAACAAAATGGCCACGAAGTGTTGCTGGAAAAAGGTGCTGGGGCCGGAAGTGGATTCGAAGATGCGTCATATATCGAAGCAGGCGCGAAACTCGTTAATTATCCGATAGAAATCTATGACCAATGTGAGATGGTCATGCATGTCAAAGAGCCTTTGATCCAAGAATACGATTTAATCCGTGAAGATCAAATCATTTTTACCTATTTACACCTAGCGGCGAATGAAGAACTTACAGATGCGTTAATTAAAAGCAAATCCATCGATATTGCATATGAAACTATTCAGAAAGACAACGGCACACTTCCCCTGCTTACGCCAATGAGTGAAGTTGCAGGACGAATGTCCATCCAACAGGGAGCGAAGTACTTAGAGATGAGCCAAGGGGGAAATGGCGTTTTGCTCGGCGGCGTGCCGGGCGTTGACCCGGGTATGGTACTGGTTATTGGGGGCGGCGTCGTTGGTGTTAATGCGGCCAAAATGGCATGCGGCCTTGGCGCTAAAGTATACTTGCTCGATACAAGTCTTGATCGGCTGCGATACTTGAGTGATGTCATGCCGCCCAACTGCTTTCTATTGATGTCAAATCCGAAAACTATACGAACGCTGGTGCAAAAGGCGGATTTGGTTATTGGTGCGGTACTGATTCCCGGCGCGAAGGCACCCAGACTGCTAACCAAAGAAATGCTTAAAACCATGAAAAAAGGCTCTGTGGTCGTTGACGTCGCCATTGATCAAGGTGGATGCTTTGAAACATCAAAACCGACAACACATTCAAATCCTATCTTTATTGTGGATGATGTGATCCATTATTGTGTCGCCAATATGCCGGGGGGGGTGGCAAAAACCTCTACTTTAGCGCTTACTAATGCAACGCTTCCCTATGCAGTAGAGATTGCCAACAAAGGATGGAAAAAAAGCATGCAAGAAAATCCTGAAATAAAACGCGGGGCCAATATTATTAAAGGTAAAATTGTATGTGGAGGGGTTGCGGAAGCATTTGGAAGTGAATGTTTTCAGTTGGAACTGTGAAGTCAGTGATTTAACCTTGGCGCTTTTTCCATGTGCGAAATTCAGAACCACCAAAGGTTCCATAAAATTGCAATACCTTATCGATTTGAAAGAATATTGCATTCGAAAGCAATGACAATATGCTGGAAAAAAATGAAAATCGATAAAATTTTAATTGACAAATCAGAAAAATTATCTGCGCGGTCCTGAAATAATTAAACATTATTAAAAGGCATTATGCTCATGCCGCGATCGTTTAAACCGGACCAAAAGAAGCCTTCCTCATCATCGTTTTATTGGTACAAGTCCTGGCCGGGCTTATTATATATTTGCTTTACAAAATTTACTGTCATGAAAATAAGGGCAAAAAAGTTAGCATTATAAGAGTAAGAGAATTACGACTACAAATCCAAAATGAGCTCCGAGAATCCGAGGCCTTGTTGAATCACCAAATTACCAAAGAACCATAATATCAAATTATGTATGCAATAACCTAACCGGACATTACTGCATACTGATTGCAAAATCAGGAAGAGAAATACAGCTGGTAAGGCCGTTAAGGCCTATTCAAAAAGAATATCAACAAGCGATTGGGGCATGCCCGGAAGTGTTTGTTATGCCTGGACGAATTCATGTGTTCCTAAATTGCGTCGAAACTCCCAATCAAGGATGTCGAAAGTACGATGTAACAGTTAAACGGACAGCGGCGACTGAGAATTAATTTGGAGGATAATAGTTTTATTTTACTGGACATGTCTACAAAATATTCCAATCAGGGAGGCCGGGCCTTTTAACTTTTCAATAACGGCGGGCAAGCCGCACGTTTCGAAAAGCCTGGATTCCGGCTTTCGCCGGAATGATGTGCTGCACTTCGGAAATCCGCTGCGTCATTCCGGCGGAAGCCGGAATCCGGAATCCGGAATCCAGAATGCAGTGCCTGCACTTATCGAGAAATTACCGGGCCTTGAGTTAACATACTAATAAATTTGAATTAATTTAGATATGTTTTTACATAAACCTTCTAACCGGAAAAAGCTGGAAAACAAAAACGAAAAAACAAGAAAGGAGGAACTTTCCCATCAGATAGCGGAAAAGGACGCTGTCATTGATGGTCTTATATGTGCTTTTTCTGTTGTCGAACAGAATAGCAGTTTTGCCGTGCGCTATGGGGAATAAGGGCCCAGGCTTGTTAACTATACACGCTTTTTCGTTTATGTTTCTGATAAAGGGTCCATTATCAAGCTTTTAAAAGTTGTATATGTCTAATAACTTATGGACTCCTTAAAAACATAATTTAAGGGGAATAAAAAAGGAGAAAAAGATGAAAAGGTTATGTAAGGTTATTTCCGCAATTTTGATTTCATCCATCCTGTCTATTTCTATTTGCAAGCAATTAAGAGCAGAAGTTGAAATTAAAGATTTGTCCACAGTATTTGACAAAGCTACCATTGATGGTGAAGTGGATCTTTATTACAGGTATGATAAAAATCCATGGTTTGGGAAAAACCTGTCTGATATAAATCCAGAGTTTGATCAAAGCCCTGATAACGACTATGGCGAAATCTACACTGTTCTTCGTTTTGGGCTTACAAAAGATACTCCGTTTGCAAACGTTACAGCAAAGGTAGGAGCGTTCTTCGCCCAGACCATTGGACAGGATATATACCCCGTCTACGAGGATGCATCCGACATGGACCTGGATCAGGCCTGGATCAAATTCGGGATGATCGGTAAAAGTCCGTTCGACTTGACTATCGGTCGTCAGAATATCTTTATTGAGAAAAAATTTGTAATCGGCACATCGTTTCAAAATCAAAAAGATGGGTCCGCCCTCTGGTTCGCGCAGCCGGACAGTTTTGGTTTTGCTGTACGGGCCGATGGCGATTTCGGCCCACTGAAAGGCACATGGGTGTGGGCGCATACTAGTGGATATATTGGCATGAACGGAGCCGAGTCCGGTCCGAGCCTGTATGGCATGAATCTTCATTACGACATCAACGAAACGGCATATGTCTATGGCGGAGTATACTACAAGGAAGAAGAAGATTTAATAAACGGCGGGGCTGGAAATCAAAATATGCCCATATCCTATGATTTTGGCGCGGATGCGTCATTCGGAGGATTACACCTTGAAGGTGAATTCGTTCTACAAAGAGGCAACAGCGGCCCGACCGGAGATGATGATCTCGACGCTTATGCCTACTTTGTCGGTGCTACCTACACTTTTAACGATGTTAAATTCACTCCCTTTTTGGAAACCAGATATGTTTTTTATTCAGGGGACGACCCGAATACGAAGGATAACGAACAGTATGACTACATGTTTGGAAATACGGAATGGCTGCCTGCCCAGCTTGTTGGCGAAGCTCATCTTTTTATGAATACAAATAAAAAGGATTTAAGGTTTGCTGTAGGGTTCTGTCCCATTGAAGCCATTAAAATGCGCGCGGAGTATCGCATCCATTATTTGGATGAAGAGGAAACCAGTATTTACGGGCCTCTTACCTCAGATGACTGGGCAAAAGAGGTAGATTTGTACATAGATTGGGGTTTAAGCGACAACCTGTTTCTGGGGATACTCTTAGGAAAGGTTATGCCGGGAGATGCCGCAGAGGAGGTGTTCGGCAACGAGGACGCGTATCAGGCATGGTGTTTTCTTAATTTTACTTTTTAGGATAATAAATAACTGTGAGTTTTTTAAAGAATAGCATGAAGCAATAGAATAAGAAGATACCTTGCAAAGCGTCAGAGAAGAGAATGAAAATCATTTGATAAGCAGGAGAGGAAAGAGCCCGAATTACTGAGGAGTCCATAAGGTTTTAGAGACATATACAACTTTTAAAAGCTTGAAAATTTGCGATTTAAGTAGAAGAAAATTTTTAAATTAATACGGACTTATTAATAATTGGCTCAATGCTTTTGGATAATGGCGATACGGTCTGGATTGGTTATAGAGAAATAAATCTGCCCAAATTGCTAAATTTTAATTTAGTTCCTAAATTCTAAAGGTTTAAAAGTAAAGAAAAATAACAAAAACTAACATAGGGCTTAACCAGGATTCGCGGACCATGAGGCCCTCGAATCCTGGTGAGCTTTTCGAAATTAGAGAGGACGAGAAATGAAAATACCTTACCGAATACAGTTTGAACAAATTCAATGGGAATCACCAATCGCTGGAGTAAGACACAAATACGTTGATTATAACGGCCAACGCATTCGGTTAGTTGAGTACTCAAATGAGCTGCCGCCTCACTGGTGTGAAAAGGGCCATTGCGGCTATCTCTTGAGCGGTAAAATGGCCATTGAGTATGAAGATACAGAAATAGTTTACAATGAAGGTGATGGTATCCTTATACCAGATGGGCCGGAATATAAACACAAAGGTAGGGTATTAACCGAGAAGGCCCTTGTGTTTTTCATTGAAAAAGTATAACTTTTATATCGCGAAGGAAGTCAAGAGAAAATATTACTCCAGATGGCGCAATTTCCCCAGGCAGCACGATAGGCCGACGCAGATTTCTCGTACACTTTTGGTTTGGGCTAATTGGCAATATAGCATGCCTACAAAATGATCCCAGCTGTCAAAACCTTTGCAGTAGCGTTCGGCTTTGTGACGAAAAACAAGCCTATGGAATTGCCAGCGATGAAAAAAAGCAATCAATTGACTAAACAGACTCGCATGTCGTACCACCGTGCTGCCTCCTTGTTTTTGGCTATCGGTTTTGCTTGGCAGCTAAACCGTGCCTTACAAGGGGGCATTTTTTCAAGATGTTAATGAATTACTTCATTTGAAAACCGTTTTTGGAAAAGAGTGACGCTAAAAGAGACGTTAAAACCAACCGTAAACTAAGAGGAGAAGAGACTTTGAAATTGTTAACGCCTTTTTACAGCAAGCATGTAGAGTATGGAGCTACGTTTGTGGATTTTGATGGCTGGCCGTTCCCATTGAAATATAAGCCAATAGAAGAAGAAATCAATATGGTACGGGAAAGGGCGGGCTTCATTGATTTCTCCGCAAATAGCTTACTGGCAGTGGTTGGAAAAGATGCTTTCACCTTTATGCAGAAAATGCTGGTAAATGATCTAAGGAGGATATCACCCGGCAAGATGATATACTCGAGCATGATGGATGAAACCGGAGCCATAGTGGCCGATACCACCGTATTATGGTTGGAGGAGAACTATTTTTTTATTAATGGCGGGGTGTTTGACAAGCAAAAATTTATGGGCTTGTTGAAGCAAAATGCGTCCGGTTTAGAGGCATATATAGTAGATACCGGTGCTTGTTTTTTAGCTTTTCAGGGTCCGAAGACAAAGGAAATTCTACAGAAGGCAATGAACGTAAAAGACATGCCATTTTTCGGCGTCAAGAGGGATAATTTGGGTGATATTCCGGTGCTGGTTGGCTGTGCCGGTTTTACCGGTGAGCTCGGTTACGAGTTTTACGTACATTCATCACATGCAATTCCCCTCTGGGAGACTTTGGTTGAACTCGGCAAAGAGTATGAAGTTGGTCCTTTTGGCATTGATGCAACTACGGTTATGGCTGTAGAAAAAGGATATCTTATTGGGCCGGATTTTTATGAAGGGGGAACTCCACTGGAGTGGGGACTTGGTTGGACGGTTGCCTTTGATAAAGATTTTAGCGGTAAAGAGGTTTTGCAGAAGAGAAAAAGTGAAGGCATTAAAACCAAACTGGTGGGGTTTGAGATTTCTGACCCGCGGGTTGTGCCGGATACGGGTGACAGATTGCTCAAGGGAGGTGATGGGGTTGGGGAGGTGACCATCGCGACTTATGGGAATACCGTGGGGAAAAACATCGGACGAGGCTGGGTGAATATTGCATATGCAGATGCAGGAGAAGAGCTAGAGGTAGAGCATGCGAACAAAAGAACCAAAGTGATAGTATCCAAGAGTTATAGATGGTATGACCCGGAAAATAAGTTACTAAAATGAAAAAGGTAAAGTAATTTACGTATATTTTGAAACAATTTGTTGAGAGTAAAATAACATTTTGGAGGATGTGATGTCGTCTAGCAAAAAGGATACAGTCATAATCGGAGCAGGTGTTATTGGCTGTTCGGTTGCTTATCACTTGGCCCAACGTGGAGTGCCTTCGAGGATAATTGATCGGGATTCTATTGCTGTTAGGGCATCGGGAAAAGCATGGGGGGTATTTGCCTATCCTCCAAATGTACTCGGTGGGGAGAACCTACCTGCGGATGACCTATTTTCTATGCCGGTGGGGAGTACACAGCCTTGGCTTGATCTTTTCTGGTCCGGTTACCATCGGTTGCCTGACGTAGCATTGAGCTTAAAAGAAAGGGGCGGCATTGATATTGGATATAAAGCTATGTCTTTCATTACTGCTGCCTTCTCGGAAGATGACGAGAGAGACCTTAAGCAAGGCATCTCTGATCAAAAGAGTCGAGGTTATTACGAAGGATATTGGATAGGGGAGGATGATACAAAAGACATATTCCACGATATTAATCCGTTAGCCAGAGGGGCGCACCTTACGCCGGGCTACAAAGTTGAACCTTACAGATATACCCTTGGATTGGCTCAGGCGGCAGAGAAGATGGGAGTAAGCATTACGCAAGGTGAGGTGGTGGGATTTCGACATCAAGGTTCAAAAATCACCTCAGTTACTCTTGCCTCGGGAAAAGAGGTGCAAGCCGATGTATTTGTGCTGGCAATGGGGCCATGGATTGGTCAGGGTACCGCCATGCTGGGTAAAGAGTTACCAGTGGTGATAAGCCGTGAGCAGTGCGTGCGAGTGGAGATGCCTAAGAGCCTATCGCCACACTATACTCTTGTCTCACCTAGCGGGTTGGCAATCATACCCGAAGTTGATGGATCAGTAATATTGGGACATGCGGGTGCAATTGATTTACAGAAAGACTTCAGCGCCCCACTGATATTAGATGAGACTAAGCTTGAGGTACTAGAAGAGGCGATTGATATTCTTCCAACAATAAATAACGCTAAGATAATTGAACATAGAGGAGATTTTTTAGGCTGGTCTCCTTCTCCAAAAAGTTTACAACCTGTGCTAGGCCGTCTTCCGAGGTGGGATAACGGCTATATAGCTGCTCGTTTTGGGACAAGTGGCATAATGTTAAGTCTGGGCGCAGGCGAACTTATGGCCGACCTTATTATCGCAGGAGGCCGGATACCTGATCGGGTAAAAACTATGATGGGGACTTTAAGTCCGGATAGGCTATAAACAAGTGCTATTTTAAGAGATTTAAATTTACCATGACACACGGTTGTGTTTCTATCCAATGATTAGGATGACATTATGAAGATTATTGTATGCGTTAAACAAGTAGTTGATCCGGAAGAACCGCCCGCGAGTTTTGGTGTGGATGAGGTTGCAAACAAAATAACCTTACCGCCGGGAGTGCCATCGGTGATTAGCCCGTTTGATAAACAGGCCGTTGAAGCGGCGCTTCGGGTAAGGGATGAAACGGGTGGTACGGTCACAGCAATATCTTTGGGAGATAGTTTGGACCGGAGCGTATTACGCGACCCGCTTGCCATGGGTTCCGATGAACTCGTCATACTTGAGGATGAAGCCTTTGAGGATGGGGATGCATGGTCCACAGCTTACGCTCTGGCAATGGGAATTAAAAAGATCGGCGATTATGGGCTCATTTTTTGTGGAAGACAGGAGTCGGATTGGGATGATGGGCAAGTGGGAACGTATATGGCCAGCATATTGGATATCCCATGTATCACCGTTGCCAAGAAGATTGACGTAATTGACGGTAAGGTAAAGGTCGAAAGAGTTACTTCCGACGGTCATGAGGTGGTTGAAGCCTCCCTGCCTGCTGTCATTACAGTCAGCAATGAATTAGGCGAGCCCCGCTATCCAACCGTTAAACAAACGATGCAGGCGAGAAAAATTAAACCGGTAGTCTGGAACCGGGATGATATCGGCGTTTTAGAAGACCAGGTAGGTGCCGCAGGCCGTCGGGTAAAACTACTTAAGTTGTTCAAACCGATTCGAGATACACAGTGTGAAATGATACAGGGCGTGTCACCGGAAGAAGCAGGCGCCAACCTCGCCGTTAAATTGCGAGAAGCCAACTTATTATAATCAGACTTTTCCAGGGTGTCTGGAAGGCCACTTGACCCGCCAATTACGTGATGAAAATTCAAGTTCATTTCAACTCATGAATCGAAATCGTAACCTATAATTAAAAAAATACAATATTTTAGATCCATTGGGAATGTGCCAGAGTGCCGGGGTCGGACAAAGCATGGCTCATCTAATCGATATGGGCAAGCCGCATTATAATCATCAAAAATTGCTGGACGCCGTTGACCCGGCTCACGGGTAAAATATAGTCAGAGATGGAGGCTTACACAATGAGCAAAAAAAACGATATTTTAGTTTTCTGTGAGGTGACGAAGGGTGAAATTTCCGTCATTTCCACAGAGGCTTTAGGCTGCGGTCGAAGTCTGGCCGACGATTTGGGTGTAAACGTAAATGCCGTTATCGCCGGAAAAAGCATCAACCGGTTGGCTGCCGATGCCATCGCCTATGGTGCGGACAAGGTCTTTGTTGTGGACAATCCGCTTCTCCAGAATTACCAGACCGAGACTTTCCTTTCGGTTTTTGAAAAGCTCTCCAACGAGTTGACGCCCGATGTCATTATTATGGGGCAGACCTCCATAGGCAGAGATATGGCACCGGCGCTCGCCGCCAGGCTAGATGCGGCAGCAACTCTGGATTGCGTTGACTTGGCGGTTGATAGCGACACCAAACAACTGCATTATACCAAGCCGGTTTATGGCGGAAATGCATGGGCAGTGTATGCCACCGAGTGTAAACCGCACATCGCTACGATTCGCGCAAAAGCAATGCAGCCAATAGTGCGGGATGAAAACAGAAGCGGCGAAACGGTTTCATTCGATATGGAAATAGACATGGACGGCATCAAAACTAAACTCCTTGAGAAGGTGCCGGAACAAGTGAATGGGATTCGGCTCGAAGATGCCCGGGTGGTCATCGGTGGTGGTAGAGGGATCGGCAGCATCGAGAATTTTGCTAAACTGGAGGAATTGGCAGAGATGTTTAAGGGGGCGGTCGGCGCATCCAGGGCCGTGTGTGACAATGGCTGGTTACCGTCAACGATGCAGATTGGTCTGACCGGAAGGGTGGTGACACCCGAACTTTACTTTGCCATAGGTATTTCAGGAGCGAGCCAGCACATGGCCGGCTGCTCAGGTGCCACGAATATTATCGCGATCAACAATGATGACGGCGCGAATATCTTTCGGGAAGCGCACTACGGCGTGTTGGGAGACTGGCAGCAGGTCATTGCCGGATTCATAAACAAGATCAAAGAATTAAATGCGTAGCAACCGGAAGGTAGAACCATGGATTCAAGCCAAGCGACGCGAGAAATTCTATGGAATATATCACATGCGTGGTTAATGTATGTGTTGCTGGTACCGACCGTACTAATCGCCGGCTACGGTCTGTACCAGCGAATAGTATTATGGCGTAAGGGGGTAGCGATCGACCGTTTCGACTCGACCGCCAAGCGCCTTAAGATGGTTGTTCGCCACGTTGTCCTTCAGATCCGTCTTGCGAGAAATACCTTTGGAGGTGTTTTCCACGGGTTTATTTTCTGGGGGTTTGTGGTTTTTCTTTTAGCCACAGGCATCATCATGGTGGATTATGATTTTAATATTCCACTAATGAGAGGTCACCTCTACCTCTATTTCCAATCACTCGTCGTTGATTTTTGCGGCGCGGCGGCATTGATTGGTCTCCTGATGGCGGGCGTACGCCGTTGGTTGATAAAACCGGGCAAGCTTGTTTACACGGCCGAATCGAATTTTATATTGGCGGCAATCATTGCCATTATTTTAACAGGCTTCCTCATTGAGGGATCTCGCATCGCCGCCACAAATGACTATTGGGCCGCTTGGTCGCCGGTCGGTTATATCACCGCCCAA
This sequence comes from Pseudomonadota bacterium, assembly GCA_043797445.1. Lineage (GTDB taxonomy): Bacteria > Desulfobacterota > Desulfobacteria > Desulfobacterales > JAFDDL01 > JAZDPP01. Next base: position 85,934 of record JAZDPP010000089.1, read on the forward strand.
ATATTCAGTCTGGTTGCGGACAAAAGAAGCCTGCCTGATATTCACCGTTTGCTATGGTGGTGCCACTTAATTTTGGCATATACGTTTATCGCGTGGGCCCCTTATACCAAAATGCGTCATGCTTTGACGTCGATTTTCAACGTTTATACCGCCAACCTCGATCCGATCGGCGCCAGCTTAAAAGCCATCGATATGGAGACGGCGGAAACGCTCGGTGTTAATAATATAAGCGACTTTACCTGGAAAGACCTATTGGACCTGGACGCTTGTACCGAGTGCGGCAGATGCACCGACAACTGCCCGGCGGCAACAGTCGGCAAACCGCTTTCCCCGCGCGATATCATTCTCGGGTTACGAAAGGTCATGGTACGGAAAAATAGAGAAGGGCGACTCGCTAAAGATAAACAGGAATACGTTTCCGGTAATCTTTCGGAGGAAATTTCTTCTGAGGCGTTGTGGGAGTGCACGACCTGTGCGGCTTGTGTCGACGTGTGTCCGGTGTACATTGAGCAGATGCCGAAGATTGTCGACATGCGACGCTACTTAGCCATGGAGGAAGCGCAGATACCGGAGACGATTTTGGATGCGGTGATGTCACTGGAGGACCGTGGACATCCTTTCCGAGGTGTTCAAGCTACACGCCTTGATTGGACCGAGGGACTTGATGTGCCGCTAATGTCTGAGAAGAAAAATGCAGAAGTATTGCTATGGGTTGGATCGGCGAGTGCGCTGTTGGAGAGAAGCCGGCAAGCAACACGGGCACTTGCCAGACTCCTTAAACATGCGGGTGTCGACTTTGTAATTCTAGGGCGGGAGGAAAAGTCATGCGGTGATATGGCTCGCCGGGTAGGCAACGAGTTTCTCTTTGAAACCCTTGCACGGGAAAACATCGATACGCTGGCGCGTTACAATGTGACAAATATCATTACCGCATGTCCGCACAGCTACAATACCCTCAAAAACGAATATCCTTGTCTTGGGGGGAAGTATAATGTGTATCACCACACGGAATACCTCTGGCAACTGATGAAAAGCGGCCGGCTATCCATTCCCAAACCCGTGACCCAAAAAGTCGTGTATCACGATCCTTGCTATCTCGGGCGATACAACGGTATTTTTGATGCGCCCAGGGAACTGTTAAAGGCAGCCTGCGGCGTACAGTTACAGGAGATGAGGAAAGCCGGGCGTAGAAGTTTTTGTTGCGGAGGGGGTGGTGGCATGAGTTTTGCCGATGATCCACCTGAGAAGCGTATCAATAGAGAACGTGCTCGGCACGCCCTTGCTACGTCCGCCGATGTCCTCGCCTTGGCTTGCCCCTACTGTATGACCATGATGGAGGACGGTGTTAAAGCCATACAAGGAGATCGAAAGCTCAATGTTAAGGACATCGCCGAGTTGGTATGGGACGCAGTGAACGGCACAATAGCGCAAGATAATGAAAAAACAACAAACAAAAATTAGGAAGGCCTATCATGGCGGACTTGTCGGCTAAAATTGATGTCATCTTTAGTAGGCGTCGATAATTATTCGGCGTTAAATTATAGGTCAGTTTATGCTAAAATTATCAGGGAACATTAGAAAAATATCTTCTTGGGTGAGACAACTAATCAATTTTAAAGATGAAAAAAGATGAAAATCAACATTGCAATCAGCGGGTACGGCAGAATCGGGCGGTGTATCACGCGCGCCTTGTATGAATCCGAACGATTTTACAACAGGATCAACCTGGTCGCAATCAATGAAACGGCGGACGTCGATACGATCTTCCATCTCACCAAATATGATTCGACACATGGCCGATTTCCCTTGAAGGTTGAAAAAGAAGCATCGGCCTTGCGTATCGGCGGCGACCGCATCGAAATCTTGCAGATAAAGGACATCGCGAATCTGCCGTGGCGGGCGCTGGCCATTGATGCCGTTCTGGATTGCACGGGGGTGTATAACGACAGAAAATCAGCTGGACAGCACCTGCTGTCAGGGGCCAAAAAGGTGATTTTTTCCCAGCCCGGAGCAGATGACATGGACGCAACGGTGGTCTACGGGGTGAATCACCTGAGATTAAAAAAAGCACATGCCGTTATCTCCAATGCCTCCTGCACCACCAACTGCGTGATCCCGATACTTCATGTGCTGGATCTGACTTACGGTATCGACTGCGGCAGCATCACCACGATTCATTCGGCCATGCACGACCAACCGGTGATCGACGCCTATAATCCGGATCTGAGAAAAACGCGCTCTGCCCTGCTGTCCATCATCCCGATCCATACGGCCCTTGAAAAAGGAATCGCAAAAATTCTACCGGTCATGACCGGAAAATTTGAAACTCTGGCCATCCGGGTGCCCACGGCTAATGTTTCCATTATGGATATCACGCTTCTGGTCAACACCGATACGAACCGCACAGCGGTGAATGAGGTCCTGGCCAAAGCCGCTGAATCCGAGTTAAAAGATATCCTGGGCGTGACCGAAGAAGCGTTGGTTTCCCGTGATTTCAACCACGATTCCCGATCCGCGGTAATTGATCTTCACCAGACCCGGGTAAGCAAAAACCGCCTCGTTAAAGTCCAGGCATGGTTTGACAACGAGTGGGGATATTCCAACCGGATGCTGGACACCACGATCGCGGCATTCGACGCGACCTGACCGCTTCAGGCATGTTCATGCTTTATTCTTCAGATGTTTCTTTAACTCCCTGTAATAATTTTGATGTGGGCCTGTCATTATCAGCTTGCCGAAGGAGCCAGCCTTCAGCGCCGCCGCCAAAGGCTTTGAGGATCAAGGTAATTGATATCGATTGGATTCCCATTTTCGAACCCGAATATAAACGCCAATTACCGGATACTGACACCGCCTATAAGCCGGCCTGCTTTCCGCTAAATGAGTACAACCCCTTTTCGTTATCAGCGCTACCCAATTTGTTTGTATGTCAACAGTGAATTGTTGGCATTTCATTAAAGTGTATTTTTAAGCATGGTTGAATATAAACACAAATGTAAGCAAGGCGTAATAAATTTAAAATAATTGCCGCCATGGCACTGGTTTTGCAGATTTTTCTGGACGTACCCTATTCACTATAACCAAACCAACAAAAAGGAGACTTAAAATGAAGATTTTTAAGACAGCTTTGACGTTATCACTTATGTTGATTCTATCGGGCGTCGTTTTTGGCGCACGGCAGGCGTCTTGTGAGGAAAAAGTCTATCGGTGGAAAATTCAATCCGCTTATCCCAGAGGGGACCTTTCGATGGGGTTATTAAAGGATTTTGCCGATGAGGTAAAAAAGAACAGCAATGGGCGGTTACTGATAAGTGTTCATGCAGACCCTGAATTGGTGCCGGCCGGTCAGCTTTTTGATGCAGTGAACCTGGGTACTATCGATATGCTCCATGGCTTGGGCGCCATGTGGGCCGGCGTTGTTCCGGTGGGTGAAGTTGAGTTCGGACTGCCATTTGCGTATCGGACTCCCGGAAAAAGCTTTAAAGACGGTGCAAACGAAATAAGAAAATTCTTTTATGATAGCGGACTGGTTGATTTACTGCGAAAAGAGTATGAAAAGCATGGTCTATACTGGCTGGACATGCACACTTACGGTCCAAACATCATACTTGCGAGAAAGCCGATTATTACCTGTAACGACTTGAAAGGAAAGAAAATTACCGTCGAGGGGTCATTTAGCCAATTTTTTGAAATGCTCGGCGCAGCCAGCGCTGTTGTCAGCGGGACTGAAACCTACATGGCCCTAAAACTCGGTACCGTCGATGGCGCCCAGTGGGATATAAGCGCCATTACCGCTTTAAACTGGTATGAAGTGGCGCCTTACTGGATAAAAGGCGGGGAGAATCATCAGTCAATTGGTCATATCATGGTTAATCTGAAAAAATGGAATGCGTTGCCGGAAGATCTTAAAAAGGTATTATCTGACGGTGCAAAAACATACTGGGATAAACTGTTGGAGGTTTATGATTCGGAAATTAACAAAGCCAATGATCTTGTTAAAGACGGTAAACTAAAAGAGTGTATGCTCGATTCTCAATGCCAGGAAGCACATAAAGCAGCGGCTTTGAAAGTCTGGGATTCAGTTGGCTCGAAAGATCCGGCGAGTGCGCAAGCAATTGAAAAACTCAAAAACCGGGAAAAATGAACAAGGGATAAGTGCTTTCTAAGAAACGATATAATTAATCATGCTTTGGACTGAAAGGGTGGGATTTAGCGGGAGGCTTACAGTAAAATGGATAACGCAATCTCTATAATCCCACCCTTTTATACATAAGAAAAGTGCCGGCCATGGAATGCACATAACCATAGCAAAGGGAAACGTAATATGACAGTCAAGGCAAAGGAAATTATAACATCGGTGAATCAAATTGCTTCTAATGCTATCGTGATGGTGAGTTGTATTTCCATTATTTTGACCATCACCGTTTCGATAGAAGTGATCGGGCGCTATGTATTCAATCATCCGACTTCCTGGGTATGGCCGGTCAGCAAGCAACTGTTCGGCATTTTCATTCTTACCGCGCTAGCCTATACGGAATCAAAGGATGGTCATATTCGAATCGAAATTTTGTATGATCATTTTTCAAAAAATATAAAAAAAGTGGCTGATTGGTTTTCCTTCGCAATTAAGATAAGTTTTATGGCGGTTTTGGTTTGGCAAACATCAATTATGGCACAAAATGCGATTGCATTGAAAGAAAGAGCAAGCGGTTCATTTAAAATTCCATTATACCCCTTTAAAGGCCTTATTTGTTTAGTGACATTGTTCATTGCTATAGAAATTCTCATCTCTTTTATATCAAAAAAGGTATATAAAAAAAGTAAAGTGAAAAAGTGAAAATATTGAACCGGAATTTTTGATAACGATGTCCTGATGACTTGACCACGCTTTTCAGTGATTACCTTTGACAAGGTAATCATCCCATTTATTAGAGTGCTATGCCTTTCGTAAAAAACCGTTTATAAAAATAAATAAAATAAATTGAAAGAATGATCTATGAGCACTGAACTAGTAACAATGATTTTATTCGGCGGCCTCCTTTTTCTATTGCTGGCAGGCGTTCAGGTTTTTTATGCTATAGGATTCATTAGTACACTGGTTATATTTCTGACAGGTGATATTCCGGATTTATATATGATAGCAACAACAACCTTCGGACAAATCACCCAAGAAGGACTGATAACGCTTCCGTTGTTTATTCTAATGGGCACTTTTCTACTGCATTCGGGTTTATCCGAGCGTATGTTCTCGTCACTGAACATATGGTTGAATGAGATTCCCGGCTCTCTTGCAGTTGTTGCGACCGGCGTATGCATCGCACTCGCCATGACAGGAGGGTTTGGACCCGGTATATTGACCATGGGACTGGTCGCAGTTCCCGCAATGCTGAAACAGGGATATAGCAAGTCTCTAACACTTGGAAGCGTGATAGGAGGGGGTGTACTAGGTTCAATTATTCCACCGAGTCTTTCAATGATCATTTTTGGCTATATAGCGCGGTTGTCAATTGGAAAACTATTTTTTGCAGGAGCCATCCCAGGTTTTATTACCGGACTATTAAATATAATCTATATTATTGTTCTCTGCCGCTTAAATCCTAAAATAGCCCCAAAGGCTGATATTGAAGTCACATGGGAAAAAAGGATAAAAGCGATAAAGGACATTATTCCGCTCGCTTTACTAGTTTTGATGGTTCTTGGCACCATCTTCTTCGGCATCGCTACTCCAACTGAAGCAGCCGGAATCGGATCCCTGGGGGCCATTTTTTTATGTGCTATCAATAAAAAATTGACTTTGGAGGTGATAAAAAACTCTTGTATCGAGACATTAAAAATCAGCGGTATGTCATTAGGGATTCTTATCACGGCATCTTTATTCGGAGTCGTATATACCAGTGCCGGTGCTCAGGATATGGTGATGTCAATCGTTACCGGTCTAGAAGTTAACCGTTGGGTAATAATAGCTGTTATGCAGATCATTCTTCTTATTCTAGGAGCATTTATGGATGATTTCGCTATTATTACCATCTGTGCGCCTATTTTTATGCCCATAGTGGTTCACCTCGGATTTGATCCGATTTGGTACGCCATTGTTTTTATTCTGAATATGCAAGTCGCTTATTTAAGCCCGCCTTTCGGCTGGGCGCTGATACTAATGAAAAGCGTTGCGCCCCCAGAAATCAAAACGCGTGATATCTGGCGATCCGTACCGCCATTTATGATTATTCAGGTAATTGCGCTTATAATGACCATGATTTGGCCTCAGCTTGCGTTATGGTTGCCAAGCAAAATGTGATTTATGCGCGAAAAAAAATCAAAGATAACCTGAGAAAGGCGGCTCTATGAAAAACACGATAAAACGGATTCTTTTTACAACGGATCTATCGCCCGAAGCAAAAGAAGTATTTGAGTATGTAAAAAAAATTGTTGCATCTACAGGAGCAAGTGTTCATGTCGTGCATATAATGGAAGAAGTAAATAAGGGTACCGAGGAAATGCTGGCACATTTTCTCGGTGAGGAAAAGTGGAAGCAGTTCAAGAAAGAAAAAATTGAAAAAGTTGAATCTATTTTAATCGGTAAAATGCATGAAAATAGAATAATAAGAGATGCAATAGATTGCTTTTTGGAAAATTCTAATCATGCACAAGAAAATGATTGTGAAGATAAAATAATTATAGATCAAGGAATACCTTCGGAAAAAATTATGGAATTGGCGGAAAAAAATCAATGTGAGTTAATTGTTGCCGGTAGAGAAAAGCGAACTGTGTTGGGAGTGAACTATCTTGGCGGAACGCTAAAAGATATCTTAAAAAAGAGTGATATCCCGGTGTTGGTAGTGCCCTACGAAAAAGAGAAATAAGGCAGGTGAGGTCGTTTATAATATCCATAAAAAACAAAAAAGGAGAGGGTTATGAAAAAGAAAAGTCTATTGGCAATCTGCGCTGTTTGGGTGATGTTATTTTCTGCAACCGTTGGGATGGCGGATGTAATCGATCCGATGGATAATATCTCCGCCCCGCCCGGCACCTTCGTATTGGTTTCCTATTTCAATCAGCTGCATTACCCGGACATTACCGATAATAAGGGAAATGAATCCGATTTCGGCCTCGATCTAAGCCTCCTGGTGCTTCGTCCCGTCTACTTTATCGGAAAGATCGCCGATTCGCTATCCTATGGTGTCAATGCCATCATTCCCGTCGGCCATCTGAGTTTTGACAGCGGTAATGTTTTTGGCGCTCCCTCCGTCAATGAATTCGGTATAGGGGATATCGGCATTTCCCCTTTCATCTATCTCTATGAAAATCCGGATTCACAGTTCTATATTTCCCTCTGGGAATTCGTTTTCATGCCGACCGGCGATTATAGCATGAATAATGCCGTCAATATCGGCCGGGATGCCTGGTGGTTTCAACATCAAATCGCCATGGGCTGGTATCCTGGAAAATTCGGAGTCGATTTCAATATCAACTATTTTCAATACACCGAGAGTGATGATCTGAAATACGATGAACCGGATGCGTTTGAATTCGAAACCGTGGTGCATTATGGTGTCACCGAAAAATTCCGGGTCGGTGTAAACGCGGCTTACTGGATCGGGGTGGATGACGCCGAAATAGATGGGGTCACGCTGCCGGACTCCGAGCCGATGAGCTTCAAACTCGGCCTCAACCTGACGTATGTGCTCAGCGAAAATTTTATTGCGGGTTTCCGCTGGATGCACGACGTCGATGCCGAAAACGCTCCGATGGGGGAATGGGCGTATATTAAACTCGCGTATGTTTTCTAATTTCCCCTGATGGGATCGGCCGGGACCTGTCGTTTAGCCGGCTTTCCGGTCGATCCCGATACTGATTTCTTGGTGCGATTGCTCCTTTCCAAAATGGTGTTTTGGTACCAACCGTAAAAAAGAGAGAGGAAAACAATGAGAATAAGATGGAATGAAGGCGTGAGAGGTATGGCCGTTATTTTTTCGGCTGTCCTATTGGTTTCGCTATTGATGCCGCCATTGACGTATTCGGAGACGATCACACTCACCTATGCGAATTTTTCCCCGGCTTCGACATTTCCCTGTGTTCAGATGGAAAGATGGGCAAAGGAAGTCAGGGAAAGAACGAACGGAAAGGTGGAAGTTCAAACGTTCCCCGGCGGCACCTTATTGACAGCGAAGAATGTTTTTGACGGTATTATCTCCGGAATCGCCGATGTAGGAAATTTTGCCATGAGTTACCAGCCCGGTCGTTTCCCCGTCTCCGAGGCGGCGGATCTGCCCTACGGGTTTAAAAGCGCAAAGGCCGGGAGCACGGTTCTCTATGAATTGATCGAAAAATACAAACCGAAGGAATTTGAAAAAGTAAAGGTCATTACCGTGTTTACCTGTCCGCCCGCGAACTTCATGACCATCAAGCCGGTCAAATCCCTGGCGGATTTGAAAGGTCTGGAACTCAGGGCCGGCGGCACGCAATCGGATATCGTCAAGGCCCTCGGCGGTATACCGATCGCCATGCCGCAATCCGACACGCCGGAGGCGTTGCAAAAGGGAACCGTCAAGGGAAATGTTTCTTCGATGGAAGTATTGAAGGACTTCAATTATGCGGCCTATACCCCGAATGTGACGATCGGCAATCTCTGGGTTGTCTCCTTTGGCGTCGTGATGAATAAGGCAAAATGGGACTCCTTGCCGGATGATGTCAAAAAAGTGATCGATGCGCTGTCCAGAGATCAAATGATGTGGACCGCCACGTATGTCGATGATCATGTAAAGGAGGCCGTTGATTGGTCCAAGGAGAAGTATAACCTTCAGATTCATTTTCTGCCGGCCGACGAAACCGCCGGAATTCCAAAATTGGTGCAGCCGATTATCGATGCATACGTAAAAAGAGTGACGGAGCAGGGGTTGCCGGGAGATCAAATTGTCAAAGATGCCCTGGCGCTTAAAACAAAATACGATGTTCAGTAAAAGAAAATAAAAACGACACCGTATACCTCTCCGGTCCCGCGGGGGTATACGGCCGGCCATCGAACAGAGGAACCATGAGAACGTTAATAACAGTGCTCCGTACGTTAAACGCAATTCCCGTCGTTATCGCAGGGGTTGCCGTTCTGGCGTTGATGAGTCTGGCGAGCATCAACGTGTGCCTGCGAATTGCCCGGATACCCTATAGCGGAACCTATGAGATCGTCGCGTTTTTAGGCGCCATCGTTACCGCATTTGCATTGGGAGACACGCAGCTTCGGAAAAGCCATATCGTCGTGGATATTGTCTCCGACAGATATCCGGCATGGCTGAAGAAAGTCATGGATGCCGTCGGATATAGTTTTTCCGCGGTTTTCTTTTTTACTATCGGGATAGTAATGTTCAAATGGGGAAACCAAATTGCGGCCTCCGGAGAGGTCTCGGAGACGCTGAAAATAATTTATTTCCCTTTCGTATATATCGTCGCAATCGGATTTTTTATTTTATCCGTTACGCTGTTTGTCGATCTTGTCGAAATATTCAGAAAAAAATAAGGTGAATACCGATTATGACCGGTCCCGTTGTTGGCGTGTTAGGCATTGCCGTCATGTTTGCCGTATTATTTTTGTTTCGGATTCCCGCGGCGTTTACAATGATGATTGTCGGGTTTTTAGGAATGTCTTATGTGACATCATTCAGCGCAGCCTTGGGGATGCTCGGCCCCGATCTTTGGGGTATTTTTTCCAATTATGGGCTGACCGTTATTCCCATGTTCATTTTAGTCGGAGAGTTCGTGCATTATGGCGGGTATAATAATGGACTCTATCATGCCACCTATCGATGGTTCGGTCATTACAAGGGCGGACTTGCGATCACGACGATCATGGCATGCGCCGCGTTTTCAGCCATCAGCGGCTCCAATACCGCAACGGCCGCCACGATGAGCAGCGTAGCCATTCCGGAAATGAAAAAATACGGCTACCATCCGATGGTGAGCGCCGGCGCCGTTGCAGCCGGCGCTACGTTGGGGGTATTGATTCCGCCCAGCATTGTTTTGGTCATCTATGGCCTGTATACCGGTCAATCCATTGGGAAACTCTTCTTCGGAAATGTGATCCCCAGCGCCATTTTGACGGCTGCGATCGCGGCAACGGTTTTAGCTATCTGCACCCGGCACCCGGAATGGGGACCCGCGGCGAAGAAGAGCACATGGCGAGAGCGGATGGAAGCGCTTCCGGCGATTGTGGACATTCTGATTCTTTTTGTCATTATCATGTTCGCGCTTTTTATCGGCGTTGTCACGGCCACCGAAGCGGCGGCGGCAAGCTGTGCGCTGGGACTTTTAATCTGTGTTTTTCGAAAGAAGCTTTCCTGGAATAGCTTTCTCAGATCCATTTCCGAGACACTTCGAATCTCTTGTATGGTGTTCATGATTTTAGCCGGCGCTACCGTGTTCGGGCGGTTTTTAGCGCTGACCCGTCTGCCTTTCGAGGCCGCCGCGCTGATCAGTTCGATGGCGTTGCCGCATTGGGTCGTATTCTCCTTAATCGTCGGTTGTTATATCATCGGCGGGTGCGTGATGGATGCACTGGCCTTCCTCTTGGTTTCTCTACCGATCTTTTATCCGCTGGTGACCTCGATGGGATACGACCCCGTGTGGTTCGGACAAGTAATTTGTATCGTTACGACGATGGGCTCCATTATGCCACCGGTCGGTATCTGCTGTTATGTCGTTGCCGCCATGGCGGATGACATACCGCTGCGTACCGTGTTCAGAGGGAGTCTTTACTACATGCCCGCCTATATCGTTTCGATTATCATTCTGATGCTTTTTCCTTACTGGACGGTCATGGTGCTGTCGGATTTGGTTAAATAGGTTTATGGTATTTATCTGATCGTTATCGGGGAAAATACGAAAGAATCGTATGGGCAATTGGGAGTTATTTTTGGGTATAACCAGTTTAATCATTCAAAACTCAAACAGATGAAACGGACGGTTATTTTCGGAGGAAAATTAGACCATGATTAGAAAAGTGCTCAGAGTTAACGGAATGGAAAAGACGGTAGCTGTCGAATCCACAGCGACGCTTGCCGATATGCTGCGGGAGAATCTCTTTTTGACGGGCACAAAGGTGGGATGCGGGAAGGGCGAGTGCGGGGCCTGTTCGGTTATCCTGAACGGAAAGCTGGTGCGCTCCTGTATCGTCAAGATGAAGCAGGTCCCGGATGATTCCGAGATCACCACCATTGAGGGAATCGGTACTCCGCAAAAGCTTCACCCCTTGCAGGAAGCGTGGATACAACACAACGGCGCCCAGTGCGGGTTTTGCAGCCCGGGCTTCATCGTTTCGGCAAAGGCGCTGCTGGATGAAAATCCGCAGCCATCCCGCGAGGAGGTAAGAGACTGGTTTCAGAAGCATCACAACGCCTGCCGGTGTACGGGGTATAAGCCGCTGGTGGATGCGACCATGGCGGCGGCCGAAGTCATGCAGGGCGATCTTCCTGCTGATGCGCTTTTATTTAAAATGCCCGCCGACGGAAAGATATGGGGAACGAAATATCCGCGCCCCGGGGCCGTCGGAAGGGTGACCGGAACGGTTCGCTACGGTGCGGATATGATTCTCGGGATGCCGAAAGATACGTTGCACCTGGCGTTGGCTCAGGCCGAGGTTTCGCATGCGACAATACGTTCCATCGACACGTCCGAGGCCGAGAAAATGCCGGGGGTGTATAAGGTGTTGACCCATAAGGATGTGAAGGGGAAAAACCGGATCTCTGGGTTGATCACCTTTCCGACCAACAAGGGGGACGGCTGGGATCGTCCGATTCTTTGCGATACGAAAATTTATCAATACGGGGATGCGGTTGCGATCGTTTGCGCTGATTCGGAAGCTAACGCACGCGCCGCCGCGAAGAAAGTGAAACTCGATCTCGAAGAATTGCCGGCTTACATGAGTGCCCCAGCCGCGATGGCCGTCGATGCCATGGAGATTCACGCCGGAACACCGAACGTGTATTTCACGGTGCCCATTAAAAAGGGAGAGGAAACCGCTCCGATCATGAAAAGCGCTGCCCATGTGGTGGAGGATGAGTTCTATACCCAGCGCCAGCCCCACATGCCCCTTGAGCCCGATGTCGGCCTTGCCTATTGGAACGAGGACGGGGTGTTGTTCATTCACTCAAAGTCCACGTGGCTCTATTTGCACCATGCCATGATTACCGAGGGGATCGGGATCGCACCGGAAAAGATGGTCATCGCAAACAATGAAGCGGTTGGGGGAATGTTCGGGTATAAGCTGAGTCCGACCATGGAGGCACTCCTCGGTGTCGCGGCGATGGCAACCGGGCGGTCCGTTGCCCTCAAATACGACTGGTACCAGCAGCAGACCTATACCGGCAAGCGCTCGCCGTGGTGGATGAAGCTCAAAATCGCGGCCGATAAGGAGGGGAAACTCCTCGCGCTGGAAAGCGATTGGAGCGTAGATCATGGCCCGTATTCAGAATTCGGCGATGCCCTCACCTGCCACGGTGCCGAGAACATGTTTGGCTGTTATAGCGTTTCCAATATTCGTGGTGAGGGCCGAACCGTATGCACCAACCACTCGTGGGGATCGGCATTTCGGGGATTCGGGGCGCCGCAAAGCGAATTTGCAACCGAGGTGCTCATGGATGAACTGGCCGAGAGAATCGGAATGGATCCCTTTGAGTTGCGGTACAAGAATGTGCTTCGCCCCGGCGATACGACGCCTACCGGGTGCCCGCCCGATGTTTACGCGATGCCGGGATTGATGGATAATATGCGGCCATTGTATCAAGCGGCCTTGGAAAAAGCGAAGCGCGAAACAACACCCGAGAAAAAACGCGGTGTCGGCATTGCCTGCGGAGAGTACAACTGCGGCGCCGAGGGGCCAGATACCGCCGAAGCCTGGATCGAATTGACAGCCGATGGTGCCATTGCCTACACCTCCTGGGAGGATCCGGGGCAGGGCGGAGATATGGGAACTCTCGCCACGGCTCACGAGGGGCTACGTCCTCTGGGAATTTCACCGGAAAAGATAAAGCTCGTCCTGAACGACATGAGCCGGGTGCCGAACAGCGGGTGCGCCGGAGCGAGCCGGGCGCAGGTGATGATCGGCCAGGCCATCAAAAACGCCTGTGATCAGCTTTTAAGCGCCATGAAAAAGCCGGACGGATCGTTCCGGACCTTTGCGGAGATGGTGGCGGAGAATATTCCGGTGAAATACACGGGCACGTGGACATCCCCCGCGGAACCGCCGAATATCTTTGAGGACATGCAGGGAAATCCGTTTTCCGTATACCAGTGGAGCGTTTTTTTGGCGGAGGTCGAGGTGGAGGTTGCGACCGGAAAGACAACCGTATTAAAGATGACCTATTGTGGCGATCATGGGGTGATCGGGAATCGGCTTTCCGTGGACGGGCAGATTTTCGGCGGGCTTGCGCAAGGAATTGGACTGGCGCTTTCCGAGGATTTCGAGGATATCAAAAAGCACTCCACTTTGAGAGGAGCGGGTTTTCCTTTTATTAAAGACATTCCGGACAATCTGGAACTTCACTACCAGGAAACGCATCGGACTCATGGTCCCTTCGGCGCGGCCGGCGTTGGAGAAGGTCCCTTGACGAGTCCGCACGCGGCTATCATCAATGCCATCACCAACGCCTGCGGAGTGCGTATTACGCACCTGCCCGCAACGCCGAAAAAGGTGTTGGCGGCATTGGAAGCTAAAAAGCAATAGCACCTTTTGAACTCCCGGACAGCATGAGAGTTTTTTCGCAAAAGAGGAATGAAAGCGGATTTTAATGAGTGATACCATGTCACAAAAGCTCGTTATTGGGATAAAGGGCGCGGGCGAAATGGCCAGCGGCATCGCCCGCTGCCTTTATAGCGCCAATTTTAGACACCTCTTTATGATGGAATGCCCCGCGCCGCTCGCCGTTCGAAGGCACGTTTCATTTTGCAGCGCGATTCAGGATGGGGAAATCTCCGTGGAAGGGGTGACGGGGATTTTTGCAAAAAACGGTTCAGATGTTTATGCGGCATGGAACCAAAAGAAAGTGCCGGTCTTGATCGATCCCCAATGGCGGATGACCGCGCAACTAAAACCGGATGTGGTGATCGATGCCATTTTGGCAAAAAGAAACCTGGGCACTACCCGGAATGAGGCGGCTTTTGTGATCGGACTGGGGCCCGGCTTCATAGCCGGAGAAGAGGTTCACGCCCTTATCGAAACCCAGCGGGGGCATGATTTGGGGAGAATTCTTTTGTCGGGTGCCGCGGCCCCAAATTCGGGTGTTCCCGGGGATATCGGCGGCTATACAGCGGAGCGCATTCTCCGCGCACCGGCGGACGGGATTTTCACCACGAAAAAGAAAATCGGAGATCGCGTCCGGTGCGGCGAACCGGTCGGAGAGGTGGACGGCCTGAAGGTTTTGGCCGCAATTGAAGGGATGCTCCGGGGGCTTATCACATCCGGTATTCATGTTTCGGCCGGGCTCAAACTTGGTGATATCGACCCCAGAGGCGTGCTTGACTATTGTTATACGGTTTCGGATAAGGCTAGGGCGATCGGTGGAGCGGTGTTGACGGCCATTTTGATGAAGTTTAATGGATGAGCGGGAGGGGGGGCGGGGTGTGAAGAAAAAGGATTGAAGCTTTCTTGATGAGGGCATCACATCCGCGAGGAAGGTCCCCCAAATGCTTTCTCGTATCTGCCCGATCCAAAATGTTCTGGCACCGGTTCCAGTCGGTTTCGTAAAGCCGGCTGGCAGCGTCGGCACAAAACGCCATTGCCACCTGAATCGCCAATCATTTAATTGCATAAGTGATCCCTGAACCATTTTTACTAAGCATGGAATCTATCTGCTCGATACCGCGCTGCAAACAAGTTTCGTGCGGCCGCCATATGGACGAAAGACAACATAAAGCTACGTACACTTAGGAATGCGGGATTTTTTTAAGACTAGTCCCGGTTTCATTACCATGTCATAGCGGGGAATTGAAATAATGAGGCAACTTAAGGACGTACGGTTCAGAAAAGCGGATATCGCTTCCTTAAAAGCGGAAGTCTTTAAATTTGATTCTGATATGTTGAAAATCCTGAGTGCGATCGATGAAAGAAAAACGGTTCTCCAGATCGTAAGAGAGGTTAATATTAATTCGGCTGTCTTTAGAGAAGCGCTTTTGCGGCTAGTTAAGCTTAAGCTTATCGAAGAGGTAAATGAAGAAATCACCTTTGTAGGAGAAGAATTTTTTGCGCTTCTCAAGGATACCCTTGTGAAATTGTTGGGTACGATTGGAGAGACGCTTATAGTCAATACAGCGGAAAAAATGAACCTTCCGGTAGCCAAAATCCCAGTAGCCAATGTTGCGGAATTCGTATACGAAATCGCTAAGGAAATACCCGAGGAAAAAAAGCCGATTGAGTTCAAGAAGCTGATGATTCAACATATTAAAAAAGAAATTGGAATAATAAGCAAAAAAGAGAAGTGCAAAAAGATGATGGAACAGTTCTTTGGGCCGGCTGCCGCCGCTACCGTCGATGATATGGATGAGACAGATTGCATCGAAAAATGCAAGGCTAAAGTTGCAGGTTTTTTTGGACCGGAAAAAGCAAAAGCTTTTGATAAAATTTGAAGGAGGTGAAAAAGATGAGAATGGGTATTAAGACTAAATTGCTGATTCTTCAAGGATTGACCATCATTTTTTGTATATTTTCGATTGGATATGTGAGTTACAGTTCGATTGAAAATGCAGGTGAAAATACCAAGAATTTGAGTTCAATTGCTTTGTTAAACCAAGCTGAATCTACTTTAATGGAACTGACATCAAGCATGGCACAGCAAAATGATATTATATTTTCGAATATAAAAACGGATACCATCAAGCTATCGTATTATGTAAAAAAAGTTTACGAAAACCCTTCTTTATTCTTGAACTATTATAATACAGATGAACGTATGGTCGTTGGGGATGGTAATCAATATATGAACAGCAAGGAAGACACCGCCTCAATATTTGTTCCAAATACAGTAGTAATTACAAAAGGGGTTAAGCAACATATCGCGTTAGCTGCCAATATGGACTTTGTATTTCCGGCAATCAAAGGCAATGATAACAATATTGTTGCTGTTTGGACTATCAGAGATGATGGCATAACATATTATTATCCAAATATAGAGCTGGGAAAAATAAGCCCGCCTGATTACGATCCGCGGAATGATATTTTCTATTTACCAGCGACTCCAGAACACAACCCAGAAAGAAAAGAATACTGGAGTGATGTTTATAATGATCCTGCCGGGCAAGGCCTGATGATAACTGCTGTGTCACCAGTATATTTGGATAATGGAAGATTTAAGGGTGTCGTTGGAGTAGATGTTACATTAAATAATATTATGAATAGGATTGAGATATATTCTCCATTTGAACATGCATATTCGTTCATCATAGATAAAAAAGGAAAATTGCTTGCAACGTCTGATCAAGCTTATCAAATTATATTTGGGGAAAAAAAAGATGAGACAAAAACCGGTTTCGATTTCGCCGGCTCAAATCCACAATTTGAAAAAGTCATTGAAAAAATGATCAACGATCCAAGAGGATTCGAAAAAATAAGCTTGAATAAAAAAGAATATTATATCGCATACTCCAAATTGGAGAGCACCGGATGGCGTATTGGCGTTATAACAAAAGCAGACACCCTGCTCAGGTTAAGCAATCAGATTCAAGGAGAAATCGAAAAATCGACTAATGATTTACTGTATAAAAAAGTAATTCCAATAAGCATTTTTATTTTTGTTGTAATCACTGTGTTATCATATGCATTCGCTGTTTCAATTACTAAACCTTTAATTGAACTTACTGTAATGGGTAATAAAATCGCCGATGGAGATATTAATGTGGAACCTGCCCATATTAAAACCAAAGATGAAATCGAGGATTTGGCGAATACCATAAATATGATGGTTGGCGCTATCAAATATCTTAAAAAGGAAAACCTTTAAAAAAAGAAGTAATAAAAAATCGACTCTTCTTGTAAAAAATGGCAAACTTCCCTTTGTTGTTATGGTGCCCGAAATTGGGCAACGCTGGGAGTTATAAGAAAAATTTTAGGTATTTAGCCTCCGCAAAGCGGCTTTGGCCAACAATGGGAAGGGGATGGACAAAATGACCAGAAAGGCCATGACTATCGGCAAAAGAATTGGACTCGGTTTTTCCATAACACTGGTGTTGACCTTTATCGTCGGTGCGGCAGGCTATTGGGGGTTAAACCGTGTTACAAGCGCTCTTCAAATATATCAGGAAGCGAATGCTATCCTAGTTGAATTTAAAACAATTCAGAAGGATTTTACCCAATATGTTCTGCTCAGCTATGAGGAGGGGAGAAAAGATCAGGCGGATTCATTGGGTTATCTTAAACAGTCGTTGAAAATAATCGGCGAAAAGATTTTGAGGCTTAGCAGCAATCTCGCCTCGGTGGGAGGAGACGGCGCCGGTAAGCTGGAAGCCATAAAAAACGGTTTCAAAACGTATGAGGACGCCGTCAGCTTGTTCGCTGAGGTTGAAAATAAAAAAGTGGGGTTGGAAAAAATGACCTTGGAAACGTTTTCCAGCCTGCACGGTTTTATTAAGCAAGGCGTATTGCGATTCGAGAAGATGGATTTTTCTTGTCAGAAACTGGAAGCCATTCGTATCGGCTATGTCAATCGAAATATTGAACAGCGGTGGGATAAAATAGCCTCGGAAACTAAAGAGCTGGGAAGTGCGATTGAAAAATGGCTGGAATTCATTGACACCAGTGATTCGTTGCAGCCAGTCGGCAAGGGCGTAAAAAGTAATTTCGCCACATATAAAACCGCTATGGAAGAATATCATCGTCTGGTTCAGGAGCAGATCGGTTTGTCCACCAAGATGAACCAGGAGCTGAATAATCTGAGTGCCTCCATTCAGGCCTTATCGGAAGAGGCCGACAAGATGACCCAACAGGCAAAACGCATTTCGCTGTCCATCATTATGTGGATCGTCGGCGCGTCTATTTTGACAGGAGTCGTTTATGCCGTTTTGTCCGTAAAAAAAATAGCCGGTGTCTTACAGAAGACCCTTGAAGGGATCACCAACAGTTCCGAGGAGCTCTCTCACGCTTCCGGGCAGATTTCCTCCGTCAGCAACATGTTGGCGGAGGCGGCCTCAAATCAGGTCGTCCTTATAGAGGAGGCTTCCACCGCACTTGGAGAAACCGAGGTGGTCACCGAGAAAAACGCGGAACACGCTCGCGAAGCCAATCATCTAATTGAAACTACAGGCAAAATAATCAACAAAGTAAACGAGGCGATGACGCAGCTGACAACTTCCATGGGCGAAATATCGAATGCAAGCGATGAAACTTCAAAAATTGTTAAAGATATTGATGCCATCGCATTTCAAACGAATCTGCTGGCTTTAAACGCGGCTGTTGAAGCAGCCCGAGCGGGCGAGGCGGGAAGCGGGTTTGCCGTTGTTGCCGAGGAAGTCAGAAATTTGGCGATGAGAAGCGCGCAAGCGGCAAAAAACACGGCTCAGCTTATTGATGGCACTATCGGAAAAGTGAGAGTCGGCAACAGCATGGTGACCGAGACCAACAAAGCATTTGGCGAGATATCGGAGAGCGCATCCAAACTTGGGAAAATGCTGGGAGAAATATCAGAACTCTCCCTGGATCAGGTGGACCAAATAAAGAAGATAAGCGGCGCCATAAAAGACGTGAATGATATTGCACAGCAGAACGCCGCTACCTCGGAAGAATCCGCATCGGCGGCTAAAGAACTCAATGGCCAGGCGGTGAACTTAAATCATTTGGTCGTGGATATGGAAGAATTGGTTTCGTCTTCAAAGCGGCAGGAGGCGACCATTGATGCGGATGAATACGAGGATGGTGCGGATGAGTACGACGATACGGACCTCATTTCCAAAAATCCTTATCAATTTAACGGAAAAACAAAAACACCCAAGATGCTATCGTAATTTTTCCGCTACTCACCGGTCTTGACGGCCATTTTTATAAGGTGCAACTGCATTCGATGAGGTTCACGCCCTTATCGAAACCCAGCGGGGGCATGATTTGGGGAGAATTCTTTTGTCGGGCACCGCGGCCCAGAATTCGGGTGTTCCCGGGGATATCGGAGGCTATACAGCGGAGCGCATTCTCCGCGCTCCGGCGGACGGGATTTTCACCACGAAAAAGAAAATCGGAGATCGCGTCCGGTCCGGCGAACCGGTCGGAGAGGTGGACGGCCTGAAGGTTTTGGCCGCAATTGATGGGATGCTCCGGGGGCTTATCACATCCGGTATTCATGTATCGGCCGGACTCAAACTTGGTGATATCGACCCCAGAGGCGTGCTTGACTATTGTTATACGGTTTCGGATAAAGCCCGGGCGATCGGCGGAGCGGTGTTGACGGCCGTTTTAATGAAGTTTAATGGATGATCTCCTCGCTCCGGGCCGCTTTTTTCACGTCAAACCGAGAAACCACATTCATTAAGGCTTCCACAATCGCAATAGCCGCGGAGTAGGGGTCTGTTTCACGGCGGGTCACCGCCGCCAGTGCGTCCGCAAAGGCTTCAGTATGTCGCACATGCTCCCAAATTTTATCCGCCGCTAACGCCTTGATGATGGTTTCCAGATGCAAAAACTCCTGCTCGCGGATCTTGCGGCTAAGTCGCTCATCGGTTTTGATATCGGCTTTAAAATTCCAGATGGCTTGCAAAAGGGCATCCATGCCCTGGTTCCGAGCCGCGGAGATCAGGATGACTTCCGGGTGGCGGGCCGCTTCGCCGGTGCATCGAAAATTCATCATGGTTTCAAGATCGTTCCTGACTTCCTGCGCGCCCGGCATGTCCGCCTTATTCACGATGTAAAGATCGGCCACCTCCAGTGTTCCGGCTTTCATCGCCTGGAGCCCGTCTCCCATTCCCGGTATACACAGGACGATTGTCATTTGCGCCAGAAGGCAAATATCCGCGCCGATTTGTCCGATGCCCGCGGTTTCAATCAGAATGAGGTCATACTTCATGGCATCCAGGACGATCAGAGCGCCCTTGGCCGCTTTGCTGATACCGCCGAGGGCGCCCCGGGTGGCGATGGAACGGACGAACACACCGGGGTCCAGGCAGTGCCGATTCATGCGGATGCGGTCTCCAAGAATGGCGCCACCGGTAATGGGGCTGGATGGGTCAAAGGCCAGCACCGCCACTTTTTTCTCTCCTTTTCTGAATTCGGTCACGAGCCGGTCGATGAGGGTGGATTTCCCGGCGCCCGGAGGTCCCGTGATGCCGATGATGAAAGCATTTCCAGAATGCGGAAACAGTTCTTTCAGTGCGGCATACCCGGCAGGTTCCTCATCTTCTATCAGCTTGATGAGTCGGCCGGCGGCGAGATGATTGCCGTTTAAAATTTCCTTTACATAATCCATTGGACGGTTGACTGAGCGACTTTCTTTAAAAAAAAGATGCCCTATCCATCTCCTTAGTACCGTAAGGCACTTATACCCCTCAAGGGGGTACTGAAAAAGGTCCCGTCAGGGGTTAGAATAAAAACTTGCCTTTTTATAAAGAAAAATAGGGTCAATTGCAACGGTAAATCGGGCTGAAGCTCCCCTTAACAGGTTGGTCGGCTTCTTCCAGTCGGCTTCTTTTGACTATTCCGGCATGAATTCCGAAATAGTCTTGACTTTTTCGGATGGCAGATCCTTGTTTTCTTCCATAATCGTGCGAATGATCTGTTTTTGTTTCAGACTGATGGTTTCAAATTCCACATAGACGCCATCGGGGTTGGTCAGGATGATTTTACCGACAAAGGCGCTGCTTTTATAGGTGCTCAAACTCACCAATGTCAAACAGATGGTTTGCCCGGCTTCAAATGCTGCACCGGTTTCGACAAAACCACCCCCCAGGCTTATGTTGCGGATCACCCCTTCATAGCTCAATGAATCAACTTCCAGCTCGGCCGGCAAATTACATTTAAAGCGTCTGTATCTTCTCTTTTCTCTAAGCTTAGACTCGTTTTCATCGTCAATGCGGGTGCATTCGAGCAGCAGGCTCATCAGGGGCACCCGGAGGTTCTGGGGGTGAGCGTGTTGGTCATAGTCAACTTTAATAAGGGGGGATAGCCACGATAGAATTTCCACTGCCGCATCATGTCCGGTTTTATCGGCCGTGGTGGCAGCAATTAAATTTCCGGTATCGCAATATAAAATTCCATCTTTGTTTCCAGCAGTAATTGTCAGGGTGCACGTTACCGCCTCCAGTTCGATCATCTGCAAAAAAGAGGCCAGGCTGACACCGCGCAACTGCCCTCCGTAATCAACACCCAGCTCCTTGAGCAAAATATCCAGCAGGTTTCCAACCTGCAAGGGAACATCCATATCTGTCTTGTATTCGAAGGTTTTGATGATGTCGGAAAACTTCGAATCCTTGTCCGACATGATAATTAGTTTGGTGTCGCGGTGCTGGATCAGCAGACTGTCGAGCATATCCAACTCGGAAGACCGGATCGTATCGCCGACAATAATCGCATCAAATTTGATTCTGCCGATAAGTTCAATGGCTTTGTCAAAATTATCCGCGGTAATTATTTGAAAGGAATCCACCTGACTTTGGAGTATCGTGGTCAAAGCTTGGCAGACATTTTGACGCGCTTCAATCAGTAGAATGATCTTCATTTTCTTTTTCCATGTAATCATTACAAACCAATTGTTCACCCGAAGCCGTGACGTGTATTTTTTACCTCATTTATATAACATCGGGGCCGCTTCGGCAAGCGGCGATTTTGACATAGGCAACATTTCGTTTCTGGTAACGTCTTATAAATTCTGATAATGCAGTGATGAAGAGCTCAAACATGGCATCCGTCTTTGCCAAAGGCGTGCCCCGGGCCAATGGGCAGATGGTGGTAGAGCCGTTGATGGATCTGTCCCATGTGGCCAGTGCGGTGATCTATATGGCCGGTCTGCCGCTCGAAGCCAACGTCCAGTTCATGATCATCATGGCAACGAAAATGCCGTTTATCGGGCGGGGATGAGGTCCCGCATCAAGTTCGAATAAGCCGGGTTTTCCGCTGCCCGGCTTGTTCAAAAAAAATGTATCCGGAACTTTTTTCTGAAAAGGATCAAATAGGCGCGATACCGGTCATTCGTAAGGGAATAGTTCACCGATTGGATTTATCGGATTCTCTTGCCCAGGCAATTTTGCCGTCCAGAAATGTCAGGTCGACCTTCATTCTCTCCAATCTTTCGATTCCCGATCGAAGCAGGTCGGCTTCCAATAAAATCAAATCCGCTGTTTTCCCCAAGGCAATCGATCCCTTAATGGCTTCTTCAAAGGCGCTTCGGGCTGCGTTGCAAGTATAAAGGGGCAGGGCATCCTGAAGCGCCATACATTCCGGAGAGCCGAGGCTTTTCCCCTTCATTGTGGTTCTGGAAACAGCCCCATGCAAACCGGCAAAGGGGTTTGGCGGTCCCACTGGACAATCCGAACCCGCCGCAACGGTTATCCCCTTTCTCATGAGAGAATCGATGGGATAGAGATAGCTCTGTTTCTCCTCGGGTACCGTTTCCAGATATCGATCCCCGTTATCGTGGAGAAATCCGGGCTGAGTGACGATGTGTATGCCAAGGGCGGCCAGGCGGGCGATGAGGGGCGGCGGACAAAGGAAGGCATGTTCAATCCGGTGCCGGTGGTCGGGGCGCGGATGTTCGGCCAGTGCTTTGTAGCAACTCAAAAATAATTTCACATTTTAAGCCGACAATGTGTAGTTCCAGTCAGGAAAAATCTTGTGTCTCTCGAGTTTTTCAGCGAGAGAAGACATTTGCTCATCAGAAATTTTTTTCCCCTTTTCATTTTGTCCAATTTTAAGGCAATAGCCACCAACTTCGGTGAAAATTGTAAAGACCAATCTCTACGGCGCGGGATGTGGTTTTCTTTTCTTGGATGGGGTCGTTTCATCTGAGCCAACGGGTAGCCGCTTCAAATTATCACGAATGAACGCGGTAAATTTTGCATTGTCTCCATGATGAAAGGATTCCTCAGAGGCTCGGATCATATCCTCCGCGCTTATGCTCTTCCATTCAAGGAAACAGTCTTTCGCGTAAGCCAAATGATTGATAAATTCGCGTTGCGCCCTGCCGTTCCCTTCACGAAACGGGTGCAGCGCGTTGATCTCGCCAAGATAATACGCGGCACGTTCACTGAACGCCGCAAGCGCCGTTCCTTTCAGATAGCCTTCTTCAGCCAGCTTTTTAAAAATAGGTTGAGCCGCTTTTTCGATGTGTTTGTGGTTAGCAAAATAGCTTTTGCCTTTGGCAAGGTCGATGTCTCGAAGTTCGCCCGCCCATTCATACACATCCTGAAACAGATGCCTATGAATTGCTTTCAAGTGGTCAAGGTTAAAGCCCCCCTGTATGGGGCTTTGGAAAAGCTGAAAACTTCGCCACGCCACCAAAGATGCCTCGGCGCTGTTCAGCTCGTCCTCGTTCCCGATGCCGAGCTTGTTCTTGAGAACACCGCTTTCAGGATCAAAGTAATGGTCTTGGCCCTCGTACTTTGCCATGCGTAAACCTGCGGACTGTGTTGCGGATGCCTTCTTCGATTTCGATCTCGCCTCTAGCTGCCCGATTCATTTCATTGACAACGTCTTGAGGGACTTCCAACCCCTCAAGGCGCTGTTGGGCAATGGCGTTTTCAACGGCCTTTAAATTCTGGCTAATTTTTTGTTCTCTGGTCATAAACGGCATCTCCGGTTTCAAAACCATCACCATTCCGGCACCACTTAAAAACGCCACACTGTATTCGATATGGTTCACCATAACCGGGCCTGACCTTGCCTGTCAATTTTTCTGTTGCCGTTTTCAGTTACCGTGGGAGATCAGTTCCAGGTGGTAATTTCAACTTGGTTTGCCCCTGGTTCACGCAAGCCAGAGTGTTTCACCAGCGCTATTTCCGGCGAACCTTGGAGTGTGGCAACCATAAATATTTCAATTTCGGCTGTAAAAAAATGTTTTTAATCGCCCATCATTTTGTCCAATGTTTAGGGTTGTTGAAAGCCTGTAAAGCCGCTCCAGTGCTGGAGGGCCTTTTTAGCATTGGACAAAATAATTCAAAGTGTCTAATGTTTCTTGAGCTGGGTACTGCATTTACCACAAAAGGCATGAGGTTTATCGCTTTGCACAACGGCCGGATTGTAATGCTGCGGTAGAAACAGCCTGCTGGCTTTCTTTCAGAACCTTCAGCCATTAAACGGCATTGGGGCTGCGTGGGCTCCCATCGATAATCGCGCGCTTTGCCTCGCAAGCTTGCTTGCCACAGTCTTTCAGCCACCATATCAGCAACATTGTGAAGAAAGCAACTGCCAGTCCTTCATTCCCGTGACAAGATCATTCCGCGTAATCATGGGAAGGCTGAAAACCGGCAGCTTGAAGTCGATATGGATTTTGGCCAGCTCCGGGATGATTTCGGGGTTCAGGAAAACGGCGGAAGAAACGCCGATGATAAGGCAGATCTGCGCATATGAACCGAAGTGTCGGCTTCCGGTGCGATCATTCCCGCGAAAGGGTGCTGTTTCGGGCCTGCATCACCATGTCCCGGATCACCTCGATCACCAGATCGGGTTGATCGCTCTGGATGTTATGCCCGCTTTTCCGGGCGATCACATGGGTATTGAGAGGCGATTCATCCGCCAGTTCCTGCTGCAGCGCAGCCCACATCCGCTCCCTGTCGGATTTATCCGCCGGAGGCTTGCCGTGGCTGATCACCGTAAATGGAACGGCCGGTAAAGGACCGGCCGCCCGAATCTGGCGTCCGGTTTCGGGCATGCCGGCCATTTCCGCCCGGATGACGCCCGGCGTCATCTTGATGAGAATTTTGACCCACCAAGGATAGCATTCCGGATCGCATTCTTTAGCGGGCAGATATTCCTTGCACCGCTCGATCTGTTCCGGGTGCATGGAATCCACCAGGACACCCCCCGCCACCTCCTCCGGGTAAAGCCTGGCAAAGAGCGAAACATACAGCCCGCCCAGAGAATGCCCTACCAATATATAAGGAGGGGCGATCCCAGATGTCTCCAATGTTTCGTGCAGATCCGCGACCACATCGGCGCCGGTTCCGGAAGCGGAATCCTCCGTGCTCCGGGATGCCATCATACCGATGGCCGCCACCAGGGAGGCCCCGGGGAGAACGGCATCCAGTGCCGTTTCCCCCACGGTTTTCGCCAGTTCGCCACCTGCCGACGTCTTCGGTGCGTCGAGGCGTTTCCCGCTCTCCCCGTACCCGCGGCGGTCGTAGGCGAAGGCCGTTGTGAACGTCGACACCGTCTCGAACACCGGCGCCCAGGTATCCATCCCCCCGCCCAGCCCGGCTTCGAACACAACCGCCGGGCCGCCGGTCCCCTTCAGGGCATATTCAATTCTGATCTTACCCAGCGCGACGTCTTTCTTCCCCGGCAGGCTTGCGCAGGCCGATACCAGAGAGACCGAAATAATCAAAAGAACGAGTTTTTTCTCCATTAAGATATCTCTCCCCCCAGCAGACTTGCGCCCTCGTTTTATCATTCATTTGTTCGAAGAAAAAGATATAAATCCTTGGCCGTTGTGACGATCCCCCACCTGCCCAGTCCGCGGAAGCGCTCTTCCACTCCGTTTAATTTTCCCCTTTTCGTTGACAGCCAACTGACGTGATATGGCCCACGATTGTTCATTTCCGGAGAAAATACTAACCGTTCTTTTGGGTCCTGTCGTCCTTGCCTATAGGAAAGGACATCTTTTTTTTAAAATGAAGGGATTCCTGAAAGAAGGGCGGCAGTCCGCAGGCTAGTGCCGGCAATGCAATGGTTGGGCGATATCCTCCGGACTCCGGCTTTGCGCTATAAACTTCGAGGGGGGCATTCCGGTCTGTTTTTTAAATGCGGTGTAGAATGCCGATTTGGAACTGAACCCGGCTTCCATTCCGATTCCGAGGATTGAAAGCCGGCCGGCCAGGGGGGAGACAAGGAGCCGTTCCTCGATCGGAAGGGGCACCGCATCTTCCTCCGACGGGGCAACGGTTCTCAGCGCGGAGAAAATCTCCGGTTGCGCAAGCCCTTTGAATCCCATTACATAAATAGCGGACGCCACCATCAGGTGAATCAGATACTCGGCCTCGTCATATACCCCGAAGAATCCTGAAAACATGAATGTAAATGCATACATCACCCACAGAACGAAAAAGGCGATGATCAGATTCCGAAGCCATGAAAGGCTGACGGCCTCCAGCGCGGAGAAATTTTCCTTTATTCTCGATGCATGCCTTGCAAGCACGTGAAGAGAAACGAACAGGTAGACAGCCAGTTGTACGACAATCAGCACGATCATCGGATCAATCTGATACGCAGGGTTCACTATCGTCGAATTGTTGGATTCCGCCCACCAGAGGGCTTTCCGGCCGGGGCTCAAGGCAAAAAGGGGAATCAGGTAGATATATAATACGATAACCGGAATAAAATGGAGCAGCTGTCTCCATTGAAAAGCCGGTCCCCTCAAATCAATAAGTGCTCGTACATATAGATAAATCAGCGGACAATAGGCGAAATTTGTCGGCCACTCGATACCGATCGTCTGCGGAAAACGGAGAAAATAGCGGGTCTCCGTCATAAAGCCGTCAATGAGACTGAACGATAATATGAGAAGCAGGCCGGCAAGCCATTTATTTGCCGAATGATTGCCCTTTTGGAGGCGCAGGAGCGCGAAAAAGAGAAACACCCCCTGAGCCGAACCCAGAAGAAGCAACACGGACATGAAACTGATGGCGGGATCTTTCATACAATGGTGTCACTCCGGTCATACAATGGCGTCACTCCGGCAACGATGTAACAATATTCATTGATTTTCGAAAGCTATCTGTGAGCACGAAAGATAACAACTCGTTTTTTATAAAAAAATATCTGCGATTGCAATAGCTAACCCCGTGACGGGATAAGTGCCTTATGGATTATTTTCTTGTTAAAAAAACAAGAAAATAATCCATAAGGCACTAAAAACTTTCGGTACAGCCGGATCAAAGGAGATAGAAAGATGGCAAATCAAGCGGGAAAGAGATATATATGCAAAAAATGCGGTGCTGAATTTATCGTAACCCGGGGTGGAAGGGGACCCGCTTCCTTCCTCGGACTGATGAGGGGGGGCATGAAGCGAACGCGAATCAGCAAATTGCTGAATATTGAATACCCCCTTATCCAGGGAGGGATGCTGTGGCTCGCCGACGCGAGGCTCGCTTCAGCGGTTTCAAATGCGAAGGGCCTGGGAGTGGTGAGTCCTTTTGCCGGCATGGATGAAAACGGGGACCCGGTCGCCCATTTCGAAAAAGAGATCCGGAAGGCAAAAGCCCTGACGAGAAACCCCTTCGGCGTGAATATCCCGCTGGATTTGCGGGAGGCGGGGCTTCTCCTTGATGTGGCGCTAAGGGAAAAAATCGGGATTGTCATCACCGCTTCGGGTGACCCGGGCCTCTATTCCGATTGGATCCACAGTGAAGGGAGCCGGGTGTTCCATGTGGCCGGTTCCGTGGCGCAGGCCGTGAAGGCGGAACGGTGCGGCGTGGATGGTATCATCGCCGAAGGGTGCGAAGCGGGCGGGCATGTGGGGGTTCATGAAATCCCGCTGTTTTGTTGCTGCCTCAGGTCGTGGATGCCGTATCCTTACCGGTGGTGGCGGCGGGAGGAATCGCGGACGGACGGGGCTGGGTGGCGGCCACGGCCCTGGGCGCCGAGGGGATTCAAATGGGAACGCGGTTTGTCGCCGTTACGGAGAATCCGGCTCACCCCCGGTACAAGGAGGCTATCCTTCTGGCAAAAGACGCGGATACGGCTATCGCCTCACGGAAGATTGGCCCCGCTCGAAGTTTAAACGGTGACCTTACCCGAAAGCTGAAGGAGTTGGAAGCCTCCGGCGCATCAGCCGAGACCGTCAGGGCGTTTATCGGGTTCCGGCGAGCAAGAAAAGCTCAGCTTAATGGAGCTCTCGAAGCGGGAGAGGCTTACGCCGGCAGCTCCGCGGGCCTGGTGCATGATATTCCGACGGCCGCCGGGGTGATCCATCGGATGGTGGAAGAATATGAACGAGTCATGAGAGAATTCCTGAATGAAACCCGGTAACCGCGATGGCCGAGGCGACGGGCCGCCCGAAGGCGGGCATCTTTTGAAGCATCTGCGGGTTTTGGATCTTGCGGATATCAGGGGAAGCTTTTCTTCGCGTCTTTTGGCCGATCTGGGGGCGCGGGTAATCAAAGTGGAATCACCCGGCGGGGATCCGGCCCGGTGGCGCCGGGCGGAAGGGGACCGGGGTGGCGAGGCGCGGGAAATAAATCCGGCCTTCAGTCATTACAACCGGAATAAGCGGGGGGTGACGCTGAATCTCGCGCATGAAGAGGGGCGCCTGATATTTCTGCAACTGTTAAAATCACAACACGTCTTGGTCGAGACCTATCCGCCGGGTTATCTGGAGGGGCTGGGTCTGGGATATGATCGTCTCACGGAAGGAAATCCAGGTCTTATTCAAGCCACGCTGAGCGATTCCGGTAACCCGGGGCCGAATCAATCTTACAAAAGCTCCGATCTGGTAGCCTCGGCCACCGGCGGACATATGGCGGTGACCGGAAAGCCGGGCGGCGCGCCCCTAAGGCTTTATGGAAATCAGACCTATAATGCGGCCTGCCTTTTCGCCGTCTGCGCGATCCTGATGGCGCTTAAAAAGAAAAACCGGACCGGAAAAGGGGCGCATCTCACCCTTTCCCTTCACGAGGCGGTGAGTGCCACCCTGGAGCATGTCATGGTCCGGTATTTCTCGGAAAACATAATTCCCAAACGGGAAGGCGGCGGTCACTGGAATCACCTTTTCGAGATGCTTCCCTGCCGGGATGGCCATATTCAGATGACGGTTTTCGAAAACTGGGAGACCCTGCTGGAACTCATGGATCGGGATGGCCTCGCAGCGGACTTAACCGAAGACTGCTGGAAAGATGCCGCATACCGTCTTGTTCACAGGGAACACCTTCTCGATATTTTAGGGAAATGGACCCGGAAATTTTCACGAAACGAGCTCTTCGAGTTGGGGCAACTCATGCGGTTTGCCTGGGGACCGGTTCAGCGGCCCGATGAGATACTCGCCTGCCCGCAGCTTTCGGATCGCGGCTTTTTCCAAAAAACGGAAGGGGAAGGGGATTACGATTTTTCAATGCGGTTGCCCTTTATACTCTCCGGTTCGCATCCCCGGCTCAATCGGACGGCGCCGGCCGTGGGTGAGCACAACGCTTCGGTTTACAGAGAGGAAGCGGGGTTGACCGATGGGGAAATCAAAAGACTTTCTTCCTTGGGAATTATCTGATGGCGAAGGCATTGAAGATGAAACACAGCAAGAACGCCGTAGTGATCGGCGCGGGGTCCGGTATCGGTAAGGCGGTGGCGATAGCCCTTTTGAGCGACGGGTATTGCTTATTTCCGATTCCATAATTGTGCAAGCAGCCTCTTGTTAATCCAATTGTGAAGTGTGCCGTCGCAGTTGAAGTCCTATCCCGTTTGGATGTTATTGGCTAGCCGATGGCATCCCAGCTCAAGGCCGTGCAACGGCTCCCCTTGCTCAGAACCCTGTCAGCACAATTCCGGGTTCTTTATCTTTCGAAAATAGGAATCCGAAAGGTATATCGCGGCCAGCGGGTTATGCCCCGTAACGCGGTCCTTAACGGCCAATACCGTTACCGGCGCCTCCGCATACCTGAAAAAAAGAGAATCATGTCCGACACACAGCCCGAGCAGGATATTGAATTCCGTTTTCTCATGGTTCAGTAATTTTGCCTGAAAAATCGGATTACACATGGATTCGTTCTCGTCATGATAGATCGTTTGCTCCTTTTCCAGCCCGAGAAGTGTTTTGGGGCTTCGGCCCGCCTTACAAATGACGGAGACGACTTCAAAGCCCCGATTCAGCAGAAGGTCTCCCACAATGGCGGCCTCTTTTGCCAGCCCGGCGCAAAAGGCAAGTCCGAGCCTCTTGTAACTCATTTTTTCCGCGAACTCGCAAATTTCGACTATCCGGGTTTTAGAGGGTTGCATGACATAGGGCTGCACATGCCGATTGGCATAGCATTGCGCTTCCTGAAGTGACGCCTGATGCGCAAAATGCCGGACATCCGGATCATCGTACTCCTTGTTGGCTGCCGATAGAATATCTTTGCCCTTTAAGGTCGGGCATCCCTTTGAAGCGCTTCCCCCGTCGGCTCTGCAAATTCTGAGGGAATCCTCCACGCCGCACTCGGCACAGGATGGATGTGACTGTTTCTTGCTCATACTCTCTCCTCGTGATGCGATGCTCTCGGCAATAGGTTCCTGCTGAACAGCCCGCATTCGACCCTCCGGCGTCAGTAGCCGGGGGCTAAAGAAAAAATTCGGGAATCTTTCTCTCCGAGCAACTTTTGCTCAACTTGGCAGCGATGCCATTTATGACCGGCATAGCCATTACCCGGGCTTTTGCCGGGCAGTTTTTTACGCAGGCGCAGCAGTAAATACAGGCAGTTGCATCCGTTAAGACCGAATCGCCGAGGGTGATGGCGCCCGTGGGGCACCCGTCGGCGCAGGTGCCGCATAGGGTGCAAAGAGCCTCCCGGGTCATTGGGGAGCCTGCGGGAAGCACGGTTCTTTCCCGGTATGGAAAATTCCCCGGCACTTGCAGCGGGAGGAATGCCCCCGGCCCCTCCATCCTCTTTATTTTATTTCGAATCAATCGTCCGAAGGCGCTTGCCTCTTCAAGATCTTTCTCGTCCGGTCGCCCGCATGCAATGGGGGTGGTATCATCGGCAAATGAATGTTCTCCGATAAAAGCACCGGCTGCTACCGGCGCAAAACCGGTTGCTTCGGCGATGCTTTTTAGCTCCATCAGCGCATCTTCAAAGGCCCGGTTGCCATACACAGCCACCAGGACAGCGGGTGTTTTTTTGCCTGTTTGAAGTCTTCCGAGCCGGTTGACGGCGGTTTTCGCCACCCTTCCGGTATAAACGGGGACCCCCATGATGACAAGGTCGGCTTCAACGATTCCCAGCGTGCCGGTTTCGGCGGTGGGGGGTGTCAAATCGAGATGCTCGATGTTTTCCACGGCTATTCCCCTTGCAATGCCTTCCAGTATTTTTCGCGTTGTTCGAGTCGGGGAAAAATAGATCAATTTTGCGGTGTTGATTTTCATTAATCAGACTCCTTGAAGGATGAAGGAAAAAGCGCCGTGAGTGGGAAGACCGGATTCATTCGCTTGCATCCATGGTCATATGGTCGGGATTTTCAGTGTCTTAGCCCTCAAAGGCTTTTGCATCTCATGCGTTATTCGTGGGGAGCCTGGCGGCAACCCGATACGCTTATGAACAGCAACCTAACATAGGTAACCGAGCCTGACAATAGCCGGTGAAAATTTATATCGAGAACCCGAGACGTCGTTGACAATCCCACCCACCGCACGGGATCTCTGCCCCCATGTTTTTCCCTGTCATGATTTTTGCCATCATGATAAATGCAACGCAGCGGTATTCGCGATAATCTCAGGCGAATATTTTGGATAACCATGAGGTATTAAATGGGTTGTTCCGGTATTGTGGGATGGAATGACTTTTGCTTGCAGTTTT
This sequence comes from Pseudomonadota bacterium, assembly GCA_043797445.1. Classification (GTDB taxonomy): domain Bacteria; phylum Desulfobacterota; class Desulfobacteria; order Desulfobacterales; family JAFDDL01; genus JAZDPP01. Next base: position 117,569 of record JAZDPP010000089.1, read on the forward strand.
GACAGATGCATTTTTTTGCACCCGCAATAAGCGGGTGGCCATTTCATAACACCATGTTTCCATGCGGCGATTCGGGCGTGATTTCAACCGGACCCGTCATGGTAACGCATTTGTCACGGAGAGGAGAACCAGATGAAACCCATTAAAAAAATTATGGTGGCGATCGATTTTTCAGTTTATTCCTTGCCGTCGCTGCAATATGCGGCAAAACTGGCGGCAGATCTTCAAGCCGAATTGCTGTTGGTCAACGTTGCCAATGAGAGAGATTTATATATTATCAAGAAAGTTTCCCATGAGTTCCCGGCGTTTTTATATGAAAAGTATATTGAGCAAAATGAAAAAAATCGTCAGAATCAACTGGATGAGCTGATTAAAGCCGCCGGTATCGGAGATGGGGCCGTCACATCGCTGTTTCGAATGGGAGTGCCGTTTGAAGAGTTGCTGAAGGCAATTGAAGAAGAAAAACCGGATATACTGGTCATGGCGACCAAGGGAAGATCGAATCTGGCCGATACCATCATCGGTTCCTGCGCACAGAAAATGTTTCGCCGCAGTCCCATCCCCCTGCTGACAATCAGAGGAGAAGGTCCGGCATAAGGGCTATGGGGGAGAAGGTCGGATTTGGATATTGCCGAAATACCGTTTGTAGCCATCTCGAAAGACCGGCTCGGTTTTGAAAACCGAGTCGGTCTGCCTCTTGTCAACCCGACGTATCGATAATTAAGGGAGCCATGGAGTGAAAAAAATCATAGCTGTTCTTATGATTTTATCAGCATTCATCCCTGCCACGGCATCGGCCGGGCCGCGCGACGAACAATGGGAAAAGGTGCGGGAGGCTATCGACAAAGGTCTGTCGAAGACCGCGATCGAGGAAATCGAGCCCATCATCGCAGGCGCAATGAAGGACAACGCCTGCGGTGAGGCGATAAAAGCCATCGGCATGAAGATTGCCTTCGAAGGCGATATTCAAGGGAACAGGCCCGAGGAAAAAATAATCCGTCTGCGGGCGGAAATCGCCAAGGCACCCGAGGAAATGAAGCCGATGATGGAAGCCATTCTCGCAAACTGGTATTGGCACTATTTCCAGCACAACCGCTGGCGGTTCATGCAGCGGACGCAGACCGCCGGGCAGCCGGGCGAGGAGTTTACCACTTGGGATTTGCCGCGCATTCTTTCGGAAATCGACAAGCAATTCACCCAAGCGCTTTTTTATGAAAAGACGCTTAAAATAACCCCCATCACCGCCTACAGCGACTTGCTCGAAGAAGGCACCGCACCCGACATCTACCGTCCGACCCTGTTTGATTTCCTCGCGCACAACGCACTGGAATTCTACAGCGCGGCAGAGCAGGGGGGGGCCAAGGCCGAGGACGAGTTTGCACTTACCACGGACAGCCCGATTTTCGGGCCGGTCACGGAATTTGTGGAATGGCGGCCGCAAACCACCGACACCGAGTCGCCGACGCTGAAGGCGATCCGTCTCTATCAACATCTGCTAACGTTTCACAAAGACGACAAGGACCCTGCCGCGTTCATCGATGCCGACCTGTGGCGGCTGAACTTCGGTTACAACCGGGCGCTCGGCGATGACAAGAACGAGCGCTACAAAGCGGCGCTGGAAAAGTTCGTGGACGAGTGGGGGGGGCATGAGGTTTCTGCTCGCGCGCTGGCCTACGGGGCGCAAGTGTTGCAGGGCGAGCGGGAATGGGTTGCGGCACGCAACCTGGCGCAGGCCGGACTGAACGCGTTCCCGAAGAGCGCCGGTGGCGTGATGTGCTTCAACATCATCCAGGGGATCGAGGCCAAGTCCGCCACCATCCGGACCGAGCGCGTGTGGAACGACCCGCTGCCGACCCTTGCCGTCACCTACCGCAACATAACGAAAGTTTTCTTTCGCGCCGTGTCGTATGACTTCGAGACGGTCATGAAATCCCGCGGCGGGAATTTGTATTCCGGCTTTGATGACCATCAGCGCAAAGAATTGCTCGGCAGGAAACCGGCTCTTGAATGGAGCGCCGATCTGCCCGCTACCACCGACTTTAAGGAGCGCGTGGAAAAGCTGCCGGCGCCGAAAGACCTCAAGCCCGGTTTCTACTTCATCGTTTCGAGTCATGAACCGTCGTTTGACGGAAACAACCACCCGGTGTCCGTCGCGTCGTTATGGGTGAGTGACCTTGCATTGGTAATGCGACGGCGCCAATACGAGGGGTCGATGGAAGGTTTCGTGCTCAAGGCGCTCACGGGCGAGCCGGTCGCAGGCGCGAACGTTCGCATTTTGGCCCGTGACCGGGAAGGCGGGTTCAAACCGGGAGAACAGGTGAAGACCGACGGGAACGGCCTCTTCAAGTTCGAACGTACTGCCGACAATCGCGTGAGCGTGCTTCTCGTCGAATCCGGCGGTCATCAACTTTCCACGGCCACTGAATTTTCGATGGCGGGACGCTCTTCGCCCGAAGGCAAGGGACAGCAGACGGTCTTCTTCACGGATCGCTCGCTTTATCGGCCCGGTCAGACCATCAATTATAAAGGCATCTGCATTCGCTTCGACCAGGACAAGGCAACCTATGAGACCCTCGCCGGCCAGAGCGTGACTGTCATCTTCGCCGATTCGAATAACCAGGAGATCGAGAAGCGCACCCACAAGTGCAACGATTACGGCGCGTTCAACGGCGTATTTACCGCGCCGCGCGATCGAGTCACCGGGCGCATGACCCTTACCGCGCAAGGGCCGAATGGCGCCGCACACGTCAGCGTCGAGGAATACAAGCGACCGAAGTTCCAAGTGGAACTCGCTGTGCCGAAGGAGGCGGCCATGCTCAACGGCGAAGTGGTCCTCACGGGCAAAGCCACCGCATACACGGGGGCGGCCATCGGCGGCGCGAAAGTCAAATGGCGGATCATGCGCCAGGTCCGGTTCCCGCCGTGGTGCTGGTGGAGCCAAGGGTATTTCGGCGGAGGCCGCTCTGAGAGCCAGGCCATCGCCCACGGCAGCGCGGTCACGGAAACCGACGGTTCGTTCACTGTCAAATTCACCGCCTTGCCCGATCTTTCCATTTCCGGGAAGGACGAGCCGGTTTTCCTGTACACTTGTTACGCCGACGTGACGGATACGAACGGCGAGACGCGCGCGGGACAACGAGCCCTGCGTGTCGCTTACACCGCGTTGGCCGCGACTCTCGGCGTCGGCGAATGGCAGACGACAGAGAAACCCGTCGAGGTGAATGTCAGAACCGCGACGCACGACGGCGAGGGGCTGTCGGCTCACGGCACGGTCAGGATTTATCGGTTGAAACAGCCCGATAAAGTCCAGCGGGCGGAACTTACCGCCAGTCGTCCTTTCGGGAACGATCCCCGAGGCGTGCGCCCGGAACCGAAACCCGACCCGTCCAACCCGAACTCGTGGGAAATCGGCCAAGTCGTAAGCGAGATAGCGTTCGAGACCGACGGAAAAGGCAACACCAGACTCGACGTGCCGCTGAACGCGGGCATTTATCGCGCGATGCTTGAGACGAAAGACCCCTTTGGCAAAGTCGTCACCGCGCGGCTGAATATTCAGGTCGTAGACACGAAAGCGCGGCAATACACCGTCAAGCTCCCCACCTATTTTTCCGCGCCGAAATGGTCGCTGGAGCCCGGCGAATCGTTCCTCGCGCTCTGGGGCACGGGCTACGACAAGGGACGGGCGTTCGTGGAGGTGGAGTGTCGCGGCAAACTGCTGCGCGCGTGGTGGACGGCGGCTGACCGCACGCAGGAAGCCATCGAGCAGGTAGTGAGCGAAGACATGCGCGGCGGGTTTACCGTGCGCGTTACTTTCGTCCGCGAGAACCGCGCATACCTGGAGAACCGCGTCGTGGACGTGCCGTGGTCGAACAAACGGCTCACCGTCAAATGGGAGCATTTCACGTCCAGGCTCGGCCCCGGCCGGAAGGAAACATGGACGGCCGTCGTGACGGGCCCCGACGCGAAGAAGAGCGTCGCTGAAATGGCGGCGGGGCTTTACGATGCCTCGCTCGACTCGTATTTGCCGCACAACTGGATGCAGCAATTCGGCGTGTTCCGGCGCGAAGTCCAGCACGTGTATCCGCAGTTTCAGAATTCCGCTCTCCAGTTCCAGCACCTCCTTGGCGGGTGGCCGAGCGAGTCACGGGGATACGACTGGCGATATCGCGCGTTCCCGCGGGAAATCATCGCGAATCAGTGGGGGTATGGGGTTTCCGGTGGAAAGGGATTCGATGGCGCGCCTCGTGCTCTCGCGCCTTCCGCCGCGCCGATGCGGTTAGGCGGCGCCGATGAGGATGGGCAATTCGTCGCTATGGAGAAAGACGAAAGCCGCAAAGATACAGCACGTTCCGAGCGGAAGGAGGCGAAGGATAAAAATAGCGCCGCGGGTGAACCTGATGCTTCACCGCCCGGGCCCGATCTCGGCAAGGTCACGGGCCGCAAGAACCTGAACGAGACGGCGTTTTTCTTTCCGCACCTGATTTCCGGCGAGGACGGCGTGGTGAAGATGGAATTTACGATTCCCGAGGCGTTGACCGAATGGAACTTCCTCGGCTTTGCGCACGACAAGGCGTTGCGCAGCGGTTTCATCACCGATAAAACCGTCACCGCCAAGGAACTCATGGTCGAGCCGAACCCGCCGCGCTTTGTGCGTGAGGGGGACAGGATCGAGTTTACGGTGAAGGTTTCAAACCAAAGCACCGAGCGACAGACGGGCAAGGTGACGCTCACGTTTGCCGATACGCGGACGCTAAAATCGATGGATGTGGCGCTGGATAACAAAGCCATCTTCGGTGACAGCGCTGACGAAAAAGGGGAGGGGATTGCAGGAGAAAAAGGAGGAGACCGGGAACGGGACTTCGACATTCCGCCCAGGGAAGCCCGCACCTACTCGTGGCGCATTGCCATTCCCGATGGAATGGATTTTCTCACCTACAAAGCCGTCGGCGCGACGGCGAAATTGTCGGACGGCGAGGAAGGCATTCTGCCCGTGTTGAGTCGGCGCATTCTCGTAACGGAATCCTTGCCCTTGCCGATTCGCGGGAAACAGACGAAGAAATTCGAGTTCACGAAGCTCCTCGAATCGGGTGGATCGAAGACGCTGCGCCATGAAAACCTCACGGTGCAAATGGTATCGCAGCCCGCGTGGTATGCGGTGATGGCCTTGCCGTATTTGATGGAATATCCGTACGAGTGCAGCGAGCAAACGTTCAACCGCCTATACGCCAATGCGCTCGCCCGCCACATAGGCGACAGCGACCCGAAAATCCGCCGCATCTTCGAGCTGTGGAAGGCAACGCCCGCGCTCGATTCGCCGATGGAGAAAAATCAGGAACTCAAGCAGGTGATGCTGGAGGAAACACCGTGGTATCGGCAGGCGATGAGCGAGAGCCAGGCGCGGCGCAACGTCGGGATATTGTTCGATGCCAATCGCTTGGACGACGAAACGGCGCGCGGGTTAGGAAAGCTTTCCGAGATGCAGCTTGGCGACGGGCGCTGGCCATGGTTTCCCGGCGGGCCGCCGAGCGATTACATCACGCTCTACATCACGACGGGGTTCGGGAGGTTGCGGCATCTGGGGGTGGACCTGGACATCTCGTCCGCGAAAAAATCGCTGACTGCGCTCGACGCGTGGATGGACGCGCATTACCGCGGCATCATCGAAAAGGAGACGTATGTGCCGGGATCGACGGACGCTCTGTATTTGTATGGACGGAGTTTCTTCCTCAAGGATCAGGCGGTTCAAGACAATCACACGGAAGCGGTGAACTATTTCCTGCGACAGTCGAGAAAATTCTGGCTGAAGATGAATTCCCGCCAGTCGCAGGCACATCTGGCAATTGCGGTGAAGCGCTTCAACGGGAGCGAGGCGTTCGCCCTGACGGATGACACGACACCGGCGGACATCATGAAATCCATGAAGGAACGCAGCGTGTCGAATGAAGAACTCGGCATGTTCTGGCGCGACCTGGAGCTGAGCTGGTGGTGGTTTCGTGCGCCGATTGAGACGCAGGCAATGATGATCGAGGCGTTCGACGAGGTGATGGGCGATCGTCAGGCCGTCGAGGATTGCCGGGTCTGGCTGCTGAAACAGAAGCAGACGCAGGATTGGAAGACGACGAAAGCGACGGCCGATGCCATTTATGCGCTGCTGCTGCGCGGCACGGGCACGAACCCGCTGACGAGCGACGCGCTGGTGGAAGTTTCACTCGGTGGCAAGACCGTCACGCCCGGGAACGTCGAGGCGGGTACGGGTTTTTACGAGAAGAAATTCGTGCGAGGTGAAATCAAGCCCGAGTTGGGGCATGTCACGGTGAAGAAGGTGGATGAGGGCGTCAGCTGGGGCAGCCTTCACTGGCAGTATCTGGAGGACATGACGAAGGTGACACCGTATGAGGGCACGCCGCTGAGGCTGAAAAAGACGCTCTTTATCAAGGACACGACGAAGAAAGGGCAGGTGCTCAAGCCCGTGACCGGCCCGCTGGCGGTGGGTGATGAGCTGGTGGTGCGCGTGGAGTTGCGTGTGGATCGCGACATGGAATACATCCACCTCAAAGACCAGCGGGGCAGCGGGACGGAGCCGGTTACCGTGCTGAGCCGTTACAAGTATCAGGACGGTCTCGCGTATTACGAGAGCACACGCGACACGGCGAGCCATTTTTTCATCGATTACCTGCCGAAGGGGGTTTACGTGTTCGAATACCCGACTCGTATCCAGCTCAAAGGCAAATATCAGACCGGCATCGCCGGCGTCCAGTGCATGTATGCTCCCGAATTCAACAGCCACTCGGAGAGTTTCGAGTTGGAAGTCAGGTGAAGCGGCGGAAGCGGATCGCAGTTTTGTTTACGGCAGGTCAATAGTTGTTGGCCCCTTTTTCTTCGCAAATTCCGGGCCGTCTTGTGTCAAGAAAAAATTTGAAGTTATATGAAAAACTATTTTAATGTCATTAATATACATTTGATGTATATTTCGGCAAAAAGCTCAATTCGACAGGGGGAACAAAAAATTCGCTGAGTGCCGACTTGAGCAAATCAACAACCTGGCGGCATCAGCCTTTCCGCTATCGCCAATTCATTTGACTATCCATTGATTGTTAACGCCTGACATGGGACGGCTCTCCGGTTTTACCTATCGGCAAATCACCCAACGGCTCAAAGCGTTTGGTTTTGTTTTTGGCCGCCAGGCGGCCGGAAGCCATGGGATCTGGTACAACGAGCAAAGCAACCGCTATACCACCATCGCCAACCATCCCTGAAGGCACCCTGCGGGCCATCCTTAAACAGGCCGGGATCGAACCCGATGACTTCTTGAGAAAAAAATAGAAAAACTGGCGGTTAAAGAAAAAAAATCGGCCGCCGTCTATTCTGTTACATTTGCAAGGGCTTGCCGGATGATTTCTTAAAACGCTCTTTACGAACCCCAAAACATCAATATAAAGGCCAAAAACGGCCCGGTTTTGAATCTAAACCCCCGCCAATGGCGCTTCTTGCTTGGTCCGACCCCATGGAATGGGGCCCTCATCGTAGGTGTAAACGATGTCCCGCGATGGATCACCGAAGCGCATGGCCGTGAGGCGGTTTTCGGCATCGTACTCGCAGCTTGTGACAAGGCCCCTTGCATCCATCTTTTCCACCAGATTGCTGGCCGCGTCAAAACTGTAAAGCGTTGTGCCCGTGTCCGGCGCGCTTTGGGAGAGAAGCCGTCCAAAATCATCGTACCGGAAACCGGTTTCATTCCCGTTGGCATCGGTCAGCGAGATGAGATTCCCGTTTCGATCGTAGCCGTAGCGGGTCACGCCGGTTTGTGCATCCGTCACCTGAACCAGGCGATTGAACGCATCGTAGGCATACCGGGTGCTCCGGTTTGCCGGATCGGTATAAACGGTCCGGTTGTTGTTGCCGTCGTAGC